>JAGFCA010000017.1 GCA_022394755.1 Candidatus Poribacteria bacterium
CTTAAGTCCTTCAATTAGATAAATAAATATAAGACCTTTTAAATGATACCCTCATATTAAAGTTAATATCGCTTTCCATATTTGTTTTTATCCTTATTCGTCTGTAAAAAACATACTATAATAAGGATAGATTATTTACTCACCTCTTTTATTATTGGATTGATTACACTAATACAATTTGTATGAGTGGTTTTGATTAATGATTTTATTTCAACAACTCATTGGCGACTTCTTCGACAATTTCATCTAACGGTACATCCTTAATGTTTTCTTCGGGTACGAGTTCTTTTACTTTTTCAATGACTTCAGAGACTATGACATGGAGTTCTGGTTCGGTAGTAATATAGATTGTTTGGAATTTGGTAACAATTATTTCTGTTACAATTTCACGAATGACTTCTACTTCCACAATAATATCTACTACTTCAGTTACAATGATCTCAACACGTTCTGTGATTGTTCTCTCATGCTTTACACCACAGATGAACGGGACCCCTAATACATGAGTACAATTTATTTCTATATCCTCTACCTCATCTGGAGATAGTATATTCTGTATACGATCACCATATTCACCACAACCTGTTAGAAGTGTAATAATGATTATGATGTACAGACATTTACAGGACATATTCTTCCTTTCAACAATCATATTTGTATTGATCGTATAAATGAATATAGATATAACATAATGAATAGATGTATAAATAGAAAGATACACCTAAATATAGTTATAAAAAATAATATGATATAGATATAAAACATCTATACATCATTCGATTATATTATGAGAATGCTAATATTTAATGTGTATTGGAAATGGAAGTTACACATCAAACCATGAATGGTTATCTAATGAATATACTGAATGTAGGTCCAGATTAGCATTTATACGAATTATCGGTATAGTATTATAATATAATGATTAATCCAAGTTAGATATCGTAATCGGTACGAATGCTGTATTAGATCCTATAGATATGAATGGTAATAGCATCCACGTAAAAAATTAATTATGAACGTGAATGCTTTATTTGAATGAAAGGAATTTTCTTTCCTTGAGGCAGGTATATTTTCACAGTCTGTTTCTCCCCTAATTATTATCAAAAACGGTCAATTATTTTATTTACAATTATGTTCATTTCTAAATTACATGTAAAACATTATGGTAAATCGTAAACTCTAATGACACTGTGAGAGTCGACTAAGATAATATATAAAATAAGTAGGTATATAAAATAGTTTATATTTCTTATTCGAAAATAGAAGATATAGTTAATATTTTTAAAATTAAAATTATATTAAGCTAATATTATCTTAATAAGGATGTAATATATATTTTATTTATAACTTAATACTATCAAAAATACAATTTTTGGTTAAGGAAGTTAAATAAAATAATTTATGAATTAAAAAATAGTTATTGAAAGTATAAAATGTTTAATATTTAAAACAATGTATAGAATGTATCTAACCCAATTAACAATTTAGATAAAATAGAGTAGTTAGAATTTTTGTCCAGGGTTAGAATAACATCTATATCATAATAAGCAAAAATAAATTATTTATTTTATTTTAGTTTTTTAATACTTAATATGACTAAATACTATCAAAAATACAATTTTCTGTCAATATAAAAAATATAAAAATCTATTTATTTTAATCAGTGGAGTAATATTGTATTGGCGTTATTTACTATAAGTATTAAGATCTTATCTAAAGAACTTGTGCCAGTTAACTAAATGTTGTTAATATATTCACGGTAATTCGATTTTATGTAATAAACATTCCTTCACTACCAAATCAGCGTTATGAATGCTTTGAATCAACGGTATGAAAATCTATTGCATTCCCCGGGAAACGGAAGCTACCATTAATTGGAAAATACTAAATTGATACCTATAGATTTCTGTAATAATACATACATTTCTTTATTTTTTGTGAATAAGGCAATACAAACTATAAAGACATTGATAGTAATAGTCGCAAATTCTTTACACATCTCCAACAGAAAAAACAGTTGACGAAGTCAGTGAAATGAGAATATACTTTATATAGATGGAAACTTGAAACCGTATACACCGATTTCACCAGAGTAATATTTGGCAAGTTAAGGTAATCTACCATTTGTCATATTCGTGTTAACAAATTAAACAGATACGAAATAACTCTATCCAATACCCATGACAGACAAATACACAATTCTTCTACTGTTCTTTACACTCACATTTTCATCATTTGCTCAAGACTATACAATCCCTAAAAAGCATCGAGTTATACAAGAATCTACAATACATTCAGATAAAATTGAAATCGGGACAAAACTTGATGGAATCTCATTCACATCCGTAACAGACGATACTTTCCAATTGGATAGTTTAGTTAAGCAAGGACCAGTTATTTTTGTATTTCTCTCAACAGAGTGTCCTGTAGCACAAAGATATGCAATGCGTTTAAAACGTATGCACACAGAATACTTAGAAAAGCAAGTTTCACTGATTGGCGTGTATTCAAATGAAAATGATTCTATTGACGATGTCAAAAATTATCTCATAAAAGCTGAGTATACCTTCCCTATCATAAAAGATAGCGATGGCAATTTAGCAAGACATCTTAGTGCTACAATGACCCCACAGGCACATTTAATTGATACATCCGGTCTTCTTCGGTATCGGGGTGCAATAGATGATAATCGATATGTTACTCGAGTAAAGCATGAATACTTGATTGAAGCCCTCAATGCAGTAATTGAAGGAAACAGAGTATTAATTGATGAGACACCTGCCTTTGGTTGTACAATTCATTTACCTGAAGTAGTGGAAGTAAATCCAGTTACATACATAACTCACATTGCACCATTACTTGAAGAAAAGTGTCAAAATTGTCATCATCAATATGGAATTGCCCCATTTGCATTTGATGACTATATTAAAGTTAAATCATCTGCCACTAAGATTCTTAGAAGTATTAACAGTGGAATTATGCCTCCTACAAGATTGAATCCTGAATATGGTGATTTTGTTAATTCACAGCTACTTACTGACTATGAAGTAGGACTGATTTCTTCTTGGGTCCAAGCAGGGACACCAAAGGGTGAAGTTGATGATACATCTAAGAAATTAATAAAAGAAGAATGGTCACATGGTGAACCAGATATTCTCAATGAAATCCCATTTCTCATGAAGGAACTAACGGTAGGAGAACAGGATACAATTGTATTTCGGGTTAATACTGGAATTAAGACAGATCACTATATACGTGGGATAGATTTCAAAACTACAAATCCAAAAGCTGTAAGACGTATAGTTGCAGGATTTGAAATAACAGATAGATCTAATCAATCTTCCACATTTGTACCGCTTGCTGATAATAAGAAGGATATAAGTTCAGATTTTGATGTAAGAATTGGGACATGGTCTCACGGATTTATTCCAAACATTTTGCCAGATGGTGTAGGGTTTTTATTAACCAAGGGTTCAGATATAATCTTAAAAGTGTTATTGAATGGAACAGGAAAAGAAGAACACATTTCATTGAAATTAGGTATATATGTATCTAAGAAACAAGAAACTGCTAAGTTACAAACTATTTCATTGAAATCGGAATCTCAAACACCCTTAGAACAAGAAATTACTATGAATAGTGATGTTTTTGTATTTTCTATCCAATTGCCTATGAATGTTGATGAACATGACATTAAAATAATTGGAGTTACCCCTAAAAAAGAACAAATCAACTTGGCTTGGATTAAGAAATCGGATATTGACTGGTTAGATGACTGGTTAGATATTTACCATTATGTAAACCCAGTATTCCTCCCAAAAGGAACTCGGTTAGAATATATAGTTGAAGAAAATTTCAGAGAAAATCTTGATCCAATGAATACTAAATTCTATTATGTGCTGGCTTCTGAATTTGTAGATAAATAATTACTGGATATTTAGATTAGTTGTTTCTCTTGAGTTTGTATATGAGATTTTATATTCTGGATTTGCTTGAAACCTCCCTTTCTGGAAGAGGAAATGCTATTTGAGTGTTCGCTTATACAGAAGAAAAACACCTACAAAATTAACGTTGACTTTTATAGGATTACAAATAGGTAAACCTTTCATACAATCATTATACTATGATAGTCAACTAAATTCCTCGTATTACCGTTAGAATTGTAGATATTAAGTCATAATTTACTGTTAATAAATAAGGAGATTGGTAAATGGCTAAAATTGGTGTAAATTTGTTACTTTGGGCAGATAAATTTGATAAAGAAACTGCGGACTTAATCCCGAAAGTAGCGGAGATGGGATTTGATGGGGTTGAAATTCCCATATTCGATCCTGATACCGTAGATATACCTTACACGCAATCATTGTTAAAGGATTCAGGTATAGAAACAATTGGATGTAATATTATGGCAGGAGATAGAAATCCAATTGATGAAGATCCAACAATACGTGAGAACGGAAAGAGTTATCTAAAACAGACGATAGAGGTAATTGCAGAATTAGGTGCAGATACACTCGTTGGACCGATGTATAGTGCTGTAGGTAATCTTGTTGGAAGAGGTAGGAACGATCAGGAATGGAAATGGTGTGTTGAAGGTCTGCAGGAGGTAGCAGAATTTGGTGGTAAACATGGTGTGACGCTTGCGAGCGAACCCCTTAATCGATTTGAGACATACTTTGTTAACATTGCAGAAGATGCTGTAAAACTGTGTGAAGCAGTAGATAGTCCATATTTCAAGGTTCATTTGGATACATTTCATATGAACATAGAAGAAAAAAATCAGGCAGATGCTATAATTAATACAGGTGATTATTTACATCACATGCACTGTTGTGAAAATGATCGAGGAACTCCTGGAACAGGTCTTGTAGATTGGGAAGGAGTCTTCGGTGCACTTGCAGAGGTAAATTATGATAGATGGTTAGTTATCGAATCGTTTACACCTGCAGTTAAAGAAATCGCTGCGGCTACATGTATTTGGCGAGATATTGCCCCAAGTGCTGAGAGTCTTGCCTCTGAAGGACTTACCTTTTTAACAGAAATGGCTAACAAATATCTATAAATAATTCGAGTATTATCCAAGGGCAGTTAATAATTAGAACCTATCTTATAATCCATAGACTTTATTGTTCTATTTAGCATACTATATAATGTATATACTGTAACAACACTTGTCTGATCCTATAATGATGGGTACTATATTTAATAAGAACAACTGGTAATAAAGTGAAACAATTGAATAATATTAAATGCGATTATCTACCGATAGCATTGAGGAATTTCTAATGCGATACATGAAATCTGCAGTATTTTTATGTTTGACTCTTTCTCTTGTAATGTTTTATATTCATTACAGTGCCGCTGAAGAAACCCAATTTCTTGAGAATATCCGTCAACTGACATACGATGGAAAACGGGCGGGTGAGGGATATTTTTCTGAAGATGGAAATAACCTTATTTTTCAAAGTGAAAGAGAATTAGATAACCCTTTTTACCAGATTTATTTACTTAACCTATTAACCGGTGACACCCATCGTGTTTCACCTGGGATAGGCAAGACCACTTGTGCATTTTTTCGACCAGGTACAGATGAAGTACTATTTGGATCTACTCATCACGATGTATTTGCCGAAGGGAAACAGAAAGAGGAAATAGCGTTTCGTGAATCTGGGAAAGAACGTCGATATAGTTGGGATTATGATGAGGCAATGGATATCTTTACTTCCAATCGTGATGGTAGTAACTTGGTACAATTGACAGATACTCCTGGATATGATGCCGAGGCTTCCTACTCCCCCAATGGTAAATACATTGTTTTTTGTTCATTGCGCGATGCCTATCCGAAAGCAGAATTATCCGCTAAAGAATTAAAACAGTTTGAAGTTGATCCTGCCTATTTTGGCGAGATATACATCATGAATTCGGATGGAACAAATCAGAAACGTCTGACGGATATGCCTGGATATGATGGCGGACCTTTCTTCACCCCAGACGGTACTCGAATTGTTTGGCGACATTTTTCAGCTGATGGTAATAAAGCTGATATCTATACAATGAATTTAGATGGGAGAAGGGTGCAGCGTTTAACAGATTTCGATTCTATGTCATGGGCACCCTATTTTCATCCAAGTGGTGAATATGTGATTTTTGCCTCAAACAAACTGGGTTTCTCAAATTTTGAATTATTTTTAGTTGATGCCAAAGGTAGACATGAACCAGTACAAATAACCTCAACTGAAGGATTCGATGGATTGCCAGTTTTTTCGCCTGATGGAAATCGGTTATGTTGGACTTCAACCCGAAATAGTCAAAGTATTTCACAGTTATACCTTGCGTCATGGAATCATAAAGCAGCTTTACAAGCGATATCTATCTCCCCAAGACATGAAAGAGAGTCTAAATTATCATCAGACTCCGAGAATCATTTTGAAACAGACTATCCAGATTTCCTAATTGAAAATAGGAGCAGTATTCAAGAACATGTAGAATTCTTAGCGGATGATATGTTAGAAGGAAGAATGACTGGATCGGATGGGGCAAAACGTGCAGCAGATTACATAGTTGAGAAGTTTCGTGAACTCAACCTTCAACCGGGTGGTGAACAAGGAGGTTTCTTTCAGACATTTGAGTTTACCGCGGGCAGGAATGTGATAACAGAAGAGAACCGGTTCAATATCCAAATAACCTCTGGAGATTCAAAAGAACTATTCGAGTTTAATGTCAATGAAGACTTTTTACCTCTATCCTTTTCTCGAAATGGTGTGGTAGAAGGAGAAGTTGTTTTCGTTGGGTACGGTCTTACAGTTCCCGGTGAACTGGGTGTAGGTTATAACTCCTATGCTGGATTAGATGTAAAAGATAAGATAGTAGTGGCTTTACGATATGTCCCTGAAGAGATTGATTCTGAACGTCGTCAAGAACTAAATAGATATGCTGGTCTTCGATATAAGGCAATGCAAGCACGTGAAAATGGAGCATTAGCTTTTCTTGTAGTCGCCGGTCCAAATTCACCAAATGCCGGTGAGTTGATTCCACTTGATTTCGACAGTAGCCTTGCTGATTCTGGAATTGTATCGGTGTCTATTACAAGTAAAGTTGCAAATGCACTTTTTTCTAACTATGAAAAGCAATTGGTTGATGTACAATCAGGTTTGGATAATGAAAATCCTCACTTTCTTGGACAGTTTCCTCTACCAAATGTAAAGTTAAAGATTGTTGTTTCGATTGAGAAGGTAAAGAAGACAGATAACAATGTTCTGGCAAAGTTCTCTCCAGATCAAACAACTGGAACACCGGAGTATATAGTCGTTGGTGCACATTATGACCATATCGGACATGGTGAAATTGGATCATTAGCAAGAAAAGATGAACAAGGTCAAATTCATAATGGTGCTGATGATAATGCTTCTGGAACATCCGTTGTATTGAAATTAGCAGAAATGTTTAGTCAAGAATATCATAATAATCCTGATAAATTTACTAAAGGAATCATCTTCGCGTTATGGTCGGGTGAAGAACTCGGTCTGATTGGCTCAACCCACTTTGTTAATGAACCTGTCATACCATTACATAATATCAATGCTTATATCAATTTTGATATGGTAGGTCGTCTTCGTAATAACAAGTTAATACTGCAAGGAACAGGCTCCTCACCAATATGGACAAAGTTAATTGAAAAACGAAATGTACCTATAGGGTTTGATCTCACATTACAGACAGATCCGTATTTACCAACTGATGTTACTGCATTTTATCCAAAGGAAATACCAGTCTTGAGTTTCTTCACAGGAGGTCACGAAGATTACAACCGTCCGACCGATGATCCAGATACACTTAACTATGCTGGTTTAGAACGTATTTCAAACTTGGCATACGGTATAATCTCTGAATTAGTCTATACGGATAAACGTCCTGAATATGTTAAAGTTGAGCGAAGTCCGTCAGAAGGTGGAAGTCGGGATACATTACGTGCGTATCTTGGAACTATCCCCGATTACACCACGGAAGGTGTAGGAGTTAGAATATCTGGAGTCCGTGCAAGTGGACCGGCAGATAAAGCTGGCTTGAAAGGAGGAGATGTTATTGTCGAATTTGGTGGTAAGAAGATAACTAATATCTATGACTATACTTATGCGCTTGATGCTGTAAAAATCGGAGAACCTATAAATGTGATTGTCCTACGTGATGGAAAACAGGTGAATATAAAGGTGACTCCTGAGGCACGTAATTGAACGATTCCTACATGTGAATCACACATGTTAATGACAATAATTGAACTAAAAAGTAATTCTTCTTACGACTTTTAAAATAGTATTTAAAATAGTAACAGATTACACCTAAAACTTATCTGCAATTAAAATAATTGTATTTATACCATTTCTATTAATTATTCTCTCATTACCGACTGTTTAGAAATGAAGCGGGGAAGGGTACAATCTGGAAGAATGTGCTACAATAAAGAATATTTTCAATTAGAAATGGTATAATGTTACACACCTTTCGTCTCTCCGAGGCTTTTGGAAAGACAAGGAATTGGGATTCGGAGATCTCTCCTACAGAAGATAGATTCCAATAATATTCAATTCCATAAAAACTTTGTAATGACATATTATTTATTTGAAATGTTCTTGCTTACTAATCAAGAACCCTATTAGAAACAATTTAGAGAATTAAATACAGTAAAAAAGAAAAGCCGTCATCTGTGAGTTGATGACGGCTTCTTTTTAATCAAGAGATAGGAATTACTGAATATGCTCTGTGGTACCTTCGTCGGTCATTTCAGTTTCATCTGTGGTACCTTCGTCAGGCATTTCTGGAACTTGAGGGTGACTATCTATACCAACATCAGGCACTTGAAGTACACCATCTTTGACAATCAAAACGACTGGATTATACAGAGCTTCTCCGTTAGGATCGAATGAGAAATTACCTAAGACTGTTGGATAATCTTTGGTTTGTGCAAGTGCATCTCGAATGGCACTGGAACTGTTATCTGTTGCATTAGAGATGGCATTAGCAAGAATGTATAAAGCAGCATAAGATTGTGCTGCCCATGGTTCAACTTCTATACCAAATTCAGCCATATAGTTTTGGACAAACGCTTGGTTTCCAGGGGCATCAGATTCACTGAACCAACTTGCAAAAGCAATTGTTCCTTCAGCAGCATTCCCTGCGGCTTGAACTTCGGCATTCGTTAGATCAGGAACAATCAATTGAGTGGTATCGGTTATACCTAATGCTCCTGCTTGAATAATTACTTGAGTCATCTCACCTGCCAAGGAAGAGATAAATAAAGCATCAGGTTGCATATCCATAATATTGGATAATTGCATTGCAAAATCAGTGTCACCAGTACTAAATGTTTCTTGTGTTAGAATCTCAATACCGTTTGCTGTGAGTGCTTTGACCACTTCCTCATTACTACTGATGGAATATGTATCGTCACTATCATAGATAGTAGCAACTTTTGTATACCCGAGTTTTTCATGAGTAATCATAATCCCACTGGGTATCATATTATTTGTTGCCAATCCAGCACGAAAGATATAATCTCCAATACTACTTAGACCGGCAGCAGAAGAGACAGAACTAAATGCCACAATACCATTCTCTTGCGCAATTGGAAATGCATCTTCCAAGTAATCAGAGACAGCAATTCCTACTATGGCAGATACATTTCTCTCAACTAAGTTTTGTACAGCCTTAATTGCTCCATCTTCTGTACTCTTATCATCTTCAAGTATGAATTTTATATTTAGGTTTGTCATTGCGTTAATTTCATCACGAGCTAACATAAACCCACGTTTCATAGGTAGTCCATAAGGGGCTGCATCTCTTCCTGTCAGAGAGGTTATGACACCAATAGTAATATCATTGGGATCTGAGGAATCAGGAATCAATTCACCCATCCTACCACAACTTGACAAACCGGCTATCAAGCCAATAATTAATAGAATAGATAAGAAAAATGTGGTGTTTCTAATATTCATTAATACTCTCCTTAAAAAGTATATTAGGGTGAGATCGGTGTATGTTGAATTGGTTTAATATCGAATGAAAACCACATGCACAAGTATTAAAGAGTTGAATTGATTGGATTATAGATTCAACTCTTTTAAAAGGATCTCACTTCAATCAGTTATTTAATTGAATAATACATTCATAAACAACAAAGCGACTAAAAGAATTATGATTGTCTACTATCTATAATGAATTAAGTAATTAACATTAATTTCCAGATTTAATAGGGATGCAATTATATTTATTTCTAACAAATTAAGATAGCATTGTCCTAAATAGGATACGTGCCAAGTTATAATTTAGTTTCTTATTAAAAAAAAATTATGAGTTTGACATATCTATTATAGTGATTAATTCCTTAGAAAAAAGCAATTTTATGTAGGTCTATTGCGAATTATATAATTTTAATTTCTTTGAGTATAATTCTGGATTCTAAAGTTAACTATTCAATAACTAATTTCAAAGCTCTGATAGGCTACTTACAGATATTGAAACATACCCGCTGACATAGCAACTATGTCAAGAATGGAATTATTGTAAATGTAATTGTTCATAATATATTCTCATTAAGATATTATAATGTTTTTAATGAAAGCAAGAGATACGAACATCTGTTAAAGAGAAATTCTATCAACTAAAATAAGGTATATGATATAATTCCTTATTAATATATTATATCTTGATATCAATACTTTGAGAATTCGAAGGAGAAATTATGGATGCCTTAAAGAAATTTATCGGAATCGTTTTGATATTAATAGCAATAATAATTGCCTTACAAACAATACTTGAACCAGTATATCATACATCTGATCCTGCCCCGAATAGTAATCCATATAGTCCGATATGGAATTATATAAATCCATTATCAGCAATATCTTTAGTGTTAGGTATACTTTTTTCGTTTATACGAAAGAGCAGTGTTACAGAGGATTCAAGTCTACAAGAATTTATAACAGCTAATACATTATTTTATGGATTTCTATTTAGTAGTATTATATTCTTTTGGAATTGGTTTGGAATACTTGAGATGGGTAGGGACTTCACAGCAGTTTCAAATGACATCCGTGGATTAGTATGGTTATTATTCGATGCTGTACAACCTCTGTTGAATGGAGCTTTAGGATTATATCTGTTACGTAAAAACTAACCTAAATAAGAATTTAATTAAAATTCAGACAATAAATAAGGTTATATTTCTTTGTAATCACAGATGAATATAACCTTATTTATTTTTAAGATACCAATTAGAATTTACATTGTCTAAAATGAAATTAGATATTAGAAAGGACGATTACTCCGGTTTACTTCAAATAGTATACGGTCTATATTCAATAAAATTGATATACTCTCAAATAACCGTTTTAATAAACTTAATTAATTGATGTATCTATTCATAAGAGTGACATTTAGAAAGATATCAATGCTACAACCCCAGCATGGTCAGAGGGCCATAAACCTGATAATAATTTATCTTCTTGTTTATCTCCGACAGTAAATGTTTGTACAGAAGAAGGAGTTGGAAAATTACGGACAAATATTTGGTCAATTCTGACTTTGAGATCACTGACTTCATTGAGGATATCATCATCTTGACAGCATGTATTTCCATTTCCAGAAGAATCCATTTGCCAAAGATCAAAGTAATCTGCGTCCTGTATAAGTTGGTATGCATTTCCATCTGGAGCACGTGTATTGAAATCACCTAACATAATTGTTGGTAAAGTCTCATCAGCAAGTATCTGTATGAGTTCTTTTGTTTGTTGTATACGATTCTCTTCGGTATATGCCTCTAAATGTGTATTAACTATACGATATGTTGTACCAGACACAGTAGCATCTACGGCTGCATAGCCTCTCTTGATATCTAAACCGAGCATATCTATTATAAGCTTATTTTCATAGGTGTAATTCGTTTGTCGTGAAATTTCAACATCGTTTCGAGTAAGTATGACATCATAATCAGTTAATCTTATATCATCTAAACCTGTGTCAGAAATCATTGGCATTTCGACATCTAAGTTTTCAACCTGCGCAGCGACCTGATAGTTTAGACCTTCGGTGTTCAATGCATCCATCAGTATTTTTAGATAATCAAGGACTACTTCTTCAGCCATTATAGGGTTATCTGGTATAAAATCTCCTGGACTTTGTCGACGTATTAGAGAAATTTCTTGTAATCCGATAATATGTGGATGATATTCTTTTATACTTTTGGCAATTGCCAAAGCGCGACTTGGAAAATCGGATGCCATCACATTATCATACATCTTTGCTACTTCTGTAGGAACTTGAAATATATTTTCTACGTTTAAGAGAGGTTCAGCACTACTGCCAACATATACATTATATGTCATCACAGTAAGTGGTTGGGTGTCTGGCATATCTGATGTCATGATGACTGTATCAGTTATCTTTTCACATCCAGTAATTGTTATCCCAATAACAAGTAAGATAATTACAAAATTTATTTTTTTCAAAAATTCCTCCAAGATAATCTGTCATTCAAATAAAAACAATTTGGCTATTTTAATTATGCACATTTGCCAAATAAATATTCATTAGAAATTGAGGTTAATTTAATCGGTAGAACTTCATTGACAGCATTATCAGGACCATTAATAAGCACTCTGATGTAGTTATCGGTAAATCCTGCCAATTGATTGTTTTCACCCTCTCTGCTATCTTCAATTAATACTTCCTTTAGCTTACCAATCATCTTCTGTCGGAAGGATCTACTCAGGTCTTCTCCTAATGCAATCATTTCTTTACTACGTTCTACCGATACAGAAGGTGTGACTTGATCAGGATAGGTTGCAGCCGGTGTACCTTTACGTGGAGAATAACGGAAAACATGCAATTGACTAAAACCAATATCCTTAACATATTGAAGAGAATCCTTGAATTCCGTATCAGTTTCTCCAGGAAACCCGACCATTATATCAGTGGTAAGACCAACGTCATCGGTGAAACGTTGTCGTAATGTATCAATGAGGTGTGAGAATTCTATTGTAGAATATTTTCGGCGCATTCTCCGTAAAACTGAATCGGAACCTGATTGGATTGGTAAGTGGAAGTGAGGCATACATTTAGGCAGCACTGACATACGCTCTGATAGTATATCAGGAAAATACATAGGTTCAATTGAACTGAATCTGATACGCTCAATCCCATTTATTTCGTGTATATTCTCTAAAATATCTGCTATATTTTTATCTCTACCAGTATCTTGCCCATAAGCCCCCAGATGAACCCCGGTAATTACAATTTCCTTGATACCACTTTCAGCGATGCGATTTGTCTCTTCTACGATATCGGTGAGTGAACGACTCGTCATTCTACCTCTTACATAAGGAATAATACAGTAAGTACAGAAAGCACTACACCCGTCTTGGACTTTAATGAAAGCTCGTGTTTTATTTCCAGCATTACTTACTCCACTACTAAATCTTGCATGTTCACGAATGGCATCATGTTGTATAGGTTGTATCTGAATAGGAGTATCGGAGGTTAATTTATCAAGATATGATTGAAATTCAGCCTTCTCTCTGTTCCCAAAAACAAATGTCACACCTGGAATAGACTCAATTGTTTTCCGGTCGCTTTCTGCATAGCACCCGGTAACTAATACATCTGCGTTTGGATTATGTCGTATTGCTCTTCGTATAGTTTGCCGTGCTTTTTGATCTGCTACGTTTGTTACTGTACAAGTATTAATTAGATATAAATCAGCATGATGCTCATCATCAACAATCTCATACCCATTCTGAACCAGTGCCTCTCTCATAGATTGCGTATCATATTGATTTACCTTACATCCCATTGTAATAAGTTTTGCTGTTTTCATAATCATCTTGACCACTTAGTTTTGATATACATAATTTAATATTGCAGTTATGGCAATTGCAGCTGTTTCAGTTCTTAGTATGTTCGTTCCTAATGATACAGGTTTACATCCACGATTCATTGCGAACCTGACTTCCTCCTCTTCAAACCCCCCTTCAGGACCAATGAATACTGCAATAGAATTAATATCTTTAGAATTTTGTACAACAGTTTTTATTTTATTTTCGTCTTCTTTTTCCCACAAGATAAACTTATTGTCATAGAAATGTACCTTCTTTAGACACTCTTCGAATTCATATACTTCACTGATTTTTGGTACCCAGGCAGCTTTACATTGTTTAGTTGCAGAAACAATTATTTTTTTCCATCGGTCAATTCGGTTTTCATTAGCTTCTTGAAGTGATCGTTTTGTCTTTACAGGAACAATCTTAGAAATACCAAGTTCAGTGGTTTTTTGTATTATCAGTTCCATCTTGTCGTATTTTGGAATAGCTTGAAAAAGAGTGATTTCAGGTTTCTTTCTTAATTGAAAATGGTGGTCTATTATGCTGATAATAGTAGAATCGTTGCGGATGTTAGCTATTTTTGCAATTCGTATGTTTCCTATACCGTCAATAATTCGTACACTATCCCCAATATTCAATCGCAGAACATTTTTTAGATGATGGTGTTCTGAACCATCAATCATACTTAAATCTTCACTTACATCGTTAGGTGGCACATAGAAGGTATGCATATCCATACCACATTTACGTTTCGCTCAATGGAACAGTACGTAACTGTTCTATAATTTTTTCTGGGGAATTACTCTTGAAGATTGCGGTCCCTGCAACAAGAATGGTTGCTCCATTCTGAATTGCGATTGGACTAATTTCTGTTGTTACGCCACCATCAACAGATATATCAGGAGTATTTTCTAAATCATTTATGAGATTATACAATTCTTTTATTTTATTATAAGTATTTGTCAAAAAACTTTGTCCGCCAAACCCCGGTTCAACACTCATTGGTAAAATTAAGTCTATAGAAGATAGGAACGGAATGATAGCTTCTGTTTTTGTATTTGGAGAATATGCAATTCCTGCAGATACATTATGTTTTTTTATTGCTTCAATAACTAAATTTGGATCATCATGCGATTCAATATGAAATGTAATTATATCTGATCCTGCGTCAATGAGTGCCTCAATATATGATAGTGGATGGGTAACCATTATATGAACATCAAAAACAAGCTCAGTCTTATCACGTACAGATGCAATTAGAGGTGGACTTATCCCAAAATTAGGAACTAAGGCACCATCCATAACATCAAAATGAAGTAGATCTGCCCCTGCATCAGTTACACGTTGTACCTCATCCCCAAAACAACTAAAATCAGCAGCTAATAAAGAAGGGGCGATTTTAGGGGTGTCTGCTCTATTGTTATTCATTTATACCTAATAGTGATTATTTGTTAGATTTAATTTCTATAATTGAATTTTCTACTGATATTGGCGTTCAGCTACTTTTTTTCCATCTTCAAAAACAATGACAAGCGTAGGACCAAAAACTCGAATTCTCATTTTCTCTAAGTCGATAACTGTACCAGGTGAATAGTATACAGGTGTCATTTTACGTTCACTATATGCATCTACAATCATGATCTCAATTTTTTTTGCTAAATTCCCGATTTCAGTAACAGTGTGTTTGTGTTTCAACCATCTACCTGTATTTTCGGTTAGATTTCGTTGACCACTAACATTAAGAGTGATTTGATCACCAATTTGTAGGAAACGTTTATGTCCAATAATGTTTCCAGTAGGGATAGTTGGGTGAGGACTATAGTTTACGTCTACATCCATTCCTAACTCTTGAAGTGTGTGTAGAACATCATTTAATGGTTGACCTGTTAAATCTGGTAATTCAATATTCTGTGCCTTTCTACCTTTACTAACTAATAAGTGAATTTCGGTATCCATTATATACTTACTATTTTCAGCTGGGGATTGTGCAATTACAATATCTGGCAGATATTGAGATGAATGTACTCGTGCAGATGTGTTCACTTGAAATCCAGCGGTTTGCAACGTTTCGTATGCAGCATCAATTGATTTACCAATAACAGATGGTACCAGTGAGAGATCCGTTCCAATACTTACAGTAAGTTTGACTTTATGGTGTGGTTTAATACTAAAGTTCGCTGGTGGATCTTGTGTAATTATTTTACCTTTTGGTTCATTACTATTCGATTCCTGAATGATATCGTCAGGTTTAAGGCCTATGTTTCCAAGTGAATCAACAGCCTGCCAATAATCCTTTCCAACCAGATTTGGAACTAAGATCTCAGTAGACTTAACCCATTGGGGAATTACAATCATACCAATTAGAAATCCGATAATTGTCATTACAATGAGTAGATATATTGCGACATTACTTAATCGGAATAATACTTTGTTAAGTTTATTCATATTCGGATCTTATTTTCTTATTTGCAATTAGAATTTTTGGAATAGAATCGATCACCAGTTTTTATCTGATATCCATTGATAAAGTCTTTGACTTTCATAACTGATTTAGTGGCAGGCTGAACTTGCTCAATCTGAAGATCACCTTCGCCTGTAACTACAGACAATTTACGTTCAGGTGAAACAATGATTGTTCCCGGTTGTGTATTTACAGTCCTGTCAACCTCTATTTGTTTGTTTTTTTGAGTTATAGACTTTGTAATTTTTACTTGTAGTCCTTCACCATATACGGTTGAAGCCCCAGGCCAGCCGATGGTCCCCCGTATAAGGTTATGTATGTCATTAGCACTATCAGTCCAATTAATGTATCCAATCTCTTTAGTTAGGCGCGGTGCATGTGTTGCTTGTTTATGATTCTGAGGAATAGCAGATGGGGTATTATCTCTGGGCATGTTTGCTAATAAATCCGCCAGTCGTTCTGCCCCTAAAATGGCTAATTTATTATGAACAGTTTCCGCTGTATCTTCATCAGTAATAATCATTTTATCAATAGAAATTATATCGCCAGTATCTTCCCCTTGATCTAATAACATGAGAGACACACCAGTCTCCTTTTCTCCGTTAATTATTGCCCACTGTATTGGTGCTGCCCCTCTGTATTTTGGGAGTATGGATGGATGTATATTAATGACTCCACAAGGAGGAATATCTAAAATGGTCTTAGGTAGAAGTTGTCCAAATGCAGCCACAACTATAACATCAGGTTGGAGACTTACTAATTGTTCTACGGATTCATTTGTTCTAATTTTCTCAGGTTGAATTATTTGTAGATTTAAATCTGTAGCAACTGATTTTACAGGTGTTGGACTGAGTTTTTTTCCTCTACCTTTAGGTCTGTCGGGTTGTGTTACAACCGCAATGATATTAAACTCACGTGTAATAAGTTCATTTAATGCAGGAACAGCGAATTCACTGGTTCCCATAAATAGAATACGCATTTTCAAAGCAATCTCATTATAAGTTGCAATGGATTAACCACCAAAGAAGAATCTAAGGCTTAGAATCTCATTTCAAGCAATGTGAGAGAAATAAGGGTTGGTTGTTCGTTCATCCAATTGTTCAATTTGGTACATATTGGTTTCATAGAGTCAATTTCATTCTGAGAATGAATATCCCAATATATATTCCTTGAATATAGCCCATAATATGTCGCACTTGCAATGGTGCCGTCATCAGGGATCTCATCATCCTCTTGAGATGGGGGTGTTCGTCCAGGGATACTTGGGGCAGATCTATCAACATCACGAGTATGTAACCAATCCCATACACCTATAAATAGAGACAAGGAAACTGCACTTATTCCCATGATTCTATAATTCTTAGGTGTTAACACAGGTGCGATCTTATTTTGCTGTATCATCTGTAGTCCACGTACACCTAAATAACTATGAACTGCAGTGAAAGGTAGAGCACTTAAGGTGACAATTTCGAATCTCCTGATTGCACTTTCAGTATACTCAGTATCAGGAGTTTCTTGCGTCTGTTGTGAAGGGTATTGTGCCTGTGTATGATTAGTAATCATTAAAAACAGAGATAATAGAAGAAAACTGTATAAGATTTTACATTTATTCATTGATTTAATATCCTAATATTAGTCGAGTAGACGAATTCCTCAGTGGATTTATCCATCATATATAAGACCATATTTATTCTGTACTTTGAAGACGAAAAAGATATACAATTAACGTACCTGCCCCAATGCAAACAGAAATATCAGCTACATTAAAAGTTGGCCAGTATAGTCTTTTACTTGCAATTCCAAATTGGAGAAAATCGACCACTTCCCCTAATACAATTCGGTCATAGAAGTTCCCCAGGGCACCGCCTAACAAAAACCCAAGTGAAATACGCATCCAACCACTGTGTCTAAATCGAAAATAATAAAAGAAGATAAAAATGAGAGCGACGATAGTTACCAGAACAAGAAAAGTGCGTTGATTTGCTAATATACCAAAAGCAGCACCACTATTTCTATCATGACGTAAGTTGAAAAAACCTTGTATTACCGAGAATCCTGTCCCTTTAGGAATATACATTTGAACCAACATCTTTGTCAAAAAATCAAGGACAAAAATTGGGACTGCGACGAAAAACAATGGTAAGACTGACTTTATGTTTCTAATATTATTCAACACGTTATTTTACTCACCATTTTCAAATTCTTATCTATAGTTTTTTTGAAATGAGAGTCTTCCACTCCTTAACCATGTCATCATTCCAATTAGTTTGTGGTAATTCAACCCATTTTTCTTCAAAAATACTTTTTGATGATGTAAATACGGCTGTGTTTAAATCTTCTGCTAAGAATGGTGCAATTGGAGCAAGTCGTTGAATAACAACTTTTAAAATTGCAGTGATAGAACTTTGCAAAGACTGGAAGTTCTTCTTGGTAAGCGTTTTCTGTGATAATTGTATATATTGATCTAATTCTTTTAGACATAAATCCGATAATAAATTAAAAATAGTATGAAATTCTTTTGTTTTATATGCTATGTCTATACTACTAATAGTGTTGTTAACTTTTGATATAGCTAATAAATCAGTTTCATTAAGTTCACCGATTTTAAAAGTATTCGGATTAAAGGATTTCCTTCTCCTGCGTTTTGTATTCTGACTATCGTCAACCTTCATACACACATCAATAGTGTTTGTTAACACTTTTTTTAATTGTATATATTTTCTATTATACTTTTTTATATGTGATTCAAGTAATTCAGAATCTTCCTCATCAGAGGTCGTATTTTGTAGGTCACCGCTAATAGAAACAATTCTTACCACATCTGCGGGATATTTCTCAATAAAACTCTCTTGAATTTCAGAATCGCTCGATACACCTGACAATGGTATTAAATGTAGATTTTTATACGGTTGACTATCCTTTGTTGGTCTACTCTGTTGAAGAGCAGCAGAAAGTATACTTAACTGTCCCACCCATTTAATGAATTTTGTTTCAGGAACAAATGCAATACTTCCGACTGATTCATGAGCAGTATTCTTATAATCAGATGCATCAAGTGCTTGTAATAAATTGGCAAAGTTGCTTTGTATATATGTAGATTCTTTTCTAAATTCTCTAAAATTACAACTCTCACAAACAGTTTCTGCTGGTAAAATTTCTTCAACACTCAAACGAAACCATTGTTCAGCACCGCGTCGAATAGAACTTCTCACAGATCTAAGTATTTTCTTATCTGACAATAATTCATTACAGTTATCACATCTTAGTATAGGCAGCGGAATGCCCCATTGTCTTTCAGATGACACAGGCAGTTCATCCACATTTATTATTTCCGCATAAATTAGATTTCTTAGGTTTTCATCATAATGTTGCCAATATTCAGTTGAATTGGTTACTTCATCTTTAATTTCACTCCCCAAAAATGAAAAAACCCAGTGTCGGTAAGGTCGAGAAACTGAGGATCCCTCACAGATTTGACATTGATGTTGTTTTGCCTTTTGTTTACGTGTTTTGATTAATAATCCTTTGGCATCAAATTCATCTGTGATAAACGGCGTAACTTGTGGCAGATATAATCCGCAAAGTGTGTCTGCATCTTCAGTAAAGCGTCCATTTTCGTCAAATACTGGTGCTGTTGAGGTGGAATGTACGAATCTATTTAATTCAGTTTCTTGAAATTCATCTAAAGATTTTAAGATATAATAACTTAATGTATGATGTGATGGATTTATGGGAATGATACCAGACTCTAATTCCCTGCGATTATCATATTCAGCAATTTTAGGGATCATCCCCTCTGGTATACTGACAATTGGCACCTCATTTAGAGAATAGAGAGGATGTGTGAGAGAACACTCTTTAAGTTTTTCAACATCTATTTTGGCAACAGGTGTAGGACAGTCTTTAGGTTTTGTGCTTCTACCCACAAATTTCTTTAGATGAGGTTCAGCAAAAATTAAATAATCGTCTTGATAGTGTGTTAGCCAATATGTGACATCATTAGTAATTCCTAATGCAATAGTTCCAGCGACTTCCCATAGTTGATTTTGTATAACTTGTATAGTAAAGTATACATTCTTTCCAAAGTCTTCAAAACCGATATTCAGAGGAAACTTAACATAAGTAAATAATTCTGATGTAGAAACGGTGTTAACTGTTTTTCCTGATTCAAGTGGCAAAATGCAATTTGGACACCAATCACTAAGTCTAAGTTCATCTCTTAAGAAACTATATTCGCGTAATCTATCAAAATGACTAAATATTTTAGCTTCATATCGTGTGTCTAATGATTTTTCTGCAGCTGTCCAATCAGCAAAAATCCCAAGATTAATAAACTTCTCTTGTTGGGATTTTAAATGTTGAGAGAAAACTTGTCGACACTGTTTTCTAAAATTAGACATATTAGCAGTAGTTTTATTTTCTCTTATTACAATAGTTTCTATATTAAATGGAAATGTCTCCCATAATGGTGTGTATTTAACAGAATTCCCTTGCATCAACTCATACTTAAGATATGTATCTTGGTATATTTTTCCTTTTAACGTATCAAAACTAAAAGTAGAGACAGGAGTAGGCATCTCCCGAATCACACAAGTTAATTCATCAGAGGTGTTTTCTTTATTTAAATAGACGTTTTGTTCAGACCAAAATCTTACTATATCGGATTCAAGTCTGTATTCAAATGATGGCTTTGGGGTTTTAACGGAATCTGTTTTTTTACGGGTATTACTCTTAGAAGGATTCTCTTTAGAGTTCCGTGTAGGGTTTTTCGCCTTTTTCATTAGACTGGTTTTGGTTTATATTTTCTTTAAGTAGAATTACTACAAAATATTTATAGCCAAGATTCAAGGATATTTAAGAGTACAATTAATACAATTGGAGAAAAATCAATTCCAATGTTACGAGTAATCGGATTGATAACTGATCGTATCGGTTGCAATAGCGGATCAACTAATTGTGATGAAACCTTATAGATCTCAATTATTACAGAATTTCTTGTGCCAAAAACAACCCATGAGAGAATTACATTAAGGATAACAACAAGCATATATAGATTTAATAGATTTTTTAGTATATAAGCCAAAAGATCCACAGAGTTTTTCCTTTCTAATTGCTTGAATCAAGTTCTTTAGCACGTTTTGTGGCGGAAAGTATAGCATCAGCAATTGTCGACCTTAATCCACCTTTTTCAAGTGCATGCAATCCGGCAGCTGTTGTACCACCTGGTGTTGTTACACGATTTTTTAGATTAGCAGGATGTTCATTAGATTCCTTCATAATTGACGCTGTACCAAATACGGTATGGATTGCCAGTGTTTGTGCATCTTTTCGAGAAAGACCGACCTGTACTCCTGCATCAGCTAAAGCTTCAATAAAAAGGGCAACATAGGCAGGACCGCTACCACTAACACCAGTTACAGCATTAATATGGTGTTCCTCCATGATAAGCGTAATTCCACAACAATCAAAAATCTTTTGTGCTTGACTCAGATGTTCCTCATTTGCAGCAACCCCCCTGGATAATACAGAAACAGCAGCACCAACGGATGCAGCGATATTTGGCATAACTCGAACAATTGGTGGTGGAGATGTAAAATATGCTTCCAAAGTCGGTGTGGACACACCCGCCGCTATACTAATCAACCACTGTTTTTCTGTTATGCACTGGGATATCTGAGGTAGGATATGTGGGATACCAATAGGGGGAACAGCACATAAAATATAATCTGAAGTATTTACCAATTCCTGTATATTTGATACTGCCGTCACACCTGTATCATTACACAATTGAGAAACAAGCTCTTGATCAAGATCAACAATTGAGATTTGTTGTGGAGAAAGCAGATTATTGACAACACTTCTGACAATAATACCTCCCATTTTACCTATACCAATAACACCTAATTTTAGGTTTTCTCCACTAATTGCCATTTATTATCTATTACTCCACATTAGTAATTGAAATCAGTATCGACTTCAAACAATACATGATTAAAAACTGTTTAATTATCAGTATTAAAGATAGCAGTTCCAATTCTAACTAAGTTTGCTCCCTCTTCAATAGCAACTTCAAAATCATTTGTCATACCCATTGATAGATACTTCATCTCAACACCATCAAATTTTTCTTGTTCAATTTTATCAGAAACTTTCCTAAGCAATTCAAAAACTGGTCGATTATCCTCTGGTATATTACTAAATATTCCTATTGTCATTAACCCACATATTTTTACATTAGGATAATTCTGAGTGCCTTGAATAAAAGTTAATACTTCATCTACCCCAATACCGAATTTACTTTCTTCACCTGTAGTATTGACTTGTAAAAGGACTTTTATTGGATGTTGTTTATCTATAGATCTCTTTGATATCTCTTTATATAATCGAATGCTATCTACTGAATGTATGAGTGAGAACATCTCTAACGCTGACTTTACTTTATTTCTCTGTAGATGTCCTATCAGATGCCATTGACATTTATTATCAGAATATTTTTCTTTTATCTGTCCATGTTTTTTTTCAGTGATAATTTCATATTTCTCTTCTGCTTCTTGTATTCTATTTTCACCGATATCAGTAACCCCTACTGCAATAAGTTCCTGAATCTTTGAGACCTCAACTCCTTTAGTAACGACAATAAGTTTGATGGCTTCTGGAAGTCTGCCACTCCTATGTGCAGCATCTGTAATGCGTTGTTTAACTTTATCAAGATTCTGTATAACTTGATTCAAGATTCATCCTTACCGTCTTGAGAAGTATCTGAATCTGATGATACAGAGTGTTTCTTCAATAATTTATTGATAAATGAAGTTACTTCTTTTTTTACTTCATCGGTCGAAATTAATAATCCTGATATTACGTAAAAAATAGCGAGTGAAGTAAAACCAATACCTAAAACTACCCGATAAGTAGCTTCTGTATAGACTTGGGTAACCTTAACAGCAGCAGTATTTTCTTTTGATAATTCCTTAGTATACAATGCTGGATGGATATATCCACGCAATATAAAAAAAAGTCCGATTAGACTGGATAACATTGATAGAGTGAAAAATAATGAACGCATTATAATCCTCACTCAATATCAACTAAATACCTATAATCGGTATTTTAATGATACCATTTATTCTACAATAAAGCAAATAAGATTAGACTTGGTAATGATACCAACCTGTCTTATTCTATTGTGTTTATTTAAGGATATATCTAACGAATTTAAAGGAAATCTTCTGTTAAGCCTTATGAAAAAGTATTAAACTGTTTAATTCAGTCAAGAATGTAGTCTAATGAATCAATATCATAATAATTGTAGATATGATAACATCCTACCAGTTTTTCCACCTTCAGCTCTATAAGAGAAGAAAAGATTCAGATTACAAGAGGTACAAAATGATGAAATTGAAATGGAATTATCAGCAATGCCATAGTCAATCAACTGATTAACATTCGCTGTATGTAAACAAAGGTGATTCTCATAAGCAACAGATTTACCGAATTTCAGAGTAAACTGAGAAATTAATTCTGACCCTACTTCATAACAACATTTCTGAATAGATGGCCCTAAATGGATTAGACAACTTTCGTAATTAGTTCCATATTCGTTTTTCAATTTCTCAAGAGACTTAAGAACAATTTGGTCCATTGTTCCACGCCATCCTGCATGAACAATAGCTATAGAAGGAGTTTCAACATCTAAAATAGATATTGGAACACAATCTGCTGTAAACACACCTAAAGCTACATTATTGATTTTTGATATTAAAGCATCCCCGGTTGGCTGGGAATCTTCACCATAATTACCATTCCAATATGCGTCAGAAATTTCATCTATATTAATAACTGTATCACTATGTATTTGATTACAATATTTTAACTTACTTATCCCAGTCTGTTCGAATAATCTCTGTTGATTCTTATAGACATTTTCTTGTTTATCACCCACATGTGTTGCTAAGTTTAATGAACTGTATGGTGTAGGACTGACTCCACCTAACCGTTGACTAATACCTGCTTTGACTAATCCTGTAGATTGTAAGGATTGAACTGGTATATATAATTTTTCATTCACTTGATATAATCTTCCCTTGGTGGACTAAATATATCAAGTGCAATAGCCGGACTATGAAAAGCTTTGGCACTATGTTTTATGTTAGATGGAATTAAGTAAGTATCCCCTTTATTAAGTGTTCTGGATTCACCATCAATAGTTAATTCGAATGTACCCTCTAATACCATCCCCATCTGTTCGTGAGGATGACTATGTTCTGCCACTATACTATGTGGTTCTAAATGAACATAGGAGAGCATTATTTTCTCACCATGTATGGTTTGAATTTTTACACCATCAAAGACACTTATTTCAGGTTGTGAATTAATATTTAGAAATGGCATTTATTCTTACGAAATTGATGTGATTTGAGCTAATATTCTTTCGCTATGTAGACTAAGGATATGGTTCATCGTTAGAGAGTGGTTCAACATATAAAACCCTTTTACAGTTTGAACAATAGACTAATTTTTCATACTTCTGTGCTTCTTTAAGACTTTGGGGTTGTATGGTTAAACGACAACTCCCACATGTTCCATTTTTCCCTAAAGCGACAAAATCGCCCTTATTTCTTTCTATCCATTTCTGATATTGATTCCCAAGAGATTTACCAATATTTGGCAGAAATTCGGATCTTTGTTTTATTTTCAGATCTATATCTGCCTTTAATACTTTCTGTTCTTTGCGAAATTCTGCTGTTTTCTTAGATTTGATTTGATCTTCACTTGCGACTTCATCACTGAGTTTATCCAATTCCACCTTAAGGGAATCAACCTTTTCCATAAGTTCTAAAATTTGTTCTTCAGTTTCAAGGTCTTTCTGATCAAGGAATTCAATTTGGTTCTCAAGGGCGTTATATGCATCATTTGAGGTAACTTCTCTTTGTTCGTTTCTATATTTTTCTCTTTGTTCTTCGTTTGATTCTAATTCTACATTCATTGACCGTAAATTCTTTTCAATTTCCGTCAGTTCATCAGTCTTAGTAGAAATATCAGTCTTGAATTTGGTTACACTTAGCTCTAACTTCTCTATGTGTTTTGGAATTTCTGTTAGCCGTCGGTGGTATGACAACAACTCTCTATCATGTTCTTGTAGCTTATATAGATTAGCGAGTTGCTGTCTTAAAGATTCGTTTGCCATTATATTTCAGCCTCCTTTTCCATGAGGAACGCGAAGAATATACCGAGTTGATAAAGAAGGAATAAGGGTATTGCCATGAGTAGCATTGACCATGGATCTGCGGGGGTTAATATGGCAGATAAAACAGCTATACCTAATAATGCATGCCGTTGTTTACTGCTAAAACCACGCCAATCAACAATGCCAATCCGTGCAAGAAAAGCCATAACTATTGGCAGTTCAAATGCAATACCAAATCCTAAGATTAACTTTGTTATAAAACTAATGTAATTGTCAAGATCCCATCTATTGGGAAGTTCAGGAAATAATTTCGCAGAGAATTCTAATACCACAGGCGTAACAAGGAAGTAGGCAAAAGTAGCACCAATAATAAAGAATATTACAATGACAATAAAGAGAGGGAGAGCATATTTCTTTTCTCTAATAGTAAGGGCAGGAAATATGAATGCCCATAATTGATAAATTACAAATGGAGATGCAAGAAGGAAGCCGGCAGTTAATCCGATTTTTAAATATGCCATGATCCCTTGAATAGGACCTACTTTAAAGAGTTCAGCTTGTATTTTAGAAGATCCTGCTCGTAGGGATAAAGAAAAATAACCAATTAGTGTCCCCTCATTTTCAAACAGAGAATCCAAAGTATCAGCCAATAACAGTTTAAAGGATGTTTCTAAAGGAAACTTTATGACTCTTTCAATAGGTTTGCTAAAAGAAAGACAAATGATTATAAAAAATCCGAGAACGATGGCAATTAATATTAGGCGACGTCTGAGTTCTTCAAGATGTTCCCAGAAGGTCATAGAGACATCATTAGATTCCATATACTACCTAATTTAGGGATTTGTTTGATTCTGGGTATTGTTCGATTTATCAGGTTCTGTTTCAATTTCTTCAGTAATTTCAGTATTCTCTTTTTTTATCTCATTAGGATTAGATTGATTCAAAGGTTTGATAGTTTTCTCAGAGTTTATATCAATTTCTTCAGTGACTTTCGTAATTTCTTGTTTTATTTCATTACCTGCACTTTTAAAATCTTTGATTGTTTTACCTATAGTTTTACCTATTTCGGGTAACTTCTGAGGACCGAAGACAATGAGTGCAAGAAGAACAAGAATAAACAGTTCCATTGAACCTATTCCTGGAATCATTATCTTATTTTCTCCTTTATAGGTATTATAGGCAGTGACCTTTTATAGTATATCATATAGTAATCGTATTTACAACTATATTATTGAAGCAATTGTGTACGTATATGACATTATAGTTGCATAATTGTGTTTTATATTGGATTGGCAACAGATTCCGATTTTTAGATTTAAAAGTAGTAGACCATCCTCCTGAATCTATGAAGTTTTAAGACTATTTTTTGTATATATACCTTAATTCAATGTTAAAATACTACATTTATAAACTAACGTTTTTACTCTCACTAAAATTCTGTTTTCAACCTGTTGAATGACTCATACAACTCAAAAGACGATAAACACTACAAACCATACTTAATGTGATCCTATTGATACAAATTATTACATATCCAGATTCCCTTGACCAAGTACATGGCACATGATAATATATTATCGACGTGGAAAGAAAGTGTCGATACCGGCTTCAATATCTTCAATTGGATGTCCGTACTGTTTTTCATAATTTGCATGTGTGGCTTTTTCAGTTTCGGTGAGATCAGTGAGTGGGAACAAAATAGTTTCCTTACTTCTTTTTCCTGATTCATTCATTGCAATGTTCATTTCTTGGTCTTGTCTTGCAAGGGTCGTACCGTATTCTGGTTCAATATCCTCAAGCACAGCCTTAGCAATACTTAGGAGTTCGTCTGCGACTGGAATTTGTCCTTCTGTTAAAGGGTATTTTCTGAGTGGATTCTCCCAAGTTACAGTCTGATCAGGTAGTTCAAGCTCGATTTTTTCTATTACATCAACACCATCTACGTCGATAGTTGTTCGTTTTGCACGATGTGGTATTCCTTTAGCACCTGATTGTAAATCTTCAGCAGGAGTGACATATATTTCGTCTCCAACAATCGTTCCTTTACTACCATCAATTTGTGAAATACCGGTTTGCCCGCGTCCTAATGAGCGCGCGTGTATGACGTTGGAGTAAACCATTAGAGCAGTGGCGTTGTTGCTAAATTCAATAAAACCTAAACTCCAATTTTCGCTTGTATGATTTCGTTTCATTCTATCCATGATTGGTATTACTGGAGAGGATTGTGTTATACCGAGAGCAGAAGTTGGATCGCCACCAGCTCGTAGACGAAGCATACTCATTCCATGGTATCCACCTTCATAGAAGATCCGATAAATACGAGCAACATCTCCTATAATGTCGGCTTCAATCACCTTTGACAAAAATCTTTCCTTAGGTGCTCTATAGTAATTTTCAGCAATTTCAAGTTTAATGTTATTCTTTTTTGCACATTCAATCATCATATCGGATGTTGGTAATGTTACAGCAATAGGAGTTTCACAAATTATATGGATCCCTGCATCAGCAAGAAAACATGCAATAGAATGATGTGCTACACCAGGTACTGTGATATCCACAACATCAATATTTTCATGTTCAACAAGATCTCTAACATTCGTATAGGGGTTAGCATTGTACTGTTTGGCGTATTGTGTTGCGGTTTCTTCATCAATATCACAGATCGCAACAAGATTGTATATATCATTAAGTTTAGCGATTACAGGTAGATGGGAACCACCACCTCTACGACCAGCACCGATTAAAGCAATATTGAGCTTAGACATACATTACTCCTAAAATTGTTGAGTCATTGAGATAACAATACTATTTAGAATAACATCATTACATAATTCAGTCAATGAACAGTCATTTTTATGACATTGTAAAAATGATTCTATTCTCGGTAAAAATAAAATGTTGTCAATAATTTTAAAAGATCTATCTATATATTCAAATTCACGTCGATATAGAGTAATTCAATATATTACATTATCTATTCTTATTTTGATATTTTTTATAAGTCTGACAGAATTTTATTCGTATGGAATTAATAAACAGGAAGTACATAATGTAAATCCAGAGTATCAGGCATATTCATTGTTTATTTTTTGTTTGTTATTTATTACATTTCTTGTTCCGAGACATGCTGTTGAATCATTAGATATTGAGTCTCCATTAAAAAATCAAATAGAGGGTTTGAATATTGGTATTGATAATTTTACATTCCTTAAACTTACCAAACTGACGTATTTTGACATAATAATTGGAAAAATTGCTGGAGTTGTAATTTGGACATTATGGAGTGTTTGGTTTTTAATTCCTATATTCGCACTATCAAGTTATATTGGTGGATATTCGATTTGGCACATGGCAAAATGTGGGATAATTCTAACAATTAATGGAGTACTTTTTTCTATAATAGGTTATATCTGCGGATTGTATTTTTCTACAGCAACGGCAAAAGGGGTGAGTTATGGTATAATTCTTTTTTTGACTTTGACACCAACCTTACCTTTTTTTCCGTTTAATATAGAGGTATTTGATATGGTTAGTTCTTTAACAGGTTTATCATCAATATTATATACTAATGGATCCTATATTTGGTTATATAATTCAGGATTGTATCTAATTTTGTCTTTATTACTTTTTCCGTTTCTATTATTACTATTCAGAAAACAACTCTCCATAACTTGAATCGACATTGGTATATCTGATGGCTATTCTTATAAAATTAGAATGAATTTTAATCATCTCCCACAATCCTAAATGCATGCTTCTAATACACTCCTTCCTTAACAGACAAAGTATATGTCAATTAAATCTGAAAAACATATAAATAGAACAGAAACTGAAACATATAGGAAACTCCATGGGGTGACTTTCCGCTCTATCCTTATAGGTATTATTCTGATCCCACCAAATACCTACTTTATAATGGCAAACCATCTAAGATTTTGGAGTACTTTGCCAACTACCATGTCCTTGATCTACAATGTCATTATAACAATTACATTATTAACAGGTCTTAATATTCTCATTCGTACATTTCTTCCTCGGTTTGCTCTTCGTCAAGGGGAATTATTAACGATCTATGTAATACTTTCCCTTTCATCAGCCATAGCGGGCCATGACATGATGCAAACAGTCGTACCTGTAATACCCAATGCATTCTGGTTTGCTACCCCTGAAAATGAGTGGCAACAGCTGTTTTGGAGACATTTACCCACGTGGATGACTCTTAATGACCTGACTGTATTACAAGATTTCTATGATGGAGATACAACATTCTATAGAAATAAATATCTTTTAGCATGGTGGAAACCGATATTCTGGTGGACTATCTTATTATCAGTATTAATTTGGATTATGATTTGTATTGACTTATTGTTACGTAAGCAGTGGATAGAACGTGAAAGGTTGACTTATCCCATTGTTCGGTTACCAATAGAAATGACATATCAAGATGGAAGACTATTCAAAAATAAAATGCTTTGGATTGGATTTGCGATAGCAGGAGGAATTGATCTGATTAATGGTATCCATGCGTTCTTTCCAGTATTTCCAGAAATTCCAGTTCGTAAAGCAGACCTTGGTAGGTATTTTACAGAAAAACCATGGGATGCAATGGGATGGACACCGATTTATATTTTATCATTTGGTGTTGGGTTAGCATTTTTAATGCCGTTAGAAATGTCTTTTTCACTTTGGTTTTTCTATCTGTTTTGGAAAGGCGAGCGTATACTCGGTAGGGCGATGGGACTTCAAGTCTTACCTGGATTTCCTTATGATGGACCTCAAGGTGTCGGAGCATATCTTGCGATCGCCTGTTTTGGGCTCTATGGTGGTAGGAGACACTTCTATAATATAGGTAGTAAGTTAGTTAATACATTTAGATCGAAAAGTGATTCCTCAACAACAGTTTCAGACGGAATGCATGATACAAATAACTACTGGTTTCCTATAATTGGGTTGATAGGAGGTATACTATTTATATTTGTCTTTTCTGGTTATGGAGGTATGGCATTTTGGATGATAGCAATATATTTTCTTATCTATTATCTACTTGCGCTTGGTATAACCAGGGTAAGAGCAGAAGTGGGTCCACCTACCCATGAGATGTTTGTAGCGAACCCACGTCAGTTTATAATGGATTCATTCGGATCCAGAATGATACCACCACGCAGTCTAACCATGATGTCTCTATACTATGCTTTCAATAGGGGGTATCGCGCGCATCCTATGCCACATACTTTAGAAGGATTTAAACTTGCTGAAGTTGGAAACATGAAAACCAATCGTATGGTAATAGCAATGATGTGTGGAGTGTTTTTTGGAATACTTGCATCCTTTTGGTCATATTTGGTAGTATCTTATGAAATAGGGGCGAATCCAGGTTTAGGAAATGGTGGTTATAATAGACTTCGAACTTGGCTGTATTATCCGAGCGAAATGAACTTACCTGCAGTAGGTTTTATGGGGGTAGGTTTCTTATTTACCGGGTTACTGTGGTGGTTGAGAACGCGTTTTCCTATGTTCCCTTTTCATCCAACAGGATATGCAGTCGCCAGTAGTATTTGGACATTTGGTTGGCTTTGGTTTTCTGTATTTGTTAGTTGGGCAGCGAAGAATCTGATTCTTAGATTTGGTGGAATAAAACTATATCAGAAGGTATTACCACTGTTTCTTGGATTAATCTTAGGTGAGTTTATTGTCGGTGGAGCTTGGGTAATAATCAGGTTAATCTGGGGTGTTGCTGTATATTCATTTTATAGATAACTTTAGTTGGTAAAAATGTTAATCAAGTACGGTTAATTAGATTAATAGTAGGAATTCCTTAAGTCCTTCTTAGGAATAAATGCCTTAAATCAACATATTTAATAACATTAAGTCGTTCATAGATCATTCCTCCATACTCAAAATTTGCCGTAATTTGATCCTGTTTAGGTGGAAACCATATTGAGGAATTTATATATGAAAATGGTTTTACCTACAAATCCTCATCTGATTAAATGATTGACAAAGGCTAATATTAGGTGTAATAATTACGATATAAAGTCGATATGATTTTTATTAAAGAGTATACTTTCCACGAGAAATTCTGAAGGAGTTTATATGTCATCAGGAATAAAAATTGATTTTGTCGCAGGTAGTGCAAGTCATGGGAGTGGTTCACATGAACACCCAGCAGGTTGTTCATTTTTAGCAGATCAATTTAACAAATATGTAGATGGAGTTGAGACAGTCGTCCATCAAGGATGGCCATCTGACTCAGATGTATTTAATGACACAGATGCTATCATTGTCTATTCCGATGGTGGTGGTGGCCACCTTAGTATTCCACACCTTGAACAAATATCTTCATTAGCAGGTAAAGGTATCGGTTTGGCAATGCTCCACTATGCGGTTGAAGTGCCAAAAGGTGAACCGGGGAACTGCTTTTTAGAATGGATTGGTGGATATTTTGAGACGCATTTATCTGTGAACCCACATTGGACCGCTGATTTTACTTCTTTCCCAGATCATCCTGTTACCCGTGGTTTAGACCCTTTCTCACTTGAGGATGAATGGTATTACCATATGCGTTTTCAAGATAATATGGAAGGTGTTACACCTGTATTAAGTGCTATAGCACCTGATTCAACACTTACAAGACCAGACGGACCCCATAGTGGTAATCCACATGTCAGAAAGTCTGTTGCAAATGGTGAACCCCAACATCTTGGATGGTGTAGAGAACGTCCTGATGGTGGACGAGGATTTGGATTTACAGGTGGACATTATCATAAGAATTGGGGAGAAGATCATCTACGTAAGTTTATTCTAAATGCCATTGCATGGACGGCAAAAGTAGAGATACCTGAAGATGGGATCAATACTCCATCACCTTCTGAAGAAGAATTGAATTCATATTTATAACGGCAGTTTTGAAAATCTGACTTTTGCAATTAGAGTGGTAAGAATCGGTTTTAATCGGATTTTTTAGTGTCATTATTACTAAAGTGGAGTTCAATTACCTACTGTCATACTCCCGTTATTCATAGTAAATGGAATTAGCATAGAGTATCCTATGTAACTTTAGGGCATATATCTGGAAAAATCTTAGGAGAGATTGTATGGAGCAAGAACAACTTGATTATCTATTCGATTTGCAAGGGTATCTAATCTTAGAGAATGCGATTTCAGATGAAGACCTTACTGAGATGAACGATTGGATAGATAGACATTGGGAATATGTTGAAACTCCTTGGGATCCTGATTCTGGTGACAAACGTATCCCTCGTTGGATTGGTAATATTGAAACACATACATATAATGTTGAAAATGGTGTAAATTTTCAGAATATCATTGAAGGTGGACATGTATTTGAAAAGCTTATTGACCATCCATCATGGATAAATCTGATACGCAAATATATTCATGAAGTAAATGGTGTATCAATCCATGAGAATTTCCTGAATGTGCGAGGAGAAGGTGGGTACATACATATTCATTGTAGAGGACATGTTCCATTAAGTTATCTTACTTTTCGTCAGATTAATACTGGTGAATGGCTGGTTGGACAGATTAATGTGCTGATGGCTCTAAATGATATAGGTCCAGGTGATGGTGCGCCAGTATTAATACCGGGAAGTCATAAGAGTGCAGAGATTCATCCACGACTTAAGCATGATGGAAAAGGTATAGTCTATGATGGAATTACCGGAAAACCCGCAGGAACGGCATTTGCTACCGAAGAAGTTCACTTAAAAGCAGGTGATGTTGTAATGTTTACTGATGCCATTACACACGGTTCAGCAGAACGGACGAATCCTGGCCATCGTAGGTCAATAGTCTATAGATATTCACCCAGATATGTCCGTGAACGTTTTGATTATCCACATTCTGATGAGTTGCTTACTCGTTTAACTCCAGACCAGCGTAAGATAATCCAACCCATGTCTCCAAGACGTCCACCTCAGATTGCTTAGAGTAGAGTCAATAACCGATTTATTGATTAGTCTTTTGTTCTCTTGATATGAATTTTATGTTAATAGTGACAAATGCGTAATCAAGCGTCCTATAAGAATATGTGTAACAGATTTACTGGTTGGTTCTTTCAACATACAAGGGATGACAGCAGTTTCATCATCTGTTTTTCTTTGAAAATTATGGAAATTACAGTCTATTCAGATGAATCTAATTTGAAATTTTGTGTAAGAAATTGGATTTATGAGGAATAGTAAGATTAAATTATAAGTATGAAAACTGATCAAAGAATCAAAACTGCTGGTAAAAAATTATGGAGCGGACGATTTAGTACTGATCCCACATCACAAACCATAGCATTTACACATTCAATTGAAGCCGATACCCGTCTTATCAAATACGACATTTGGGGTAGTCAAGTTCATGCTATAATGCTTGAACGACAAGGTATCATCCTTGAAAATGACTTACGGGAGATACTACTTTGGTTAGGGAAAGCAGCGGAGGATTTTCAATCTGGCAGCTTCATGCTTGATCCGAATAAGGAAGATGTCCACATGAATGTGGAGTCCTATCTGATTGAAAATGCTGGACGCGAATTTGGGGGTAAACTTCACACCGCTCGTTCCCGTAATGACCAAGTTCTCGTGGATGCCCACCTTTATATCCGTGAAGAGATTTTGAATGTACAGCGTAGTATATCCTCATTATGTAATGCCTTCCTGAATATAGCAAAAGTACATGTTGATTCAGTCATGCCGGGATACACTCATACACAACATGCTCAACCGATCAGCCTTGGTTTTTGGGCAACAGCTTATGTGAGTATGTTCCTCAGAGACCAAAGACGGTTATCTGCATCATACAAGCTTGCCAATACAAATCCACTTGGGGCATGTGCTTTAGCTGGAACAACCTTTCCAATTGATCGTCAATTTACAACAGAACTTCTTGGGTTTGAGACACCCCAAGAACATGCACTGGATGTGATTAGTAGTCGAGATTTTATTGGTGAAACTCTTTTCGCATTGTCAATGGTGATGGCAAATTTATCTCGTCTCAGTGAAGAAATTATCTACTGGACGACATACGAATTTGGTATGGCAATGCTTGATGACGCCTATAGTTCGGGGAGTTCTATAATGCCGCAAAAGAAAAATGCTGACATTGCAGAACTCACACGTGGTCGGACAGGTCGGGTCTATGGTGCATTAATGGATCTGCTAACAAATTTGAAAGGTTTACCATTGGGATATAACCGCGATTTTCAAGAAGATAAACCCCCATTATGGGAAGCATTTGATATTGTGAATGAATGTCTTGGTATATTACCAGATGTTTTAAAAACAACAGAGTTCAAAACAGAACGTATGGCTGAATTAGTGAATGCCAACTTTGCTACCGCAACAGAATTAGCCAATTATCTTGTAAAGGAACATCATCTCAGTTTTCGTGAGAGTCATGAGATTGTCGGATGGCTTGTGGGTGAATTGGTACATAAGGAATTGACTTTTTTAGATTTGGAGTTGACTCACAAACTACTATTAGAAAAAGATGTTGATATACCAATTTCTCAGTTACAACAGATTTTAGATCCGGTTTTGGCACTTCAGAATAATCAGAGTCTTGGGGGTACATCACCGAAAGAGGTTAATCGGATGATAGATAGCTTTGAGAAACAATTAGACGATATTGCTATGAATGTCTCTACAAATCAGGCAAGAATCGATGAAGCATATAAAGAGACAAAGCATGAAATTGAAAAGGTATTAGACAAGAAGATTGTAACTTAGAATCAAAATAGGATTATAAATTGAAAGAAAGATTGATTGTTGCATTAGATTTAGAAGATGGCAATGAAAATTTCGAGTTATCTGAGAAACTCAAAGGGACAGTTTCATGGGTAAAGATTGGGTATCAAGCCTTATACTCTCTTGGCACAGAGGTATTTGCATGGTATAGTGAAAATCGTATTAATACTTTTTTAGATCTGAAATTCCATGATATTCCTAATACAGTTGCACGCGATGTTGGAACAATGACCAAACATGGTGCTAATATGATAAATATGCATGCCTCCGGTGGAATTGAGATGATGCAAGCTGCCCGTATCCGTGCTGATGATGTTGCACAGGATAGAAGAATTGATAAACCAATCCTATTAGGGGTGACTATTCTTACAAGTACTAATGAAGCAGAATTTCAATTTCAATTCGGTTCAGAGAGACATCTATCGAATCAGGTGGTTTTTCTTGCCAAACAAGCAAAGGAAGCAGGTTTAGATGGTGTTGTTGCATCTCCATTGGAAATTGAACTGATTCGTAAGGCTTGTGGTGATGATTTTATAATTGTGACACCTGGTATCCGCCCAAGTTGGGCAAATAGAGGAGACCAAAAACGAATTACGACACCGTCAGAAGCAATTAATCGTGGAGCGGATTTCCTTGTTGTAGGTAGGCCTATTATTGAAGCAGATGATCCGATTGAAGCTGCAGAAATGATCTTGGATGAGATGAGAGGAGAGTAAATTATGAATATAATATGTATCTGTTTAGACACATTTCGGGCGGATATAATTGGTGAAGGGAAGAAGTTTAGCCATGTTCAAACACCGAACCTTGATGCGTTTGCATCTGATAGTGTTCGTTTTACAAATGCCTTTGGCGAGGGACAACCAACACTACAGATACGTCGAGGTAATTTTACTGGTATGCGTAGTTTTCCGTGGAAATATAACTTTGACCGTCGTGGACATTGGCATCATGCCCCCGGATGGCATAAGATTCCACCTGAACAGGACACTATTGCAGAGGTATTATTAGATCGCGGTTATTTAACTGCGATTATTGCGGATACATATCATATGTTCAAACCGACAATGAATTTCTCTCGAGGATTTGCACATTTTGATTTCATTCGTGGACAAGAATCAGATAATTGGAATAGTGGTGATCCGAGATTGATTGAAGATGTTTTACGTAAACATGTTCGTGAACCAATAGAGTGGAAACGGCATGTTGGTTTAGTTAACTATCTTCTATCCCAAAGACATCGAAAAACAGAAGATGATTATAGTTGTGCACGGGTATTTCGTTCTGCTGCTGATTGGTTACAGGATAATCATACAGTTGGACCATTCTTCTTATGGGTAGATAGTTTTGATCCGCATGAACCGTGGGATCCACCAAAATCTTACGCTGACATCTATATGCCAGATTATACAGGGAAAGATTTTATTATGGGGGGTGCTTCATCTGATGAGGAATTGGATAGGGTTGAAGCACTCTATCTTGGTGAGGTGACTTTTGTAGATAAGTGGGTTGGAGTATTATTAGATAAGATTGAATCACTAAACATCCGAGATGAAACGCTTGTACTTGTGATGTCTGATCATGGCACACAATTACGGGATCACGGTGGTTTTGGTAAGGGTGCAAATAAACTTCATCCATTCAATACCCAACTTAACCTAATGATCCGTCATCCTGATGGACCCCATGATAAAGATATATCCGCATTTGTACAGAATCATGACATCATGCCTACTCTACTAAATATGGTTGATATACCGTGTGGATGGACAGATGGGGAAGATATGTGGCAACTTGTAAGAGGGGAGAAAGCCAATCTGCGTGAACGTATTATTACAGGTTGGGCAAGTTTTACAACCGGGAATGCAGTTGGTAGAGCAAGTGTACGTGATAACCGTTGGAATTTCTGTACTTCTATCGGATATAAAGACGAGAAAGGTGATCAATTATTTGATATACGTAGCGATCCTGAAGAAAGGAATAATATAGTCAGTGATCACCCAGACATTGTGTCAGAACGACGTAGGGATGTAGAAGCATTGATAGGACAGCCTTTACCTGGACAATTGATTGAAATATGTGATCCTGGACATGCCCCAATGCGTAAATGGTTACAGAAGAAGCTATCAGAGATGTAAGAATTGGAAGTAAATTAATTTTCCTGAAAATTATCTACCAACCAATCCCATGTCTTCTAAATCCCAGAGTAGAAGTGTCCCATTATTGCTGCCACTTACAAGAATAGAACCGTCAGGTGAAAAGGCGAATTTAGTAGTTCCTGCACTATCTCCTGTACTGAATTGATGAGATAAAGATCTTGACTCCATATCATAAATTCTTATTAACCCACTGTGTGAACCAGTGATTATATTCTTTCCATCAGGAGAGATATCTAAACCAGATGGAGTTCCTCTTGCATCAAAAAAGTCCCCAATGTGTTCTTTAGTTTCTGTATTCCACACTTTTATTTCACCGTTCCAAAGAGCAGTAATTAGATTATTTTCTGGGGTGAATACAACTTCCTCAAAACCATTTTCGGCTTGAATTGGTAATGTTGTTTTTGTAAAATCATCAAGATTCCACAGATTAACTGTACCATCTTTACTTCCACTGGCAAACCACTTCCCATTAGGAGAAAATGCGACAGATCTCACATCCTCAGTATGTCCATCAAGAGTTTTATATAACTTTCGATTAGGTACATCCCACAAGAAAACTCTCCCACGCCAATGACCACTTCCAAGAAGTTTCTCATCTGGAGAGAATGCTAAAGTTAGAACGAACTCGTCATATTTTCCAAGTGGTGGATAGAATTTCTGAGTCTCAGTATTCCATAACCGTACATCACCCCAACAACCAGAAGCGACAGTCTTACCGTCTTTTGAAAAGATCATGTCAAAAGCATACCATGGTGGTTTCGTCTGTATAATTTCTTGTGATATACCTGCTTCATCCAAATTTGTCTGTGTAATAACACCATCTGAACCACCACTAAGGAGCGTTGTACCGTTATTAATAAATTGAATGTCTTTGATAGATCCAGTATGTCCAAGTATTGTTAATGGTTCATTCCCGGTATTTACCTCCCATATCTTCGCTGTTCCATCATCACTACCACTCACAAGTTTTTCACCATCGGTTGAAAAGTGTAATGCTTTGATAGGAAGAGTATGTCCCATTAAGGTGCGTTTTAACAATTTATCTGGTTTTTTAGTTTTGTTATTTCCTGTAATTGATCGTAATATCTTTGCTAATGAAGGTTGTTGATCTTTCTCTATATCCTGTGGATGTTTGTCTCCCTCTATATGCTGTGCAGGTACCAGATTCCATAGATTGATTTTTCCTCCTGTGTCCCCACTGGCAAAGGTATTTCCATCAGGGGCAAAAACAATACTCTCTACATTGCGTGTATGTCCTTCGTAGGTTAGTAATTCCTCTCCAGATTTAGTATCCCAACTTTTAAGAGTTGTAGAACCACCAACAAGTATTTTACTATCTGGTGAAATGGCTAAAGACCAACCCTCATAAGGAATTGTGTGGAGTTTTTCTTTATTGAATGGATCCCATAGGAATAACTCACCTCTTGCAGCACTTGCTATATAATTTGAATCAGGTGATAAAGCTAAACCGTTAAAGAGTCCTACCTGATCACCAGTAAACGATAACACTTCTCGACCTGATTCAATCTCCCACATATGGTATTCAACATTACGATTCCAACTTAAGCAAGTCAGTAATCTACCATCAGGTGAAAATACCAAGGACTTTACACGTCCAATTCTCTCCTTCATTACCGTAATGAGTTCACCTTTATTGACATCCCATAATTCTACAGCACCCCCTAATACCCAGTTACCTATAGCAAGTGTATTACCATCTGGTGAAAAAGCAATACAATTTACGGTCCGTACACCCCGTGGATTTACTTTAAGTAAAGAGATTTCAGTTCCTGTATGTGCATCATAGATCCACACGCCAATATCAGTACCGACAGCCAATTGCGTGCCATCAGGAGACAACATCATATCGTTGATACCACCTTTTCCAATACGCATTATCGCTCTATCAGGTAAGTGCCATTGTGTGTAGTCTTGAACTTGACTGGAAGAATGGAATACAATGAATTGGAATAGTATGCACAATAGGATAAGAAATTTCTTTATCATGGTATTTTCCTTATAATTTAGTTTTTAGTAGTTTGTTTACGGTTGTAGTTTTGATCTTTAACGTGTGTGAGTACTGAAGTTGTTAATATTAATTGTTTTAAAATGATGCCACTTACACGCAAACCTGCACGCAGCAATTTTTCGAACCCTTATTCTATAAGGGTTTACGATTTTAAAGGCACCAATTCTTCGTGAATCACGTATGTTATATTTATTATAACTTTATCACCTTGTTAGTTATTCTTTTATTTTATAGCTTTGCATGTAACATCTGAGTTAATTTATCCCAGTCCCAAATTAGTATAGTTCCATCATCACTTCCACTTGCGAGTGTTTTTCCATCCGACGAGAATTCCAGGCTTCTAATCCAACCATTGTGTCCACGAAGAACAACTCCAGGGCTATTACTCAAATTATTTAAATCCCACAATTGGATTATATTACCTGTATCTGTCCCAACAACTATATTTTCATCAGAAGAAAACAGAACTTCAATGACAGCCCCACGATATCCATGTTGTCGTGTAATTTGAGTTTTTTTCTCAATATCCCACACCCGCATTGTACTATCCCAACTACCACTTGCTATTAACTTCCCATTAGGTGAAAATGCTATAGATTCTATTCTATCAGAATGTCCTTGAAGAACAGATAGTAAAGTTCCTTTCTTTGTATCCCAAATTTTGATTATACCATCCTTTCCTGCACCAGCAATTCTGTTTCCATCTGGAGAGAATGTCAAAGTTATGATAGCCTCCTTAAACTTTGTGCGTATTGATAAGAGTTCTGTTCCAGAAGTTATATCCCAAAGACGAATTCTCTTATTTGTATATCCATTAGCTACTATAGTACGATCAGGTGAGAAGGCAATTGAATAATATCCTCCTTTATGTTTCTTAAAATTCTTTTTTTCTTTTTGTGTGGCTGTAGTGACATTGTAGATATATAGGTTAAATCCAACATCTGCAAATAACAAGTCTTTACTATCGTTTGTAAATGCCATCCCCCAAAATCAACCTGAATGCTTTTCTATTACAACGGGACTTTTACTACGAGTATTGCTATCCCAAAGATTAATTACACCGCGTGCAGTTCCAGCCACTGTATTGCCATTCGGTGCAAATCCCATCCTTTCCACTGATAGTGGGTAACCAGATATAATTCCAATTTGTTTTCCTGAATTAGCATTCCATAAACGAACAGTACTATCCCAACTACCGGATGCAACTATCTTGTTATTAGGTGAATATGCTACAGCCCTTATTCTGTCTGTATGTCCGTAGTAGGACATCAACTTCGTTCTTGAATCAAGATTCCACGATTGTACTGACCCGCCAAAACCCCCGCCTACAAGGCTTTTTCCATCGGCAGAAAAAGCTAATGTCTGTGCATTAAACAAATCAGTGAGAGTAAATTTTCGTTTTTGCGTTGGTACATCCCATAGATGGATTTTGTTATCCTCACCACTACTTGCGAGAGTCTTTCCATTAGATGAAAATGCTAAACCATTTACACTCTTTTTGTGTGCTTTGATAGAGGCTATTTGCTGACCTGATTGTATATTCCATAAGGTGATAGATCCAGATCCTGTACCAACGGCAAGTATACTTGCATCATTTGTAATTGCAGATGACCAAATATACCCTATACCTTGTATCCGTTTGTAAAGTTTACCAATATTGACAAAATTAGGGTCTTCTACTGATTGAAGATCCCAAATGTACATTTTACCAAATTCGGCGGCTGCTATAATGGCTTTACCATCATTGGCAAAACTAAAAGTAAAAATTGCGTCTTGATTTGATTGAAGGAATCTAACTTGCTTGTTTGATTGTACATCATATAGAAAGATTCCAATACTGGATCCTACAGCATACATAGATCCATCAGGTGTAAACTTTATATCGGAGATTTCGCCTTTTCCATAACGGATTTTTGCCCCTTCAGGTAAATTCAATTGTGAGTAGTCTTGGGCGTGTATGCAGGTTTGTGCAATAAAAAGCAGAAAGATTAATCCTACTTGAATCATGAATGCTTTTTTCACTTTTTTCATAGGATGCTCCTATTTTTTTCTATTTCATGTTAGGTTTATGTGGGTAACTATAAGAAAAGGTGAATACATTAATAACTTGGCATATACCTGTCAGAAACTGTCTAAACTATAGTTAATTTCCTGATTTAACTCTGAATTTATAATAAAGGATTACTACATTATACAGTATAAAATAACATAATGTGTATACTGTTTTTTATTCGTGTAACAGTTCTGTATACGATGTAGCACGTTTTGAATGTTTTTCTTAAAGATAGTAATGGAATGTTCAGTTTTTTCTTAGGAGAGACCTATATGATTTAATCAAGTCACCAGAGTTTATAGGGTGTGTAATGGTGTTGTTTATATCAAGTCGGTTACATACTCGAAAAATTATTGATTATGGCATTCATTTTTAGTATAATATCAGTTAGGAAGATAAACTCCAAAATTTTGAATATTTTAAGGAAAAGAATATGCAACGTAAGAGCTCCCGGTCAAAATACTGTATGGGTGAACTGATAGAACGTGAAGATTTTTCTGAAGATTTAGCGGCATTTAAATTCAAAACTGATCAAAAACTCCCGTTTATTCCAGGACAATATGCGACAATAGGTTTTGAAGTAAATGAAAAGATTGTTCAAAGACCTTATTCCATTGTATCATCACCTCACGAGGATTTTATGGAGGTGTTTGTGGAATTGGTCCCTGAAGGTGCTACAACCCCTCTGTTTTGGGAATTGAAACTTGGGGATAGTGTTTATATCAGGGATCGTCTTGTTGGGAAGTTTGTTATGGATGTGGATAGTGGCATGACGCGTCATGTTATGGCTGGAACGGTTACAGGTGCTGCCCCTTATATCAGTATTGCTCGTACGCTGAAGATAGAACAGGAACAGGGTAAAGCGAATCCACATGAGATTCTTACGATTGTCGGTGCGAGTCGTTCTTGGGAACTTGGATATTATATGGATGAACTGAATGAACTTGCCGCTCAAGAAGAATGGTTTAGTTTTGTTCCAACTGTGAGTCGTCCTTGGGAAGATGAAAAGTGGGAAGGTGAAAGTGGACGTGCTGAAGATGTTATCCGCAAATATGGGGATGAGTTAGGGTATGACCATACAAATTCAGTTGTTTATGCATGTGGACATCCACAGATGATTGAGAATTCTAAGGCTATTTGGGCACGTGCGCGTTTTCCTGAGGAACGGATTAAAGAAGAAAAGTTCTTTGTAATTAAGGAGTAGTGATTTAGGAAGATAATATAAGAATTCAATGAGTTTAAAGTAAAGCGGGAACTGAGGTGGTGTACTTCAGTTACCGCTTTTCTTGTTAAGTGTATTATCTTACTTTTTTTAATAAGTCTTTCAGGTAATTTGACGGGACAGCGAAGTTTATGTTCTGTGTACGGTTAACTTTCACTTTGGGATCAATTGTAAAATACGCAAGTGTAGCAACGCCTATAACCTCACTATTGCTATTTAATATAGCTCCACCACTACTTCCTGGTGATACAGGAGCAGTGATCTGTATCCACTTATTTGGTTCAATTCCTCTTATGCTACTGACTATCCCTTGTGAGAATGTGCCTTCCCAACCTTGTGGATTTCCAACTGCATATATGCTCTCTCCAATTTCTATATTATCACTATTAGCAAGTGGAAGAGTAGGTGTATTAATTCTATTTATAATTAAAATTGCTAAATCATGTGACTTATCTAAAATTGGTGCTCTAATCACTTTAATCCACTTTTCCTCTCCTACATGGCTAACATAAATACTTGAAGCTTTATCAATTACATGATAATTTGTCGCTATTTTTCCTGGAGCAATAAAAAAACCACTGCCAATTCCACTGGAATCTCCTTTTGAATCGTAGGTTTGAATATATACTGAAGACACTCTTGCTTTACTTGCAATTTCTTGCACACTAAGGGTAGGTTTGTTAGATTCTTGCTTATAATTATTAATATACCGAACTTTCTCATTTGTTGTTAGATTTTTTGGTATGTTAATATTTTGTTTAATATTTCTATAATCACAAATAAATATCGAACCGTTTTCACAACCAACAATTACTGATGTTTCATCCTTTGAGAAAATAATTGAAGTTATTTCACTTGGATATGGTAGTAATGAAACTTGTCCCTTGCTTTCAAATTTCTGTTTAAATTGAGTCAATAAAATCTGCCCTTTTTTATTTCCAATTAGAAGCATTGAATCTTCATTTCGAAATCCTAAAGCAGTTATAGTTCCTATTGGACCTAAATCAATTCCAGTACCTATTTCTCTCCCAGTTAAAGCATCCCATTTCCTAAGTGTACCATTTTCCTCCCCACTGAATAATATTCTTCCATCTGATGAAAATGTTAATGAAGTGATAGGATGTTGTGCCCCGGTTAATTTCTTTAATAATCTTTCAGCTTGGATGTTAAATATATAGATGTTCCCGTCTGCACCACCAGTAGCGATTACAGAATTTCTCGGTGATATAGCTAAAGCTGAGATTCCATGAGGATTTCCATTAAATCTTTGAGAAACAGTTGTCATCTGAATTGAATTATTGTTACTAAGTATTTTCTCCACTTCAGATAAAAATACTGTTCCATCATAACTACCACCACTTGCAACCTGTTTTCCATCGTTAGAAAACATCACAGATTGTGTTAAATCAAAATGGTCACGGATAGTAGACAATTCACTGCTTGTTCCTGCATCCCAGATACGAAGTTTTCCATCTAAACCTGTGCCACTTGCTCGGATTCGATTATCTTCTGTATATACTAAAGCTTTAATTCCACCTGTATGCCCCGAAATGGCAAACTTCATCCTCTCACCAATTACATCCCAAACAAGTACTGTTCCATCTGGACTTCCACTTACAATAATAGTACTATCAGTTGAACAGTCAAGTACTGAAACATGGTCTTTATGACCTGTTAATGGATTCTGTTGTTCTTTATATGTCTCTGTATTCCATATGTGTATTAATTTGTCTGCGCTACCTGTAACAATTGAATTCCCATTGGATAAATAACTAACTGTATAGACAGGACTGTCATGTAAAATTGTCTCGTCAAGTTGACCGCCAACACCAACTAAACTCCAGACCCTAACAGTTTGGTCAGTACTTGCACTGGCTAATTCCTTTCTATCAGGTGAAAAAACCACCTCTTCTACAGGCTTAGTATGTTCAGTAAATATGTAAATCTGATCCCCTGTATTGGCATCCCATACTTGAATAGTCCCATCTACACTTCCACCTGCTACTAATTGATTATCAAATGAAAAAGCAACAGTCAAGACTGTATCTCTATATGGCAGTAATTTCGACTTCATAGTATCTCTTTGATGAGTACTAAGGTTTTTAAGATTCCAAAGTCTGATATTATTGTCAGCCCCAGCACTTGCAAGTTTTGTTCCATCTGGAGAGTATATCAAATCATAGATAGTCTTATTATGTCCTCTGAGGGTGGGTATTTCAACTTCTTGATTTTTTGTAGTATCCCAAATTCTTATGGTATTATCTTGATGCGCAGCTGCAATGAATCTTCCGTCGGGTGAATATGAAATTGCATTTGCACCTCCCATGACTCCTTCAAAGCTATTCACTTCAATACCAGTCATGCTATTATATATCCATATTCCAATAGTAGTTGCTACAGCAAAATTCTCATTATTCGGTGAGAATTCTATGTCCTGAATCCATCCCTTCCCTAAACGTTTTTCAACGAAATCTGGAAGTGTATTCTGTAAGTTTTGTTGTGCAATTAATTGTGATGTGATGAATAAAAAAGAGATATTACAGATTAATAACAAAAATAATAGTTTTCTCATATTCTACCTTGTTTTATTTTAAATTAGATCTAATGTTTATCGGTAATAGAATGGAATATGTTAATTATGATCACCAAGTTTATTCCGTAATCGATATTCTAAGTTGTTTTGCGAACTCGTATGTAGCATCAATTTCTAACGCCATATTTACATAATTTAGAGCATAATCAAGAGAATCTAACATAAAATAAGCATATGCTAAATTATAATATGCCTCCTTGAATTGGTTGTCTATTTCAATAGCATCCATTATCGGTTTTATAGACTTTTCGTATTCGCCCTTGTGGATATAAACGAATCCTATCTTAGCGTATACCTTTTTATCCTTTTTATCAAGTTCAAGACACTTATTTAATTCTCTTATCCCAATTTCCAACATATCCTTATTTATATAACTTAAACCCCGGACATAATATCTATCCTTTATGTCAGATAATAATAATTCTGCGACTTCTAATTCTGGGTTTATCTCTAATGCTTTTTTCACCAATGAAACTGATTCCTCAAGATTATCATTATTAAAGTGTATACGGCCTTCCTCAACTAATTTATCTACTCCTGTTGGAATAGGTGTTAGATCATCCGGAACAGTCTTCTCTTTCAATTTACCATTAATCCTTCGTTTTATTTCTTGTAATTCATTTAAGTTTTCTAAGTCAATCCCAAATGCATTCGCTCTGTATCTACTATCTACGGTATCAACTAATTGAATGATAATGCCGTACTTCTCAATTGGGTCAACTGTCCCATCAGCGATATATGAATAAGCTTTAATTAAATAATGATAGGAAGAAATTAAATCGGTTTTTTCAATGTATGTTGTGTTTTCATACTCTCTGATAAGCTTATCAAAATAGTCAATTGATTTGCTATAATGTTCTTTGTTAGTACTTCCAGCCATGAAGAAACTATATCCACACCAATATAGTGCGAACACTCTATTCTCAGCGGATATATTGTTAATTGTTAGTCGTTCATAAAGAACAGCTGCTTCTAAGTAGTTTCCATAAAATCGAAGTGAAGTTGCCTTACGGAACAGTCGAGAGTTATTTGTTTTTGGTCCAACATGTTCATCAATATCATCTGGAACAAAATATGTATCTTTAGACTTGTCTTCTAATCTTTCTTGGTGTGCAATGTTATTAGTATTGTCAATTGCTAATTGATAATTTTTACGGGCATCCAGATAATTTCCAACATCAACCATCATATCTGCAATTAACTCATAAGCATGCGGTAAATAAGCACTCTCTTGTTTTGATATAATTCTATTTAAAATGATGTAGGCATCATGTGTCTGACCTTTATTTTTTAAAGCAATGGCAGTTTGATATAAACTTTCATCAGAGGGTTGATTGTTTTCATTATAATCGTTGTCATTAACTGTATCTTTATTATTATTATTAGAATCTACTAAAAGTTTCGATAAACGGTGCTCTACGTCAGCACGGTAGTTTGAAGTTGGAAATTCATCTATGAGTCGATTAAACGCCTCATAAGCCACATTATAATTTCGAGGATTGGAATTGATTAGACCAACTTTATACAATGCTTCTTCTACTAAAGGACTCTTAGAATATAGTTGGGTAAAATGACGATATTTTTCACCTGCTTCAAGTGGCATTTTATTTTTATATAATATTTCTGCCCATAAAAAGGTGAGATTTGTTTTATGTTGGATTTCTTTAGTGTTTGAGATAGATTTTCGGATATGATTCAAAGCAATTGGATAGTATTTCTGTCTATTGTAATCACTGATTTCACCCAACTTCTCATAGCATAGTCCAATCTTGTAATTAGCAAGTCCTGTAAAGTCGTTATCAATAAATTTCGGTCTTGCTCCGGGTCTTTTAGAGGCTTTTATAGCTTTTTGATAGACTTTTATTGCTTCCTCGAATTTTCTATTTTCAAATAGAATTTCTGCTTTATCGTAATAAATCTCGACAGTCTTTGAACTTCCTAAAACAAGAGGAGATAGCAAAGCAATTATCAATGCTACTCCACCAATTATTCCAAGAGTTTTTGTATCCATAAATACTCCTTAATCTATAGGGTCTGGTCCAAGTACTCTTACTGTAAACACCTTCTCAGCAATCTTCTTATTATTACTATCAACTAATGTAATATTCAATTTATTCCTTGATGTGACAGCTCTCGTATTTGATCTAATTTTGATATTTATGGTATCACTCTTATTCCTGCTTATATTCAGTCCATCGCTTGGGATAGTAAATTGTAATCCCTTAATAGACTTAGGATATATCCTCAGACTAAGGTTTCTTACTGTACCACCCTTGTTTGAAATCTTCAATTGTAAATTGTATTCCTGTCCAGCAAAGACTTGATTAGACTGTTTTCCATAACGATTTACCAACATAGCATCCATTGAAATATTGGGAGGAATTGGTATTGGATCTGGTATTGGATTTGGTATTGAACCTTTTGAGAAAGGAAATACTTCAAATCTATATGCAATGAATAACCCACCAAGAACTACTAAGACTATAGATGCATACAACAGTATTTTCTTCCTCTTTTCAGCATTTATTTCAATTCTCTGAATAAACTTTATTTTCTTAATAATATCTTGTGATGGTTTATGGTTTGGGTTAAGTGCTAATGCTTTTTCAGCTGCAAATTTGGCATTATCATAATCCCCCATATCAAGATATGTTTCTCCTAAACGAGAATGTGCATCAATATGATTGGGATCTACATGAATGATTTTTTGAAATGAGTCAATTGCTTGATTATGTTGTTTCCTATTTAGGTACACTATACCTCGTTCTAATTCCTTGTTAATATCAATATCTTCTTGAGGTATATTCTCATCTATAATCTCTTCATCATTAGAATCTGCATCACGTTTAGCCTCAATCTCATCCAACAACTGTTTTGCTTCTTGTGAATTTTGATCAATCCGTAAAGCCTCTTGTATTGAACTTTCTGCCTCATCCAATTGTCCATTTTGAAAGTAGGCTTTTGCTAAACCACAATGAGCATCAGTATAATCAGGAGTTAAGTCAATTGCCTTTTGAAATTCACTTATAGCATCGTCTAATTTACCTGCATCAAGATATGCAATAGCAGTTGCATTATGTGCTTCATGTCTTGGCTGTGGAACTTGGGTTGAATCTGTATCTTGAGTAGACGTATCTATTTCTTCTACATTTATCTTTGCTGGATTCGTGTTGTATGTCGGATCAATTGCTTCTAATAGAGTGTTTGCAGGTTGATAGTTAGGATCAATTGATAATGATTCTCTTGCAGCATTTCTTGCACTGTCAAGTTGACCTAATCCAAGGAATGTGAGCGCAAGACTATGATGTGCCTCCTTGTTCCTTGGGTCGAGAGAAATTGTCTTTTGGAGATTATCTAATGCCCGGGAATAGTTCTCCAACTTTAAATGAGCTACAGCCAAATTATATTGTGCAGCAGTATAATCTGGATCAAGTGTAATAACATTCTGTAGTGATGCTATAGCTTCACTATAACGTTCATCTTTTAGGTATGAGATTCCGTTGTTGTAGTGAGTCTGTTTTATTGATTCAACAAGACTAATAACTGGTTGATATTTAGGATCAAGCCGTAATGTTTCAATTGTGGCATTGGTAGCAGCTTCTAAATTTCCTGACTCTCTAAAAGCGCGAGCAAGATAATAGTGGGCTTCAATTTGATTAGGGTTTTTACTGATTGCATTTTCAAGGAATTGAATGGCATCTTGGAATTGTCTAAGTTCAACATAAGCATTCCCAATTAGATAATGTACATCGTCATAACTGTTGTTAGAAGTAATAGAACTCTGTAATACATCAACCGCCTTTTCATATTCCTTAATACCGAGAAAAGCACGCCCCAAGTTATAATTTGTGTCTTTATAATCAGCGTCAAGTTTTTTAACTTTTTCAAATGTAGTGACTGCATTCTGATAATCATTACGTTCTAATGATGTTATACCATTTTTGTAATGTGTAGTTTTGATTGATTCACTAAGTTCTCTGACTGAAGGATTATCAGGATTCAGCTTTAAGGCATCAAGTGCTGAGATTTCGGCTTTATCGAGATCATTTAACTCCAGGTAGGCGCGACTAAGTCCACAATGAGCTTCAATATAATTTGGATCTAATTGAATCACTGCTTCGAATTCTGGAATTGCTTCTTTATACTGTTCATCATTAAGATATGCGTTGCCGAGATTATACCGCGCTTCTAATATAGCATTCATAGTCATCTGAAAATAGATAAGAATCAGACATAGTCCTGTTTAGATATTTTATTACAATATAGGTAAATTATCAAGAATGAAATCCTTAGAGATAGCAATTATCTTGAAATGTAGAGTTGTTTTTGATAAACTTCAAACTTAGCAGATAAACTTTCACTCAGAAGAGGTAATATAATGGCAGAAAAAACATATCGGGTTGGAATTATCGGATGTGGTGGTATGGGTAGATCACATACCGGAAATTGGAGAGGTACAGGTCGCGCAGAAGTTGTAACTGCATCTGATATCAGTGAAGAATCCGCAAAGAAATTTGCTGAAGATCAATCTTTATCTTCGTATTACACAGATTTCGAAGAAATGTGTGAAAAAGAAGATCTTGATATTGTAAGTATCACGACTTGGCAAAGTGTCAGAGCAGAACCAACTATCGCAGCTGCAGAAAATGGTGTTGCTGGTATCATTACTGAAAAGCCTATGGCTGCTTCTGTTGGGGATGCCCAAGATATGATGGATGCATGTGAAAAGAACGGTACAAAATTGGTTGTTGGACACCAACGGCGTTTTAGCGGACAGAATTGTGAAGCACGGAGACTCATACAAGAGGGGGCAATTGGTCAACCTCAAGCAATGTTACGTCGTGATGGTCACGGTCTACTAAATCGTGGAACACATGAAATCGATGAGATGCGATATATACTTGGTGATCCTGAACCGCAATGGCTAATTGCCCAAGTTTCTCGAAAAACTGACAGATGGGAACGCCGTGTTAGGACTGAAGACCTTTGTATGGCAGAGATTTGCTTTGAAGGTGGAATTCGTGGTATTTATGAAAGTGATTTACCTGGACCAGGACTCCGTGGAGACGCAGTTTATGGAGATGACGGACAACTTCGTCGCGGGGATGATGGAACAATCGAACTCCTAAACAGCAAAGCTGCTGGATGGCAAACCATTAAACCACGACAAAATGAACCGAATCAGTTTACCGAGATGTTAGCATGGATGGAAGGTGAGGTTGATGAACATAGAAATGCCGGAAGACATGGATTTACGACAATCGAAATCCTGATGGCGTTTTACGAATCGTTACGAATCCAAGATGTTGTAACATTTCCGATGGAAACACGTCCAAACCCACTTGATCTATTGGTTGAAGGTGGAAAATTACCTGTCCATGTTGAAGGGCGTTACGATATTCGTGCCCCGTTTCCAGAAGAGAACAAGTAGATATGTCAGGAGACGATATTCAAACAGACATATTAGCATAAAGGGCGGATCACCGCCCTTTAATTTCTTAACAATCTACATCTTTTCCATCACTACCGTAAACATCCATTCTATCCTGTGTTGAAATCTCTTCAGCACTTTCGGGTTTATAATGTAATTGAAGTGCTCTACGTCGATTTGATGTCTGATTTGCGGGGCTTCCATGGTGTAACAACCCGTGCCAAAATAGACAACCTCCAGGTTTTAATGGAACCATAGTATCGCGAGAAATGGGTACATGTGTATCACATATTTGCCAATCCCTTCTTTTGAAATGAATCATCGGTCCTTCAATATGGGAGCCTGGAATAATATGCATACATCCGTTTTCTGCAGTGGCTTCATCCAATGCAACCCATACACCAACAACAGTTGTGCTTTTCTGTAAGTTGAAATATGCCAAGTCTTGATGCCACGGTTTTTCCGAACCAAAATGCGGTGGTTTTACCAAAGCCATATCCTGAAATAGTATAGGTGTATCATCCATTATACGCTGGAGAACACCGGTTAATCCTGGATGATCAGCAATTGCATTTAACCGAGGTTCGTGACTGACATAGTTAAATATTTTTCTAATGGCATCACGACGTTGTGAAGGATTCATTTCATCCTTAGCTTTTGCAAGTTTAGGTTCAAATTGGATTGCCTTAAAATCAGGATTGTTCCCATCCATCAGGTACACCATGCCTTCTAAAGCGGTTTTTACTTCCTTCGGTGAAAAACCATCTTCAATGACAAGATACCCGTGTTGATGAAAATAAGAAATATCAGCATCAGTTACAGAGGAGAATCCACCAGAAATACTGTAAGCAACAGTATCAAATTGATATAGGTTTTCTGGATACATAATAGGTGGAATAACCTGATCAGTGTTTTGCGTATTAGTTGATGACGGTTGATTCATTAGAATTCTCCTTAGATTTCGCCTCGACTCTCTTGAGCAAGTAAATTCAGGAAATGTTTAACACGATTAACAGAATCTTGTGCCCGTTCCCGTGATGAAGAATCTCTTTCCTCTTCTTCTACCCATTTTTGTCGTTCTGGTAACCACTCATCTTGAAGATATTGTAATTGATTTTGGAAATGTGGGTCTTCCGTTACACTAACAAAATATTCGATAATACCGAGTAAACCATATTTACGATTTATCTCCATATCATCTAATTCATCAACCATTTGGGTAAATAAATGTTGATTTCGATCTTGTCTTGCTTGTGCAACTTCTCTTGCAGATTCAGTCAATAGGTTATCAACAAATTCTTGTTTTGAATTAATCCATCGAGGAAGATTTCTGACGTATTCTTCTAAATCCCAACTTCCACGTTGAAGAGCGAAGTATGCGTGAATATGAATATTTCTGAAGAAGCCTGTATATCCAACATTTGGATCCATAGTATCAGCATCATAGAGTATTTGGTTTTCAATGTTACCATAGAGAAGTTTGAAGTTCTCAGCAGTAAGATTCATCGGTTTCAGATGCGCCAAAACAACTGCTGTTGCGGCTTCAATAAATTCTTGTTCAAAGTCATACATTTGTAGTATATTCTCTGTGATAACAGCCCCAGATTCGTGATGAACTTTTCCATGGAGATTATGTTTTTTGTATAGATCCGTAACGACATTTTCTCCTGCTGGGGTGAGAGTTTCATTTAGCCAGAAACCGTTATGGTCGAGAATTCGTTTACCGTTGTCATCTGTAAGTATCACACCATCATATCGTTTTGTAATGTCGTGTAAAGTTCCAGCGATTTCCAACAGTTTAACATTCCCATTTTCACGTCTTCCAAGTTCCATACTCATTGCTCGGACACGCATTGTATGGTTCCATGTATAATGTCGCCACTGAAACCCTACTCTGTTATGTTCCCAAAGACTAAATGTATCATTGACAAGTGTTTCCAATTCACTTAAGACTTGGTCGTAATTCATAAACACCTCGTTTCATTTATTCACTATAATTAACATTCACAAGTGATAAACCGTTCGCTGGAACTGATGATCCCGCCAACGAAATATCTTTTCCATTGACTATATTCTTGAATTGTGTGGTTGCATCTGTAAAATTAGAGTTTGGATTTTTAATACACATAAGGATTGTTCCAACAATAGTTCTTACCATCCCTCTTAAGAACGAATCCGCCTCGAATTCAAAATAGATGAAATCATCTTTGGTATAACAAAACGCTTTGTAGAAATTACAAACAGGATTCATTCTATCACTACCAGTTTTTTGAAATGAAGAAAAATCACGTTTACCTATTAGACACTTACATATTTCATTTGCCATTTCAATGTTTATTTTAGATTTAAGATGATAGCAAATTCTGTGTAATTGTGCTGATGGATATGGCCTATTTAGAATTGTATATCTATAGTATCTACTTATAGCACTGAATCTTGCATGAAAATCTGTATCTACCTCAACTGTTTCAGAAACAACTATATCATTAGGGAGAAACGCATTTATTCCGCTCTGAATTGCATCTAAAGAGATAGACGAATTGGTATGAAAATTGGCAACCTGTCCATCAGCATGCACACCTGCATCTGTTCTTCCTGCACCAATTATCTGTGTATATGTGTTAGTTAACAGTCTGATAGCGTCTTCAACTGCACCTTGAATTGTTGGTAGATTTGGTTGAATCTGCCAACCATGGTAATTTGTACCATCATATTCAAGAACAAGTTTTATATTTCGCATTTTCCAATAATGAAACTAAACGTACAATGACTACAAAATATCATACCATTCTATAGGTGTCAATTGAATTATCTGATTGAAAATGGGTGCATGTAATTACTGTATATGATAGGATACATATAGAATTCAGATGAGAGGTAATAATTAATGAACCGTGTACGAATAGGTGTGATTGGTAGTGGGGCAATAGCCCAAGTACATCATTTACCAAATCTTACCCAACTACATAGAGAGTTTGAAGTACCTATAATTTGTGATTTATCTAAAAAAACTGTGGAAGCTGCAGCAAAGAGATTTAAGATTCCAGAATGTGTAACAGATTACCGTGAACTCTTAGAGTCAGACATTAATGCTGTAATACTATGTCATGGTGACCCTAAGACAGAAGTAGCACTTGCTGCATTTGAAGCAGGGAAGCATGTCTTCATTGAAAAACCTGTATGTTTTTCATTACAAGAGATAGATGCGATGGTATCTGCACAGAAAAAGGCAAATACAATTGGGCAAGCAGGATATATGAAGGTACATGACCCAGCCTTTCAATATGCAAAGACTGAAGTTGATTCAATGGATAGTTATCGGTTTGTTCAGATTAACCATCTACATCCAAATAATCGATTACACTTAAGTCAATTTGACGTTGAACGATATGATGACATACCTGAAAATGCATTTGAACCTGCACATTCTGCTCGTAGACAAGCTGTTGCAGACGCAATTGGGGATGTATCACCGGAAGCAGAACGTGCTTTCTTTCTACTTTCAGGTAGTATGATTCATGATTTATACAGTATGCGTGTGATGTTAGGATCTCCAAGTGAAGTAGTCAGTGCTGAGATATGGTCAAATGGACAAGGAGTGAGTATAGTCTTCGGTTTTCCAAATGGTGCACGTTGTATCGCTACATGGGTAGATTTACCCGACCTTTGGGATTTTAAAGAGACATTAGAAATTTATGGAGATAATAAAAGGGTAATTGTTTCCTACCCTACAGGATTTTCACGAGGAATACTGTCGGAAGTAACTATACACGGAATTGATTCAGCGGACACTACATATAGTATGACTCCAGCAATAGACTGGGAAAGTGCATTTGTACGAGAATTAAGACATTTTCATGCATGTATCACTGACGATATTGATTGTTATACACCACTTAAATCTGCACGAAAGGATATTGAGTTGATTATTAGTATTGTTAGGTGTTACGTTGATAGAACCCCTATTCGGTGTGATTAAAATACTATAGTTTGGACTGTTATAGGTAATACACATTTCACCCTCTTAGGCTAATTCTTTGTTCCAAAATGCCGTTTCTACAAACATTTCGTCCATCTGTGCTTTCCTTTGGATCATCTGAAAAGCTTTTAGTTAGTGTCGGATTAATGTGAAGAACGTGTCGAAAAACCCGGTAACGCTTTGAATATTGATGATACCCTCTCAGAAATAGCCCAAACTATAGTTAAAATAAATAGGTGGACAATATATAACATATTGTCCACCTATTTATATAAAAAGAAGACTTATTCTTCAATAATATCTTCGTCTACAACTTCATCTTCTACAATTGGATCAAGAGGTAGAATTTCGACTTCAATTTCTGTGTTACCAGTCACAATAAACCTATTTACAATAAATGGTAAACCGGTGATAGGTATTAGGAATGGTTCCTCAATTTCTTCTGGTGGTGAATCACCAACTATAATTTCTCCATCTTCAGGAAGTTCACCGTCTTCTGGTAATTCTCCATCTCCTGGCAATTCTCCGTCTTCAGGAAGTTCACCGTCATCTGGAAGTTCGCCGTCTTCTGGAAGTTCACCATCTTCTGGTAATTCTCCATCTCCTGGCATCTGACCGATATCAGGTAGTGAGTCAAATAGATTGGTAAAGAACTCTTCAAAGAATCCTTCAAAAAATTCTTCTAAATTAGGTTCTTCAATTTCTGGTTCTTCCTCTAATGCAGCAAGAGTTAAGAGGACTAATCCTTTATCGTACTGACCATCTTTTAATTGATAAATCAGTTGGTCTAAACTCTCAGGAGATGGTGCATAAGGAATACCAAATGGATTGAATCCGAAGGTAGTTGCGGAGGTTACTGCTAAACGTGCTGGACCAGGAACAAAGTTTTCTGGTATTTGTAGTTTCAGTTCTCTGTACATTTTCCTACCTCTACCAGCAGCACTCCAATGTGGTAACATTTCCACGACTAAAGTTGCTTCTTCACCTTGTTTTATATCACTCAAAATGTGTATATCAGTTATCTCAGTGTGTAGAATATTAGGTATATCAATGAGAGATACATTAACTTCATCAATCGTTGCTCTTCCGGCACCATTATAAAGAATATTGGTAAATGACTGAACAATGAAATCCACATTCTTCAAAACTGCGTCAAAGGGTTCCGGTGCGATAGTTCTAAATGATTCTGTATAAACAGTATCAGTTTCTTTAAAACTAATTGAGACATTCGCTTCAATTGTACCGGGACTAACTTCCATTCTAACTGAATCTAATGTACCAGCGGCCACAATTGGAATTACCCATTCTTGTCCATAGGCTACCTTATGATTTTTTTGAATAGGTGTTTCACTATTTACAGGATGATAGTTTACAGTCATGTTAATCATATCAGGCAATTTACCAAGCTCACCAACAATTCCAGGTCTGAGATCTTTGGTAATTGTACCAATTGGATTTCCAAAAGCAGTTGCAGATTTGTATGCAATTCTTGTATTTGGAACAATACCATCAACTACTGCTCTGTATATAGGTAATGAGGCTTTTCCGGAAAGAAAGAAATCATGACCAAAAGCAACAATGTTTCCATCATATACTTGTGTTACAGTTCCAAAACCCATACTATTTAATACATCACCAGTTACGATTGCGACACCAATCATATCACCGGCAGAAAGTTGTAATGTTGCATTTGCAGGTGGTGCAACAGGAGCCCGCCGATCCTTGAGAAAAACTCAATTGAATCAAATTTTGTACCGCTTAGATGTGACGAAAGTTGGTTTAATCTGTTATTATCTATCCCTGAGATAGAAATAGGAGTCTTCACTTTAGTAAAGGTGGCGTTTACGCCTCCACCTGGGGCTGCAGGTGGATTTAAGAATTCACCAAATGTTGTATGGTTAATGGTTGCTTCCATAGCATCAATTGGTGTGACCCAAAATCTATATGGGGGTGCTCCCCATTCGTCCCCATATGCAAGTGCACCGAATACTCTACCTGGAGGACCGACTGGACTACCTGACATACCTTGAGCAAGACCCCCCATATCTGTTACTGCTTCATCGGTTAACACACATTCATACAAAGGAAATCCAAACCCAGATGGTTGAATCCTACGAAATTCAGCTTCAAATGCTATTTTACTTGTTCCTTCAATGGCAGTAATAACTTCAACACGTGTCTTAGTAGCAAGTTTACTGACTTCATCTTCATACATCGGTTCAAGCACTACTTCTCCAACCAAAGGTGCTCCGTTAAATACATTTGATACATCAGCGATAGTTGGATTGTCTACTTCAGGTTGTACTTCATCCTGAGAACATCCATATTGGAGTGTAATTGCTAATGTGAATAGTAGCAAAACAAAATACCGTTTCATTTTTTACTCCTAATTTGAGATTAATAATATACAAATAATTGAACTGAATTATTCAATTCTCATATTTTTAATTTATTGTGTATTTAAATACTCAATTGTTTTAATTTAATTTGGCTTATATCAGAAATCTTTTCAACCATAGAAATTTTAAATAACGAAGTTTATCTTTCTGATAGATTTAACTTGGTCCTTAAAACTGCATTAATTATGATTTCTTAGAGATGCTATAATGACAAATTAGATTACTGTTTAAATCATTAACTTGTGTATATTTCATGAAATATCCTACAAGTACTTAACTAATATGATAGTGAGTTAAATATCATCTAAATTTAAGTTTAGATGATATTTAGGTTGATTCCTGGATTCCTACCAAGCAACCCAACCACCATCAACGGCTATAGTCTGTCCTGTGACCCAGTTGGCAGCATCTGATGCTAAAAAGAGAACAGCACCGACAACCTCATCTACTTCACCAACCCTCCCCATTGGGATACGACGGACAACATCTTCATAAAATTCTTTCCTTTGTAATAAGACATTGGCAAGAGGTGTTCTTGTGAACGCGGGGGCAACTGCATTGACAGTTACATTATGTGGTGCCCACTCTACTGCAAGACCTTTTGTTAATAATACAACACCACCTTTACTACCAGAATAAGCTGTACGTAAGGGACCTCCAACTAAACCCATAGTTGATGAGATATTTATAATCTTTCCACTTTCTCTTTCAATCATTGGCTTAACAAGGGTTTGTGTTAGAAAGAATAATCCTTTCATATTCAGATCATATATTGCATCCCAATCTTCTTCTGTTAATTCTAATGCAGGTTTTGGACGGTTAGTACCCGCGTTATTTACGAGTACATCAACTCTACCCCATATATCAATTGCAGCTTGTGCTCCTACTGAAATAGATTTCAAATCACTAACATCAAACACAACTGATTCTACCTCTCCACCATTTTCTTTAATCTCTGCTGCAACTTCATCAAGATCGGACTGAGTCCGACTATTTAATATTACCTTAGCACCCATTTGTGATGCAGCTAAAGCTATGCCTTTACCAATTCCTTTGCCAGAACCGGTAATCAAGATGACTTTGTCAGTCAACTCAAATCCAGGAAATGCCATATTCTAACCCTCCTATAAAATGTAGTTTCAATTTCTATTGTTTCTATCCTAAATTGAAACCAATAATCATGAATATCTCATTACAGTATTTAGATTTAAATTCATCTAACTCATTGCTAATTTTAGAGTATTCTCCAGCAACATTGCTCTGGTAAGGGGTCCTACACCACCAGGTACAGGTGTGATATATCCTGCAACTTGTTGCACTTCATCGAATTTTACATCTCCGACAAGACGATCATCCAGACTGTTAATACCTACATCAATCACCATAGCACCAGGTTTAACCATCTCTGCTGTAATGAATTCAGATTTACCCACTGCTGCTATTAGAAAGTCTGCTTGTTTGGTAATCTCTCCTAAATTCTCAGTCCGTGAATGACAATATGTCACCGTAGCATTCCTGTTTAGTAGCATAATACCAATAGGTTTACCGACCAAATGACTTCTTCCTACACAAACAGCCTGTTTACCTTCAATTGGAACCCCAGATAACTCAATTAATCTAATAATTCCTGTGGGTGTACAAGGGGTTACCCCTTCTCGATTTATAAAGAGATTTCCTAAATTTAGGGGTGTCAAACCATCAACGTCTTTTTCAGGGGGTATGGAATCAATGACATTCTGCTCATCAATTTGTTCAGGTAGTGGCATCTGAACTAATATACCATGAATATTGGAACGTGTACTTAATTCAGATACTACTTTGATGATTTCTTGTTGGGAACTATCGGATGGGAGTTTATGAATTTCAGAATGGAAATTAACCTTATCACAATCGCGTTGTTTGTGTTTTATGTATATTGTAGATGCTGGATCATCTCCAACTTGGATAACAGCGAGACCGGGAGTCAGGTTAAGCTTTTTTAGTTTCTTTCGTATTTGGCTGCGGATACTTTGAGCGAGACGACTGCCATTCAAGATTTCAGCTGACAATACCATTCCTCCGATCCACCTGTGGATTAATGGATTTCCCTAATTGTGTTTATTAATAACCCATTCTTATATCAATATTATACCAAATCAATATCCAATTGTCTATATATTCATACCAAATGACTATATATGACTAATTCTATGATTGTATAATATACACCAATGGATAATCCATCCTAATATTGTGGTCAATCCAACAAATTCTTACGTATTAAATTGAGGTGCGGTTAGAAACCCGCCTACCAGAGGGAGGTAATGGTTCTATCAAAATAGATTACGTGTAAATTTAGCGTGGTCTGTCCAACAGGTTATTGACCATTATTTTAAGATAATTCAAATTAATCAGAAGAGAGTCGTTTAATTCTTTCTTGTAGGAATTGTATTACTTGATCAGGACTATGTATCCCAAATACTCCTGCTTCATCTAAGACCATCTCCATTTGTACATTGTTATCTACCAACACTGACTCAGCTTTTTTGTAATAAGCCAATGCCTTTACAGTATCATTGTTTTCTTGGTATATGTCACCTAAGTAAATATTCGCAGCTGCGAATCTTGGTGAGTTTGGACGGTTTTTTATAAAACCTTCAAATGCATATCGTGCATCAGCATAACGTTGGTCTTCATAATGTACTCTTCCAATACGAAATTGCGCTCTATCTGCGAAACTATCATTATATCCACCAGGAAGATACAGTTCACGTTCTGGATAACCGATAGTCGTTTGATAAGCCCGTAATGCTTCCTCATAGCGTTGTAATCTTCTATATATTTCCCCTACTTGATAGGTAGACATCATTGCCTGAAGTGTATTTTTATGTAGTTCAATTACAGTATTAAAATACTTTAGTGCAGTGTTTGGTTTTTCAAGTATATCGGAATAAATAATGCCAATCCTATAATTTGCTTCAGCAGCATAAGTAGATTTAGGATTGATTTCAAGTACCTCTCTATACCCATCTAAAGCTTGTGAATAATCCATCAATTCACGTTCATAGATTGTAGCAATTTGTAGTTGGGTTCTAATTTTTTCAGCTATGTTTAAATTATCTTCTGTCATATAGACATTAAGTTTCTGTATAGCTGCCAAATGTTCATACGACCGGAGTAATGAAGCAGCCTGTTTTCCATATTGGGTATCTCGATTATTGACAATTAAATCTCGAATAAGTATTATCGCTTGGTCATACTCCCCATCCTCTGCATAACCCATTAGTCTATCAAATTTCTTTGATGGGATCAGTTCTGTCAATGTTTTAATCTTCTGTTGTAATAATTCCTCTACTTCAGAAACACTCTTATTATACATGGCTACTTGTCCGAGATACATTGGATCAAGAGTAGGTAGATATACATGATGGAATATCTTATATGACTTTAATGCTTTAGAATATTCTTTTAGTTCTTCATAACAGATACCTAATGAATAAAAGACAGCATGCATATTCCAAAAGTTTGGGTGATTGTCAACGATCGAATTATATACAGTTAATGCTTGTTTATAGTTCTCAGTTTCTCGATATAGATTAGCCATATGAAAAAGTCCTTCAGCAGCAAAATTACTTGTCGGGTATTTCACTGCGACTTTTTGATATTCAGAAATTGCCAATGGTATTTGGTGTAAAGTTGTGTGTCTAATATGTGCTATACGCCATTGTGCCTCTGCAGCTAATTTATCTGTTGGAAATCGTTCAAGTAACTCTTGATATGTTTCAATTGCTTTTTCAGGTTGATTGAGTTGGGATTGTGTACGATAGAGTTCTGCTATTTGAAAGAGAGCAACTACCTGTATAGGAGTACCTTTATATGTACGCAAAATTTCTCTTTGTAACATCAGATCTTTTAGTGCCATACGTATATCTCGGATCCGTTGTTGTCCGAGTTGATGAACAAAATGAGTTTCTGGAGTAATATCAATCAGTGTACGGAAACTTGATATAGCAAAATCATACTTACCCATACGGCTATAAACATCGCCTAACTTAATATAAGCAAGAAGAATATCAGCAGTTGGCAATCCCTCAGCCTCCATACGAAGTATTTCTTTATATACCTTTAATGCCTCAGGATATTGATGTGTATAATTATAATATATCTCGCCAAGTTGGTTATGATATTGACTTTGCAATTCAACACCATTGGATTCCTCAATAAGGATCTCTAACATTTTGATGGCATCATTATAATTTTTCTGCTGTATTAGATTCCTCACTTCTTCATTTTGTGCATTTATAGAAGTAAGAACGGAAAATAGCAGCACAAGAATACTAAATACATAGAAAAGATATTTTGATTGAGTGTTATTCTTACACAAAATAATTACCTATTTTTATATAATGCTATTGATATGGTATAGATTAGAGTTCAGAATGAACACTCTTCAGGTGTTGATGAGCAATAGTTGCCCAATCTGTTCCACGTGCCTGATCTTTGACTCGATTGAGTTGACTGACCCTATCCCATTTATTAGAATTTCGCAGGTGCCGATTACGGAGTACATCCTCCATGTTCCGCTGTATCTCCAGTTGTCTATATTCTTGAATCTTCACATGTGCAGTATCATCTACATTCTCTTTATAAGTTGGAATATATTGAAATGGGTCTGTCAAGAAAAAAGTAGTTCCAATTACAACTACTATAAATAGAGAAAAGACAGTTGCCTTTTGCTGATTCATAAGAGTAAGTAGGTTTGATATTGTTGATGTGAATTTTGAAGCTATAGTAGTTTCAACTGGATCTTCAGCATTAATACGTCTGTATAGTTTAGACTGAAGATTTTTTGGCATACTAATATTATGAGCATAAACACCTTCAGCATCATCAACAAGTTGAAGCACACGTTTAAATGAATTGACCATCCTTGTACAATTATTACATGTCATTAAATGCTCTTTATATTCATCCATTTTGGATGGATCAAGTTCACCATAAACATAGTCAATTGCATGTGCTTCAGAAATAATACATTTCCCCATATAATTATCTCCTATATTTCATTGTTTTCCATTAATGGTCTTAACAGAGTCTGTAATTTTTTCATTGCACGGTGTAAATGAATTTTAACTGTTCCTTCTGCCATCCCTAAAGTTTCTGCTACTTCTCTAATCGGTAATCCTTCATATCGAGTTAGCATGAATACTTCTTTTTGCTTTGATGATAGTTCGTCCACTGCTTCTCGAATAATCCGTCCGCGTTCCATATCCTCTATTTGCTTTTCCGGATTACTTGATAGATCATTTGCAACCACCCTTGTTTCTAATACATCTTCATCTTCCAACACATAAACAGGATGTCTAGTTTTAGTCCTATGATAATCAATTGATAGATTAGATGCAATGGTATATAACCAAGTTGAAAACTTCGCTTTAGGTTCCCATTTAGCTAATGCCCGAAAAGCTTTAAAAAATACTTCAAGTGTAAGTTCTTCAGCATCTTCATAATTTCTTACTGATCTAAGGAGATAGCCAAAGATTTTCCTTTCATAGCGTTTCATCAATTCATCAAATGCCCTTTGGCTCCCTGATTGGAATTGTTTAACGAGTATTTCATCATCTATTAATTTATCCATAATATTTGCCAAACTTTCGTTTATTATTCCATCATCATATTTGTTTAACGGAGCATTGAATAATTAAGTTTACAGAATTAAATTTTCTATCAGTAATTTAATATAGTCAATACATTCAATTTAAGCAATCGGAACTTTGAAACCCTATAATAAGTGCTTAATAGATAATTGTCATTCAAGGTGTATCCATAAATTACTACATAGAAAGTAGGTATTATATAGTACCATATTAGGAATTGTGTGGAAATATATTAGTAGTTTGGATAAAATGAAGGTAGATGATTCTAAATCGGAGGTATTAAGGTGGCAACTACACATACCAATTCTCAAGGAACACCGTTAGTAATTCCTGCATCCGAAACCGCAGAAAATATGGTGAAGGTAGCAGTGAATTTCCTTGATGGACTATCACCAGAATTACGAGAGAAAGCGAGTGAACCGTTTGACGGTAATGAGAGATTTCGGTGGCACTATATCCCTATTGAAATGTGGGAACGTCAGGGTGTATCATTACAAATGTTGAATGATAAACAGAGGGAATTAGCATTTGCTCTCATGGCAAGCGGTTTGAGTGCCAAAGGATATGAAAAAGCTAAGGCTATAATCAATTTGGAAACTACTCTTGGGGAAATAGAAAAAGCATCAGGAGAAGGGAAACTTGAACGTAATCCTGAATACTATTTCTTTACAATATTTGGTGATCCATCTGGAAATGGTGCATGGGGATGGCGTACAGAAGGTCATCATATTTCATTGAATTTTACAATTGTTAATCGGGAGCTTATTTCACCTAATCCATTTTTCTTTGGGTCTAATCCTGCTGAAGTCTTGCAAGGTGAGAAAAAAGGGGTACGCGTTCTCTCAGCAGAAGAAGATCTTGGACGTCAACTTCTCATTAGTCTAAATGCAGATCAAAAGGCTAATGCAGTAATAGAATCAGAGGCACCAGCAGATATACTTACGCGCAATGCTCCAAAAGTAGAGTTTGATGCTGTCGAGGGCTTAGCAGTCGAAGGAATGCAAACTCAACAACGTGAACTTTTGATGCAACTTGTTCATGTATATATAGATAGACTTCCAGATGAGATGGCAGAGATTGAACGGCAGAAACTACGTGAAGGTAGTTTTAACGATATACATTTTGCATGGGCAGGCGGCGAAGAAAGAAGGATGCCGCACTACTATCGCTTACACAGTCCGTTTTTCTTCGTAGAATATGATAATACTCAGAATGATGCCAATCATATACATTCAGTTTGGAGACATATTGAAGATGACTTTGGGGGTGATCTTCTAAGATTACATTACAATAAATCTAAACATCATGACCATTAAATATGATTTTAAATAAAAAAGCCACCATAATGGTGGCTTTTTTATTTTTAATTGTGGTTTACATACCTTATTGTATAGATTTGATGGTTGACCAAGTAGTGGTTAATTTATCAGCTGGTTCGACTGGTGTGGGAGTATTTGAACTAAGTACGACAAGTCCAGTCTTTTCTGGATTCTTACCATAGACAACAGCATGGGGATACCAACCGTCCCAACCTTTTTGTCCAGTTTGTCCCTCGCCTTTATCACCATCATTTACACAAATACCTAATCCAATTTCAAGACCTGCACTGAGAGAAATTTCAAGTCCAAAATTTGCGGGTGTGAATTTGAATTCATAATAAGTCTTCTTTGCACCTTCGTCTCTGGTGATAGCAACATCCCCAGCTTCGAGTCCAGGAGCACCATTGGTTTTTTCATTCTGTAAAAGGAGATCTCCATTATCACGCAATCCAACATTATAGAGAAAGAAGGGTTGTCCACCAGCTCTGATACCACTTGGAACTACAGAAAGTTGTGCACCGTCTCCATTCCAAGCTGCACCTGCAGCGTGTTCATGTTCGTCATCAGTTACGCTTAGAGCTAAATAAACTGCATCTGGACTCCAAGCAATCATGAAACAGGTTGTGTGATCATCTGCGTCATTCCATACACCAGTTTGATATGTTTCGAAAGCTTTAACTGCACCACCATTTGCTTCAAAATCAAGTCCACAAAATGGTGTTCCATCTGTACCAGTGACAGCTTCCATAACGCCATCCCATTCATCCAGTTGTCCATCAATCGTGATATCTAAACCAGTTACAGCGTTATAGACATCGTGAGTTTCACTTCGCCATTGTGCATCTGCTGTGTTAAGTGTAAATATAACTACAAAAATAGCAGTAAGAATAAAAGTATATTTTTTCATATAAGATTACCTCAATACATAATTGACCTTAAGTCGTAATTATGATTAGTAGAATTGAAATTGTTTCGTAAATATCAATTTACGATACTACTTCATTAGAAGTAGTATCGTGGTTAATTAGTAAATAAGTATAATATAAATATACTTATTTCAGGGATTTTATATTACCCCAAGTGGTTGTGATTTTATTTAATGGATCAATAGAGAGAGTTTCATCGGAGAGAACTACCAATCCAGTTTTATCAGGATTTTTACCGTGGACAACAGAATGGGGATACCACCCACTCCATCCTTTTTGTCCACCCTGTCCGGCGGCTTTGTCGCCATCATTAACACAGATACCAAGACCAAATTGTATACCTTCTTTAAATGGATCTTTATATCCTAAATTATCCGGTGATATTCTGAATTCATAGTATGTTTTTTTATTACCTTCATCACGAGTAATTGCAACATCTTCATCACCAACAAGACCTGGATTTCCACGTGTTTGTTCATTACCTAATATCAAGACTTTTCCTGCATCATCTAATCCTGCATTATAGAGTATATCTGTTCTGGCAGGTTGACGCTTCCCTGTAGGTTCAAAAGATAATTGCGCTCCATCACCGTTCCAAGCTTGTGGTGCGGCATGCTCATGTTCGTCATCAGTTATATTTAATGCAAGATAGACATAGTCAGGAGTCCAAAGAATCATGAAACATGTTTCATGGTCATCAGCGCCCTTCCATTGTCCACCACCATGTGCTTCAAAAACACCCTGTTCATTTTTTATACCACAAAATGTTTTACCATTAGTACCAGTAACTGCTTCCAATACACCTTCCCAATCTTTAAGATTACCATCAATAGTAATATCTGTATCTGCTTGAAGTGCATGATATTCATCATGGGTTGGATGTCGCCATTGTGCCTGAGTTGCTATAGTAGTTAGAAATAGCAATACCAAGGAAAAAATCATTGTCTTTTTCATTTTCAATCTCCTTAAACTAATATATATCAATTATATTACAATTATGTAGATTTCCATCAAATAGTGTAACAAAGTTATATCGAATTTGTTTACAAAAAATACTGTTAACGGTCTTCGAAGGATTCAGCAGTCTTGTCCCCACCTAAACAAAAGACATACCTACCACCTGCATTCATGGTACCTCCACTTGAACCAATATATAGATTCCCATTTGCAATTACTGGTGAAGAAAGGAACTTAATTCCATTGGAAACAGAATCAGACTCATATACCCACTCCATGTCCCCATCAGAAATATCCAAAGAGAATATCTTTCCATTATATGTTGCAGCATAAACTGATTGTTCTGTTACAGCTGGTGAGGATCCTACAATACCATATAGATCTGTCTTCCAATTTAATTCTCCATCTATAGCATTAAGATTGTATACATGTCCATCTTTTGAGCCGAATATCACTTGTTCATTTTGTACACAGATAGCTGACATAACTGCATCCCCTACGTCATATTCCCATACTTTATCACCTGATTGCATATTTAATGCTATTATGCTTCCTTTTGGAATTGGAGCACTTTCAGAGAAATTTCCTTTACCCAGTCCAAAATAGATGATATTTTTATATGAGCTTGGACTTCCCCATACAGGATATGGGGCAGGTTTGGACCAGAGTTCTTTCCCAGTAATAGCGTCTAATGCATAGGTACGATAGTCACCGTAACCGGTACCGAAATATACTTTGCCATCTTTAACTAATGGTGACATATCCGCGTGAACAGCGGGAAAGTGCCAAATTTCTTCTCCTGACCGTTCATCTAAACAATATACACCATCCCCTCCAGCAGTAAAGTAAAGTCGTCCTTGAATAATTGTAGGCGTTGATTCAACGTGGCTTGCAGTTTTAAAACTCCAAATAGGGTCACCAGTTTCAGCATCAAGGCAACGTAGGCTACATCCTGTATCTTGGTGATATCCTTCACCAATATATACCCGTCCTGCAACTACTGCTGGTGATGATATTATAGGAATCTCAGAATCGTGTCGCCAAATCAATTTCTTTGTATTAATATCAATACAGTATGTTGCACCACTTACAGAAAATATAGATCCATGTGAAGCCCCAATATATAGACGATTTCCAAATATTGCTGGTGATGATGAAAGGTCTACAGCCCTTGCTTCTTTTGATTTATAAATCCAATTTATTTCATTTGTTAATGGACCAGGTAGATTATCTAAATGTCCAGTACGATTATCATTCCCCCTAAATGTAAACCAAGATTGAGAGTTTTTTTCTAATTCTGTTTTTGATTTCTCAGGTTTGACAGTTGTTGGTGAGGCGTCATTGTTTTTTTTGCCTATTTTAATAGTTATTGGAGGGGTATGTTCGAGGTTTTTACCTACAAAGTGGAAAGTAAGAACTGCTAATATTAATAGAACAAAGATACTCACTATAGAACCGACCTTTCTTGTAAAAACAAAATTACGCAGTCTATAGAAAAGCATTCTTGTGGTATCACGTGCCAAAACAAGACTGGTTACCACAGCAATACCAACAAAGGCAAGAATTTGAGGTATTATGCTTAGGAGTGCAGAAAGTGGACCAAGTAACTGAGGGATGACAGCATAAGCAGATGCTGTAAAACAGAAGAATATTGAAAATACGAAAAATGGTATAAGTCTTCTGACTCTGTTCATAATTATGTCTCTGTTTTACTACTTTTTTATAGAAGTCACTGCAAAATGTAATAGGTTTTCAAGCATAGGACGATTCTTTACAGCTTGTTCTCTTCTATTATTATGTAGACTGGTTATAAGATACATTCCTTTTCCGTGTCTTAATTTAGCGACAACAATTTCTTTTCCGTTGTTTGTTGTTGCGAGTATCTCAAACCTATCATTCCAACCACTCCAAGAATCATCAAGTGCCAGTTGACCAGATTTAATACGATGTGGTGTTTTAAATAGAGATCCTGCTTTTGAAGTAGATTCAAAATCGTTTCTGCGGTCACTTTCGACACCATTTAATGAATGCGGCAACCAGCCAGTTTTACATGGATTATCATCATCACTGTCTTGTCCAGATGTAATTACAATTCCACCCTTTTTGACAAATTCTTTTATTTTTTTCTCTTGATTGTCATTTAGTCTATACTTTCCATCCCGTCCAATAGATCTACATCCAATCCACAGGATTTCAGCATTACTTAGATTCGGCAAATTACGATCAGTTGTTTGATGAAAAGAAATCCATTGATTATCTACTTTATTTATATCAGAAATAATAGGTATTTCTGCCTTATAACTCTCATCATGAAAGAGGTATATCTGTAAAGCCTCATCACCAAGCATGGCATTTAGTTCTTTTTTAAATTCAGTTGTTGAATCTCTTCGTGAGACATTATCCTTATTCAGGTATTTCTCAAAGTGTGTGAATCCCCACCATCCCCATTTTCCATTCTGTTTGGTTACTTGGGTTTGGAACCATTTACCTCTTGTATGTGCGAGACTGTCTATCCGTCTGTCATCTTTTAAATAAAAAATGATAATAGGCTCATCAACTTTTAAAAATTTACCTAGTTGTTCTCGCTGGTCTTCCTCACCCTTATAAACATCAAACCTGATTTTTATTTCATTAAAATCATCATTACCTTTTAAATATCTATCTACAATTACAGTTGCTGTTTTTCGTCTATTATTAACTTCTTTGATTGTGCCAAATAGAATATGATTACTCTCACCAATTATTTGCGGTACAGAATAACGTTTTTCAATATAAGCGTCAGCGAGGTTTTGGGGTAAAAATCCTACAATTAGATATATTGATAAATAAATAACAGGTAATCCGTAATAGATCTTTTTAATATTCTCAGTTATTTTTTGCACAGCATGACTCCTAACAAAGATATTTATATAATCAAAAATGTATAGGTTATTATGTGATTTGAAGGCAATTAATGATTAAATTAATTAGGTTAACTTTACTGCAGTCCCTGTAGCAGTAACCATTAACATTCCGTTGCTACTACCCAAGACCTGATAATCAATGTCAACACCTACAATTGCATCTGCGTTCTGTCGCGATGCAATCTGTTCCATTTCTCGGATCGCAGTCTTTCGTGCTTCAGTCAACTTACTTTCGTATGCTTCTGATCTACCACCAATCATATCGGTAATCCCAGCAAGAAAATCACGGATGATATTTGCCCCCATAATCGTCTCACCTGTAACCAATCCTAAATATTCTGAAATTTGTCTGCCTTCGATTGAATTTGTTGTCGTTGTAATCATTATTGAGCTTTCCCTCTTGCAGTGATATCCCAACAATATTCGACGATTTCGTTTCGTATTCCATAACACTTGTCATGTAAATTAACTGTAGTGCAACAGTGTGTTGGTAATAATTTAATCTTTTCTCCAGGTTTTAAGTTAATACTATCATTGGATGCTTCCAATTTTCCATGTTCTTCAGATAGTCCAACCATTTCAAGATCCGAATATCCAATTGGTTGCGGATTACCGAATTCAGTTGTTAGAACTTTCATACCTGCATCCACAATTATACGTTTAGGTTGAGGTCGACTAACAATAGTTGTAAGAAGTGATAAAGAGTTTTCAAATTTCTTATCTAATCCTTCTACTCTATTGTATGTTGAATCCATAAACACATAAGATCCTGCTTGTATCTCAGTCATTTCAGGTATACGACTTGTAATATCATATGTTCCTGTACCACCACCACTCATAATATTGACAGATATACCATTTTCTGTTAGCAGCTTCTTAGAATCAACCAGATGTTGCATGTCATTTTTTACAGCTTTTTCTCTATCATCTTTGCTTGTTCTTGCCACGATATGGCCTTCATATCCCATCAATCCTTCAAATACTAAGTTCGGACTATCACATATATGTTTGGCTAATTCGAGTACATCGTTACCGGGTTCAACTCCGCAACGGTTCATTCCTATATTTACTTCAATAAGAATCCTGACTGTAACTCCTTTTGACTTTGCAGCATCAGAAATATCCTGTACATTCTCAGAACAATCCACAGCCACCATGATTCTTGATCGATCAGCAAGGTTAATCAGTCGTTCGATTTTTTGCGGTCCTACTATTTGGTTAGCGATCAGAACATCTTGAATACCAAAATCCACAACAGCTTCTGCTTCACCTAATTTTGCACATGTAATCCCGATTGCCCCTGCATCAATCTGTTTTTGAGCAATGATAGGATTTTTATGGGTTTTTAAATGTGGTCTAAGATCAGTAGAAATACCTGAAAAATAATCTGCCATATTTTGGATATTATCATCCAAAATATCCAGATCGATTAACAAAGCTGGCGTATCCAATAAATCTCTATGCTTTCCGATAAATGATTGTGTGTCTGACATCTTGTTTCAATTAAAGTTGTTTTACAGGGTTTGATAGAGTTCCAAAACCCTCAATTTCTATTTTTACAATATCTCCGTGAGCTAATGGAAGATCGTTAGGCACAATGATACCTGTCCCGGTTGTAACCACTGTACCAAAAGGAACAGGATTATCCCGCATAAGGAACTCAGTAAGTATCTCGAATTTCCAATTAATTTGCGAAGTATTTACCTCACCTACGTATAATTCTTTATCATCCCGTAGAATAGTACATGTCATCTGTAAATTGTAGGGGTCATCTACTTCAGATGTAGTTAGAAACATTGGTCCAAGTGCACAACATCCAGCATATACTTTTGACTGAGGCAAGTATAATGGGTTGTCACGTTCAATATCCCATGCAGAGACATCATTGCAAAGTGTATAACCTAATATCTCTCCATCCATTCCAAGAATATAGGCAAGTTCTGGTTCTGCTGCTGTTAGTGTAGAGTCACTACGTATACCTATAAATCCGTTAGGACCAACGCATCGAGGAGGAGTAGCTTTAAAGAATATTTCAGGTCTATCTGCATGATAGACACGACTGTAAATATCTTGTTCACTATCATCATCCCTCATATCCGCGCTTCGTTTATATGTAACCCCACAACCCCATACTTCTGGTGAATCTATAGGGGATAATAGATAAGGCAAGTCTGCAGTCGGTATAACATCCAATTTATCTAAAGTTAAACTGTTATCATCTACAGATTCACCATCGGGTCCAGGATTGGTAGGAAACCGAATAGGAGTAGGAGTAGAGATTTGTTCCTGAATATCTGCGAGTAATACACCTAAACTAACGCGTTCTTTATTTGCAAGTTCAAGAATTTCTAAGACACCAGGAGATTCATCGCTTGTGACATCTATTACTTCATTCTCACGGGTTACAATTCCTACTCGTTTTCCTGAATTTGGTAGATGAAATTGGATTAGTTTCATGTTACTCCGAACAAACCGTTATTTATACGGTATCAACATATCTGATTAACGGTCTTTTATTTTTTCAAGATAATTCAGACATGTTTTTAAATAGACTTATGAAGAAGGAACGAGTGAAGATTTCTCAAGATATGAGATAACTTCTTGCGCGGATTCAAAGATATCCAGTTTTGATGTGTCAATGACAACTTCAGGGTTATCTGGTGCTTCGTAAGGTGCACTGATTCCGGTAAATTCCTTAATTTCTCCTGATCGTGCTTTTTTATAGAGTCCTTTTGGATCTCTTTCTTCACACACATCAAGTGGACAATCCACATAAACTTCAACAAATCTATTTTCAGAGAGTAGTTCTCTGGCTTGATCACGATCTACACGGTAGGGGGAAATGAAGGCAGTCATTACAATAGTACCAGCATCTACAAATAATTTCGCAACCTCGCCTACTCGTCGTATGTTTTCCTCTCTATCTTCTGGAGAAAAACCTAAATTCTTGTTTAGTCCATGTCTAACATTATCACCATCTAAAACATAAGTATGATGTGTACGTTCATGCAATAGATGTGCTACAGCGTTAGCTAAAGTTGATTTTCCTGAACCTGACAATCCTGTAAACCAAATCACACACCCTTTTTGGTTAAGTAGTTGTTCTCTATCTTCCATAGAGACTGTAGTTTCATGCCAGGTAATATTAGTTGCTTTCTGTTCTGCCAATCGATTTTTCCTCATAAAAAAATAATAAATAATTGAATGTAATATACATTATATAGTAGCTTTTTAATCACATCCTGTATACATACATTATATGTTTAAGTATACCAGATAGAATTGCGATGTGCAAACTATAATTGAGTTCAATCGTGTATATTGTCTTCTATAAAACCCTTATGTATGTAAAACCTGATTATGTGTTTAGATAGCGCGGATTATATCTAATTCACGAATAATATCTAAAGATTGTCACTGTATCTCCTGTCTATAGATTTGTAGATACAGACTTTATATTTATTTTAAATTACTCAGTACTAACTTAAACTCTGATTTTACAGCGTATATCATAAATACGAATCCTACGTTTTTTAGTAATTCCTCTTTCGTAGCGGCGGGTTTCCCGCCCGTTGTATCAATATATAATGCATGGTAAGATACAAGAATCTTTCAAATATATGATTGATGAGATTACCTCTAATATTTGTTGACATGTATGATTACGGGTAATACACCAAACCTATTGTGTGTCATAAGTGTAAGAATGTTCAGTCTATCAATCTATTCTGCATAATCTGTGTTATACCATCAAAATAATTACCAATACCAAACAGTTAATACCCAAATTAACCCAGTCTTTTCGTTAATGTCACTATCAGTACCAAGAATTAAATGAAAAATATTGAAGAAAAATATAACATTACGCAACTAATATAAGAAATAATAGCAATTAATTTGACTAAATATATAGCGATAATAACATACTACAATATATTATTTCACATAACACAATTTTAGCTTGAAATATTTATCTTATTATGTTACTATATATATTACACACACCAGGCATAATATATCATATACACAAGAGATAAAAAACTGTTGTGAAAATTAAATCACAATCTTATATGTCTACAAACCTATACCACAACAGGGTTCAGAGCACTTGAAATAAGGATAAAGTAGAAAATATTAAAAAAAATAAAAAATTTTGACATTTTTCAGACAATTCTATAAAACCTTTCAGCAACTGGTTTTAGAGCACTTTTTCTTCTCTGAATTAAAAATTGTGTTGTGAAAATAAAATAGTGTGAGATTCAAGGCAAAAAATAAATATTTATGAAAATCTTACAAAACAATCCTAATTACAATGAATCATTTATGTCAAAAAAAACATTCCTATTTAAGAATTGTAGCACATTCTTCCATATTGTTCCGTTCCAGCTTCAATTCTCAACAAACGATAATGAGAGAGAAATTAATAGAAGTGGTATAATAAACACACATTACAATGACATAAAGCATATTATATTAATACAAATTAGTAAAATACAGTGTATGATAATCTAATACAATAATCTGATTTTTTCAGGAGTGAATCAGCCGGTCAATATTATGTTATGAGAATAATAATAGTAAAAACTGAATCATCGCTCATCAAGGAAAACTACAAAATTGTAACTTTTTTCAAATTTTAGAATTAGCGGTTTAATTCGCTACAAACCCAGACAGGGACTAACAGGAAAGGCAGTGTAATAACGGGATACAATCCTACACTTTGTAGGAAAAGTGTAACATTTTCTCACATCTAATAAAATGTACTAATGCTCTGTCAACATATTATTGTAGGTCATGATTCGGCGATCACCCCACCGATGGCTTTTTATGGTAGGAGGGAATTCTGATTTCCGACCCTTTCAAGACCATCAATTAGCACTTAACTAAGCTCCAATAATATGAAACTCCGATATGGGATACAAGCATATATTAAGAAATTAGGCAGAAAATAGATAGTTAATCCGAAATGGTTAGTCAGTAAAATGTGTCTTGTCACCTATCTCAATTTCTCCGAAAAACGAAGAAAGGCACACTTTTCGAAACATTGTGTAACATTGAAAATGGTGTAAATAATCCCTGTAACCCTTTCATATACTGGCTTTACACCACTTTTAATTTTTTTAAAAAATTCTAAATTATGTATCTTTGATTTATGTTTTCCTTTCTGATTTTGAAATTAAAAAACAAGATATGTAAGGTTTTTTGACGTATATGATATTTCAATTTAGGAGCGTTTTATAGAAGGACATTATTTTTCCTATTAATATATTTAAACCATAATTTGAGAATTTTAGTATGACTAATTAGAAATTTTCATCTATAGAAATTCTGGTAAGTTTGAAATGTCACGAAAATGCACAACATTCATCCTTATTTTATATTGGATGTTAGCAATGGATATTTTCTACATTGTTATTTATTTCCTATAACGATCACATGGATTCTATCTTCTGATCCTGTATAATGTAATCAGAGAAGATATCTGATTTACAATTTGTCTACTGGCACATAGAGATATTAAAGTAGAATTCCATTGATATAAATCAGTATTTATGTAATAAATATATACTATGAATTGAAAGCGGAATAAGGAAATAGTTATCTGTAACTATCTTAGAAATTCCAAGCTCAAATTTTTATTATTTTTATTTATCGTTGCTAAGATCTGTTAATCTTATGATAACGCCAGCATGATAAATCAGAAATGTCAGTTCTCTAAACAATGTTTTGTCCTGAGGATAGCCTTTGTAGCACAAACTGTTAGTTTGTGCACTCTGATGTTAGTTTATAATTCGGAGTACAATGAGTCTTTTCAAACTCACGTTATGATATATTCTTTTTCAGTTTGGAATCACACATAATTATAATGGATAATAAACGGGCTATAGGTAGATATTACACACGTGGGAATCCATTCAAATTATCTCCTTTTATAAATTGGGTAAATAAGGCAAATATACAAGAAAATACAATTATAGAACCGTTTGCTGGTGCTAAAGACATACCAAATTTAATTGATTCTGCACATTTGGAGTACAAAAGGTGGGAATTGTTTGATTTACACCCTGGAGCAAATGGGATTCAAAAACGCGATACTTTGACCGATTTTCCAAAAGGTTTTAAAGTTTGTATAACTAATCCACCATGGTTAGCTCGAAACTCAGCAACACGACGTGGTTTGCCTTACCCTAAGGATACTCATTATGATGATATGTATAAATACGCTCTTGATTTATGTCTTAATAACTGTAATTGGGTTGCAGCAATTATACCCGAGGCATTTATTAGGAGTAATTTATTTTTAGATAGATTAAGTGATTTTATTTCATTGGTACCTGAAAAAGAGCAAACGATGTCTATAGAGAGAAAATCTAATTCTGTAAATAGCATGTTTGAAGATACTGAACATCCAGTGGGACTTGCCCTTTTTAATCCGAATGAAACATCTGATGTGATAGTATGGCGGAATAATCAGAAACTGGGTACACTGGCAGAATTACGTCATTACCTACCGCAACCATCTCGTAATCGTAAGATAAGGTTTAATGAACCTGATGGGAATCTCGGTCTTGTTGCAATAGATAATACTGTGTCTCCATCTATCCGTTTTTGCCCTCCCAAGGAATTGGGTGAATATCCAGTACGTTATCATGGTCGTTCAATTACGAAAATTATGGTTGATGGTGAAGTAAAGATATGTAAATTAAATTCACGACTTAAGCTCATACGAGAAAAAACGCATGATGTATTTCTCACAGCATTTAAAGGTTTACGACGAGATGGATTTTATCGGAGACGGTTGGATTGGGGTTTAGCACGTGCTATTGTGGATGAAGACAATTGAGCAATAGTTGTTAAGATTCTCCTTCATTACACCGCATAATCATGAAAGGGTTCTATTTTGATTACACGGGTTTCTAAATACGTTGGTATTAGGTAGTTGAATTTCAGTCTTTACTCATATTGCTTGTTGTATTAATGAAATCTCGAAACAATCTGATAATCACCTATATGGGAGAATACAAACTCAATACTAAAGACAACATATGGTAAGTAGGTAGGTAGAATTATGAAGATTTCATACATAGATTTACAACATATCAAGAACGAATCATCTCTGATTGAGTTTTTGAGAGACAAATTAAAAATTCCTATACCAAATGGACTAACCCTTGAAAACATATCTTCAAAATACTCAAACTATGCACTTGGTCTTAATGATTCTTGTTCTAAACAGGTATTAGATTGTCAGGAACTATCGTTGATTCCTGGACAACCATCAGGAATCCTTCTAATCCTTTTTAATGATGTGTCAAATTATTCAGGAGTTCTCCATGCTATCTTAAATACTCTTCGAGAACAAGGAAAGAATATTCAGGATCTTCGTATGATCTGTGTAAGTAAAAATTACCAGCCGTTTGCTATTGCTAATTTAAATCAACAAAATAACCAAGAAAGTTCTAAAGTAGGATTAAACATTCTTACTTGGCATCAAAAAAACACCTTTATTACTTCATCTAATAATCATGAAATCCCAGATCACTTCATCTATAAACAAGTAGATATTCAAATCACAGCAGGAGATATCTTATTAAAAATAGAAAATGTTGGTACCCCGTTAAAGGATCAATGTGATATATACAAAGGAATTACAACAGGATGTAATCAAGCTTATATTATAACGGATGAAGAACGCGATAAATTAATTAGGAAACATCCTGAGAGTAAAGAAATTATAAAGTTAGGTATAGGAAAGCACCAGCAACAGCAATGGAAACCATCATATAAAAATATAATTTGGATTCCAAGTAGAAATAAGAAGTGGACATGGTCAAATGAAATCATAGAATCAAATGCTGAGATTAAATTTCAGGAGACATATCCGGGAATACATGAACATTTAAGAGGATACATTGATAAGATAAAAACTCCTTCAAAAGAGAGTAAAGATCTTTTTTATTGGGAATTGCCTTTTCAAGAGTATCTCAATCAATTTCGCGGTCCCAAAATTACAATTTACGACAAACCACCAATTATGGCTTTTTATGATGAATCAGATGCAATAGTAATTAATCCTTATGTACACTGCATAAAAACTTCTGATTTATCTATATTGGCTATACTTAACAGCTCTCTATTTAATTGGTATTTACACACTAAATTTAAAACAAAGGGTGGTGGTTGCTTGAATAAGTCTAATTTAGAATTAGTTCCAATTGTAGCTGATTTTAAACAAAAGCAACTTCTTTCAGATTTGGTACAACAGTTACTGATTAACATTGACAATCAGAGTATATCAGATATAGAAAATGAAATAGATTTGTTGGTATATAAAATTTACGAACTGACAGAGAAAGAAATCAACTATATTGAAGATTCTCTTATTAATTTAGATAAAAAGAATGAAATCACTACAAGTAAGGTGTTGCCCGATGAACAGGATAATACTCATAACAATGATTTTGATAGTGATGAGTATAAAGAAATTATATGAATACCAAAGAATAGTGGTTGATTCTATGTTAATTAGATTGGTTGGATAGTTCTAATAGTGAAAATAACACTACCAAAATATTTAGATATTAGACGTTATTTATTAATAACACATTTCTATTTTCAATAGTTTGGACAGTTTCTATCCGTTTCATTGTAGTTTTATAAGAGTTTCTTTTTTTAAGATAATTTGGCGACGGTATAATTCACTAAAAACGTCTTAATATCAAGAGAGAAAATCCTTACATAGCATTCCGCTGGAGTATGGTACATTATCCTTTGCTTATATAGACATATCGTACTGTTGGCATCAGGAACATAATGATAACAGTATTGTAAGATCTGTATTGATTCCATCTAACACCTGTATAAGTTATAGGGTTTGCTCCATCAGAGAAATATGTCCGGAACAGTGTAGTATAACAATCCCATACTCCAATTGAGTGTTAATTATTTACCATGACCAACTAAAGTAAATGTAATTTGCATCATTAAACATTAGAACATTCCCATTGAATTATCAGATTAGTTCTCAAGTTGCAATATTATAAAGAAGGTATGTATTCAGAAATTAGATATAATTTTTTAAGATTACTTGAACACATTGTGTTAGTTAACTTAATAATGGTTGTAATTTTCACAACTATTATTATAACTCCGATATACATTCCGTCCCTATGGGACTCAAGATCATTAGATAAGTATTTTCTATAAACATTTCGTCCCTACAGGACTAAAGAGATACTTAACTTCGATAGGAAGTAGATCTCAACCTTTCTTCATGTGAATGTATTAGCAACTAAAGTCATTTTGATAACTCGTAATATGAATAAATATTTACTATCAGATAGCATACTTATAATAATAGATGTAACAAGGAATATCCAAGACATACTTAAATTAACCAAATAGATTTTCGTAATAACGTGACTCCAGCAAAGATTCAGTTAATAGAAAAGGAAACATCAAAATGAAAGTATTAGTCATCGGTGGAACAGGAAATATAAGTCGTGGAATTGTCGCAGCCTTACTTGGAAGAAATCACGAAGTCGTTTTATTTAATCGGGGACAGCATGTTGACCCACCCCCAAGAGATGTGCGTGTAATTCAAGGTGATCGGCAAAACCGTGAGGATTTTGAGAAAAAGGTTAGTGCTGAATATTGGGATGCAGTTATAGACATGATCAGTTTCAATGCTGAAGATGCAGCGTCCGCCTTCAGAGCATGTCAAGGTAGAGTTGGACATTTTATACACTGTTCCACTGTTATGACATACGGACCACCTTTTAATGGGATAAATATACCTGAAACTGGTCCTCTACAAGGTGAATCTGGTTATGGGTTGGGTAAAACTGCTGCAGATAATTTTCTATTACAGGCATTTAAAGAAGATGGTTTTCCTGTGACAATCTTCAAACCATCATACACACACGGTCCCGGAATGAATTTATTAAGACAAGTCGGAGGAGATGGAAGTTGGATAGACCGGTTACGTAAAGGAAAACCTATATTATCAGCAGGGGATGGATTGAATTACTTTCAATTTCTTTCATCACGGGATGCTGGTGATGCGTTCTCAGATATTCTTGGTAAAACACAATGTCTCGGTGAAATATACAATCTCGTTCACCCACAGGCACGAACTTGGGATGAATGGCATACTGCAGCAGCAGAAGCACTGGGTGTTGATATTCAAATTGTACATGTTTCACAAGAAACACTAATTAATATTTCACCAGAAAGATACAGTGGTTTGAGAGGCAATTTTGGACATACGCAGATATTTAGTCATGAAAAATTAGCTTCAGTGTTACCAAATTTTACACCTAAAACACATATTAAAAATAGTGTTTTAGATAATATTGAATGGATGGATAAACATAACCGGATTCCAGATAGTGATGCAGATGATATTGAAGATCGAATTATAGAAACGATTCGTAACTTACCACGAATTACTTAAAGGTGAAGTAAGATGCAAATTAAATCCGCTTTAGATTCAGAAAGACTTGACAATGTAGAACAGGATCTCCGGGAATTGGGATACCACATAATCGAGAATGTCATCTCCCCAGAAGAAGCAGATGAAGCACGTGAGGTGATATGGAAGTTGATTGATGAAGATATCGAAAATGGACAGGATCATAGTTATGGAGATGGAAAAATTCGTCGTGTATGGGCAATTGTAGGTAAATCACCAATATTCAGACATTTCATACAACATCCAACTGTGATTGCAGTATGGAAACGCATGCTTGGGGAAGATGTGATTGCTTCAACTTTTACAGCAAATGTCGTTGGACCAGGTGCACCAGCAGGTGGTTGGCATATTGATTACCCATATTGGGCAATGCAATCTCCATTCCCCGAAGGTTCACTAACCGGACAAACAGTTTGGATGTTAGATGATTTTACTGTTGAGAATGGGGCTACAGCTTGTATTCCAGAATCTCATAAAACCCTTAGACGTCCCGAGTTAGGTGAAGCAGAGGGAATGGAAAGTGTCGTTGCTACTGCTCCAAAGGGATCAATAATGTTTACAAATGGTGCCATCTGGCATCAGTCTCGACCCAACAATACAGATTCCCCGAGAGTCGGTTTACTGGGAATGTATAATAGATCTGTAATCTATCCACAAGAGGATATGCCACGTCAATTGTCTGATGAAGAATTGATTGAGGAAAGTGATGTCCTCAAACAGTTATTAGGGAGAACTATTCCATTTCGTGATCCAGATCATGGCAGAAATTACCATCGGACTGAAGACGGTTTTCGTTAATTCAGATAAAGAGTTAAACTAATTGAGTAGTGATTGAAAAAATAATATTTTATACAGCGAATCAGGGTATCAAGGTATGAATATCATTTAGACATTCCACGGGTATAATACTGTTAGGTATTCCTTGTGAAACTGGACGAACCGATTTGATAAAATTAGAATTTCCGAGATATACTTAAGCCTTATAAGACATTCTTCGGAATAGAAACCGTACCCACCGTATTAGAAGAGTGTGTATTTTATAAGGTTATAATTCCTACCAAAATACTATAGTTGTCTAATATTACTAATCAATTTTTGTAATTCCCAGATAATATGCCTGCCCCATATTGTACATATCTACATACAATGCACGTTCTTGTGCAAAATTCACAACCAATCACTATTAGGTTCCTCACACTATCCTTCCAATCCTCCTCCTCCTAATACCTTTATAAAATAAATTACTGTAGTTTGGACAATTATGAGAGGTTTCCATCAATATTCGAAGTGTTTCTGGCTTTTTCAACACGTTTCTCACGCCAAATCAACTTTGAGACGATATTTTCAGATCATCCTAAGGAAGCCCAGAGGGGCGAAATGTTTGTAGAAACAGCATATTTGCACATAGAATAAGCCCCAGCGGGGCGAAATGTGTATTGCTTAAAACTGTCCAAACTATTGCAGAAATTAATGTACCAAAGAATAATTGGCAACCTAATGACGTAATTGGTGAACCAACAAAATAAACCTGTATTATGAGAAATAATAAAGTGTTCATATTTTGTACACTTTTGAAAAATTGTAAGTAAATATTTATGTATCCCTTATGATTTCGTATCTTTTGTTTGGCATCGTATTTGCTATAAATTCATTTAATACATCAATAGTCGTAAAACTGACAGCAATCAACAATGTATCCTTTGGAGTATCTTATGAAGAATTGGGACAATAAAGAGTTAAACTATATAAGGAAATTCTGGACATCATTATTATTATCTATTTGCTTAATTCTACTCTTATTTATATCTGCTATATCAGCACAAGATTATGTACGATGGGGGTTACCTGATGGGGCAGAAATGCGACTTGGTAAAGGTAGAATAAACGAAGTCGAATTTTCTCCGAATGGAAAATACTTTGCTGTTGCAAGTACTATTGGAATTTGGATTTATGATGCCTATACTGGAGATGAATTATCACTTTTGAGTGATGAAGGATTAAACACAAGAAGCATATCTTTTAGTCCTGATGGAAGTATGCTCGCCTATGGCAGTTATGATAAATATATACGTATATATGATACTACAAATTGGGAAATAATTAAGAGATTCCAAACAGGAAATGTTAATGTTAGTACAGTCATTTTTAATCCTGCAGGTACAATCCTTGTAAGTGCTAATTCTGATAATACAGCTACTTTATGGGATGTTAAATCTGGAACTCCACTAAACACTATTGAAGGACACACTCGGACAATCTCATCAATGGCATTTAGTCCAGACGGACAGACATTTGTAACAGGGAGTTGGGATCAATCTATACGTTTATGGGATGTGAAAACAGGAATACAGAAAAATACTTACACAAAACACACTGATGGTATTTCCAGCATCATATTCTTCCCTGATGGTCGAACATTCGCTGGTGTCGGTTTTAATCAAAATGGTACACATATATGGGATATTGAAACTGGAAACTACCTTGGTGAACCTGAGCAACCAATATCCTCAATATCAACATTTAGTCCAGATGGGTTAAAAATGGCTATTGCAACAGATAATGAATTAAGGATATGGGATGTTGAAAATGGGAAATATCAATTCCAACTTACAGGACATTTATATAGAATCTCTGAAATTGCCTTTAGTCCAAACGGACGGATTCTAATTACAGCTGGAGATGGAGAATTACACCTATGGGATGTGGTTAAAGGTATTCAATGGAAGTCTATTTCTGGTCATAATACTTATGTATTTGGACTGGCAATATCACCAGATAATGAGATAATTGCTGTTGGTAGTACAAAGGAAATACGCTTATGGGAAACAGATACAGGTTTATTAAAGAATACTTTGTATGAACCTGATTGGGGTAACGGTTCTATGGCATTTAACCCTGATGGTTCTCTTCTGGCGAGTGAAACGGGATGGCGAATAAGACTTTGGAATATAGATGATGGAACGCATCATGCTACTTTAAAAGGCTTTTTGGGAAATAGTGCTTCAGGCTATGGTATAGTTTCTGTTAAATTCAGTCCTGATGGAAGATATCTTGCAACTGGGAGCAGTCAATCTACCATTCAGTTGTGGAATCTTGGACGTATCCATAAAGGAACTCTAACTGGACATACTGATGGAATTAGGTCTATTGCTTTCAGTTATGATAGCAGAACTCTTGCCACAGCAAGCAAAGACCAAACAATCCGTTTATGGGATGTTGACAACGAAACACATATAAAAACTCTCAGTGGTCATACAGATGAAGTGTTGAGTGTTGCATTTAGTCCGGATGCAAGTATAATCGCAAGTGGTAGTGCTGATGAAACAGTAATCCTATGGAATACTGGAACAGGAGAGATTCTTCATATTCTTACAGGACATACGAGTCATGTAAGTTATCTTGCTTTTAGTGTAGATGGTAGAACGCTTGCCAGTGCGGGATATTATGAAAACAAAATTCTATTATGGGATGTTGCTACTGGTGAGAAATTACCCTCCATCACAGGACATACATCTGGTATTTCCAACCTTGCATTCACCAATGATGGAAACTCCTTCGTATCACTTAGTTCAGATGGAACAGCCTTGATTTGGGATTGGACACAAAGAGATATTAAACGAGAACCCCAGTATACATTAGAAGATGTCAACCGTGATGGCATTGTCGACATTCAAGATTTGATTTATGTAGCATCACAATTTGGTACTACAGACGACGAAAACACAGCAGATGTAAATCAAGACGGTATCGTAGATATTGCTGATATAGTCTTAATAGCGAAAGTATTAGAGAATGAAAATGCAGCCCCCCAAAAAACTGCCAATACAACAAATTTACTATCAATTGAACAAATAAAGATTTGGATTGACCAAGCAAAAAAACATAGTAATACTTCTATTGAATTTCAAAAGGGTATTGCTATACTTGAGCATCTCCTAACTTCATTAACCCCTAAAAACAGTGCCCTTCTATCTAATTATCCTAATCCATTCAATCCAGAAACATGGATACCATATCAATTAGCTAAACCTGCAGATGTTCGAATAAGTATCTTTTCATTTGATGGTACCTTAGTACGATTATTGAATATCGGAAATCAATCTGAAGGCATGTATCTTAATCGTAATGACTCTGCATATTGGGATGGTAAGAATGAATTAGGTGAAAGTGTTGCCAGTGGTATATATTTTTATACACTCTCAGCAGGAGACTTTTCTGCTACACGTCGTATGGTCATTCAGAAATAACAAGAATTTCAGTCGTATGAATTTACCTGAAAGATTAGTTCATCGTCATTTATAACAACTCAAGGATTACCTATGATATCAAGAAAACATTTACAGATAATTGCACTGTTTTTTATTTTTCATTTTTTGCCAATGGGGTTTGCTGAAGATTATATGAAATGGGATTTACCTGATGGTGCGAAATTCAGAATCGGCAAAGGTAGAATATATGGTGATATAGGAATTTCCCCGAACAATTCCATCCTGGCAGTGGCAACGTCAATTGGGATCTGGATGTATGATCTGCAAACGGGAGCTGAATTAGACCTATTAAGCAAGTATGTACCAAGTATAGCAGGTATTACCTTTAGTTCAGATGGTAAAATACTCGCATTTGGAAGTTCAGATAATTCTATACTACTATGGGATGTTGATACAAAGGGAATTAAAGCTGAATTCATAGGACACACAGATAGTATTCAAAGAATAGTTTTTAGTCCTGATGGAAAAACAATGGCAACTTCTGCTGGCTGGAAAGATAAGAGCGTAAGAATTTGGGATGTAGAATCAGGTGAAGTAAATTCTATCCTAAATGATAGCACAGAAATTATCTCAAGTCTTGTGTTTAGTCCTGATGGAAAAACACTGGCAACCGGATCCGAATTAGATGAGTCATTAATAAAAATTTGGGATGTTGCTACAGGTGAATTAAAAGCAACATACTTCGGACATACAGGTGATATCAACGATCTTGCTTTTAGTCCTGATGGAAAATTCTTGGCAAGTTGTGGAGGATTTTTAGATACCACAATACGTATTTGGGATACTGTTAATGACGAATTATTCAAAACGATAATGGGACATATGGAAGAGGTGAATAATGTAGTCTTCAGTGCAGATGGACAAACGCTTGTAAGTTGCAGTGATGATGGGACAGTAGTAGTGTGGGATGTTCCTTCATTTAATTATAAGACAGCATTGTTAGAACATTCTGCTCCAGTTATTAGTATCGCTCGAAGTTCGGATGGTAAAACACTTGTCAGTGGAAGTTGGGATGGTACGATTGTAATTCGAGATACTGACAGCCTTCAACCAAAAAAGGTGATCACAGGACATTTACTAAATATTTCAAGCATGGCATTAAATCCTATAGATAATACACTGGTATTAGGGAGTTGGGATAGGAAGGTTAGAATATTGGATACTGTAACCGGTGAAAACATTTATACTCTTACTGGACATATTAGCAGCATAGAATCAGTTGATTTTAGTCCTGATGGTAAGACAGTAGTCAGTAGTAGTAGTTATGATGATCCAACAGTACGATTATGGGATGCTGAAAATGGAAAATTAAGTAATATAGTTCTTGGTTATTCGTATGTGATCAAGAAAGTTGTATTCAGTCCGGATGGAAAAATCCTTGCTTCTGCTGGTAATAGTCCGGAAATTTATCTATATGACACCGAAACAGGAAATAATTATGCTACATTAACCGATTATTCTAATAATAGACAAATCGATCCTATTCAATCTCTTGCTTTCAGTCCAGATGGAAATATGTTGGCATCCGGTGATCGTCATGGAAAAATTCGACTGTGGAGTCTCATAACTTTTAAACAGATTGCAGAATATACTGGACACTCAAATTTAGTAAATGCCTTGGCATTCAGTCCAAATGGAAAAACTCTGGCAAGCGGTGGGGCATACCATAAAGTAATACTGTGGGATGTTGTTTCTGGTGAGGAAAGAATCCTTCCTGATAGTCCGAAAGTTGTCAGCAGTATAACATTCAGTCCGGATGGTCAGACTGTGATTGGGGGAGGAAACTACGCTAATCCGTCATTATATTTATGGGATGTAAATACAGGGCAACTAAAACATACATTACCAGGACATACACATGACATAGTAGATGTTTGTATAACCCCTGATGGAGAAACTCTTGTTTCTGGTAGTAAAGATGGTACGATTTTAATATGGGAATTTATTTCTATGACTGAACCATCATATTCAAGAATAGACATCAATCAAGATGGTGTTGTGGATGTCTATGATTTGATTGTGGTTGCAGCAAACTTTGGAAAGACAGGTCCTAATTCTGCAGATGTTAATGGAGATGGGGTAGTCAACATAGCAGATCTGGTAAAAATAGCAGCTGCATTAGATAATCCTGCTGCACCCTCAATTTCTAACAAAAATCTGAAACTTACCATTACGACCTCAGATGTGGAAGAGTGGCTTATACAAACTCAGTCCTTGAATTTAAATGATCCAACTAATCAAAAAGGCATATTATTCTTAGAACAACTGTTGATAGCGTTAATCCCTAAGAAAACTGTTCTTCTACCAAATTATCCTAATCCATTCAATCCTGAAACTTGGATACCGTTTCAATTGTCTGAAGCGACTGATGTATCAATCAGGATATTTTCGTCAGATGGTTTATTGATTAAGAATATCTCATTAGGATATCAACAACCTGGGTTATACCAAAATCGTTCACGCGCTGGTTATTGGGATGGAAAAAATGAATTAGGCGAACCGGTTGCCAGTGGTATATATTTCTATGAATTTACAGCAGGTAATTATACTGCAACAAAAAGAATGGTAATACGAAAATAGGAGTCATGGGATGAAAGTGTTACAATTATACATACTATCTTTGTTACTCATTTCAATTCTTTTTCCATTAAGCACTAACGCTAAGAATTATCATCAATGGGATTTACCTGATGGTGCTATTTCTCGAATAGGAAAAGGGACAGTCCAGAAAATAACTTTCTCACATGATGGAAAACGGCTAATTGTGTACTCAGGTATAGGACTTTGGAATTATGATGTTAGTACTGGAACAGAACTCGATTTTATAGCGGAATATTCCTCTCAGATCCTTGCTGTGAGTCCGTATTCAGATGCTTATGTAACATTAGATTCATCTAATTCACTCAATTTGAAGGACTTAGTTAATCCAAATTTCAATCTTCCATTGATAGGTGATTCAGAGGGAATTCGGGGTGCGGTTTTCAGTCCAGATAGAAAAATTCTTGCAGGTATATTTACTGACAAAATCTATCTATGGGATACAATCACTGGAAAACAATCTTCATTTCTTGAGAATCCAAATGGTCGGTTTAGAACGATTGTTTTTAATCCTGACGGTAATACAATAGCTACCATAGGTTTTGATAGCACCATACGTTTATTGGATGTACATACTGGAATCGAAACCGTTAGATTATCAAGATATATTTTTGGAAGTGAGAACATTGCTTTTACACCAGATAGCAATACCCTGATTACTGCCAGCCATAATGATACAGTTGAGTTATGGGATATTGAATCAAAAGAAGTAATTCTGAATATTGATACAAAAACTGTACAATGCATTGCTCTTAGTCCCGATGGTAAAACATTAGCTGTTGGAGGCTATGATGGTTTACATCTATTTAATGCTATTTCTGGTGCTTATATAGCCAAACTTGGAGGACATATTAGGGGAGTATGGAAAATAGCTTTTAGTCCGGATGGATCTAAAATTGCAAGTAGTGGTGCTGAAGAATTATTCATTTGGGATACAAAGAGTAGAAGACGTTTGCTATCCATTGAAGGGCATACACATGCATGGGGTATGGCTCTAAGTCCTGACGGATCTACAGTTGCGACATCTAATCGAGAAAAGATTTATTTTTGGGATATAAATAATGGAAAAAATATAGCTTTGATATTTGCAGGACATCATTCATCATATTCAGACTTAGCTTTTAGTCCTGACGGTACAACCCTTGCGAGTAATGACTACGGTATTGTATTGTGGGATGCATCTAACTATGTTTATAAAGCTTCCGTCTATGTAAGAAGAGAGACTGCACCTGTTAATGGAACATCATCAGGATATTCTTCAATTGCATATAGTCATGACGGACAATATCTTGCTGGTGGAAATAGGAATTGGTTAATTCATTTATTCTATAAGGGACGGACATATAAATCAACCTTAAGGGGACATTCAGATGAGGTAACTTCTATAGCCATCAGTGATGATAGCTCCATACTTGCAAGTGGTAGCAAAGATAACACCGTACGTCTATGGAATGTTGACACAGCAACCGAAATCCTTACTTGCAAAGGGCATACTGACAATGTAAACTATGTCGCAATTAATCACAATGCAAGTGTTGTAGCCAGTGGTGGTGATGATACAACCATTATTCTTTGGGATGTCACCACGGGATTACCAATTTCCACATTGTATGGACATACTCATGGAATACAAAGTCTCGCATTCAGTTCAGACGGAAATACACTTGTCAGTTGTGCTGGTGCAGAAGATCCGACAATTAGACTTTGGGATGTTGCAAATGGTGAACAGAAGAAAATATTAACAGGACATAGAATAGGTCCGCGTCTGCTATATTTTAGTCATGATGGGAATACATTTGCTACAGGTAATAGGAATGGAGAGGTTTTAATATGGGATTATAACGCAATAATTGGAACGGAAAATCAACCTGTAATCCTTTCTGAAGATGTTAATAGGGATGGTGTTGTAGATGTGCAAGACCTTATTTATGTTGCATCACAATTTGGCAATTCAGTATTAGAAAATGACGCCGATATTAATAATGATGGAGTTGTGGATATTGAAGATATCTTATTGGTAGCTGCTGCTATTACTAATAAGGGTGCTGCACCGATAAAACAGATGCAAACACAAGAATTTCTAACCAGTGAAAAAGTACAAGAATTGATCAATCAAGCAATACAATTATTCCCTATAAAACAAGATTATCAGCAAGGTTTGAATTACCTTGAACAGCTTTTGATTCACCTATCTCCTAATCAAACTCTACTATTGAATAACTATCCGAATCCTTTTAATCCAGAAACCTGGATTCCTTATCAGTTAGCATCTGATACAAATGTAAAAATTGATATATATTCTGCCAATGGAGTATTGATTCATACACTGGAATTAGGTTTAAAACCTGCTGGAATTTATCAAAATCAGAGTCGTGCTGCCTATTGGGATGGAAAAACCAAACACGGTGAACCCGTTGCAAGTGGAGTATATTTTTATACATTATTTGCTGGCAACTACAGGGAAACAAGACGCATGGTAATACTAAAATAGGAGATCTCCCATGAAGACGTACCGACTTGTAATTATCATTCTATTTTTACTTTCAATACCGTTTCTGCCCCAGGTATTCTCTCAGAATTACTCACAATGGGGACTTCCTGATGGAGCAAAAAGACGTATAGGTAAAGGTTTTATAACAGAGAATATGGTATTTTCTCCTGATAGTATACGGATAGCTGTGGCAAGCTATATTGGTATCTGGATATATAATGTACAGACTGGTGAGGAATTAAACCTTCTTACAAACAATACAGGATTTGTCAATTCTATAGCTTATAGCCCAGATAACAAAACACTCGTAGGAAGTACTGCTTCCGAATTCTATGTATGGGATGAAGATTCAGGTGAAGTTAAATATACCATTTCTGCTCATACATACGACATTTCAGATCTGGCAATGAATCCGGATGGGAACCTAATTGCAACTTGTGGTGATCGGAGGGATCACACAATAAAAGTATGGGATAGTTTAACGGGGGTCTTAATAACCACTCTACAAGGACATTCAGATGATATTTATAATATTACATTCAGTCCGGATGGCAAGATATTAGCCTCTGCCGGAAAAGATGATGATATAAATACTATCAAATTGTGGGATATTAATACTGGCGAACTAAGGACAACCTTTAATAGTGGAATTCAATATAGAGATATGACTGTTGTCTTCAGTCCTGATGGTAATACCATAGCAAGTTGTTATGGTAAATGGGGTGACGAAAGGATTCAATTATGGGATGTTTCATCAAATACTGTAAGAGAGACACTAATTGGACACATAGGTGGTGTAAGAAGTATTGCTTTTAGTCCTGATGGTAACACACTGGTAAGTGGAGGTGTGGATAGAACTATCTGTTTATGGGATGTTATTAATGGAACCTATCTGACAACATTAATTGAACATACAGATGATGTTGTAAATGTGGTCTTTAGTCCTGATGGTAACACACTTGCAACAGGTAGTATGGATGGATCAGTGGTATTGTGGGATACACAAAACTATCAAAAGATCTCGAAAATAACAGGTCATAACGATCGAATAAACGAATTCGCATTCAGTCCGGACGGAAAGACCATTGTAAGCGGAAATAGAGATAGAACCGTACGATTATGGGATACTGAAACAGGTAGAAATCTGAATACATTCATTGGACATAATAGTTCTGTTTTTAGTGTGGCAATTAGTCCTGATGGTAAAACCATTGCCAGTGGTGGAGAATACGGATCTACAATAAATGGTTGGTATTCTGATGACTTTTCAATCAAACTATGGGATGTTGATTCTGGAATAATCAAGAATACACTGATTGGTCATTATTCTGCTATCTATAATCTTTCATTTAGCATGGATGGTACAATCCTTACAAGTACAGCTGGATGGGATAGCACTCTTTGGGATATGAATACAGGAAACCCTATTTGGACACTTAGTGGGGATAGAGATAATCCTATGGGTAGTATTACATTTAGTCCTGATGGAAATACCTTCATTACTGCAGGTAAGTTAGGAATCCAGTTCTGGGACTTAAATACAATGCAGCCAATTCCATTATATACAGGCCTACCTGATGGATATGCCTTTGGAATATACAGTCCTGATGGTCGTACCTTGGCAGTATCAGGTATGAATTCAGATATACATCTGTTAGATATATCAAGAGGTACGTTTCAAACTATACAAACACCACATACAGGTAGAATCACAATTCCTGCTTTTAGCATGGACGGAAAGATTCTTGCTACGGCGAGTTCTTCCAACGATAATACAATTCGGTTTTGGGATCTTGAGAGTAATGAGCTTAAATATACTATAACCAGTAATCCTGATAAGATATACCAACTCAAATTTAGTCCTGATGGAAATACTATAGCAACAACGGGGATTGGAGGGGTAATATACCTATGGAATTACCCCTTTGCAATTGAACAACCCACACAAATAGCAGATATTAATTCTGATGGTGTTGTAGATATCTCTGACTTAGTCTTGGTAGCAGCAAATTTTGGGAAGACAGGAGAAAATGTTGCAGATGTAAATGGAGATGGGATTGTAAATATTACCGATTTAATTGCTGTTGCTGCATCTATTAATAATACAAATGCTGCCCCGTCACTAAATGCAGATACAATCCAACGATGGATAACCGACGCACAGCAATTAAGGAAAAATGATCCTACTATACAAAAAGGTATATCCATTCTCAATCAACTATTGATCACATTTATACCAAAAATGACTACTGCTTAGTCAAGTGATAATCGATGGGTATAGTCGTTTTAGTTTTATACGTGCATCATCTGTAGTAAACCTCCAACTTGTTTTGGTCTGTTTTTCATTTCTTCTGTTTTGCCATG
>JAGFCA010000206.1 GCA_022394755.1 Candidatus Poribacteria bacterium
CTTGTCCTTGTTCTTTGAACCATTCTAATATCCCAGGTTCAATTTTGAGGTAATTTCAGGGACAATCCGATTGACATTTTCCCAAAAGTTGTCACCAAGTTCGCAAATCTCTGATGTATCAATCGCATCCTCAGGGAGACTCTCGATTTCAGAACCGTGTCTTTGAAAGCTGCATAATACCTTCTCCCTTCCTTGAAGGTTGCTTTTCTGGCGGAGAGAATTCATCTGCCCCTATTCCGACATAAATATTAGACATTATAATGATTTAGTTTTAAATTTTGTTAATCTCTGTTATACTGATTTATTATCTTATGACAGGAGATTGACTTATGACCAATTTTGAAGATCTCAAGGACAGACCTGGTGCGTTTCAGTCCCTCACAGGCTACACATTAGAAGAGTTTACAGAACTATTTCCTCATTTTTCTTATTGTTTTTTAGAATATATGCAAACACATACCCTTGATGGCAAACCCCGAAAAAATCGGAGATATAAACCGTATAAAAATAGTCGTTTTGCTTCGCAAGAAGATATGTTGCTATTTATCTTGATTTACCTTCGCGATGCTCCGAAACAAGTTCTATTGGGTGAACTCTTTGGTATGGCTCAACCTCTTACGAATAAATGGATACACTTGCTTTTACCGATATTGAACAAAGCATTAGAAAAACTTGAAGAGTTGCCATCTCGGGAAACAACCCCCGCACCTATGTGTGATGCTTGTGAAGTATCTACTCAAAGTCAAGAAATAGAACATTTTTTTTCATGATGGCACGGAGCGTCCGATCCAGCGTCCAAAAGACCCATCAACTCAAAGGGCGTATTATAGTGGTAAAAAGAAATCCCATACAGTGAAAAATAATCTGATTATCAATGAGACCTGCAAAGTCGTCCTATTGACACCCTCTTTTGAAGGAAGACACCATGACAAACACATCGCCGATGCGGTAGGTTATTGTGTGCCACAAGGAAGCACCTTATATCAAGATACCGGTTTTCAGGGGTTCACCCTCCCTGATATAAACATCATTCAACCGAAGAAAAAACCCAAAGGTGGAGAACTTACGGATGAAGAAAAAGAGAGCAATAGAAAGATAGCATCTATACGCATACGTGTTGAACATGCGATTAGAGGTGTCAAAAGATACCGCATCGTCAAAGACAAACTCAGAAATTGGAAGAAAGGGTTCTGTGATTTAGTGATGGAAACCTGCTGTGGTTTACACAACTTCCGACTAAACTTTAGACCCTGGCGTTATGAAACTCCTATTATTTAATTCATTATAATGTCTAAAGAAAATAAATGCTTATACTTTTTAGCTGAACATGTTAGGAGAGTTTAGATATGAAAGTAACAGAAGAAAATGTAAATTCCTTATTTTGTAATAAAGTTC
>JAGFCA010000021.1 GCA_022394755.1 Candidatus Poribacteria bacterium
AGCGATTATCATCGGTTCTTCTATCGTGTCAGCACTTTCTGCCTCAATCGCCCTATCATAACTATAACCAATACCTTGGGCAATCAGTAGACCGAGTATAAATAGTATTCCTAAAAGATAAATCTTTTTATGCATTATTAATCTCCTTAATATTATTATGAAGTCGTACATCATGTGCTCAACTTATTCTTCATTAGGTTTCTGAAGATTACGAAGGGCTTTAAGCTCACCCCACTGTTGATATTGTAAAAATACCGGATTTATCGGTAATCCAGTAGAACTATTTTGCCATTTTGGTTGGGTTGCCCAACCTTCATTTTTGATAAGTTCACGCCGTTCACTACCGTCTGTCTTCATCAAATGTATGACCCATTTCGCATTCTGTTCTGATTGAAAGACTATCAAACTACCATCTGGCGAGAATGCAGGAAATGCTTCATCTAACTGTGTATCTGTTAGTGCTGTTTTATTGCTGCCATCCTTAGCATCCATAATGTAAAGATCAAAATCTGCTTGATCAACATCCTGCCGCATTGAGCAATACACAATATGTTTACCATCGGGTGACCACGTAGCATAAGCATCCATAAAAGGCTGATGTGTCAGACGCTGCTCCTCGTGAGTTCCTATATCTATTGTATAGATGTCGTAATTCAATTCACGTTGTGAGTGGAAAGCAACTTTTTTGCCATCTGGCGACCAAGTTGGAATTACATCCTCAAATTTGCTTCTTGTGAGATTATTTACCTCCCCACTCTTTATGTCTAAAATATAGATGTTGGAATGACCTTCACGATTTGAACTAAAAGCGATAAACATTCCATTCGGTGCCCAAGAAGGGGCTTTGTCTGTGGCAGGATGATGTGTTAACCTTCTCTGATCCGTGCCATCTGACCGCATCACATATATTTCGTGGTTATGATCACGGTTTGAGAAAAAAGCAATTTGCGTCCCATCCGGTGACCACGATGGATAATAATCCGCTGCAGGATTGATCGTTAGATTTACGGGTATCTTTGCAACAGAATCTGTCAGATAAATTTCCCAGTTACCATCAATGTTAGAAGCAAAAGCTATCGTTCCCGGTAGGTGCGGTTCGCTGAAAGCAGGACCAATCGTCCCAATGCAAAAGAGGGAAAATAGGGATATATAATCACAAGAATATATTAGCAAAATTCGCATTTTTAGTCTATTCAATTTTAATTCATTAGAGGTCTTCAATATTGGCACTTGTGTTACTGCATTATACATTAGCAAACATCCCATATAAATGCAACAGATTCCAAACGGGGCTATTTATAGTGGTCATCAGAATTAAAGAGACATTTTTTGTATTTTGTAATAGAATGTGTCTATTATGGCATATTCAACAGA
>JAGFCA010000140.1 GCA_022394755.1 Candidatus Poribacteria bacterium
TTACTCATACATCAGGTAGAATCTTAGTGAGACTTTTCTCCAGAAATAGACGAAACAATACGATGAATATTTTTTGCTACGACAATAATTAGGAGAATAAAAAATGAATAATGAACAACATCAGGCAAGAGTTGATGGTGAACAAGATGCTGAACTGGATGTTTCAAAAATACTTTGGATTGTGGTAGGATTCTTCATTAGTCTTATAGGAATCCTGATTGCTTATATTTATCAACCAAATCCACCTGCCACAAAACTACTTGATAAATCACAAGAATACATAATGTTTTACACCGAGGCATATAAGGATAAATCAAGGAGCATTCAACTGACTTATTCCGCAATTGGATTTGCTATTAGTACGGGTATAACCATTTTCTTTTTTCTTGTAGGTGTAGCTATAATTGGAAGTAGTATGTAATCTGCCTGCTAATATCTTTTTACTTCAAGAGTCAAATCCATAGATTATCGTATGGAAGACGAATAGGTGTAAGTGAAACGTGGCGATTTGTGATTAGCAATAGAATCATTCTCATTAGGAGGTCTTAAAATATGGTAATGATTCATGACCGATTCCCATAATCTATTCTTGGTATTCTTTTCGCGTGCTTATAGAAACCATCACTTCCCACTCGTTAGCAATTGCTGTCTGAGTAATTGTTCAATAATACAACGATTGGATTTGCAAAAAAATCAAAGAAAACCTAACGAAATTCCTACTTATATGTAACAGCATAGAAAATGAAAACATAATCTTTAAGATATCCAGGAGATGAAAATGTTTACTAGCCAAATTTATCGATATTCTGTCATATATTTTTTTCTACTGACTTGTGCAATTCCGTTTGCTGTATATGCCCAACTAAATTCAACATCATCAGAGACTAAAGACGGTGTTTTGTTGATAGGGGACCATTCAGGACTTGAGGAAGAAGAAGTAAATAGCGTAGCACATTTGATTGCTGTAGAATTACGAAAACTTAATATCTCTGTCAACGAACCTGTATCCGAAGCACCAACTACAGGGAATGTATATCGACTGTCATTTAATATGTTAGGGGCAAAGATACTTGTCCGTCTCACGCATGAAACACCTATAGGAAATATCAATGATGAGCGACAAATTTGGATTAGCAACATTGAAGAGATGATTGAAGCTGCACCAAGACTCGTTGATGCCCTAATGAATAAGAAACCAATCTCATCTACTGCTGATGTTGAGAGTGTCGTACAAGGTGATTCTCCAGTAACAAGGAAAATTTCAGGTGAATCCTTTTGGTCTATGGGACTATTTGGCACTTTTGTCCCAGGGACAAATCTTATTGGCGAGTTCGGTATTGAAGCGGGTTTGTCTTATGAGAGACCTACATACGGTATAGAAACTGAGTTTCGATTTACGGGTGGTGAAGAATCTGGAGGTGATATTTTCTTATTTGCCTCTTGGTCAATTGGAGGACGGTATTTTTTCAACAAACAGAATATTTCGCCCTATGTAGGAGGAGGATTAGCCTTGGTAATCACTGACTATCAGACACAAATAACAAGACGTGAAAAAGACTGGTTTAGTGATGATTGGGGTTACTACGACGATTACAATTCAGAAAGTGACACTGGTATGGGTGTATATGTAATAGGGGGTATAGAGATGCTGCGCCTCTACAGGAATCGCTTGAATCTTGAAGTGCGAATTGATAGAACGTTCTTTCAGTTACCAACCCAAGATGTAATGCCAATCACATTAGGTATATACTATTCAAGCAACTATATTTTGGGCGATTTTGGGTTATTTTAACATATAGGAGATTATCTTGTGAAAAGGAAATCAAAATTACATTCAAGATTCCTTGCATTTATAATGTTGTGTCTGATTTTTTACTCACCTTTTGTTTCTTTTGCTCTGCAAAATACGGTTCGAGTAAGTGCTATTGCCGCTGCTGAACAAGATGCTGCAGCTCAGGTCAATAAATCTCTTTGGTTTTTTGGAGGATGTCTTGGAGGAATACTTGTAATCATTTTAGCAAATATTCACGAGCCATATCCACCTGCTTCATCACTTCTCGGTAAGACGCCAGAATATGTAAGTTATTATACCGATGCCTTTCGGGCAAAGGCCCGTAATCTTCAAACCAGTCAAGCAATGAGAGGTTGTGCTGCGAATTGCATTGTAGTCGCAGGTTGCTATGGTTGTATGATCATCAACATGGTTCTTGAAGAATCTTATTATTAGAAACAATGACTTGGTTACAAGTGTGTCAAACAAAACACCTTATGCCACTAATACCAAAATGTTAAAGAACTTGCAAGTTTCCATCCTGATAATGTTCACGTTTCTAGTGTCCAAACCGGTGGATGCCGCACCATTAAAAACTCTTTCTTTAGAGTTCACACGGGAAGTAACTAAGAACAGTGAGACTGAAAAGATTACTGGCACCCTACACTATGATATAAAAGCAGCACGGGTTGTTGTTGAAGTAAAAGAACCAATAAAACAGATAATGATCGTAAAAGATAAAGTCTTAGAGATTTATTATCCAGTTGAAAAACAGGCTTTCCGTTTTCTATCTGAAGGTAGGATTCCTCTCCCATTTGTTGAATCCATCATCCAGACGACACAAGCGGAGTATGGTTTAACAGCACTCGGATATACCTTAAACAAGCACGACGTTGTAGATAAAGTGCTTTTTACACATTGGAATCCTCCTGAAAAAGCTAAAGATAAACTTGGGTCAATTATTCTTGGGATGCAAGACGATAAACTTATTTCTGCAGA
>JAGFCA010000165.1 GCA_022394755.1 Candidatus Poribacteria bacterium
TCTCCTTGTGAAGTGATGGTGGATTTTCGGTAAGGATACCTCATCTGCTTGGACCTGTCAAGAAAAATCAGATTGATTTTATCTTGACAGGTTTTCCGATTAATGTTATACTTTTTAAATGAAGGTGATACGCTAACGGTTAGAGGGACCCTGTCCGTATCATCATTTTAGGAAAAACCCTCCTTAAATTTACGGGTATACAAGGTTTCAAAGCCTCTTGGTAAAGAATCTAAAGAATTGTAGAATTAACTCTACACTTTAACATAAACGCAATAGACAGGGAAATACACACTTCTTAAGAAAACTCAAATGTCCTTCAAATGTAAATATTTCCTTGACTTATGTAACGCTCTTATGTTATAATACATATCACATGCAAGTCTTTGATAAATAGGTCAACGAATTATGTTCACAAATCATCCTAAACAAGAGACAAATATTGGACAACATACGTCCATGTCATTACTTACAATATCACTTCAAAAAGATGTCATTTCAATGGATTATTACACCTCTCAAACAACCGAATTCATACAAGCCAAAAGGTATCAAAAACTCAAAAGGAAAACCGTACAATTTTTAATTTTTTTAATTTCACAAAACATGCTTACAAACCCTTATTCAGACTATCCTAACAGCAAATTTAAAACCGTACAATTGTACGAAAAACTATACAATAATTGTACTGTTTCAAGAATCAAAAAATCAATGAATTCGCAGGAAAACATGTAGAATAATTCTAAACCTTACCATAAAGTGCTCAAAACGAAAGATAGAATCATTGTAGCGATTACGGTTGTTGGATTTATTCGACTAAATAATTCCGACTATTGAAAATGACAACCATATATGGAAGAGATAGCAATACAATCCCCTGAGGATCAGAATCAAAACGTTACTCGTGCTGCAGGAATAGTAAGTCTTGCAGTGATGGGTTCACGGTTGCTCGGACTTGCACGTGAAATAGTCATATTCAACTATTTTTCAACGAAACTTAGCGCGAGTGCTTTTCATCTTGCATTCCGTATACCCAACTTCCTGCGGGATATGTTCGGTGAGGGTATATTGAGTAAGGCATTTATCACAACATTCATTGCTACAGAAGCAGAAGATGGAGAGGATGAAGCTTGGAATCTTGCTAACCGAATTTTCAATCTAACAAGTGTTGTCTTGATATGCATCGTCGTAGCAGGCATCGCATTCGCGCCTTCTATTGTTGAGATATTAGCACGTGAGGATTTTGATGAGATCTTAGATAGTAGTGAACATTTTGGGTTTGACAATAAGATTGAACTGACTATATATCTGACGCAACTGATGTTCCCTTATCTGCTTTTTGTATCGCTCGCTGCGATTGCGATGGGGTTATTGAACAGTAAAGGGAAATTTGGTATACCGGCAAGTGCTTCAACTTTCTTTAATTTCAGTTCACTTGTTATTGGTGTTAGTGGATACTATCTGTGTCAGGAAATTGGTATGCATCCAACTACGGGGATGGCGGTGGGTGTCGTTGTTGGTGGAATCGCACAATTCATGATACAAGTTCCATCAATGTATCGTGTCGGTTATCGCTACAGACCGCTACTGAGTTTGAAAGACACTCGCGTTCGCGAAGTGTTGCGATTGATAGGTCCCGCTATTTTGGGTGTTGCTGCAGTTCCGATAAATCAACTGGTAAATACTTGGTTTATCACATCAGAAGATGAATGGCTGCCCTGGATGCAAGG
>JAGFCA010000002.1 GCA_022394755.1 Candidatus Poribacteria bacterium
ATGGTATGAACAAAATGGTTTCCACCAATACCGTATCCATCACCATCACCACCTGTAACGACCACATTCAACTCATGATTAGCAAGTTTAGCACCAGTAGCCACAGGAAGGGATCTACCATGAAGCGTATGCATTCCATAAGTATTGATAAAGCCGGGTAGATTAGAAGAACATCCTATTCCACTAACAGTCAGGTGATCATGATTACCACGTCCTGTTTTAGCATAAGCCATTTGAAGCGCACTAAGTACACCAAAATCTCCACAACCGGGACACCAATCGGGACTAACATCCCCTTTAAAATCTTTTGCTGTAGGAGCACCCTTAATTGGTCTTTCTTTTTTTGCCATCTGGTCAATCCTCCTTTTAGACTACAATTTCTTGATATGGGACATATAGATCAGTTTTACCGTTTAGAAGTTCACGGGTTCCATCTGCAATGTGGTGAGGCATAAAAGGTTCACCATCGTATTTTCGAATATGTCCATCCGCCTTAAATCCTGTTTCACCACGTAAAAACCGTGCGAATTGTCCTGTGTAATTACATTCAACAATAATAGGATTTGTTGATTTTCCAAGTACTTCGTTAATTGCATCCTCATCAATAGGATAAAGCCATTTGAAATGTATCTGGTTGGCGATTATGCCAGATTCTGTCAATTGCTGTACCGCTTCACTAATAACACCTTTTGTAGACCCCCATCCGATGAGCGTAACCTCTGCGTCTTCGGGACCTTCAAGAGTCGGTGGTGGTAGAAGTTTCACAATACCATCCATTTTACGTTGACGTTTTTCCATAATATCACGTCGTTTATGGGGGTTTGTAAATTCATCACTAATAAGTCCACCATCTTCATCGTGGTCATCAGTTGCGACTACATGGACATGTCCTGGTGTACCAGGGATAGCACGAGGAGATATTCCACTGTCAGTAATCTTGAAACGCAAATATTCTTCATCCGTTTGTCCAAGTTCCGTAATGTATTCACCACGGTCAATTTCCGGTTGCCAATTGAGTGTATCTGGATCAAACGTTGTAAATCCCATGGAGAGTGTAAGGTCTGACAGCACCATACCTGGACACTGAAATTTATCTACAAGGTTGAAGAGTTCTGGCATGGTGTCAAAACCATCCATGATACTTGTAGGGGCGACAATAATTTTTGGAAAATCACCTTGACTTGCTCCAAGGAGTTGCCATAAATCACCCTGTTCCGTTTTGGTAGGTAAACCTGTCGATGGTCCCCCACGCTGGACGTTGATGACTACCATGGGTATTTCCATCATAGCTGCACTGCCGATAGCTTCTGACATAAGTGCAAAACCACCACCAGATGTAGCACACATAGAACGACATCCAGCATGTGCAGCACCAATCACCATGTTTATAACACTGATTTCATCTTCACATTGTCGCACCATAATATTCAAATTACGTGCATTGGCTGCCATCCAGTGTAGAACACCAGTTGATGGGCTCATCGGGTAAGCACAATAGAACTTAACACCTGCTGCTGCACCACCCATTGCCATCGCAGAATTGCCATCAACAAATGCCAGTGCGGGTTCCTGTTTTTCAAAGTGAGTGTCAAATTCTGTGAAGTGTTCCGCAGCGTGTTCGTATCCTGCTGTTGCTACCGTGATATTGGCATCAACGACTTCCTGACCTTTCCGTTTGAGAAGAGCATTTATGATAATCTCCTCAAGCACATTTAAATCCGCGCCTACCATGTTCATGGCAGTAGCGAGTAAACAGGTATTCAGACAGGTTTTTTGTAATTTTCTATCTTCGATTTCACTGGAAAACTTCTTGTAAGGAATACCACATAATTGGATGTCGTCTCGTTCTGGTTCTTGCTTTACATCATCAATATTATAAATGAGTGCGCCACCGGGTTTGACGTGTGGTACATGTTTTTCTATGCTGTGTCGATCAAGGGCAATAATAAGGTCAATTTCATCGCCATGGTTTTCGACCGGTTCAGAACTGATTCTGATGGTAAGGAAGGTATGACCGCCTCGGATAAGGGATTGATATGCACTATACGTATACACATAAAGACCATACCGTGCACATATTTGTCCCAAGCTTTTACCAAGTGTTTCTATGCCTTGCCCGGGTGCCCCTCCTACAGCGACTACAAAATCGTACTTTGCCATCTTAGCTCCTTTCAGGTTGTAACAAAAATGTTTGTTGGTTGATACTTTTCTCTATTCCCACAGTTCGTGAAATAATATTTATTTCGCAATAATCCATAGTAATGACTTTTGATAATTATACCATAATTGATGTGTCATTACAAGTTTTATTTCATGTGGTGTCGACTTATCATAATGTTATAGCAGTACAAATAAAGCGAGTTACTTACCTCAATAACCGAGTATCATGGTTCGAAACTTGACATTATGAGATGGTATTTTGGATGTAAATTCGTCGACTGAGAATTACCGTATGTAATAAGAGTTTGATGATACAAGATAAGAGATTTACATACTATACTTATACTTACTGTATATAAAATTCTGAATCTTCATCAATGAAATGGTAGGAAAATGAACCACTATGACAATAACGCTTTTAGTGCTTCGTGTGCTTCAGGTGTGTCAATTTTTTCTAATGCAAATGCTACATGGTGTTTAACTCTATCAGAATCAACATCAAATGCTCTTACAAGTGCAGGTATAGCCTCCGATGCATCCTCTCCAAAGTTAGCAAGTGCATAAGCAGAATAGGTGCGTACCTCATCAGCAGGATCCTCCAAAGCTTCAATCAGGGCTGGAATAGCACTCTTTGCGGTACCTCCCATTGAACTTAATGCACGCACTGCATATTCACGAAGATCCTCATTTAGTTTATTGGATAGTGCATTAACTAAAACAGGGATTGCCATTTCACCCATTCGACTCAGTGTACTACTAATAGCAAGGGCATGGTGTCGAACTGCTATATTCATCTCATCCATCAAAGCGGGGATAGCAGGCTCTCCTATTGCTGCCAATACATCTGCAGCCTGTTCGACAACATCGTATAGGTTATGAGCGAGAGTCTCAATTAGTTGTGAAACAGCAGGCTCACCAATTTCAATTAATTCTGTTTTAGCTTCATTGATAACATCCTCATCTAACTCTTCTAAATCCTCAATCAACTCAGCGATTCTCTCTTCACTACTCATTACAAATAAATCCCCTAAGTCTATTGTATATGCAAAATACTGCCTTTTATTATTCTAAGCCACGTTCTGTACGTTGATCAAGAATCTCAGTAAGTCGGTCTGTCTGTTCTTTCCGGAATCTGTTATATATCCTTTCAGATATAATGTCCTTTTCGTGTAACTCGTCAAGGATAGTTATAAATTCAAGCCGTGCTGTTCTTGCATGCTCAATGTCATCGTTGTTTAGTTTGCGTAGCCAACCTACTTCATGTTGTAAACTTTCAGAATCAACAGATTTTGAAGAAGGTCGGCGTGAATAACGTAGCATGAATATCGCGGCCACCAGAAAACCACCAGTCAATGCAGAGGCAATCGCTATAAAAACGAACTGCCCAATACCTTCTTTTGGGATTCCCAATCTTAAATCTACCTTATTCCCTTCAAGAAATTTGGTGTTAGGTTTTGTTCTATAGGCATTGTATACTCGATTATGAATTGGCTCACTCTTCGTTCTTAGAAAGTCCTTTGACAACGGCACTAAGTTTATACCATCCATAACTAATAAAGTGATCTGATCGGTCTGGAAAGGGACACGTCGAGAAAGATCAACTTTGTTATTATGAACATGAGTAACGTATGTGAAACCAACTTGAGTAGGTCCAGGTGGTATAGATTTAGGTAGAATAATATTGTTGTTATTCGGATCTAACACTAAATCCGCTGGGGCATGAGGGTGAAATGCTTCAAAATCTCTTGGGAGTGGTGTGAAAAAACCTACTTCTTTATTTCCATGCTCCATTTGAAAATGTAATTCATTGAGATTTTCTACATCAAATGCTTCAATAATTGAAATCGCGCCATCTGGAGGATGTCCTTCAGGAGGGGGTCCGATAACCAGAGTATAGGACTTTATATGAACTTTTGACGAATCATCAGATTTACCACCTATATTCATATCCACAGTAACGGTCGGTACAAATGTGGATAACATGATATCTTTTTCTGTTTGTTCTATCTCATTATAAGTTGTGGTAATAGAATAATGGGTTGTGGCATCAATTGATAAACCTTCAAACCGATAAATACCTTCCTCGTCAGTCGTAGTGTCCTGTTGTGTAATATCTTCACCTTTATGTATACTCAGCGTAACGGGTTGATTTGTAATTGGATTATTCAACTGTTTATCTATCAATTTACCATGAATAACACCCATCTCATCTTGTGAATAGATAGGAGAAATCAATAGAAATATAGCAACTATAGCTATGAGAATCCCATTATAATTTTTATAACGTATCATCTTCCTCCAATTTCCCATTTACTCTCATCTAACAATATCTATAGCTTAACCTACTGCTCTCTGTCTCGTTTATACCTTTCAATTTCAGATTCCACATCGGACTGTGCAGCCGCCTCAAGTTGGCTTACAATCTGAGCAGTTTCCTGCAGCAATGCAGCTCGTAATTCCTTATAATCTTCTTCAGATAGTTTCCCCGATTCATAATCGTCATCAAGGTCAATCAAAGCAGAATAACTCTGTTCCCGTTCAATAGCGAGGGTCTGCATACGAACTTCAGCAGGACTATATTCTGGTGTAAATTCCGTTCCACGAAAAAGTGGATAAGCAAGGTATACCAATAGCATTACTCCAAGAATACCAAGCCATAAGAGCAGTAAGAAACTCATACCTACCTCTAATTCTGTTTCTTATATTCTTCAAGTTCCGATTCGAGTTTTTGCTGTAGTTTATCCGAAATCTGCTTGTCAGGAAGTGTTCGTACGACCTTATTACCACTTGATTTAACCCGAATAAACAGAATAACACCACCGAGAGCGAGTAGTATAACTGCAGGCATTATATATGCAATTAGATTCACACCTTTTGCCGGCATGACAGCCGAAAATTCGGATCCCCATTTTTCAAGATAGTCTGTACGTATCAGGTCAACCGAATCACCTTCAAGCAATCGGTTGCGAAAATCGGTTTCTATATTTTTTGCTACTCCACAAACGCAGGCTTGGATTGTTTCTCTCACACATCCACAGTAACAGTAAACTGAGGTGAGAAGTTCATTTAATCCTGTATCAAATACCTCAGTATCTTCTAATTTCTCATCTGCCAATACTGGATTACCTACGACACACAAAATACCTGTCAGTAATATAAAGCAAACCCATACTGCATTCTGCAAAGTTAAGATTTTCATGGTATTCGCCACCTATGTACTGGTTGTACTTTCCGAGCGTTCTGTAATCGCAACCAGACCGCCTAAAACCATAATAGCAACACCGATCCAAACAACCCTGATCAACGGATTATAATATACTTGAGCATTTACATTTGTAGTATTGTCAATCTTAGCAGGCAAAGGACCAAGTGCAATATACAGATTGTCCATACCAACCCCATGGATAGCAGATTCAATTGTATCTTGATCACCTTGTCCAGCTTTATGGTAAAAGTGCCGTGCAGGTCTCATTGAAGTAGTATGTTTTCCATTCTTTGATACATCAAAAACTACACCTGATCTGAAATAATTTTCACGCTCTTCTTGAAACGTGTCCTTCATTGTTAGTTGATACGCTCCAACTTCCATTGATTCACCAAGTTTCAAACTTTCCGATTCAAGTAGAAAATAACCCTTTGACCCCATAATACCTATATATACAATAACAATACCGATATGAACTATATAACCACCATACCGACGTTTATTTCGTTGAATAAGAAGTCTTAACCCATTGAGAAAAGTCGTTTGTTGACGTTTCGTACGAAGTTTCGCACCTCGAGAAAATTCACTAAAGATGGCTACCAGTACAAAAACACTTGCGAAAACACATAGTAGTGAAAAAATCGGGAACTTCTCTCCACTAAATAGAAGCCCTCCAGGTATGTTTGCAAACAAACCTCCATCTATCTGATTTGGATCCTTTAAAACAGTTTTAATAGCAAGGTAAATCCATGCAATTCCTGTGGCAATCAACCCAACAATAATTGGAGGTATAAACATACGCTTGAAGTTGTTAGGTGTGATCTTTTTCCATGATATAATTGGTCCCGCTCCCGTTAAAAAGAGAAGGAGAAGACCGGGAATTACAACAACTTGATTGAAAAATGACTCAGGTACAGACGCTTTCTTATCTTGGATTGCTTCAGATATTATGGGCCATATTGTGCCCCATAAAATAATTAAGGTCAAACCCACCAACAACCAGTTATTCAGAACAAAAGAACTCTCACGGGAAAGTAATGATTCCAGACGATTCGCGCTCTTCAGTCGTTCCCATCGATATACTATAAGTGCTATAACACCCAGTGTTGACAATAGAATAAACCCTAAGAAATATCCCCCGATATCCGATTGCGCAAAGGCATGTACCGATGTTATAATACCACTTCGTGTAATAAATGTACCAATTAGGGTAAATTGGAATGCTAATGTAATGAGAAGGATATTCCAAAGTTTTAGCATACCCCGTTTTTCTTGGATCATAACGGAGTGTAAATATGCGGTTCCGAGTAGCCACGGCATAAATGAGGCGTTTTCAACTGGGTCCCATGCCCAATAACCACCCCAGCCAAGTTCTTGATATGCCCAATGTCCACCAAGTGTGATCCCGGCTGTAAGAACAATCCATGAAAACAACATCCATCTACGAGAACGATGTATCCAGTCACTTCCTATTCTACCTGACAAGAGTGCTGCGACAGCAAAGGCAAATGGAACAGTTAAGCTAATCCACCCAATATAAAGTGTCGGTGGATGGAATGCCATACTCGGTGTTTGGAGTAATGGATTCATCCCCTGACCATCAGCTGCTATCTGACCGGCAGGAAAACGCGCAAGGGGATTGTATACACCCTCGATCCATCCTGTCACCAAAACAATAAAAAACAATTGTACTATAGCAATAGGAATAAGTGCATAATCTGCAAGTGAATCTTTAGAGCGACGGTTTTGAAGAACGACAACTCCACCAGCAGCGGTGAGTAACCAAAGCCAAAAAAGAAGCGAACCGGACATACGTCCCCAAAGAGCACTTATCTTATAAAGGAGGGGTTGTGCTGCACTGGAAACTTCAACGACATACTTCATTGAGAAATCGTCAGTTACAAAACCAAATATTAATGTGCCAGTTGCTATAGAAATAAGGATGAAAGTGGCAATTATACCATTTCGTCCACTACGAACAAGATTAGGTCTTCTTTTTGTAAGTCCGATACTCAGTAAAACAATTGACCATAGTGCTGCTAATAAAGAAAGGAAAATTGCGGCTTGACCGAGTTCAGCCGTCAAACCTTGTATATCTACTATAAGATCCTCTATGAACATATTGATGCCTGGGTATGTTAATTATTGCGGAGTGAAACCAAGGGGCTGTTAGGAAAGATTTAGGAGGAACTCTTTTCCGATGAAGTACTTTCAGCACCCTCGTATTTAGAAGCACATTTGGTTGTTAACTTAGTAGCAACAATCATGTTGTTTGTAGCATCATATTTACCTTCTACAAAAACACTGCCACCGTCAGAAAAGTTATCGGGTTTGAGACGATTCTCATAAATCACATTAACGGTTTCATTACTTTCACGGTCTTGCACTGCGAAGGTAAGTTTGAAATTAGCTGCATCCCAAGTTGAACTACCTTCTGCTATTACGCCGTCAACTTGTAAATTCTGTTGATCATTTACTTCTGCATTTGCAACAAGTTCAGCAGGAGTAAAATGCAACACACTTGTTTTCGTGGTCATCGCTAATACTAAGAATACCATAGCAACAAGTAAAATGGTACTGGCAGCTATAATCTTCAGTCGTCTTTGCTTCATTATGAACATCCTCCTACAACACCATTAAACCAAAATAAACAACGATACTTAATATAGGGTTTATCGTCTTGCTAATCAATAAAAATGGTGGGAAAATAGAATTTCGCTGTATAAAATAATACTTGACTTTTCGTTTAAAATCAAGTTAAATAGCCTGAAATTGGATATGTTGATACGGAATTCCGTGTGTACCGTGGATCTTATAGCACATAAGATCGTACCAAAATCAAACTATAACACATCCAAGTATTCATTAATTCAAATGTGGCAAAGAGCATTGAATTCCTACTTAAACATAACCATTCGATTTTGTATTATTGTTATTATTATCTGATCTCTAATAAAATTCAACTTGTCATATTTCACATTTAATGCCGATAATACTGGAGGTATTGGTATACTCATGAATCTTAATTGGCAACAGCATCCATGGGCAGGAGTATTTCCTGCGACGCTCTGCCCATTCCATTCAGACGAATCAATAGATGAAGACGGATTACGTAAATATATGCAGGAGCTTGCTGAAGTAGACGGCATAAAAGGTGTTGTTTGTAACGGCCACACAGGTGAAATCATGTCTCTCCGTTTACATGAACGGCAGCGTGTGACCCAAATTACCGCCGAAGCCGTTGGAGACAAGGTAAAAGTGGTTTCAGGTGTGAGTGCTGAAGGAAGTCTACCAGCAATTGATGATGCACTCGCGGCAAAGGAAGCAGGTGCAGACGCTATTTTATTAATGCCAGCACATCATTGGTTACGGTTTGGACGTACACCAGAAACAGCAGTTGGCTACTTTCAAGACGTTGCCGAAGGGGCTGATATACCTATCATTGTACATCAGTATCCCGCATGGACAAAAGCAGGATATAGCCTTGAAGAGATGTTAGAGATGGCTAAAATCCCACAAGTTGTCTGTATTAAGATGGGAACACGTGATATGGCACGGTGGCGGTGGGACTACGAACAATTAAGAGAGGCAGCACCACATATCCCTATTCTTACCTGTCATGATGAATACTTACTTGCATCCTTATTAGAAGGGAGTGATGGCGCACTTATAGGATTTGCAGGGTTTGTACCAGAATTGATGGTCGCTGTTGTCCATGCAGCACTAAATAACGACCTAATTGGAGCAAGAAAAGCACGCAATCAAGTAGATACATTGGCTCGAATTGTATATAATTTCGGTGAACCGAGTAGTGACGCTCATCAACGTATGAAGTGTGCCAGATGGTTAATGGGTAGATTCCCATCTATGACTATGCGTCGACCGCTACGCCAATTATCCGCCGACGAAATCAACAAAATACGTACTGAACTTGAGGAAGTCGGCTATCAGTGCATAAATTAGAATGGGATGATAGTATAGAGTAGTAGGTATCATCTCCGTCCCTAAACAATTCCTCTAACTACGTTAGATAACGTTCATTAACTGCACTTGTGCTTTATCATAATTATTGAACGGAGCAGGTAAAACATGTCACGATTAAAATATGCCCTTATAGGTCATGGACGGCGTGGTTCAGCACACCTATCAACAGCAGCTGCCCTCAAAGACACCTTTGAAATCGTTGCAGTTTGTGATGCACATAAAGAATCCGCAGAAAAAGGTGCAGAAAGAATCGGTGTAAAGGCTTACACCGATGTCCGTAAACTCATTGACGAAATTGCCCCTGATGTCTGTGATGTGGTCGTACCGGAACCCCTCCATCATGTTGTCTCTTGTTACCTCTCTCGGCGTGGTATTCCACATAATGTTGAAACAGGTCTTGCACCTACACTCGGTCTGATGGATATGATGATTGCTGACGCTGCAGAAAACGGTGTAAAACTTCAGACATCAGAAAACTTCCCTTTTGTTCCAGTAGAACAGTTCGTCTGCAAACTTATTGAAGAAAATGTCATTGGTCCTGTCCATAAATGCTATAGACTTTTTTCCACAACTGGTTATCATGGACTGGCTGCAATACGGTGTCGTATGAATTCCTCCCCCATATCAGTAAGTAGTATAGGACATTCAATGCAGGTTACCCCTTATGTTGACAGAGCAAAACGTGATTTCAATCAGGAACGTTTAGAATTTTACGCAGTTGATTTCGATAATGGGGGACTCGGCATTGCGATGGTCGGTAATAAGAACGGGTGTCTCGGACGGAACAAACTTGTTGGGTTTGAAACATGTGGTGAACGCGGGACAATTATAACAAACGGTAACCAAGGAGCAAATGGAGGAGAGACTGTCAACGTTTGCACAGACGAAGATATCAAGAATGGTGGCAGGGCGCAGACCTATGAATTCCAAAGAGAATATGGTGACAATAAAGTTCTACATCGTATATTTGTCGAACTTCCAGAAGCTCTTGGTGGAACAATTGAATGGGTCAATCCTTATCGTGAGACAGGAATATCCGAATCTGGAATTTCACTTGCGACAATGCTTGACGGCATAGCAACAGCTGTTAGGGAAGATACACAACCACTTTGGACAGGAGAAATGGGTAGGGCCGATAAAGAAATGATTATTGCTGCATACCGATCAATTCAGATGAATCGTCAACCTATCCAACTCCCTCTTCAACCTGACACAAACGAAGAGACAGCCTTTGACAAGAATTTTGAAAAACAATATGGAGTACATCCACGAGAAAATATTGAGAGAGCATTAGAAGTGAATTTTAAAGCACGTTAATCAATGTATATATAACCAGTTGCACCTTGCAATATCAGGGTTATGCAGCTATAGATATGTTTAATAACTAAACAGAAAGAGAAAATATGAAAGAAATAAAAATTGGTTTTATTGGGTCTGGTGGAAATGCTAACGGTCACATGAATCGGTTATCAGAAATGGAAGGAGCAAATATCGTTTCTATATGCGATATTGTAGCTGAAAAAGCACAAAATGCAGCTGAAAAGCACAACGCTGACCCTTATACTGAATATCGCGAAATGTTAGAACGTGATGATCTTGATGCGATATATTTAAGCTTACCTGTATTTGTCCATGGACAACCTGAATTGGATGTCATTGAACGAGGACTACCGTTCTTCGTTGAAAAACCGGTTGCAATAAATATCGATATTGCCCGTGAAGTAGAAGCTGCAGTAACAAAAGCAGACCTCATCACTTGTGTTGGCTATCAACTGCGGTATCTCGGTTCAACACGAATAGCTGAATCAATCCTAAAAGACTCAACAATTAACATGGTTATCGGAAAATATTGGTGTGGAAGTGGTCGTGGAAACCCTGATGGATGGTTGCGCCAAATGAATAAATCTGGTGGACAATTGGTTGAACAGGCAACACATACAATTGATATGATGCGGAATCTTGCTGGAGAAGTTGATTCTGTCTACGCAATGCAGGCAAACCGTACGTTGAATGAAATCGATTGTCCTGACAGCAACAGTGTTTCACTGCAATTTAGTAGCGGAGCTATCGGTTCACTCACAGCGGCTTGGGCTTATGCTGGTGGTTGGGAAAACACAAACGTTCTTGATATCCTTTATGATGGTGAATTGATAAATTGGAGTCCAGGAAGGGTTTCAGTTCAAGAAGATGGTAATTGGGTAGATAAAAACGAACCCGGACCAACTATTGATGATGTTTTCGTAAACGCTGTACGTAGTGGTGACAAATCTGAGATATTGAGTCCATACACGGATGCAGTAAAGTCGTTGGAAATATCCTTGGCAGCAAACTTGTCTGCAGAACAAAATAAACCGATAGATATATCTTCTTTGTAGATGAATTAGTATTCTACACATATATTTACAACTAATCACCTAAACCAGGGTAAAAGCATGGATAAGAAATATCGTGTCGCAATAGTCGGATGTGGTGGTATCTCAAACGCGCATGGAAACGCATGGCGTAATGTGCCAGAAATCGAAATTGTTGGGGCATGTGATGAGAAATTTGAAGCTTTATCACGCTTCGCTACAGAATATAATGTTGAGAATACCTATAACGACCTGCGTCAAATGCTCGAAAAGCAAAATCCTGAGATCCTTGTAATTGCTACATGGCCCTCAAGCCACCTCAAAAATGTTCTTGAGGCAGTTCGATCTGGCGTTAAAGGAATCCTCGTTGAAAAGCCGATTACTGTTACCACATCACAACTTGAGCAGATGATTCAGGTAACAGAGAATGCTGACATCATTCTGATGGAAGCTTTTATGTACCGACACCATCCACTAACTTTAGCAGTAAAAGAGAAAATAGAGGAGGGAGCAATTGGGGATGTTAGGTATGCACGCTCCACTTTTTCCACTGGACTCACAGATCGAACAAATTGGCGGTTAAAAGGTGATCTTGGTGGTGGGGCAGTCATGGATTTAGGGTGTTATTGCATTAATATCATTCGCTATGTTATTGGTCAAGAACCCCAATCGGCATGGGCAACTGGTAAATATGAACCGGTTAACAATGTCTGGGAAACATTGATCGGAACTTTAGATTTTGGGGATGGTATTACAGGTCAGTTTGACTGTAGTTTTGGGTGGACCTGGCGTGAAAATTATGAAGTTACGGGTACCAAAGGAACTATTTTTGTTGGGAGTGCATGGGGAAACAGTGAAGGAGAATCACAATTCACTGTAAATGGAGAAACTGTCACTGTCTCCGGTGTAAATCCCTATGCAGCGGAAATATTGAACCTGTGTGAAGCAGTTGAAAACGGTACTCCTCTCCGACTACCAGTATCAGATTCATTAGCCAATATGCAGGTTATTGACGCATTACACGAATCCGCTCATACCGGACAACGAATTCAGATTCCATAGTAGATTAGGTATTAAGTAACCTTAATAAGCCATCATATTTCGTAATAGGATCTTGTTAGGAGAGATTCCTATTCCCAATTTATACCATTTTCAATTGAAAATGGTATAAATTCACTCCCACGTAAACAATCAAGAACATAATAGAAACACTAAACAAGAACTATCATATTTTCACTCTACTATTCCTTCAGCATCCTTCCGCATCTGATCAATTATAATTTGCAGTTCTGGATGGTCTTTCACATTTGCCTCATACGACTTAATCATCTGTTGTATACCATCTTTTGAAGTTGTAAAAAAGTGAGGACGTCCGTTTGTAACCGATTTAATATCTGACATCATCCACTGTATGTCTTTTTCAGTTATACCATCATCAGATTTCGCATCTACAGTTGCATTTTCCGATTGTTTCACTTGAGGTCTTGATGTCAACACCTGTGGAACAGCCGGGGTAGAGGACTGTAGAGACTCAGTAAAAACAGGTGCTTCTGTAGGGGTATCGCCATTTTCTGGTTCAGGATTATCCAGATCGTCCAAATCCTTTGATTTATCCACTTTCACATTAACTCCACCAGCATTCTCGGCATTAATGTTATTAACAGAGGTATCCTCACGTATAGTTCCTTTAGGTTCCTTGTAAACTTTTATAGGTTCTGAATGCTTACTCTGTTGATGTCTTTCATAAAGTGTCAACACTGTAACTGCCATGAAAAGACCAATAAAGCAAATTAACATATATGGGGAGAATAGGATTTTCTTTAACATCATCAAACTCCTTTGATATTAAGTAATATGCGTTTCATAAAGAGACGCATATCAACCTAATAATTATTCGGTACCTAATATACTTTCAATAAATTCTACTATGACAGACCAAATATACCACCACGATCCTATGTATTTCCATTCCCCATCTTCTTTTTTATAATATGTAGAAGCATGATGAAAAGAATGTATAGTACCATCGCTATCTTTAACATTTACTCGATAATATACTGTCTTATATGTGGCATCTTCCTCTGCCGCTCCTCCGTGTGAAGATAAGAAATAGTCGAACTCACCCTGAGAGTTATAAAATGAATCATAGTATACCTTATAGGTTTCTTCCTGTGCTAATACAGATAATGACATGAACACCATGACACTTAATGTAATTACAAACCATTTTTTTCATTAAGACAACATCCTTTTGTTAAAAGTTATAAATATCTTAATAATGATTTAGAATGTGAATTAATGGTGCGAGAACCAGTAATTCACGTAGAGAAATTATTGAGACTGCACCATCAATAGTTTCTATTCTAACATATATTAAAAAATGCAATCTATTTCTCGGCTATTTGACTATTGAGGATTTAAATGGTTGAAGAAACCCTCTACTAACTGTATAATATAAAAAACGCACAATATTAATACATACACTGTCATAATACAAAACATCTCAATTCATAGTATCTGTTTTTATCAAGGTAAAATACACTTATGTTTGAAAAACTTATGAAGTACCCGATAGACGTCTTTCGGGAAGGTGATTTCTCGTTCGGTGTTCCAATCCCGGGGCTTCTTATTTTTGTGCTGATGGTTGGTCTTGTCGCAGCCACCATCTGGGCATATCGGAGTACCAAGGGCAGAACAGGTCGTTTTTTCCATGGATTCCTAATTGTTCTCCGCACACTTGTATTGTGTTTCATCGCTTTCTGTCTACTCAAACCCTTTCTTACTATTTACCAAAACAACCCTGATGATTCATACCTTTTGGTCATGGTAGATCGTTCCAAAAGCATGCAGATTACCGATAGTGATGACGGTACATCTCGATTAGACCAAGCGAACCAACTTCTATTCGGTGAAAATCCTGAAGTAAGTGAAGGTCTTATTGACAAGTTAAACGCCAATCAATTTAAGACACGCCTCTTCTCATTTGATACTGATACGAAACGAATTCCTGAGGAAATTCTAACAGATGCAGAAGGTGAAAATACTAACATCCCTAACGCCATAACTGAAGCATTAGAGGATATGCAAGGGGTGCCATTATCCGGTATTGTCCTTTTTACAGATGGTGTTGATCGGAGCGGTATAGATATTCAGAAACCTGCAATGCAAGCGAGAGAAAGAAAAGTGCCAATTCATACTGTTGGTATTGGATCTGAAACAGGTATCGCTGATATTGAATTAGTCAAAGTAGATGTCCCTCGTTCTGCAGAAGAAGATTTCCCTGTAGAAATATCAGCAACAGTAAGACGTACAGATAACACACAAAAAAAAGCAACACTCCAACTCACTGAAAATGGTCGAGTTCTAAAAACACTACCAATAACACTAAATAACGAAACTGTCCGGATACCACTAAAATTTACACCCCGTCAACCAGGTACCCATAAATATAAAGTCCAAGTTCTACCTGAAGTAGATGAAGCAATTCCACAAAACAATACCAAAACCTTTATACTAAAAGTAATACCTACAAAACGGGTAAAAGTGCTCTTTGTCTCCAGACCCTATTGGGGATTTAAATTCATTAAACGTGCACTACAAGATGATCCCAATATCGTTCTAACTGATCGTTATATTACCAGTGATCAAAGTTTCGGTGGTACACAAGGTGGTGCAGATGAAAAGTTCAATTTCTATCCTGATTCAAAGGAAATCCTCTTCAACTTTGATGCCATCATATTCGGAAATATTGATGCTTCTAATTTCACTGAACAACAACTTGAGGATACAGTAGAATTCGTGCGTACACGTGGCGGAGGTTTTCTAATGTTAGGGGGAACCCATTCTTTAGGCAACTCTGATATTGCAAAATCATTTTTGAATACACCCATCGCAGAATTATTACCTGTTGAGATAGAATTAGGAGACCCACCTGAAAAAGTTCCATTAAACCTCGCTCCTTCTGAAGTGCCTACACCTAAGATGTTTAAATTCAAATTGACAACTGAAGGAAAAACTGATCCATTAATGGAATTGGTAGATAATTCCACAGAAAACTTAGAACGATGGCAAAAAATGCCTGAACTGTACGGTTATAGCAAAGTAAAACGTGCAAAAGCAGGGGCAACTATTCTTGCTGAACATCCAACAGATAAAAATGAATTTGGAAACCGTATCCTTATGGCAACCCATAATTACAACGCTGGACGGGTAATGGTTTTCACGCCTAACGACTCATATAGATGGCAAACTGCTTTAGATAGTAAAGATGATAGCAATGAACGTTTTTGGCGTCAGGTGGCAAAATGGTTAACAACCGCACCACAATCCTCTCTTAAACTTGATATACCCAAGACTGAATACACATTAAAGGAGCCTGTTGTCATTGAAGTAACTGCTATGGATAAAAACTTTGCTTTAACCAATAAAGCGAAAATACGTGCTATTGTTGTTGACGAATCTGACACACGGAAAGAGCTTCAACTTGAGCAAGTTTTAGGGAAAGATGGACTATATACCGCTCGATTCATACCTAATCGAAAGGGAGATTATACTGTAACAGCAACCGGATCTCTTGCTGGGGAAGACCTCGGGAAACAACAAGCACTGTTTGAGGTGAAACCATCTTTTGCTGAATTTAGCGATGCAGCCCTTAATAGTTCTCTATTATCAAATCTTGCGAGTATGACCGGTGGAAAATACTATTCTACCGAAGAAGCACCTCAATTAGTAAATCAAATCTCTCTTGTTGAGAGTGCCACGTCAGAAATAACGGATGTGGATATTTGGGATCTACCGCTAATCTTCGGTCTAATCCTTCTTTTACTCGGTCTGGAGTGGTTTTTACGTAAACGCGGTGGTTTAGTATAATCCTCACAAGTTGTGAAAGCAAATCTAAGGTTATAAACATTATTTTTATATCATATTCACGTAATTCTTATATAATTTGAATGATTATTGGTAATATTTATGAATAATTCTTACAAAAACGTTATGTTTGTTATTGCGGACGATTGGAGCCGTATTGCAAAATGTTATGGCAATGAAGTTATCCGAACACCCAATATCGATGCATTTGCGAAGCGTGGTGTCGTTTTTGACTATGGATTCTGTACAAGTCCTTCCTGTGCTGTCAGCCGAGCATGTATACTCACTGGACAGCATAGTCATACGCATGGTCAATACGGACACTGTCATGGAATTCATGGGTTCCGAACCCATGAAAACATGCAGTCTGTTCCAAAAATCCTAAAAGCACACGGCTTTGCAACGGCATGTATCGGGAAAAAACATGTGGAACCTAAAAGCGTCTATCCGTTCGATTATGAACCGAAAGTAGATGGTCGAAGTCCTGTAGATGTTGCTGAAAAAATCGGAGATTTCCTCCAACAAAACGTCGATACACCGTTCTATCTCCATCTCGGATGCAGCTATCCACATCGTGCTGGAAAAGGATTCGGAAATGATAGACAACATGCTGGAATTGAACCTAATCCCTACTCTCCTGAGGAAATAATCGTACCCAATTTCCTACCAAATGTTCCTGCAGTACGCGAAGATCTCGCTGACTATTATGAAAGTGTTTCACGATGGGATGCTGTAGTCGGTGCTGCTTTAGATGCTCTTGACGCTTCTGGAAGGGCAGACGAAACACTCGTGTTTGTTACAACTGACCACGCAATGCCATTTCCTGGCGCAAAGGCTTCCAGTTTTGACAGTGGACATCATTGTCCTTTACTAATTGCCAGTCCAACCCAGAAACTTCGTGGACTTCACAATCAAGCACTTGTCAACTGGGTTGATTTTTGTCCTACCATGTTAGATTGGTGTGGTGTCTCCCATCCTGATGGAGACGATGCACTACCGGGTAGATCACTACTCCCAATACTTGAAGATGATAGTCCTCATCCAGGTGATGGACAGTGGGAAGAAACTTACTATTCACATTGCTTCCATGAGGTTACAAACTACTATCCGTATCGGGTCTTACGTGGACGAAAATATAAGTATGTACGGAATCTGGCATATCAATTAGAAACTCCACTACCGAGTGACTTTTTCCGTTCTATCTCATGGACGGCTGTTAGAGACGACAACATTCAGAAACTTGGTGAACGTGAACGCGAAGATTTTGTACATCAAAGTCGTGAGGCGTTGTTTGATATGGAAAACGACCCCGCAGAATCGAACAACCTAATTGATTCTCCTGAATTGCAGGATACTATCAACGATATGCGTCGAAAAGTGATCGAATTTCGACAAAAAACCAAAGATCCTTGGCTTGAACAATCTTTTCAAGAAGGTGAAACACAACCCTTCTTTCCGAAATAACAATGCATTCAATTATCACTATCAGATATTGATGTCATCATTCTATAACTCCCTCTAACATAATGCAAAACTACGATTTAGATGCAATGAATGCCCGTATTGAAGCAGATAGCGGTCTGGTACAGAATATACTGGACGAGGCGTGTAAAATCATCGTTGGACAACGCACACTACTCGAACGGTTAATTATAGGAATGCTCTGTAATGGACATATTCTACTTGAGGGTGTTCCCGGATTAGCAAAAACAACCGCTATTGCAGCACTGGCAACAACCGTTGACGCCTCTTTCAAACGACTACAATTTACACCCGATCTACTACCTGCTGATCTTGTTGGAACGCAAATATATGACCAGCAGAAAGGTGAGTTCTATACGAAAAAGGGTCCAATTTTTGCCAATGTCATTCTTGCTGACGAAATTAACCGTGCCCCCGCGAAAGTACAAAGTGCACTTCTTGAAGCAATGCAAGAACGACAGGTAACAATCGGTGGAGAAACCTATGCAATTGATGATCCCTTCATCGTCTTAGCAACGCAAAACCCGATTGAACAAGAGGGTACATATCCACTTCCAGAAGCACAAGTAGATAGATTCATGTTAAAGGTTAAGGTGAACTACCCATCACACTCAGAGGAATTACAAATCCTCCGAAGAATGACGACTGAAGTAATTGAGGATATACAGGAGGTAGTTTCCTGTGAAGATATCATAAGATTCCGCGAGCTTACACGGAATATCTATATGGCAGAACAGTTAGAAACCTATATTGTAGATCTTATATGTGCGACCCGGGCACCAGAAGCGTACCAATTAGACGATCTAAGCCCCCTTATTGAATATGGTGCTTCACCAAGGGCAACAATCTTCTTGGCACTCGCTTCCAGAGCACAGGCTTTTCTGTCACAACGCGGTTATGTCACACCTGAAGATATTCATGAAGTTGGAATGGATGTGTTAAGACACAGAGTAATTCTCAGTTACGAAGCTGAAGCCGAAGGCATTGATGCTGAAAACATTATCACGCAACTGTTTTCTAAGATTGAAGTGCCTTAATTCTATATACAAATTAGAAAAACACCTACTCTTCAATCTGTCCTGCGATAGCAGAGGCTCGCGCGCCAACTCCCAGCACTGCTAAGAATCCTTCCGAATCCGCATGATCAAAATCACCAATATCTTCCATTGATGCTGTTTCTTCCGAATAAAGCGAGTGAGGTACACCCGTTGCAGCATGAAACGCTACATTCCCTTTATAAAGTGCTACTGTAATTGATCCACTTGCTAAACGAGTCAACGGTTCAATTGAACCTAACATAGATTGTGTACCAGCATCAAACCAATAACCTTCATAAATCTGTTCAGCAATTCTATCTGCTACACCATCATAATGTCGACGTGCGCGTCTATCTAAAATCAACTGAAGTAGAAACTCATAACATCTACCCAACAACTCCATGCCAGGTGATTCATAGACTCCACGACTTTTTATGCCAACAAACCTATTCTCAACAGTATGAATGCCTATACCAACGCTATTCCTACCACCAATTCGATTTGCTTCTACTAAACTCATTAATGGCGTACAGGGACTCCCATTAATCTCAACAGGTATTCCACGATCGAAAGTTACAGTGAAGTGTTCCACATCATCCGGTGCATCTTTGGGGTGAACTCCCATACCCGGTGTAATAAATTCTGCTGGTGTTTTTAGCGATTCTAAACGTCCCGCTTCATGTGTTAATCCTAATAAATTAGCATCTGTAGAATAAGGTTTTTCGTGTGTAGCAGTAATCGGCAAACCGTGTTCTTGACAGAAGTCTATCATCTCCTTCCTACCGCCAAAATGCTTGAGAAACTCTGCATCACGCCACGGTGCATAAACAGATATGTGTGGATTCAGCATATTCGTTGCAAGTTGAAAACGCACCTGATCGTTCCCACGACCGGTTGCCCCGTGAGTCAGTATAGAAATACCGCGTTTTTCCATCTCTGGTAGCAACGCTTTTACAGTAACGTGTCGAGCAATACCAGTTGTATTCCAATATCCACCTTCATACTTCGCCTGACATTGAATCAGTTTGAGTCCTTCTTCTGCAAGTGCATCCTTTGCATCGACAATGATCGCTTCTTGTGCACCACATGCCAACATCCGTTCCTTGATTTCATCAACATCCCTTTCATCCGGTTGACCAAGGTCTGCAGTAAGACAAACGACATTAACATCGTTATCAACTAACCACTTCGTAATTGTGCAACTATCAAGACCACCTGATACAGCTGCTCCGACAGTTTGTCCTTTTAATTGATGTATATTCATAGTAAATATTATATCAATAGTATCTACATATAGCAATATTGAAACTAAACGAGGTAGAAACATCCGATTGAGTCCATCATATTAAGATCTTGACTTTATTCAGATTCCAGTAGATTATATATATCAGTGTATGGAAAATGTAACAGAGATCAGTTAATTGGAATGCATAAAGCTTAACAAACAGTATGACAACACCTCAGACTTGATACCTTTAATTAGAGATAGGGGTTTGGGCTGAGCAGAGGTAAGGAATGTGACCAGTGTTGTAGAAATGGAGACTAATAGATGGGACACCCGAATATAATTTTATTGATGTGCGATGATCTCGGATATGGTGATGTAGGGTTTAACGGAAATGAAATAATCAAAACTCCGAATTTGGACAAGTTGGCAAACAACGGTATCCGATTTTCTCGATTTTATGCTGGAGGTCCCGTGTGCTCACCGACACGTGGTACGTGTTTAACTGGACGACATTATTTTCGTTACGGTGTAACCCATGCCAATCGAGGTCACCTACCTGCGCAAGAAATAACACTGGCGCGTATGTTAAAATCTTATGGCTATGCAACCGGACATTTTGGTAAATGGCATCTTGGTACACTCGACCGAAATTATTCTGGCAAGCCTAATCGAAATCCTGCTCGGAATTATGCACCGCCGTGGGAGCGTGATTACGATACGTCTTTTGCGACAGAGTATGCAGTCCCTACATGGGATCCTACATTAGGTATTGGTAAGGATGGAAAACGTGGAGACCGTCCCTGGGCGTCACCATATTACGAAAATGGAAAACTTGCAACGGAAAATCTAAATGGATGCGATTCCAGGGTAATGATGGATCGGGCAATTCCATTTATCGAACAAGCTGCTGAAAATGGTAAACCGTTCTTTACTACAATCTGGTTTCATGCGCCACATACACCCGTATTTGCAGGACCAGAATATCGCGCAATGTATTCACAATATAGCGAAGGTGAGCAACACTATTACGGCTGTATTACAGCGATTGACGATCAGGTGGGACGTTTGTATCACACATTAGCTGCTTGGGGTGTATCCCAGAACACCATGATCTGGTTCTGTTCGGATAACGGACCTGAAGGTCGTACAGGTGAAGATGGTCGAAACAGAGGATCGACTGACGGCTTGCGTGGAAGAAAACGATCTTTATTTAATGGAGGTATTGGTGTACCTGCACTATTACACTGGCCAGGTCATGCTGAACCCGGACGCGTAATTGATATGCCGTGCAGCACGTTGGACTACTTCCCAACAATCTCTGACGTTATGGATTATCAAATGCCGGATAATCGTCCGATTGATGGTATCAGTCTCATACCTGCTATTGAAGGAAACATGACAGAACGTACAACACCGATCCCATACCGCTTCAACAGTGGGAAAAAACCGATGTTTGATGCTCCAACAATTGCTATGATGTATAACCGCTTTAAATGTTTGACCAACCTATCAAGTGATGGGAATGAAGATTTATGTTTTGACATAATTAATGACCGAGCAGAAACAACTAATTTAGAAAATGAACGGGAACGCATGAGGCAAACCCGCAAGACGCTGCGTGAATGGATCCGCTCATGTGAGGTTAGTCATAATGGTGGAGATTACAATGAGCCGTTTGAACCGGTAATGCCATTTGAAGAAGTCACAGGAGATTGGCATTCAAGATAAACAAGGCTATACAGTTTTCGACATTATTGGTTATTATGTTCATATTCCCAAGGTATGAAGTGTATGCCAAGTTTTGGAATTTAAAATATTTTATGATCCCAGGACCGATAGGTGCTGTTTGTAAGACGCGGAACCCTTAATGTGTCCATACCCTTGATTCTGATTCCTGATGATGACAATTTCATGGATATACAAAGCCCCAGAGGGCGAAAGGTGTGTCGCTTAAACTGTCCAAACTATAGTATACTTTATCCAACGAGGTATTTAATTATGCCAAAAACTTACGGACCTACATTCCAAAAAGACTTGACATTACTACGGTCTTATATTATACTTAAAAACAGATTTAGCGTGCCGGTGTAGCTCAGTGGTAGAGCACACGACTCATAATCGTGCTGTCCGGAGTTCAACTCTCCGCACCGGCATTATTCTTTCAAGGCCCCCACCTCATGAAATCCCGTTTTGTGCAAGAAATGTATCGTTTCATTTCTCAGCACGCAATGATTGAGGGTGGCGAAACTGTCCTTGTCGCAGTCTCAGGCGGTGCTGATTCATTAGCACTGCTCTACGGTTTACATACCTTACTCCCACTTCTTAACTGCTGCCTCCATGTTGTCCATCTTAATCACAATCTTAGAGATGATTCCACTATAGATGCCAAATTCGTAGAAGAACATGCCGCGCAATTAGGGTTACCTTTCACTGGACATTCCGTTGAACTATCACACTTAAACAAAGAGTGGAAACTCTCTATTGAAGCTGCAGGTCGTAAAGCGCGTTACGAGTTTTTTGATTCTGTTTGTCAGAAAACTGGAGCTACAAAAGTTTCACTTGGACATCATAAGGACGATATCGCAGAAACCGTTCTTATGAATTTGATCCGGGGCGGAGGATCAAGTGGATTAAAAGGCATATTACCAATTAGGGATGGAAGGTTTATTAGACCGTTGGCAGGATTCACTCGAAAAGAAATTGAGCTGTTTCTTGACTCAGAAAATTTGGTACCACGACAAGATCCAACGAACACAGACCAACGCTTTCTACGAAATCGTATCCGACATGAATTGTTCCCCCTATTAGAACAGAATTACAATCCAAATATTAGGACTGGATTGATTAAAACCACCGAAATATTGGGTACTGAATCGGAATATCTTGACAGATTAGCACATGACGCTTTTGAAAATTGCAAACTTCCTACTACCGATAAAGACCTTATTATCTTGAATAGGAGTACATTTCAACAAAAACACCTCGCCATACAAAGACGGATTCTAAGACATACAATATCTGAATTGACAGGTAAAACGAGTGACTTTTCATTTGATCATTGCCAAGCAATAATAAACGCTATCAATGGTGCAAGACCGAATCCAATGGTATCTATACCTGACAATTTAATGTTCAGACGTGCCTATAACCAGCTTATATTTGAAAAAGAATCTACTAAGATAGGAAAATATATTTATTCCCTTACTGTACCAGGGCAGACGTATATTACAGAAATCAATGCTAATTTCACCGTTCATGTTTATGATACTTTACCAAATGGCAATTTCTTGATACCCGATGGAACAGACGAGGCTATATTTGACTATGAGAAAGTTGATTTACCTTTAATTGTACGCAACCGACGACCAGGGGACCGATTTCAACCGCATGGAATGAAAGGAACAAAGAAGATTAAAGATTATATGATAGATGTAAAAATTCCAAGAACTGAAAGAGATAAAATCCCTTTACTTGTCAGCGGTAATGAAATCTTATGGATTATCGGTTTCACGACTAATAACAAATACAAAATCGAATCACAAACAAAGAAATATCTGCATTTAAATTATGGATAAGACGAAACCTATCTCAAAAACTGTATTGATTTCTGAATCTCAGATCCGTACTCGAATACAGGAACTCGGCAAGCAAATCTCAAAAGACTATGAAAATCGAGAACTCGTGTTAATTTGTGTGCTCAGAGGGGCAACACTATTTTTCGCTGATCTTGCACGCGAAATATCACTACCACTACGATTTGAATTCTTACAAACCTCAAGTTACCATAACAGCACTGAACCTTCAAAAAATATCCGGTTTATCAGAGCAGGAAGTGATTATGTAGAAAATAGAGATGTTCTTATTGTAGAAGATATTATTGACACTGGACGAACCCTGACATTCCTCGTTGAACATCTTGAAACTTTAAACCCAAATTCCATTAAGATCTGTACACTTCTTGATAAACCCTCTCGTCGTCAAGTCCCTGTTGAAATTGATTATTTAGGTTTTGAAATTCCAAATGTATTTGTCGTCGGATACGGACTTGATTATGGACAATTATACCGAAATTTACCATACATCGGTGTGTTAGAATCCCTCTCAGAACAAAAAAATAAATAACAGAAAATAAAAATATATGACTAATTTTGTAATAATTAGCGTTAAACCCTAATTTAACAACATTTTTTCTTGACATCATTATGTATATTCAATAAAATATAAGTTAGTATCATTCTAAATGTCATTATAATTTAAGGAGATTTTTGATGCGAAAGTTTGTTTCGCTTTCAATTGGCGTAATATTAATTACTGTCTTAATTGTGTTTACGCAAGCACAACAACTGTCAGACAAAGCCCAACTTGGACGCGAACTATTTCATGACCCTACATTTAAGGGAACGATAAAACCTGGATCTAAACCCGGTAATGCCACAGGACTTACTTGTGCAAACTGTCATGCTGATTTTGATGAAAAGGAAAACCCCGACGGTTTAATTCGAGCAGGTCATAGTATCATCGGTGTACCCGGACGTGGTTCTGCAAAAGGCGGAATGATAACAGCGGAAAATTTTGAACGTGCAGCTGGTGGTGGAGGTTTCTGTTATGAACACTTTCTACAACGGATCGCTGGCGATAAGGTTAACCCGACTGCAATTCCAGAAGAACACGCTGAAGCACTTATGGCATATTTTAAAGCCGTATCCGGTGACAATAAAGGTCCACAGTTTAAAATGGAAATGTTAGATACTGCAGAAAAAACTGCAGCCGGTGAGAAAATTGCTGCAATGTCAGGTAATAGTGAAACGGGATGGGAACTTTTCGGACGTGCATGTGTCGTCTGCCATCCAACACCTTTCAAAGCAGGTATCGGAACACAACTTGTTAGATCCCGGGCACCGCGCGACATCGATAAAACAATGGTTCGATGGGCAAGTAAAATTCGCGGTGGCGGATTTCTTATGCCATTCTACGCTACCGATATCCTTAGCGATCAAGATATCGCCGACATTCTCGCCTTCCTACGAGAACAAATGGAAAACACCGCAAGGTAAGTTTGTGTCTTGGTAAGATTATAATCTTACCAAGACAAGATATACTACTCAATATTTTCTGTAACCTATTTCAGCATTATACGTATTAATTGTTACGACATTGTATCAAATAGGTTGTAACAGACGTATTAATACGGTCTCTTTGAGATGTTTGAGCTTGTAACCTATTGCTAATCAATCCGTTATCTATTTGACGATTGTAAATTGACGTTTGTAAAGTTTGTAGCCTAAAAGCAAGAGGACAAATCATGAAAACATCTCGTTTTTTTCACATATTCATATATCTTCTCACAGTTGGCTTGATATTTTCGATCTCAGGTTGTGGCGGCAGCAACATGAAAAATCCTGTAGCTGACACCGATACCTTAGCAGAATCTGACGCGGGTGGTTCTATCGTTGAATTGGATACCACTCATAAAATAGAAGATGGTAACCAAGCAGATAATTTAGATGTGACCATTACTGTCACGAAAAAGACAGTTAAAACTGGTGAAGAAATAGAATTGACTGCTTCTGTTAAAGGTGTTAGAGGTACAAGTGTCGTATTAAATTGGCTTAATATTACGGAACATGGTGAACTTTCATCAACAAACGAAAATCCTGTGAAGTGGACTGCACCAGAATCAATTGGTGAAGATGCTACACGTGTTGAAGTTCTTCAGCTTGTTGTAACTGTGATCAGCGAAGTGGTTTCAGTGGGATCAAAAGGCATCCAAACTGATACACAAATTTTCTCAGATACAAAAGAAATACTCATACAGGTAGTTGACGGGTAAATCATATAAGAGAAGGAACAATAATCAATAAAAATTAAAGTTCCTACAACCAATACAATAAGGATCGTCTCACATATCACATACTGTATGCAAGGGTCTATTCGATGCTATATACTCTCATTTACATAAGATAGGTTCTGGTCAGCATACCACATTAGGTAAGAAATGAATAAAAACTATATACAAGTTATACTAACTGTTTTATCCATTACAGTTGTTTCAGCATCGTTTACACCTTCTTCTTTTGGATTACAACATCAGGTCAAACAAGGTGAAACATTAACAGGCATAGCACAAAAGTATAATGTTTCTATGAAGTCCATTGCTCAAGCAAACAAATTCAGAAATAATGATTATGATCACTTACGAATCGGACAAAAACTTACAATCCCTGGTGTAACTAACCCCCCGAATGCGGGAGGAAGTATTGAAGGTACCGTTTATACTATTGAGCAAGGTGACTCACTATATAGTATAGCAAGAAAATTTAATGTTGAAGATTGGAAACAACTTCAAAAAGCAAATGCTATCACTAACCCAAAACACCTCCAACCAGGTCAACAAATTCTTATACCTAATGGAGTAGCAATTGGGTTTTTGGAGCCATTAAAAGTTCCTTTAGTTGTGACTTCACAATACGGGTATCGACATCACCCAATTACAAGACGGTACCGCCTTCACGAAGGAATTGATTTTCGTGCATCAAATGGCACAAGAGTTTATGCTTCAAAAACAGGTGTTGTTACTTATGCCGCAAGAAAATCTGGATACGGGAAAATTGTCATTATACAACATGATGATGATTACACAACTTCTTATGGACACTTGTCAAGAATACGCGTATCGAAGGGTGATATAGTACGTCAAGGACAAGTAATTGGATTATCTGGCAATACAGGATTCTCAACCGGTCCGCACCTCCATTTTGAAGTCAGATATAAGGGTAGAAGTGAAAATCCGGCTCGCCACCTTAATCTACAGTGATAAAAGATGGTACTTCTTTACCATCTTACTTCTCATACTCACTGGATCCCTCTTTGTTAAGAACGCGTTTTTAGATTCAATTACTAATCCACAGGAAATTGAAACTAAGGAATACAGACCTGCAGTAGGCACACGGGGACTTGGGTTAAGTCGTGCATATATTAGCAATGTAGATGATGCAACAAGCCCATTGTGGAATCCTGCAGGACTTGCGTCTCTTGATACAGGGAATTTCATTTATGACCTCTCGCAAGGGTCACTTTCCTTAGCATATCCTATTAAGTCGATTGGTACTTTCGGCATTAACATTCTTGATCTGAATTATAATGATCGATTCCTTGTTAACCACACATCTAACCCGATTGGTACATTTGAACTTGGCTACAATCAGGCACTTCTTTCCTATGGTCGAAAATTTGGACCGATAAAGATAGGGGCAAGTACAGGATATACACGCGCACCCTATAAAACAAGCCTCTGGACACCAAATTATGATGTAGGTGCTCTCATAAATCTATCACACAATTCTATTATAGGGATTCAATACCGTGATATTAACGGTGTTTCCATTTCTGATCAGAATGGTGTCTTGTTAAGGTCTCTTCATCCACAGTTAGCTGTTGGAACAACTATTATTCCTCATCCAGTAATTAGATGGCATTCTTGTTATAATCTAACATCACCCGGTATTGGTACGAGTCTTGAATTCGTATCTGGCGCATTCTCAGCAAATGTCGGATCTCTGTTCTCCTTTGACTCTCAATCTCCTATCCAATCATGGAGCCTTGGACTATCTTTAAAACAATGGGGAAAAGAAACTTATTATTCCTATCTAAATGAAGACAACTTAAACTATAGACATCTACTTTCAATTGGGTTCACTTTTGGAGAAAGACAAAAAAAATCTGATATAATTATCCCTGAAATTGATGCACCAAATTCTACAAAAGAATCTCAAACAACTGAAAGGTCTGATGATAAAGCAAAACCTAATAACACCACAATCAAGTTAGCACCTGAAGAAACCGATAATTCACGACCAATAAATGGTGATATTAAACCAAATTCGTCTGTCGTTAAGAGTATTCAAATTGCAAAAAAACATAATATTGAAGTTGAACTTATGTTGGCAATCATCTATGTTGAATCAAAATTCAAACCAAATGCTGTATCAAGGACTGGGGCTGGCGGATTAATGCAAATGGTTCCGGGGACTGCCATTGGACTCGGATTAAAAGTCCCAAACTACAGGAACAAACTTAAACCTTCTCTTGATGGAACAGTAGACGAACGGTTCGATCCATTGAAAAACCTTGAGGCGGGATTAATCTATTTCAACCAACTTCGTGAGAAATATCTTAACAATCTAACATTGGCTTTAGGTGCATATAATGTGGGACCGGGTAAAGTTAGAATTAAAGGTCCTCTTATAAGCAGAGGTAGAATCTATGCCGATAAAGTGTTGAAACGTAAAAGTCTATATCAATCCAATAAAGCATTGTTAAATAACGACATAAATCGATTGGATGCAATACTCAATAAATAGGAATAAAATATGGATACAATTCGATTAGCAATTGTTGGATGTGGTGGTATGGGACACCGCCATATGTACGGATTGGCTGAACTACATCGTGTTGGATGGGAAAACTTTACTCTTGTGGGAGCATGTGACCCTGTTCTCGACAATGCGGAATCCCTTGCTACAAAAGCTGAAGAACGGTTTGGAAAAAAACCTGCTGTCGTCAGCAATCTTGATGAACTCGCGGCTATTGGGGTCGATGCAGTTGATGTAACAACAACACCTCCATACCACCATACTATCGCTGTTGAGACACTACAACGCGGATGGCACACCATGGTTGAAAAACCTATGGGACTAACTGTGCGTGCCTGTAACTTAATCCGTTCTGCAGCAGATAATTCTAACGCTGTGATAAGTGTTGCTGAGAACTATCGAAGAGATCCTATTAATCGACTTGCAAAAGCACTACTGGATGCGGAAGTCATCGGTAAGCCACGTTTTCTTATTCATCACACAATCGGTGGTTCAAACCGCATGCTTATATCTGTATGGCGACATCAGAAAGATCAAAGCGGTGTTCTACTTGATGTTGGTGTTCATTATGCTGATATGATTGAGTATCTACTCGGTGATGTTGAAACCGTCTATGCACAAACAAGACTTCATGAACCTATACGGCACAATCCGGCTGCAGTAACGGGTGAATCAGGATCGAATCCTGCTGGTGTATATACAGAATGGCAACGAAAAATGCCGGCTGAATTTGAAGCAACAGCAGAAGATGCAGCGTATGCAACACTCACCTTCAAAAATGGGGCTGTTGGACAATATATAGAAGATCATGGAGCATGGGGACAAGGCAGTTGGATGAGACAAATACACGGTTCTCAAGGTTCAATGGCACTTCCTGGCGATAGAAGTGGCGGTTTGATATCATTACAAATTAATGGTCAAGGCACGGTAACCGAAGAGGCTTTATTAGAATTGGTCCCTGATTTTCATCTTGATGCTGTCACAACCGATCTGTTCGGTGGAAACCGACTATGGCAATATAGTTTTCCTTTTCCTGATACTGATGCCAAAATCATCGCAATCGAATATGGTGATTTTGCTGAAGCAATTGCTGGCAACCGTCCTATTGAAGTGGACGCATACCAAGGTACACGGTCTGTAGCAATCTCTTATGCCATGCTTGAATCCGGTGTATCAGGAGAAATCGTTCATCTTGACAAAATGATTGATGAATCCATTAATACCTACCAACAAGATATAGATGCTGGATTGGGAATTTAAGCAGCTATATTATAAACTTATACTGTTCATCACATATCACATGATAAACTTACAAGACCCAGGTATCGGGCTCATCGGCTTAGGGATAGGGCAAACACACCTACTCGGATATGAACGTAAGGGTTTACGTGTTGAAGCAATTTGCGATAAAGATGAAGAACGTCTACACCATGCAGGGGATAGGTTTAACATCCAAAAACGTTATACTCGTATTACGGATCTAATTGCTGATAATGACGTTGATATCCTGGACTTAGCTGTACACCCTTGGATACGTTCTCCCATAGTGAAGGCTGCAGCGCAAAAAGGAAAACACATTTTCTGTCAAAAACCATTTTCAATGACAATGCCACAGGCTGTTGAAATGGTAGAAATATGTGAAAAGAACAAGGTACAACTCATGGTAAACCAAAATTCCTGTTTTGTACCAGGTTTTCTTGCTATTGAACCCTATATTAACCCCGAACATCTCGGTGAAATCTATCATATTTCTATTACATGCAACGGTTTTTTCACGACCTTCCCCGGTAAACATATCATCCCTGTAATGCAGGTACATCATATAAGTCTCGTCCAAAAATGGTTCGGGGATTATGAAAATGTATACTGCCACGCACATGGACATGATCGTTCCGTTGAAGAAGGGGAGACCATTTCTGTAGCTCTCTTCAAATCTAAGAGCGGTGTAAAAGGATTACTCTCATGTAATTGGGCATTTCTCGGAAATACCGGACATAACCTTCAGCACCCTCATGAAGAAATTCGGATTCAAGGCACAAAAGGTGCTATTTATGGAAATAGTGCAGATATGACCATCCATCTCACAGATCCTGAACAACGAGAAATCAAACCTGAGATTGATGGCACATGGTTCCCAGATGGTTTCGGAAACGCAATGGTTCACTTTATTGAGTGCTTACAAACAGGTGAAAAACCAATTACCGATGGACGTAGCAATCTACACATCATACAAACTGTTTTCGCTATGTACCAATCCGCTATGTCAGATGAGGTTATATTGGTTGATGATATATCCTTGGATGGAAATTACAATATAAGTCCGCACCCCGTCCTGGCATCGGATGACACAAGTATATTGTACTAATACCATTCCTGATAATTAAAGTCTCTTTTTAAATCTATTAATGTGGCATAAACTTCCACTTTGTGCGGTTTTTCGAGAAATACGAAGCATCTGTTCAGGGGCTAATCATTTTTAGGAATGGTATAACACCGATCCTTCTTTTCTGCATATTCTGCGAAAACCGTGTAGATTGAAGTTCAGAATATAAATAAGTAAAGGCAAAACCAAACCTAATTACAGGTTTAACCTCACCTTTGATAATCAAATACATTTATTTTTGGGATATGAATGAGAAAAGAATTGCAGGGGTGGGATTTGAACCCACGTCCTCCGGGTTATGAGCCCGACGAGCTACCAGACTGCTCTACCCTGCGGTAAGATTTCAATGTGGTCGAGGAGGGACTTGAACCCTCACGCCTGTTTAGGGGCGATGGATTTTAAGTCCATTGTGTCTACCGATTCCACCACTCGACCAAAAGAACGTTAAATAGTATACTCCCTATCTGAGGTATTGTCAACTTTTTTCATGTTTTACCAGGGTTATTATTTATGATATTTTGACAGAAAGTTTGTTGTGTCAAAAGAGCGTCTGTTGTGATGACTTTACCCTTCACTAACTAACAGTTTGTAGTACAAGAATGCTGTATATAGAAATTGGTCGTGAATCAGGGATATGATGAAATATTACGCTTTAAAACTTAAACTTTTAGTTAACCTCATAAAATGAGAATTCTTAAAATAAATTAAATAACCCTGAATAATTTCTATTTGTATCCTCCAAATCTTAATGCTATAATGTGTATGTTCATAAATAATTTCTATCCTTATGAATAGTGTGCATATTGATTCATAACTTCTTAATTAACAAATTAAGGCAATATTGGATAGTTTTGTTATAGGTGGGGTTTTACTTTTATAGGTTATTTTAATCGTCTTTTGATCTCCTATAGATGTTATTATATCAAAAAGATAATTCTTGCAAGACTTGTCTTTCATGATACTTTTCAAATACTATAAAATACCAAAGTGCCTTTATTAAAAAAGGTGTTTTAAGTAATGAAAAAGTATCGACGTAAAACGTCTAAGAAAAGATTTTCTAACAAGAAGGCTTGGCAAAGGTTAAAGAAGAAAGGTCAAGTTTTTATAAGAAAATTACGCAATAAGTACGGAGATTTGTTAGAAAAACTATTATATGTGGTTCTGTCCATGGAAGGGTTGCCGCACTCTCCTACCTATTGCTTACAGGCATTTTTCCATCAACCCCAAAAGAGGAGTGATAATATATATGTTTCGTAATTTACTTTCCAGTCGTTTGATACAAACCGGTCTCGCGTTCTTTGTCATCGTTGTTGGAGGCAGCCTGCTGTATAGTTGGCACACCCAACGCACGACTGAAAACGAGTTTGGAAAGAGACCGCAAGCGGTGTCGTTGATCGAAAACAAGCAGGCGACAAGCACCGCACCTGTTGATTTTCAAACCGAAGGCGTTGTGAATACGCCCGAAGAAAACACGGACATAGAAACGATGGTCGAGGAGACAGAGGCGTTGGAAAACGAGACCTTTGACCTCGCGGATACGTTTTTACCTGACGATATGGGTTCAGAGGAAAAAGTCCCCGCTGATTTTCCAGAAACCCCCGAGGGTTTTCCGATGACACCCATCTGGGACGATGATATGTTCCCGAATTATCAAAAAGGCGATATGCATGATCACGAGATGATCTATCGTGTCTTGATAAAACTCTGGAATCAAGGCGATCACGATTTCATTAATGGTTACTTAGCTGACAGTAACGGTAGAGTCTATCCACTCTATCCGGATACCCTTTACGTGACGTGGAAAGAAGAGGTGGTCAGGTCCCCTGATAATCCTCCCAGAACCATTCGTGTTCCGGGGACCATCGTTGGGACCCACGACCGGTATTTTACAATCGAAGAACTCTTAATCTCTGGTGTGGAAGCATCATACCCAGAAATCAACTTTGTTGAAAAGCATACAGCCGGGTATGCCCCCGAAACGTTCCTAACGGACGATGAAAAATGAAGGTGTTAACTAACTAATGATATTTGGAAACTGTCCGCTCTGTCATTGGTTAGGATGCCAGGCGTTTTAGAGGGTCCCGTCAGTTTTTGCATCATTATTTGGTTAAAACCCTCTGAAAAATAAGGAGATTCTTATGAAAATTCTATCCAGTTTACTTCTTAAGGCGGGGCGTCTCTACATTGCATGCATCTTCATCTTAGGGTGCCTGCCACTCTCCCGCTTGGACACGGCAGGGCCCTTGAACATTATCATTTCACCGAACGGCACCCGTGTTGCTGTGCCAACGTCCGACGGCATCTCTGTCCGCGATGCCCACACAGGCGATGCCGTCTCACAGTTCACAGCACCCGCCCCGGTGAAATGCCCCCATCGCGGGTTTTGACATTCTCTGCGGACGCATCCATGCTCGCCAGTGCCTACGGAAAACGCATTTACGTCTCGGAGACAGCAACAGGCAAGGCACTCGCTATGCTTGAGGAACACCCCGATTCTATTACAGCACTCGCCTTTTCACCCGATCGCAAAAAACTTGCGACAGCAGACGGCACCTGGACAGTCCGTTTATGGGAGATCAGCACCGGTAAATATATCAGGAGTCTCACAGGACATCCAGGGGCGGTCAACGCCCTCGCCTTTTCGCCAGACAGCAAAACCCTCGCAAGTGCAGGAGGCACCTTACGGATCTGGGATATCACCACCGGTGAATTACGACACGCCCCCGATAAAGACTTAGGCTCCATCAACCGGATCTGTTTTTCACCCGATGGCAACCTCCTTGCGACTGGCGGCGGCTGGGACTTCACAGGGCATCTCTGGGATGTGAATACCGGCAACCTCCTAAAATCCCTCAAATCCCACACGGGTGAAATCCGCGATATCGCCTTTTCACCCGATGGACACACGCTCGCTATAGCCAGCGCTGACAAGACACTCACGCTCTGGGACGTGAACACCCGTAGTCTACGGTCCCGTTTTCCTGCGTATGTAGACAAAGAGAAAATGCTCAGGACAAAAGATAGACGCAAAACCTATGATGTCTCTGCCGTAAAATTCTCACAAGACGGTGAACGCCTCGTCATTGCCAGCCGGGCGGGCACACTACATTTCTATGATGTAAAAATCGGACAGTATAGCCCTACGTATTTGGACATAAAAAAGTGATCATTACCCCGTAGAGACAGCGAAAAAAAGAAATATAGAACTCAAAGGAAGTGATAGTTAAACCTGAGGGTATTAATCAATAATGATATTTTCAACAAGCTATAAAGTTCTGACTTCTATTGACCTGTCCTTTTCAAGTATAAGAACTTCGTCATATCATGCTATCAGTTAATACCCTCAATACCTTCGCCAAAAACAGGCGGTTCTTCAAAAGTTAAGAAAATTATCTATGAACTCTGAGATGAATCCTGCAATGTGTAGATGGATCAGAGGGTTAGCCTTTACCCGTATTTTGCTTAGAATATCCTAAGTTCAGTCTCTTAAACCTCTTCCATAAAGGAGTTTAAACTATGAAAGCCTATAAAGCCTATATTATAACTTGTACTGTCATCGTCATTGCCAGCATTGGATTTAGGCTTTATATCAGGTATGACACACAGAAATTTATCGGAAGTCTCCCAAAAGTACCCTCCAAAGAAGAAATGTCTTCATCCCCTCGTAATGACTCTCTGCTACAGTCACGGACTGAACAAGGGTTCCCAAACAAACCGAACAAGATCACGCACATCACCATGCCACACCAGATGAAACTCCTCAAACATTAGATGGACCTGAAACACAGAATGGACCAAGTCCTGTTCGCGTGCATTCTGATACCCGACAGACAAAACAAGCTGCCAAAAAACTAACGCGGAAACTTCACTATGACGATATGACAACAGACCAAAAAATCGTGAAGTTAAGACGCTGGCTCGTTGAGAATCATGAGAACAAAGCAGAAATAGAGGAATATTTAACATTGGAGAGAATGTATATAGAGAGTATGGTAAATCTCCCTAACAATTTGGTGGTATTAGACATGCACATAGACGATCAAGTCAGGCGTGCAGAGCTTCTTGTAAAACTCTATCCAAATAATGGAAACGAGGGATTCCTCCGCAGGACACTTGAAATAAAAGCAAAAATAGAGGCAGGAGAAATCATACCTATGAACGAGTTTCCAAAAGAGTACTGGCATGAAGTAAGTCAATAACCTTAGTCAATACCTTCGGCAATTATCAGGAATTGCACAGGATAATAGAGATTTGATGTGGTGAATTAAGATTCCATTTATCACTTTTCTCTTCCTCTTCTGTAGGCGGGGAATGCCTAAATGGCATTCATACCGTTGATTCCTGGATTCCGATCCCTATCCTTCAAGATCCTGTTCCCACCCTCGGCGTAATCCGAGAAGTCCGTGTAATCTGTGATTCAGACAACTCAAACAAACATAAAAATAAACTTTTCTCACTAAATTGAGACCTAAGGTGACAATTTACTTACATACCCACACCACAACACCATTTATTTCACTTGACTTTTTTCTCAAATTGACTAATATGAACAATAAAAAAGGAGTTTATGGGACTACTCGAAACCCATTTTTGGAGCAATGGAAAACATCAAACTTGCATCAGGTCATGAAATACCAATATTAGGTTTAGGAACATGGCAGCTCAAAGGTAAACAGTGTGAGGATATAACTAAAATTGCAATCGAAATGGGATATACCCATATTGATACGGCGTGGATGTATGAAAACCAACAAGAAATTGGAAATGCTCTACGTGAGATTCGTGTAGACCGTGAAGAACTCTTCATCACAACTAAGATTTGGCACACACACCTCAAACATGATGAGGTATTATCACAGTTTGAGGTATGTATGAATGATCTACAGATGGATTATGTTGATATGCTCCTAATCCATTGGCCAAGCGAAACTGTACCATTTGAGGAGACATTTGCTGCTTTCCAAGCAATATATGATGCAGGAAAAGTAAGAAGCATCGGTATAAGCAATTTTAGTATTGAGCAGGTTGATAAAGCTTGCGAGGTATCCGAACTTCCAATTTGTACGAATCAGGTTGAGTATCACGTCCGTAATAACAAAGAGGACTTACGGAAACATTGTCAAGAACGTAACATTCCTATAACTGCACATAGACCACTCGCAGTAGGAAATCTCGCTGGAGATGAAGAATTATCAGAAATAGGGAATAAACACGGAAAGACAGCTGCACAAGTAGCACTCCGATGGTTGGTACAAAAAGGTATTATCACAATTCCAAAATCGGGTTCGGAGCCACATTTACGTGAAAATTTAGAGATCTTCGATTGGCAGTTAACAGCAGCAGAAATGCAGACTCTCGAACAGTAATAAACATATAATAACTTTGTAATTAGGAAGGAAATAATATAATCGAATGAAATTTGGTCTGTTTTATGAACACCAAATTCCCCGTCCTTGGAACGATGGGGCGGAACACAAACTTTTCCAAGATGCTTTAGAACAGGTAGAACTTGCTGATAAACTCGGTTTTGACCATATCTGGGAGGTAGAACACCACTTTCTTGAGGAGTATTCACACTCCTCTGCTCCTGAAGTATTTCTCGCAGCATGTAGCCAACGCACAAAACAAATACGGTTGGGACATGGCATTGTTCTGATGCCACCCGCATATAATCATCCTGCCCGTGTTGCCGAACGTATTGCCACACTTGACTTGGTATCAAACGGACGCGTAGAATGGGGTACAGGCGAATCCGCTTCACATATAGAACTGGGAGGATTCAACGTTGACCCAAAATGCAAACGCGAAATGTGGGAAGAATGCACGCGAGAAACTGCAAAGATGATGACACAATCACCTTATGCAGGATATGACGGTAAACATTTCTCTATGCCATCGCGTAATGTTGTCCCAAAACCTCTCCAAACACCTCATCCGCCACCATGGGTAGCTTGTTCCAGTCGAGACAGTCTACGATTTGCTGCGAAACACGGGTTAGGTGCTTTAACATTCGCCTTCGTTGATGCTACAGAAGCACAATTCTGGGTAGAGGAATATTATGATATATTCGAAAGCGAGTGTACTCCACTAACACAAAGGGTAAATCCAAATATCGCTATGGTATCAGGTTTTTCTTGTCATGAAGATGAAAATACAGCAGTTGAACGCGGTTTAGAAGGTTTTCGCTTCTTCAGATTTGCCCTTGCACACTACTACTATAACGGATCACAAATCCCCGGTGAAACTGATATTTGGAAGCTTTTCAAACAATCTGAACAAGAATCGGCTGGAGAACGCGCAGGAATTGGAACGCCTGACCAAGTCCGCGAACATTTAGAAATTATGGAAAAAGCAGGTGTTGATCAAGTCGTATTTATTCAACAGGCTGGAATGAATCAACATGAAGACATTTGTGACGCATTAGAACTCTTTGCTGATAAAGTATTGCCAGATTTTAAAGCACGGGATACTAAACATCAGAAAAAAAAGAATGAACGTCTTGCAGAAGCAATAGAAACTGCAGATACACGTAAACCCGAATTATCCTCTCTAAAGAATATCCCTCTTGTAGATTCTTACCCTATACTAAAGAAGAAACTTGAGGAAAAAACTGAAGAAGTAGACGAACCTGAAATGAGTGAAGATGGAAAGAAGTTTCTGAATTCTATTGAGGGTGGAACCCGACAGAAGTCGTAATACTAACGGATGAAGGACTGGCATAATGAAAAACGTATTAGTTATTGACGACGATGAGAAGATCTGTTGGGCATTTACTCAGTTCCTTGAAAGTGAAAACTATAATCCTACAATAGCAAACAGTGCTGAAGAAGGGTTACGACGCATCGAATCTGATAAGCCAGATGTCGTTCTACTTGATGTAAATCTTCCAGGGATGAACGGATTAGAGGCTTTATCAGAAATAAAAACCCACCACCCATGGGTAATTGTGGTCATTATTACTGCCTACGATGACGTGGAAACCACAATTGAAGCAATGCGTCTTCAAGCCTTCGATTTTGTGCCAAAACCAATCGACTTAGATGTTGTAAAAAGCGTCCTTGAACGTGCATTTCGAACCCAGTCTGTTAGAAGCACTTTACCAGATGAGTCAGATGAGTCTACTGAACAAACAGGACACAGGCTCGTAGGTAAAAGTGAGCAGATGCGAGAGATTTACAAACTCATCGGGGTGATGGCGAGTAATACAACTACTGTGCTAATTGAAGGAGAAACAGGTACAGGAAAAGATCTTGTTGCCCGCGCAATTCATGCTGGTAGTGAACGGAAAGATATGCCGTTCATCCCTGTTGACTGTGGTGCTCTTCCTGATGAATTATTAGAAAGCGAATTATTCGGGTACGAAGCAGGTGCTTTTACGGGGGCTAAAGCACAAGGAAAACCGGGACGTTTTGAATTAGCAAATGGTGGCACTATTTTCCTTGATGAAGTTGCCAATATGACACCAGCACTTCAGGTTAAGTTGCTTCGTACATTGCAAACACAAGAAATCGAAAGGTTAGGTGGAACGAAAACACTCAATATTGATGTCCGGGTTATCGCAGCATCAAATCAAGAACTTACCGAAATGGTTAAACTGGGTGAATTCAGAGCTGATCTGTATTACCGATTCAAACGTATCTCATTACACCTACCACCACTACGAGAACGCCAAGAAGACATACCTTTGCTTGTAAATCATTTTTTACAACTGATCCAATCCGAACTCGGTAAACCGATACGCGGTATTTCTGAAGAAGGTATGAACCTAATTCAGAATTATAACTGGCCCGGTAATGTACGTGAATTAGAAAATTGCCTTAGAAGTGCTGCTACTTTGTCACGATCAGATGTAATTCTTCCCGATGATATACCCACCGAAATACACAATCCTCAAGAAATAGATAATTCTGATAATGCACAGTTAGAGAATTCCCTCAAGTCAGTCTTACGCAATATTACAAAAACTGCGATAAATGATGGTAGTAAGCAATTATACGATGACGTTGTGGGGCTTATGGATAAGGTTTTGATTGAACTGGCATTAGCTGAATGCTCAGACAATCATAGTAAAACAGCTGACTTACTCGGTATGAGTCGGACAACCCTTTTAAAGAAAATGAAACAGCAGAGTAAAAGTGACGGAGATAGTGCTATATGAATCCTTGGATACGAATTGCTCATCGAGGGGCATCAGGAATCGCCCCGGAAAACACAATCGCGGCTTTCAAGAAGGCGATTGAAATTGGAGTGGATGCAGTTGAACTTGATCTGCAAGGCACAGCAGACGGAGAGGTTGTCGTAATTCACGATGCGTCATTAGATAGAACAACCGACCAATCCGGACAAATCAAAGATAGCTCCTTAGAAACAATTAAACAGGCAGATGCCGGAACATGGTTTGATACCAAATTTGCGGGAGAATCTGTACCGACACTTGCTGAAGCATTAGTGGCTATAGCAGATAATGCTATAGCCCTATTGGAAATAAAAGATGTCTCTGTAACCGAATCAGTTGTCAGGATAGTTCAAAAGATGGACATGGTTGAACAGTCCGTTATTATTTCCTTCAATTCCTCAGCTATACAGACAGTTCGTTCCTTAGAACCGCGTCTACCCACCGGTTATATAATTGGTAGTAAAGAAAACATCCAACCAATTCAATTGTGTCAACAACTCGGTTTACTTGGTAGTAATCTGCTGAATGTTGATCACAGACTGGTTACAGAGGATTTCATATACGAAATACGTCGTCGTGGGATTACATTGTGGTGTTGGACCGTTGACGATATGGATCGTATGCGTGAATTACAAGAATTCGGCATTCAAGGTATAACATCTAACCGTCCTGAGTATTTTTCGCAGGTTTAGCATTACGCCAGAATTCAACAGCGATATATGCCAATATTGGATATGAGAGTATCGTTGTTGACCATGCAATTCCTTCCAAACCCCAATATCGCATAAAAAGCCAATTGCAAATCGGATTAAAAACGAGTCTTATTAGCGTTGCTGTAACTACCTTATTATGATTTTGACTTGCTAAATGAGCGCGTATCAGCAACCTACTAATTAATCTTGGGAGCGTCCCTATTAGAAATATTCCGAATAGAGATGCAATATGTAATTGTCCGTCTAAAGACAATTTCCCATGACCATAAAAAATCCTCACGATATTTGTTCTGAAAATGTAGAGTCCAACAAGTAGGGGCACCATCAAGACAATTACAACTGCAACCCCCCTCCATACACTCTGTTTTAACTGTGTCTCGTCTTTCGATGAAAACACCTTTGCCCAATGTGAAAGCAGAACTGGCATCGCTCCACTGGTAAGGGTTTCAGGAATAGCACCTAACCGAAGGGCATAATCAAGTTTTGACACTGAACCTGGTCCTAAACTACTTGCCATCCCTCTATCTACAACTGGATTCAAACCGTCTGAGATAGCTGCCCCCATCATCATAAGAGTTTGCCTTAGAAATTGTGTGGCATACGCAATTGTGTCTGTATCTCGTACTTTTTTTGGAAGATAAAATAGGTTGTAGAAGGGAAGTTCTAATACAACACCGCAACGAAAAAGTAATACTATCGTTTGGAATAGTTCGCCTATTATTAAAGCAAGTGGAATGCTATACCAACTGATATATTCTTTAGACAGAAAGATTATTGTGATTACAAGGATAGAGGAAAGACATTGTACAATTAAGGGAAAATGAAATACATGGTATGTATCTAAGACAGCCTTCAGCATCCATCGAATAGAAGCGATAACTGTGAAGATATAAAAGCCAACAACTATACCAAATATTGTCGTTAATGTTAATCCCGCATTAGGAAAAAACAGCTGAGAAATTCCCCAGGTAGTAGCGACTAAAAGTCCACAGCCCCATGGCATCATCCTAATATAACGATGAAAAATGGATTGAACACATAACTGTGCTGCAGTTACACCTTTCTCACGCGCTTCCGCTAACAACGGAACAAGAACTGAATATGCTGAAGCGGAACTTAGCAACCCTATCAGGAATACTGCAATACCCCAATAATAGTAAATGAAATCCATCTCCGCTGTATCACCAAACCAATTGGCAAGGACTACATAAATGAGAAATACTCCCGCACGACCGAGAAGATTAAGGGGTGTAACAAGAAGGATGTTTTTTAACATGAATAGGTGGGTTTAGTGAAATTATATCGGAACGAAGTAATCAGTAAACAGCAGTATAATATACCATAAACAAGGAAACATTTCACATCATTTCAGTTCTGTTTGAAGCGGGTGTGTAAACTTTTTGGCAAATTACAACAGTGTATCAGAATATATCTACAACACTGTCTTGATTCATAGGCTTCAATTTATGAATTCTGCTCATTGTAGAAGGGATCTCCAAATCCTGACTCCTTGTATTTCCGCAAGCTCCAGAGG
>JAGFCA010000198.1 GCA_022394755.1 Candidatus Poribacteria bacterium
CGAATACGGATTAGATACACCCAACTCGTCAATTTCTGCAATACTCAATGATGGGACAATAAGAACATTACATGTAGGAAAAGAAGAGGGTGGAAAACTGTATGTGAAAAGTAATGAAAAGGATCAGATCTTCAGCTTATCCAAATCAGATGTTGACAATTTAATTAGGAAATCTGATAAACTCATGGAGGTTGCAGCACCACCAGAATCTGACGACGGAAATCAATCAGAGTTGCATGAAGACTCAACACCAGAGTAATGTCACGAGTTACTTGAAAGTATATTGTGGATTTACATCGTTGCATTAGAGTGAACCCTTTATTAATATATAACGCATTTCCTGCCTTGAATATTAACTTGCTTGAATCTCATAAGTCATATATCCTCCCATAAGAAATCCACATTTCATGACAGGATATAAGGAGAATCATTATGAAAACCGTAGTCTATTTGACACTCCCTATTCTCATTTTTCTCACTGGATGTGCATCAATCTCTAAATCACTCTCTGAAGATGATAAGGCCGATTATGATTTCCGAAACACACGTTGGGGTGACAGTCGTCAGCGCGTTCTCCTTGCGGAGAAAGATCAACAAGTTTATCAACGGACTGATGACTTGTTGATATATAGAACCAAAGTTGCTGGAATCCCCGCACTGCTTGTCTACACATTTAATGATAATAAACTGCGAGCAGCAAGTTATATCACAGAAAAACCCGTATTGGATGCAGAAAAAATGACCAAAATGTGTGTTGAAGAACATGGGGCACCGACCGAGAAACTAAAAGAAGGTATGATTTGGAGAACCCCAGATACAGTAATATATACACATGCATATCTATCACACATTACATTAAAACAACCAAGATTTGATCGGACAAATGGGTCTCTCATAACGAATGTTGTTCGCAATTATTCAAGACTTAAATCAAAATCTACTGACCGATGGGATGGTGTATGGTCATACATTGATGCTGAGTTTTACAATGAAAAACATAAATCCAAAGCACAGTCTACAGATTTATCTTTATACGAAAAAATGTTATTTGGAATTATTAAGAGAAATGAAAACATTCGCCTCTCCATAAATTCGAGGATTTCTGTTGCTATTCCACAAGAGCAGATCAATGTCATAGGAAAATAGCTATTAAACAAGATTTAGGCAGTAATCGTAAACGTGCTGCAACTCTTATTTGTGTAGAATAAAACTGCATTACCAAAGACAATGAAAAAGAGTTGTGTTGTCTGAATAAAATAGATGTTGATACACAGCAAACAGTTATGTGTCATTTCTATCTAATCCGTTGCCCAATGTAAATTACATTTTATCGGACTCATAGAACCAAGGAGACCCAAATGTCAACTATCCCTGACCGTATATATA
>JAGFCA010000209.1 GCA_022394755.1 Candidatus Poribacteria bacterium
TGTTGAAGTCACCAACGACCTCTACTTTTCTGGGGCTACAGCTCTTTACGAAGTCATCAAGCACTTTATTGACAAGATGTTCATGGAAGATACCTACATCACGATAAAAAAGGAAATATTCTTTCAAAGACTTGAGTTCAATGCAATGCTTGTTCGGAATATAGGTAATCGTGATTGTTGCGAAGTCTGGCAAACCTGTCTTGGGACAGACTGTAGTAAACTCTAAGTTGGTAATTTCTATTGCATAATCTCTGTCGCTATATTTATTTTCCCAAGTTTCAATAGCAGGTGTATTTAAATCACGGATATGTGTTTGTAAATCGTCATAACTTGAGGGGTTGTTCATTTTTGTCCTTTAGTATTAATGTATTCTAATCACTTCAAATGTAAATTGAATTTCTATATTAACGTGAGTATGGAATATCCTGTATTCAACCTAATACTGTGAAAGGGCATTGTTTCCAACACAAGAGATCAAAAGAATCCTATTGAATGCAATGAGGCATTAATAACGTTGATTTCTTGATTTGAATGTCTGATACAATCTTATGGCTCATGCTACAAATATTCCTACCATACACACGCTATTATACCTTATATGTAATGTCTAAGTCAATGATGAATGAAGTGTGCTTCTTGTCTTAGAAGTCTGATTACAGTTGACAACGAGTATTCTAATTGATATTGTATGCACTACAATAATTATCTGAACGAACTATTTTGAAGGTGTCTCTATGAAATTAACTGAGCAACAGGTAAATTACTTTAACACGTTCGGTTACTTATATATACCCGAGATGTTTTCCCAAGATGAAATTGAATGGATAACTGATGAATTTGAAATATCAATTCAAGAATTTGGTGGTGGAAAGAATCATGATGGCACAGCACGTACGATGTTTGGAGGACCAACTGAACATCGTCCTCGACTCTGCACACTTCTTGATGATGATCGTATTAAAGGACTGATCGGAGGTGTTATCGGTGAAGATTTCAATTATGCTGGCGGCGATGGGAACTATTACACGGGCAATACTGGATGGCATCCGGATGGAAACTGGGGAAGACTTTTCTCTATAAAGGTGGCTTTCT
>JAGFCA010000095.1 GCA_022394755.1 Candidatus Poribacteria bacterium
TTTCGCAGAAAAGTGTTATTATATCCATCAGAGAACTCCTTAGTTTTTTGTTTTAGGCTAAAAATCATAATAACTAAAGGGTTCTCTATTTACAAGTTTTAATTATCAAACTCACGTTAACTTAAACACCAGACTAAGATATATCAGTTATGTATTAAGTATTTACTATGCGTAGGTTATGACTGGAAATTAACAAATTAATTCACTTCTATGGAGTAGAATGGGTACAGATATATTTGGCACAATATTTGCACGTAATAATGTATGAGGCTATCATAGGTTAAACCTATATGGCATCCGGGGAGATTCAGAATTATCTATCTTTCTATCAAGTAAGTTCTCATGTAATTTGATAACAAAAACACTTTTGTATATATTAATAATATTATGAAGAAATTCAAGAATCAAACATCTAATATGTTAAAATTGCGTTTTTATGCAACCTTTTAAGTACAAAATTGTGTCTATATATAGTAAAGATGGAAATAGTTTAACCAAAACATCAACCAACTAAAATCTACTGACTTGAAAGTTAATAATTCTGAACACTTAAGACTATTACTTGTCTAAACAGTAACAAAAGAAACATAATGTAGATAATTGGAAGAAATCGGATTTTCAAGGAGAGAAGAAATGAAAGAATTTTCAATAGATAATTGGATAATCGGCGGCACTATATTCCTTATAGTACTTACACTCGGATGTTATTTTTATTTTCAACATGAACTCTCAGTTTTGGATAATGATTATACTAATATTGAAACACCAGAGACAGAGAACCCGGAAAGAGGACAGGTAGAATCATCTGAACAGGTTCCGGGTAAAACGATACAATCAGATGAGACAGATAATGATAGTTCAAATATATCAGTTATAAACAGAAACATCTCATAGCATCTTGACTAAATTATCTTAGATTATTTATCTGACAAGAAATCCTGGATCCACAAGATATATTAATTATTTTAATTAAACAATAAGGCACGTAAAATACGTGCCTTTCTTTATATGATATCGTGTAAACTTCTTCAGAATTATCTTTTGTTAATCAATGAACAATACATTTCATTCTTTACTCTGAAAAAGCTTCTTTTTTTACAGGATATATTAGTATGCGATTTCATTACGCCAATAATAAAGCAATTTAAGTGATTCTTGATTTTCAGTCTATATTCTGATACTATAGTTAATATTCCACACAACGCTAAGAATCAATCTATCAACCATTTTCATTCCTCTAATGTTCATCCTATCCATGAAAAGGTATTGAGATATGAGAATTAGAAAAGGCAATATTTCGCTTATAATCTCCTTAATAATTCATTGTATATTCATATTAATACTATCTCCATTTCTAATACAACAGTTTAATGTAACAAGTGATGATCTTTCATTAGTTATTTTTTCTACAGTGAGTAATATTAGAAATAAACGTCAACTGATTAGAGAACCTAAACAGATTAAAGCTATACAGAATACAGATGATCGATCTATAGTAGTTGTACGTGATGTCTCTAAGAATTCACTTCGGATCCTATCTCCTAAAGCACCAATATATGATGAAGTTGCACCAGAAATAGTTACATACACAAGCTTAAATCAATCAGATAGATTTCCACTGTCTAATGCAAGTTCTGGGGGTGTGGATAAAAATGTTGGAGCAACCATTCCTAACTATCAAAGATCGGGGCGGTCATACAAAGGTCCAGGACCTGGTAAAAAAGATAATAAGAAAGAGAGTATCTTAAGTAAGACACTATCAGAGCTATCTAATATAAATGACCTTGATTCAGTCGAGATAAATAAAGCCTTATTAGACATTGGGTTGTTTAATAGCGATGTAATGCCGGGTCATGGTTTTATAGGTCAAGTATACACACCAGATTATCCATTATATCAGATCCCAAAGTTCGATGAACTTACACCTATCTATACTTTTGCAACAGCCAAAATAGATGTATCTCCAAGAGACTTTACCTCTGGATTTCCTACACCGAAGAAACAGAAGATCGTTGAGAATTTTGCAATCCTTTTCAGATGTAAATTAGCATTACATACACCAGGAGTCTATACATTTGAATTATTGTCTGATGATGGAGCTAAGTTATATATTGATGGAAAATTAGTAATTGATAATGATGGTATACATGATCCGCGTAACCGTCGTCTTAGTATTAAACTTGCAGCTGGTTTTCATCCAGTTGAAATACACTATTTTCAAGGACCACGTTACCAGATTGCTTTACAATGGTTTTATACACCACCTGATCGTCCAAGACAGATTGTTCCTCCTGAAGCAATCTTTCATCCTGAAAAGCCAGAAACGCCTCAAACAATTAGGAAACTCCGTAACCAATTGAACTCTATCAGACGATAATGGATATTCTTAAAAGACTACCTTGTTTATAGGCAATAGATGCGTTATTTTTCACAAACAATACTTTTAATGTCTCTCTTCTCTATAATTATAGATAGTTCTGTTGCCCTTCAGCCATACGATTTTACGTTCGTACGTTTACAATATAGAGGTAAACTCACTCAGTTGAGTAATTGGGAAGTGGACTTTCCAGCATCAGATCGTAATTTTATCTATCAGTTACGAAAACAAACGAATTTGAATGTTGCCCCTGATGGAATAAAGATTCCTGTCTGGTCTGATAAACTATTTGAATATCCATTTGCATATATGTTAGAAGTGGGAAGTATGCGTCTTAGTAGATCTGAGGCATCAAACCTACGTGAATATCTCTTACGTGGTGGGTTTATTTTTATAGATGATTTTCATGGAGGTATGGAGTGGAAATGGTTTTATACAGAATTTAAGAAAATATTTCCTGACCGCGAACCTGTTGATATTCCTGAGGGACATCCAATTTTTAATTGCTTCTTTAAGATTCATGAGTTGATTCAGATTCCTGGTCTACGTGCTCTTTTTAATGGAAGAACTTATGAACGGACAGACGGACATCCTGCACGTTACTTAGGTGTATATGATGATAAGGGACGACTTATGATGTTAATTTGCTTTAATTCTGATCTTGGGGATGCATGGGAACATGCAGCAGAAGATTATTATCCGACTAAATATTCAAATGTTGCATTAAAAATAGGTATCAATGCAGTCATTTATTCGCTTACACATTAGAAATTAAAATATATAATGCTCATCTTTTCTTTTTTGATGTGCTACATATATCAATCACTAACTGTTCAAGCAATACTTCACGATTGAAAGGTGTGGTTTTTAATTGTATTTCTACATCCAACACTTTATTCAAAGCCTCCATCAATTCAGGTAGAGTAAATGAATTGATAGATTGAAAAATCTTATAAGTAATATAGGGACTTCTTTTTAATATATTATATGTTTGTGAGGATGGAAGAAGTTCACCTAACTCTTCTGTGAGAGGCTGAAAAATTTTTGAAGTAAAATCTGGATATCGCATTTGCCGACTAATCGGTTTAATACCCTTTTTTGTAATAATTAACTTTGCTTGTACAAAGAATCGTATGTGGTTTGCAATTGCTGCAGTAATAGGAATTGGATCTAAACCGCTTGAAATTACTTCTCGTAGGCTTTTTACCGCATGTTTTGTAGAACGTCTACTAATGGCATCTGTGATATCGAAGATGACATCGTAGTTCGACTGTGAAACTACATTTCGTATATCAATCTCATCTATTTGTTGTTTTTCTCCAACGAAATCGATGATTTTGTTGATTGCTTCAGAAACCAATTGCATATCACCACCCGTTCGTTTCCGTAGTTGGTCAAATGCTCTTGGAGTAATTTTCTTATCAAATGATGCCAGTTTTTCAACAACTTTTTTGTAGAGTGGATCTTTATTTAATGAGTTGCCTTTTTCATCTACATCATAAGAGACATATCTCCCTACCGCCTGAATTGCATTTACAAAACGGTTCTTATCACTAACTTCGCCCTTCACAACGAATATGAGAACACTTGATTTAGGTAATTCTCCTTGAAGCCATTCCATCATTAAGTCAGTATTATTATCTTCGTTGTCATTATCGGAATGGTTTTCTATTTGTGAGGCGAGGTTAGGCAATCGCAGAAAAAATGAATGGATATCGTTTGACAAGACTCCACCCTGTTTCTGTGTAATTTCTTCTATAGCACTATTATATGCTGGGTGATTATCGGCTATTTGTTGAGATGTGGTACCGAGTAATTTCGCTATATCCGTCACACAACGTTGAATATTTTCGGATTCATGCTGCATAGCATTACGAATGATAGTTAATGGTGAGGAAGTTCTATTCTGTGATTTAAAAGCAGGAAAATTCTCAACAACAACAACTCGCCAATCCGACATCATCGGGTATAGGTCTACATGACTGAGTATTTCTCTAACAGAGACTATACTCCCATCTAAGATAGATAAATTGAAATCCCGTGATTCAGGTGGGAGTAGTTTATCTAATATCTGTTTGAGTGTTCCTTCAATCAGGAATGTCTCAGTACCAGAGAGCAGATAAACTGGCGCAATCTTATTGGCTTCAATCTCACGAAGGATATTGACTGATTTATTTTCAGGTTTTTGTTTCATCAGGACAAACTGTCACTGTTAGGTATGGCTCAGGTTCCGGTATTTTGAGGTAATTCACTCTGACCTACAGTTGTTGAAAAACTTGATAACCGCTTTTTTGTTTTCAAAGTTCCACATTTTGGACATTTTACATCGCTTTTTTGATCATTGGTACGTTGTAATACCTCAAAGTTATTATTACAAGAAGTACAACGGTATTCAAAGATTGGCACTTTCTCCTCCAGAAAAATTCATTATTATCAATAAAGAATCTATTATATAGGGCGAATTATCACTTTTACTTTTGTCCCTTTTGGGGGGATCACATCAGTATTAACACGATAGGTACGATCATCAGTTCCACCCGGTAGAGGGTTATTAATAAGAGCATCTGGGTCACGATATACAGCTATAAGGTTGTGGTATAGTTGGGATGTGAGTTGATTGTTTTTTATTCGACCACCTGTAAAAACCCAAGGTGTTTTTTCCATCGGGTTACCAACAAATGTGTTCCATACCAGTTCTCGTGCAGTATGTACAACCACTTTATCTTCTCGTTCCCATTCAACCCATATTTGTACTTTAGACCCTTTTGGATCGTGTGGATCTCCTTCAACATTTAGATTATGTCCTGGTTCAAGGTCTAACATCCCCAATGCAATAAATAGATATATTGGTTCAGCGTCAAGGATGAGAATGCTTTCATGAGTCTTACCAAGCAGTCCACACCCGAAAAATTCAATAATTGTGTCTCCACTTGTTATGTTGATTTCACCTGGAAAAGTAATTTCATTTTTTTTCGTATCAAAAACAATAGTACCTAACTGAAATACCTCATCACCGATTTTCTTCGGTTCAGCCAGTTGTAGGTCCGTAGCAGAAGTAGATTTAGGAAATACCTCTACAGGTGCCGATGCTGTATTGTCTGAGATATTTAAATCATCTAAGTCAACTAATACACTAATTTGATGCTTTCCTTCTTTCTTTGGAACCCAATCAACTGTAACCACAGTTTCATCAAGGGTAGATGTCCATAGAACCTCAGTAGACTTAACTTCAACTCCGTCGGCAGAGAACTTTACGTTTATTGTTTTATCAAGTGCAGTACCACTGTTTCTGAGAGTAGCACTGAGTCTAACAGCTTCACCGACCCTTGGGGAAGGAGGTGAAAATCTTAGACTACTGGGGACAACACCGATATTTGCTTCTGTAGGACCTACCAATGCCCGACTTAATGTCATTACAGCAAAACATGTAGCTAAGAAATCACTTTCAGCACCATGCCATCTTCCATCCGGCTGTTGTTCAGACACCATCATTGCAGATATTTCATTATACCAATCATGACCAGCAATCGTATCTATCTTAGGTGGTATATCGCTAAACCGTTGTAAAGAAAGTAAATAATAATATAACCAAGAATTAGACCCGGGATTACGTGTCAAAGTCCAATTATCCCGAATCCATTCAATACCATTTTGAATTTTTGTATCTTCTACAGATACACCGCATGCCCGAAGTGCCCATAAACCTGTTGCCGTCATACTTCCGTATACCCCGATTGCCCATGGTGACCCATCATCCACCAAATTGTATAGCCATCCTCCAGTGTCAGTCTGATTTCGACCTATCCATTTTTCAGCACGTTCCCAAGTCTGTTGGGGTATGTCAATGTTCCACTGTTTGGCGGCATATAGTGCATAAATTACCATATTCATGTGTGCGCCATCGGCAGTATAACCGTATCCCCATCCACCATCATCCCTTGCATCAGCGAACTCACTTCCTTTAACAGGTAGCTGCTTTTCCACTAATTGATTTATAGCAAATTGTACACGTTCTCTATATTCAGGATTTTGAGTGGCAACCAATACTGGAATCAGTACAGCATATTGATATACAGCCAATTCATTCCAATTTTCTGCCAGTAGAAAATCAAGTCCATTCTTAACAGATTGATCAGATGTGGTCTTGCCTGAAGCGAATAATGTTTGTAATGCTAATGAAGTTTCCTGTATACGGTCTTCCCCAAAATTCCATACAGGACCGGGAATAAAGTTTTCAGGGAGTCCTTTCAAACTTGCACCACAACTGTAACAAGATAATATAATCTGATTCTCTGCGCCACACTGCAGGCAGTTACGACTATTCTTTCCTTGACGGGATTCTATCCAAGCGACACCGCTGTCTATGGAAGCCTGAATTTGCCCTTGAGTAACATTGGGAAATATCTTTTTTCTGGCACTGATTGTGGCATGTGCTGTGTTATTAAGTATGGATTTTTCTTCAATATGTTTCTCACCCGCCGGATTAACGACAGCGTAAATCTTAGTTTCACCAGCAGGTGGTTGCCATTTCGCAGAAACACGTTTTGCCTTTCCAACTTTTAATTCCAGTATGACATCTTTACAGACAATTTGGAGAGGACTTGTATCTGGATGTCCTTCGTATAGATCAACGACCAAGTCCTCGTTCATAGTAGGGATTGCTGTTCCAACATTCCTTACTTCCACCCAAATTATAATTTCTTCGCCCTCTATTGGGTTGTTATTTGAGAAAGTTATACTCTTGCCAGTCACTTGAAAGTCTGGGATTTGTGCGGCGATAGGTGCAATGAATACGGTAACTACCAGCATTACACTTATCATTCCAATAATTTTTTTCATTACACATCTCCCAACCATTGTTGTAAGAGCTTAATTACACCGAAGAACGATTGTTCTAATAACTTTCAAAACTCTGAATCAATTAGAGGTACTAATTTCCTTCCCAAAACCCTATAGAGACAGTTGAAGGTTGGGGAATAGCATTCTTGAATAACACCTGGCCTTTAGATGTCCATTTACTCACCATTCCAGTAAAAGTTTCACCGAGCATATCAGCAATCCAGATACCACCATCTGCAGGTGAAAATGTCACAGCAACGATTGCCATTCCAACTTCAAACTCAGTAATTTTATTCCCAGTCGCTGATAGGTTGATTAGAGTGGAATTATTTGTAGCAACCCAAACAGTTCCGTCCTTGGGATTTACACTTGGAGAAACAGGACTCTTAATATTATCTAACTTAACTAATTGCTGTCCAGTAGGTGAATAGCGGACAAGAGTATCATCCTGTGTATCTGCTATCCAGACGTTTCCTTGATAGTCTACGGATAATCCTCCTTTTGGTTCTTTAAGTGGAGGTGCATTTGCCAGTAAATTTCCATTTTCATCATAACGAGCGATCGGTCCTTTACCATCAGTCATCCATACACTGCCATCTTTGGGATTTACAACAACATTAAAACGACCTGAGTCCTGATTGGATGGACCATCAGGAGGAATTATCTGTGCCATTACTTGTTTCCCGTCTGCAGAGATTTTTCTTACACCATCGAGTCCTGCAATCCATGCTGTTCCATCAACTGGATTAATAGAGATTCCTGTGGGTGATTTAATCGTAGGTGTAGCATCAAATGTTCCAGCTGCAGGATCATATCTGAAAACACCTCCAGCGGAAATAGCAATCCAAACAACCCCGTTTGTAGGATTCACAGCTACAGTGCTGGCATTCTTTAAATCACCAATCACATTTGGATCGGCATTACCATTAGCATGTAATTTATAGACAATATCACCGCTACTAACTACCCAACATTCACCATTATATTGACCGTAACTGGTCACTACACAAATTAGGAACAGCACCGTCATCAAAACCGTTTTTTTCATTACTTCTGTTTCCTCATTTCACTATTTCGAAAGGTTTGACTAAGAGTTTCAACTTTATATCTTAGAGTAGATTCTACCATTTTTGTAGGTGATTTTCAAGTGATTTATAGGTAGAGATAGGCACCCGATTTATAGGTGGAGATCGGGACAAATTGAGTAATAAACTCTTCTACACAAACTTTCATGATGCAATAATAATGCCAAAGGATAATGGTCTTTCTATCCTATTTCTCAAGCAATTAATTACGTTTTACTGTGAAAGTGTTTATTAAATGGACATGCTTGTGTTTATTTTAGACATCAAAAATAGACTATGGATAGATCTTAAATACTGATGTTGCAGGAACCGTATAAACAGTGATTTTACCATTTGGTTAAGCGTAGGGACGATTCCATTCTGATTCTTACCACGCACTGTGTTTTCTTTAGATGTCAAAAAGTTGTAAGGTATGTTTGATATATACCTGATGGAAGTATTATAGCTTGAAGAAACATAATTTAACGTTAGTTTGATATATCTAATATTATTCCTTAGTGCGGTTAGGAATCCGGACCTACCGGTCTGTATAACTAATATTCTTAGAAAGATGAACCTAATTCTCATATTATCAAGCTCAAGCTAATTTACCTATTTTAGTTGAATACCTGTACTTATCACGTTATAATTTCAACTTGAAACAAAGAAATGAAGTATAGTATACTAATCAAAGTTAGTGTGAATAGTATTATCTGTATACCACATATTGGGTATTTAAAATGAGTTATCTCTTCAATAGAAAAAAGATTATCTTAATACCAATGATATGGTTGTTTATCTATTTTGCATTGATTCCTATGCAGTTAACCAATTATGTACTTTGTATTGGGGATGATGGACACGTTAGTTTTGAATTTGCTGTAGATGGATCCTGCACAGAGATTCCAATCTATGAAACCGAACATACACACATATCAGATACCATGTGTAATGATATTAACGAGGAACATTGTGGTAAATGTGTTGATTTCCCTATATTCACATCACTGATTACAGAACCGGTCATTGCACCGTACGATACAAACCATCCATCTCAGTTCACAATTTACACACTTGATTCAACTTCCTCTGTAAGAATCCATCCAATTATTTCGCAAATAACTCTCTCTTCAATTCCACGAATTGATCCCACCTTAATTTCTTTACAAACAGTTACTCTCCTCATTTGAATTCCTTATTGGAATTAATTCATCGACTTCTCCTTTCATTCTAATTATTTTATTTTCTTTTCTGTCAAGTAGGTTTCGTAATTGCTGAGTTTCCAGCAATGATTACGATTGATGTGAAATTATATCTTTGGGTTTACATCAGTAGCCTTCTAATAATTTAGATGTTAACAACGGAATTCATCTGTTGATATCACACTTGTGGGAGTATTGTATTTATGACTAACACATTATATATTGCCATCACTACTGTAGGATTTTACATTGTTCTATTGATTCCTTTGCATACCCTTGCTGATGCTGATATGAATAAAAATAATAATATCAGTTTAGACTTTGCGATCAAGACGACAATTCAACAGAATTACACTCTTAAAACTATTAAAGAAAAAGTTAAAATCGCACATGAGGAACTTAGGAGTATTCCTTTACTTAGTAATCCAGAAGTAGATACTGAGTTTATAGGAGGACTTCACGGTGAACAGAATGTTGAAGTAACTAAATCTATTGAACTGGGCGGTCAAAGACGTCACAGAAAACAGATTGCCATGATAAACCTTCAAATAGCAGAACATCAACTCACCCTGGAACGCCAAAGAATAATAAGATCAGTAAAATTGGCATTTTACCAATTACTTTCGCTCCAAGAGAAGCTAAAGTTAGTAGAAGAAATGATTCAACACAATCAGCAAATTTATGAAATGGCTCAGTTTCGACATGAAGCAGGAGATATATCTATAACTCAAGTCGGTTTGGCAAATCTACAATTACAGTCTGCTAACAGAGAATTTACTACATTGAAGAATAAACAACAATTAGCACAGCTTGACCTGAATGGTCTAATGGGAACATCCTTGACCAATAGTCCAGTGGTGATAGGTAAACTGCAGTTAACATATTCACCTGATTACAAATTGGATACTTTAAAGTCTCAAGCATTTATACATCGAATTGAATTGAAATCTCTGAAATTACAAAAGCAATTAACTGAAAACGTACATAAACTTGCTAAGGCTGCGAATATTCCTGAATTAAGTATCGGTGGTATAGTTGAGCGGAATTCAGATGAGACAGGATTCGGTTTAAAATTGTCTTTGCCTTTACCGATTTTTGACAGGAATCGTACTGGAATAAACGTTTCAAAAGCTCAGATCAAGGCAGATGATGCTCAAATATCAGAATTGAGAACCAAGATTTCACGTGATGTGATATCAGCCTTCCTATCTTTGGATGCTGCTGAAAGAAATCTGAAGTTTTATGAGAATGACCTTCTAAAATTACTCAATGATAATCTAAATCTCACACGGTCAGCCTACGAGTTAGGGGAAACTGGACTTTTGGAATTGATCTTTATACAGAATGAATATATAAAATCGAAAATGGACTATCTTGACACACTGTATACCTATCAAAAAGCATATTTAGACCTTGAGATGGCGATTGGAACATCTCCCGAGTCAATACAGTGAATAGTCTAAAAGGATTGACTACCTATTTAAGGAGGGAAACGATGAAAAATACTTTGTCTGCAAGAACTATTATTCTGGCTTTTTTTATACTACTGGTTATTGGAATGTGTAAATCAAATGTATACTATAAATTAGCGTGGGGACAAGATAAAAATGATAAAAGTCATGTTGATGAGGAAAATATTCACATCGCTGATAAACACACTGTGACTCTTACTGATAAAGCAAAGGCAAACATTGGGTTGAAGATTGCAGAAGCAGATATACGTACTATTGAAAAGGTGTTACAAATTACCGGTAACATCATACCACATCCTGCACAACAGGCGAATGTAACCCCAAGGATTGGTGGTATCGTTAAGAAGGTGAATTTCAATCTCGGAGACTCAGTAAATAAGGGTGATGTCCTAATTGAATTGGATAGTGTTGACTTAAAGTTAGCGGGGATAGACCTTGTGGAGGCTGTAAATCAACAAAAATCATTGAAATCCCAATTAGGACATTTGAAAGAGGTATTGGCAAAACAAATAAAGATGGAATTACAAACCCGGCAGATCGATTATTTTGAATCATTTGCTGAACAAAATGAATTGATGAATACCTTTGAAAGACAGAAAACTATCACAGTTGCTAAAACTATGTCTGCTTTAGAGCAGTTGAGAATTGATTATGTTCAGGCTGATATTGAAATGAATTTACTTGGGAACTCTCTTGAGAGAATCATATCTCTTGCAGAAAAAAGGATCTCTGCTCATAAAGAACTGATTGCCAAAAAGGCGGAATTTTCAAAAGCAAAGAAAGTAGTATCAGGGATAAAGAGACAATTCCAACTTCTTGGTGTTTCAAATCAGACATTGATAAAAATACTTCAAGATGACGGCTCAACACCAATTCTTACTTTACTGCAATCTGATAAAATCTCAAAAAACATTAAGGCATCACCAGACCAGATAGATCCTTTAGAACATGTCCTACAGTACATTACGTTAACGGAGGAGGTATCTGATTTTGTTCAGGCGGAATCTGCGTATAAGCTTGCATCAATTAAGGCTGAAGCCAATAAACTAAGAGCAATTACTACTGGACTAACAATTGACCAATTAGATTCTGTAATTCGTACTGGCTCCACAATACTATTTACTGATTTAACGAATGATGAACTAATTAATCTTTATGAACCATACCTGAAAAGCTCAGAAACTTTAGAAGCTTTACATACAACAGAAGAGAGTTATCGAAATAGTGAGATAATCTTAACTAAAGTAAGACAGCAATTGCGTGCATTTGGATTATCAGAAACTGAAATTGATCAGATTACAAAATCAGGACAAACAATTGAATTGTTCTCTGTAACTGCGCCAATGAGTGGAAAAATCATACAACAGGGTGTTTCTATTGGAGAAACTGTTGAGAAGAACGATTCATTATTCTCAATTTTAAATACATCAACAGTTTTAGTTGAAGGTGAAGCATATGAAACAAGTCTCACATTACTAAACGAGAAATGGCAAACCGGTAGTAATGTTCGGATTCGTGTTCCTGCATACCCTGAAAAGGTATTTACAGGTAAGATATCACAAATCTCCTCGGTGGTTGATCCACAAAAAAGAACTGTTCATTTCTGGACTGAGGTTGTCAACCCTGAACAATTATTGAAACCTGGAATGTTTGCTGATAAGTCTCTTGTAATTAATGAAATAGATGATGTATTAAGTGTTCCATTAGCTGCGATTCTTACAGAAGGTACAACAAGTTTTGTTTTTGTACAATCTGGTGATTCCTATGTAAAGCAGGAAGTAGAAACTGGTATAAGGGATGATAGATTTGTGGAAATAAAAGATGGACTATATGCTGGTGAACTTGTAGTTATACAAGGAACTCATCAATTGCAGAGAGCAACCACTGGTACGTCTGAAGTAGTTGATCCTCATGCGGGACATTCCCATTAATAGAATCTTAATAGGACAATTTATTATTATAACGTGAGAATGAAAATCAGAATTTCTTATTTCGGAGCGGTTAGAATTCCTCCGATCATGTATTCTGGTGTTATATACTTATAAAGTGAACTTTTAATTGTCTATTATCAAACTCACATTTTTATACTGACCCCAATGCAACTTACCTAATTAGGTTTCATCCTATAGGAGAATAAAATGTGGTCTAAAATCACTGAAGTATCACTTAGAAATCGGCTTCTTGTAATCTGTGGGATTATTGCAGCTGGAATACTTGGGTTTAGGATGTTTCAGAATGCACCAATTGATGTGTATCCTGACATCAATCCTCCTCGGATAACAGTTCTGACAGAGGCACATGGGTGGTCACCCGAAGAGATGGAGACTCTGGTAACCCTACCAATTGAAAGTTCCGTTAATGGTGCTCCTGATGTTACTCGTGTTCGTTCATCATCAGCAATTGGTTTATCACTTGTTTTTGTTGAATTTGAATGGGGCATGGATATTTTTCTTGCACGTCAGATGGTTTCTGAACGTCTTCAACTTGTCGGATCGAATTTACCTGAAGGAGTGGATGCCCCAATTATCTTACCTACATCATCGCTGTTAGGTGAAATTATGGAGTATGTATTGATTGATGAAACGGAGGAAAAGATGGATCCGATGAAGATGCGTGATATTGCAGATTGGGTTATCCGTTTCAGGTTGCAATCTCAAGGAGGCATCGCCAATGTAATCAACATTGGCGGTTATGTAAAGAAATTTCAAGTCTTTGTGAATCCTGAAAGATTAGTCAGCTACGGTATATCCCTTGAAGATGTAGTTCATGCGTTATCTAAAAGTAACGAAAATGCTGCTGGCGGTTTTTTAATTCGAAATACGCAGGAATTAATGATCCGAGGATTAGGAAGGATTTCATCTGTTGCAGATATAGAGAATGTCGTCATAGATGTAAGGGAGCATAATACACCAGTATTAGTAAAGGATATTGCGAGAGTTAAGATTGGATCATTACCCGAAATTCGTCGTGGTGCTGGGAGTCGTAATGGAGTGGAAACTGTCTTAGGTAAAGTTATCAAACAACCTGGTGAAAATACACTTACATTGAGTGATAGAGTTACAACTGAATTAGAGAATCTTGAAAAAACCTTACCTGACGGTGTAAAAATAGAAGTTGAATATGCACAAGCAAACCTTATTAGACGCGCTGTTGATACAGTCAAAGATGCATTACAAGAAGGTGCTATTCTCGTTGTCATTGTTCTGGTTATATTTCTGTTTAACATTCGCACAGCCCTAATAACTTTAACTGCCATTCCGTTGTCATTGATAATAACAATTGTTGTTTTACTTTCGCAAGGTGGAACACTCAATATTATGACACTTGCAGGATTAGCAATTGCAGTTGGAATGGTTGTGGACGATGCAATCGTATATGTAGAGAACATATTTCGACGACTACAAGAATATTTCCACCTTCGAGAACTGGGTAATGAGACGAATGAAACACCAACACAGGTGGTGACTCGTGCAAGTGATGAAATGCGTGTGTCTATAGTATTTGCCACACTGATAATCATACTGGTATTCTTACCACTCTTTAGTCTTAGTGGCTTAGAAGGTAGGATGTTCCGCCCACTCGGTTGGGCAGTAGTAATCTCAATGGCAGCATCATTACTTGTCGCCTTAACAGTTGTGCCAGTATTAAGTGATCTATTACTTGGACGCGTCAGAGATATTCCATTACATGAAGCTGTTGCATCTAAACGTAGAGGGTTCAGTAGACTGACAAATGTACTACGTACCCTTGTAGTTTGGTGGAGATTGTTCATTATCAGATTAGCACCAAAAACGGATGTTGAATCTGCCTTGACTCTGCAGCCTGTAGTGATGTGGATCAAACGGTGTTATCAACCAATTCTTTCATTAGCAATACGTATCCGTTGGGTTATAGTAGCGATTGCCTTGTTATTGGTGATTGTCACTATTAGTTCAATTCCTCGTTTAGGTCGTGAATTTTTACCAGTTATGGATGAGGCAACTTTCACAATTAGTGTTTTTTCTCCTCCAGGAACATCTTTAGGTGAATCAACACGAATTGGACGCGAGATGGAAAGAGGATTGTTAGAGATTGATGAGGTTACGAGTGTTAGTAGTCGAACAGGCAGAGCAGAAGCAGATGAACATGCACACGATGTAAATACACATGAAATTGTCGTGAATTTTATTCCACCTGATGAACGTGAAAAAACACGTGAGGAGCTTCTTACCGAAGTACGTGATTTGCTTTCGCCAGAGAACTTTCCAGGTGTTCAAGTTTCGGTTGGTCAACCTATTCAACATCGTCTTGACTATCTTCTGTCAGGTGTGAGTGCACAAGTTGCATTAAAACTATTTGGACCTGACCTTGATATACTAAGACAAAAAGCTGAAGAAATAAAAGCAGCTATGTCACATGTAGATGGTGTTGTAGATTTACAGGTTGAACAACAGGTCCAAGTTGAACAACTTCAAATACAGGTAAAGAGATATGAAGCTGCTCGTTATGGGTTAAGTGTCCAAGACATAACACATTTTGCAGAAGGTGCATTTAAAGGTGAAACAATCAGTCAAGTGATTCAAGGACAAAGACAATATGATCTTGTTGTTCGAATAGATCCAATATTGGTGAATACAGTGGAATCATTCGGAAATTTAAAAACACAAACACCTTCCGGTGCATTTATCCCTTTGAAACAGGTTGCAGATATTAGTTTTGGTTATGGACCAAATACAATCAATAGAGAGAATGTTTCACGTCGTATAGTTATACAGTGTAATGTACAAGATCGTGACCTTGGTAATTTCATTGCTGAAGTCAAAACGGAAATAGATTCACATGTTGATATTCCTAAAGAATATTTTCTAACCTATGGTGGCCAATTTGAAAGTCAACAACGGGCACAAAGGCGAATTTTAATTCAGACAGGTTTCGTATTTGTTGGTATAAGTATATTATTATACCTTGCTATGGGGTCAATTCGACTCTCATTGTTAGTACTGTTAAACCTACCCTTAGCATTAATCGGGGGTGTTGTGAGTGTGTTCCTTACTGGTGGGGTGTTGAGTATACCATCAATGGTAGGTTTTATATTGTTATTCGGTATTGCTGTTCGGAACGGGATAATATTGGTTTCACACATAAATACACTACGTGCAGAAGGAATACCTCTATATGATGCTGTTATGAAAGGGGCATCTGAGAGAATTAGTCCAGTGTTAATGACAGCCTTAACTACAGGACTTGGTATGCTCCCACTTGCTCTGGCACACGGTTCAGGGGCAGAGTTACAAAAACCACTGGCAATCGTCATTAGTGGTGGTATGATTACTGCAACCTTATTAACTCTAATTGTGTTACCCGTATTATATTATCTTGTAGAAAAACGAAACTCTGACATATAAGAATCTTGTCAACTCAACAATTAGTTGTGACGTTATAATTGATTAGGAATGACTTAAAGAATTAAATCAACTAACCAAGATCTTACGCAATCAATGCGTTTCACTTTGCATCTATTCTGATTTTAGTATATAATTGAGCTAATTAATGAGAGAAATCCAAGTGAGGTAAATAAGAATGAAACATCTAACTTTTAAAAGAATCAGTTACATTACTATATTTGTTTTCCTTATCTGTGGTATAAGTACATTAGGTGTTGCACAGGTACAATCTTTAAAAATAGAAATTTCAGATGTTATTAGTCATGCTGATGAAATAAAACTCCGTCACTTACTATCCCCATGGGTTGATGGTAAAGATATTAAATTTAGCACCCCAGTGGATAAGAATGGTAGAAAGAGATATTTTACAACTGTTGTTGAATTAAAACCACGCCAAGGTGTATCACAGTACAGTGAATCCCATACATTCGATATCTATGATATTATGCGACAGTTACAAGATTCACGGTATAGGGGACGTCATGGTGTTGGACAGGTTAGATTATTACGTACTGATGCGACTGTTCGTGGGAACATGTTTGCTTATCATGGATTTACACGTAGTAGTATTCAAACTATTCCTGCTTGGGCTCGATGGAGACCTCATACATCCGAGATTCATCATGCATTGCACATCGGTGATGGACAAGATATGGTATTTAAGCAAACACCAGAATTTGATCAATTGAGACTTGACGCAGGTGGCAATAATAAAGAGGTAGAAATTGAAGGTAAGATTGTTGGGTTTGATGGAGTATATCCTATTATGAGTATTAAAAAATATAATTTTGGGTATCGTGTCAATCAGAAGAAAACACAAAATCAGACTCCAACCAATGCCTCAAGTGAAGGTGAAAAACCTCAACAGGAACAACAACAACCCAAGTACGATTACATTGAGAATCGTTAGACTCAGCTTATTCCGTGGGTGCAATTTATGTACTCACGGAAACTGTTTATCATAGAATAAGCTATGACTGAAATCCTCCTGTATTAAATAGGACGATTTTTTCTGATCGGTTTATTATACCAATTGTCAGTAAGTGCTGTAATGCTGCAATAGTCGCTGCACCTTCAGGACAGGTTAACAAACCTTCACATGTAGGTAATATTTTCATAGCATTGACAATTTCTTCATCTGATACGCTAATTGCAGCACCCTTACTTTTCCGAATTGCATCCAGAATGAGGAAATCTCCAATAGCTTGAGGGACACGTAGTCCACTTGCCAGAGTCTTTGCCTCCTGCCACGGTTCAGCATGTGTTTTCCCCTCTTTCCATGCTTTGACAATCGGAGCACATCCAGCAGATTGTACCGAGATAAATCTCGGTCTTTTCTTATTAATCCACCCGATAGTCTCTAATTCTTCAAATCCTTTCCACATACCTACAATTCCAGTTCCGCCACCCGTAGGATATATAATAACATCAGGGAGTTCCCATCCACACTGTTCTGCCAGTTCAAATCCCATTGTCTTTTTTCCTTCTACACGATAGGGTTCTTTCAATGTAGATACATCAAACCACCTTTCATCTGCTTTTCGATCAGCAACTATCTTACCGGCATCTGTAATTAGCCCGTCAATAAGTGTGACGTTTGCTCCTGCAAGTTCACATGTTTTTTGATTAAAGATGGGTGTATCCTTTGGCATAAAGATGTATGCTGGAATCCCTGCCTTTGCAGCATATACTGACAAAGCGGTCGCAGCATTTCCAGCGGATGGTATTGCTAATTTATCAATGTCAAGAGATTTTGCCTTTGATACTGCCATAGCTAATCCACGAGCTTTAAAACTTCCTGTCGGTAAGCGTGATTCGTCTTTTACCCATAAATTATCTAATCCTATATGATCACCGAGTCGTTTGGTAGGAATTAATGGAGTTACAGACTCTCCGAGCGATACAACGTCATCTTCATTCTGTATTGGGAGTAGTTCCCTATATCGCCATAAAGAATAAGGTCTTGTATGAAGATCTTCTGGTTTCCACTTATTGACAAGTTGTTCAAGGGCATAACGGGCAAACAGTGGTTTTCCACACTCATTACACACGTTGTGTGGTTCTGTATGAGGGTAAGTTGCATTACAATTGCTACATTCAAGGTGTTGGATATAACTTTTCATATAGTATCCCAATTATCATGCCAACAGGGACGAACTGTATGTTTCTGTTGATTCATAAATAAATATATTTGAAGGGAGAATTAATTCTTGAATTGTTTAAGATTGTGAAAGAAGATTAAGCATGATTGCTTTCATGCTATGGAGACGATTCTCAGACTGTTCAAAGATAACTGAACGAGGGTCATCCATTAGATCTCCATGTATTTCATAGCCACGATGGGCAGGTAGACAATGCATAATTCGGCAGTCAATACCATTAAGAAGAGTAGAGTTCAGTTGATATGGCATCATCATGTCAATACGTCGTTTTCGTTCACTTGCAAAATCGGGATCAGTAAAGAATTCCATATCAACCCAAGTATCGGTATAAACGACATCACATTCATTTATTATCTCTTGTAATTTTTGTATATTATCAAGGGATTCAGTGTCAACAGGTTTATAGCAACCCTTCTGTTCAGCTTCTGACAATAAGTCCTTATCAATAGCAGCAGGATTTTTTTCAGGTGCAATAACTGTTACTTCTAATCCAAGCTTGCTTCCAGCAGCAATGAGTGAGTTGCATACATTATTGTGAACACCTACAAAACAGACTTTCACACCATCCAATCTACCTAGATGTTCCTGAATTGTCATTAGGTCTCCAACTGCCTGGGTTGGATGATATTTATCGCAACAGCCATTAATGATTGGTACAGTTGCTGCATTGGCAGCATCTAACATATCATCATGCTTCAAAAATCTGGCTAAAATAATATCTACATACGCTGATAAAACTCGAATTTCATCACTTAGATCCGCAATACCGAAGTTTGTTGATCTCCAATCCAGATATTGTGCATGTCCACCGAGTTGTACGATACCAATTTCACCTGCACAACGTGTGCGTGTTGATGTTTTTTGAAATAGGAGTCCCAGACTTAACGCCTCGGCTGAGTGTCTGTATTTTTCAGGATGGTTCTTGATCTTAAGACATTCGTCTACGGTTTCTTGTAGTTGTGTGTTTGTCCAATCTTTTAACGTTACCAAATGCATATACATCTCCACTACCAGTATATTCCCATTTATATACGATTATCCATAATAAGAAACGGTTATTATAATCGATTATCCTATGGTTGTCAACTGAAATCTAATCCGCGGGTATGTAAAGAATTTGTCACTATAAGTGTTTTTGTGTTTGAATCTCGGATTGGATTAGTTTTCAGTTTGAATTTTCGTGAATGAGTTATTTTTCTGAACCGTGGCTTAGTGTTCTGTGTCAATGTTTTTTCTACACACCTTTCGCTCCTCTGGAGCTTGCATCTTTGTTAGTCTGGTGTTTCAACACACCTTTTGCTCCTCTGGATCTTGCGGAAATACAAGGTGTCAGGATTTGGAGATCCCTCCTACAAAGAGCAGAATTCTTAGATTTATGCCTATGAATCAAGACAGTGCTGTAGACATTTTCTGATACACTGTTGTAAGGTGACAAAAACTTTACACACACCTGTGAAGTGTACTGTTTGACAAGCTCCAATTCGTGTGTTAAAATACACTTCATTTGAGTATAGGAGTCATTATGTCTGAGTATGATGTTGGAATTATTGGTGGAGGACCTGGGGGGTATGTTGCCGCTATCAAAGCTGCACAATTGGGTGGTTCCGTTTGCCTGATAGAGAAAGATGAATTAGGTGGGACATGTTTAAATAGAGGGTGTATACCGACTAAGACGCTTTATTCAGTAGCTCACCTCGCTGAACAGGTCCATAATTCACAAACACTTAATATTCAGAGTGTATCCGTTGATTATGCAAAAACATTAGAACATAAAACCCAGGTGATTGAGAAGTTGAAGGGTGGGATAGCACAACTTCTTAAGGTAAATAAAATAAAAACATTGAATGGTACGGCAACACTTTCAAATAAGAATACAATTGAAATTGAAAAAAGCGATGGTACCAGTGAACAAATATCTGTTAAGAATGTCATCATTGCCACTGGATCTAAACCTGCTGACCTACCCACCTTTGAAATTGATGAAATTGATGTCCTCACAACAACAGGAATTTTGAATTTGACTGAAATACCTGACAGTCTATTGATTGTCGGTGGAGGTGTTTCTGGATGTGAATTTGCCTCTATATTTAGTGCGCTTGGATGTGAAGTGACCGTTGTGGAATTGCTTCCTACTATCTTGACGACGGAAGATGTTCAGGTGATCCGTCATATTCAATTATTTATGAAGCGAAAAGGTATTAAATTCCATACTGAAGCAAAAATAACAGACATTACTAAATCTGAATCTGGTGTTGTAGCCACACTTGATTCTGGTGATGAACTTACAGCACAAAAGTTATTGGTTTCGATCGGCAGAAGTTACAATTCTGAAGGATTAGGATTAGAAAAGGTAGGCGTTCGTACGGAAGATGGTAAGATTCTTGTGAATGAAAAGATGGAGACAAACATACCGGGGATTTATGCTGTTGGTGATGTTGCAAGTCGTTATCTTTTAGCACATGTAGCATCTGCAGAAGGTAAAGTTGCAGCACAAAACTGTATGGGAAAATCCACTGAGATGGACTATCAAGTCATCCCGTGGTGTGTGTTTACTATACCTGAAATTGGTCATGTTGGTATGACAGAAAAAGAAGCAACAGATGAGGGGTATGATGTTAAAGTAGGTAGATTTCCGTATGGAGCCAGTGGTATGGCACTCGGTATGTCAGAATCGGATGGGTTCGTTAAAACTGTTGCGGATGCAGATAGTGGTGATATTCTCGGAGCACATATTGTTGGTACACATGCTTCTACCTTGATTCATGAAGCTGCAGTTGCTATTCGTGTTGGTGCATCAGCGAAAGATATTGCACATACTGTACATGCCCATCCTACATTATCAGAAATGGTTATGGAATCCGCTGAAGCTGCTTATGACCGTGCTATACATGTGTTATAAGGTAAAATATACAATTGGAGAGATAGTGCAGGTTTTGAAACAGTTGCCCAAGGTATTTCAGTATCTATCAAGATAATTATTGACTATTGTACCCAGATCGACAGTGGTCTTGAGACAATAAATGTTACAGATATAATGGAACATTACTCAGATGGTGGTTTGGACTTTAATGATCAGATAATTGCAGAAATTTGTAAGGAAAATGGGTTAATATTGGTAACACATGATGGTGATTTTAAATCTCAAGACATCACTATATTGACCGATAATAATTATTTACTATCTATATAATAATCATTAAGTCTATTTCTAACTCAAATTAAATATATTTATTAATTTTTTTCATTCATTATCCTCTCACCTGCTATTTTTACATACTTATCATCTAAGTCGCAGCCTGCGAATTGACGAAAATTTCTTAGTGCAGCAACCCCTGTCGTTCCAGATCCGAGGAATGGATCTACGACCAAATCCCCTGTGTTACTATGTTTCCGTACTAATTCTTCAAATAACAATAAAGGTTTTTGGGTTGGATGTAGCCTATTTCCATTGTGCCGAGGGATAGGATATTCATATATACCAGAATCATATTTGCTATTGAATGTAGGTTTCCCCACCTTAACACCAGCTACTGCCATTTCACGACTGTTTGATAGATAAGTTGATCTCATATTGAGAGGAACAGGATTGGTTTTTTGCCAAATGATTAACCTAATCATTTTGAAACCAGCAGCTTCCATCGCTTCCTTTAATTTTCCTATTTTCCAAATATCATACCAGACAATAGCAGTTCCCCCTTGACGTAGGGAATCATAGAAGGATTTTGCCATAACCTGTAGATTGACTTCAGTTTGATCCCACTGTCCAAAATCCATACTTACAGCAAATCTTTTTTCTCCATTTATTACCGCTGAAAATCCAGTCTTTTTACTGATACAGTAGGGCGGATCCGTCAAGATCAAATCAACGGATTTCTTTGGAAAGGTTGTCATAAAGTCTTGATAGTCAGCATTTTCAATACGATAGTCGTGCGGTATCATTACAATAACCTTAATTAACGGGCGTTAATTCGTTAGATACTTGTATTTTAGCATAGGTACATATATTCATTCCAGTACATTTTTAATTGTATGAATCAACCTAACCTATCAAAAAGTTTGTATCATTTAGATTATGATGTATGATTTATGAGTTTAGTGGGTTTATGATATTATGAATAGTCTTGAAAATAATAGGCAAATCTTATAGATAGTTCAAAAGTTAGCTATTGCTTTTAGTTCCTGGTATCTATTTTCTATTTCGTCTGAGGTAACCGTCTTATGTCGATTAATTGTAAAATCTTCAATGTTGAATGATGCTATAACCGTACCATAAATCATTGCTTTTCGAATTGTGGATTCTGATGTATCGCCAACTGATGCGAGATAACCGATGAAACCTCCAGCAAAACAATCCCCTGCTCCAGTTGGGTCAGCTACATCTGTCAAGGGATAAGCAGGAGCACTGAAAAATGAGGAGTCTGTTACACTGATTGCACCATGTTCACCTTTTTTAATTATAACACGTTCTGGTCCATTGTTGAGTATTAAGTGTGCAGCTTTAATTAGATTTGATTCCCCGGTTAATAGTCTCGCTTCGCTGTCATTGAGAATAAGGATATCTACTTTTTCTATTGTTTTATCTAATGCTTCACGTTCTTCATTTATCCAGAAATCCATCGTGTCACATACAATCAGTTTAGGGTTTGTAGATTGTTCTATTATATCCAATTGTAACTGTGGAGGGTCATTTGCCAAGAATATATATTGGGTTTCCTTGTAAGATTCAGGTAAAATTGGATGAAAGTCAAGAACAACATTTAACTCGGTAAACAGGGTATCACGGACATTGAAGTCCTTAGAGTATCTACCACCCCATCGGAATGACTTTCCGTTTTCTACCCGTCTGAGTCCTTCAAGGTCTACACCATGTTGCTTTAAGATATCTGTATAATTTTGTGGAAAATCATCACCCACAACACTTACAAGTCGAATCGTGTCATCAAAAAAACTCGCAGCGACTGCTGCATACATCCCAGAACCCCCTAAAACATCTTCAACTCTATTTTGAGGAGTTTCCACAGTGTCTAATGTAACAGTTCCGAGTACTAAGACTCCCATCTTTTGCTCCAATAGTTGTTAGTTCATAGTTGTTAGTTATCAGTTATAGTTATGGTATCCATAACTTAGATTTACCGAAGCGAGTTTTATCGTCAAATCCGGGCTTAGTAAACTGTTAGTTTATACTCAATACAAACCACAAACCGATAATTACGTCGGATCTAATATCATTTCTATAAGAGTTAGTAAAGAATTCATCTGCACAAAAACAACGTCGAGATAAATCCCGACGTTATACAATATTAACAATAGTTTTTGTATAATGCAGATTAAAACCCACCAGGACGATTTTTATTTTCTCGGACTGCGTGGATGATACGACGTAAACGTCTTACCAAAATAGTACATAACACAATGAGTAAAGGATACTGTAAGAAACGGAGGAATGAAGCGATTGTAGGTGAAAACTCAACCTTTCCTGATTGTGCTAACCATACAGGTAGAAAGAGTATTACAATAATCAGTAGTATTATACTTTCAATAACCTCTGGTTTTTTCACAGGTTTTCCTCGGTAAAACAACGTATGGACAATTAGTAATTATCTACTTATACAGTCAAATTACAAAAGTGCGATAATCCTATGTTCCCATTTCCCATGAATTTAGGTATTTTTCTTGCTCATCAGTCAGGGTGTCAATTTCAATACCAAATGCCTCTAATTTTAACCTTGCGACCTCATTATCAATTGATTCTGGTACAACATAAACCTGATTTTTTAATTTATCTTGATTTTGAGCGATATATTCAAGAGATAATGCCTGATTTGCAAAACTCATATCCATTACACTTGCCGGATGTCCTTCTGCTGATGCCAAGTTGACTAAACGTCCTTCACCGATAAGATATACTGTCCGTCCATTTCTTAGCGTGTATGATTCCACAAATTCTCGTGCAGTTGATTGTTCTGTAGATAGTTTTTCAAGAGCGGGAATGTCTATCTCAACATTGAAATGTCCGGAATTTGCAATTATTGCGCCATCTTTCATAGCCTCAAAATGTTCTTTTCTTAATACGTGAATATCACCAGTCAATGTGATGATAAGATCTGCTTCTTCCACGGCATCCTGCATTGTCATTACTCTTAATCCATCCATTACAGCTTCTAATGCCTTCAATGGTGTAACCTCTGTGACAATGACGTTCGCGCCTAACCCTCTTGCCCGATTCGCAACACCTCTACCGCACCATCCATAACCTGCAATAACAACCGTACTACCAGCAATTAATAAGTTCGTAGCCCGTATGATTCCATCTAACGTACTTTGACCAGTACCGTATCTATTATCAAAGAAGTGTTTTGTGTTAGCATCATTAACAGCAATAATAGGGTATTTCAAAACACCATCAGCAGCCATACTTTTGAGTCTAATAACCCCTGTGGTTGTTTCTTCTGTTCCTGCAACGATGTTTTCAACAAGTGCAGGGTTTGTTTCCTCTGAATGTAAAAGCGATACTAAATCAGCACCATCATCCATTGTAATATTCGACTCAGTTGCAAGAACTGCATGTATATGTTTGTAATATGTTTCTGTATCCTCACCATTTATGGCAAAAACACCTATTTCGTCATTCACAACGAGAGAAGCGGCAACATCATCTTGTGTGCTTAGTGGATTAGAGGCACATAAAGCTAATTCTGCTCCGCCTGCTTTTAGAGTCTGCATAAGGTTTGCAGTTTCAGTTGTTACGTGTAAACATGCGGAAACCTTCATACCTTGCAAAGGTTGTTCGGTAATGAAACGTTCTCGTATTGAAGTTAGAACAGGCATAAAACGTTTTGCCCATTCAATTCTTTGATGTCCTGTAGTTGCAAGGTCAGTACTTTTTATATCGTAGTCCATAGTCCTAATTATCCTTTTATTCTATCCACATAATCTGTGTTTTCCCATGTGAATCCTGGTTCTGTTCTGCCAAAATGTCCATAGGCTGCTGTATTTCTATATATAGGTTTCCTTAAGTTCAATCTATCAATGATACCTGAAGGAGTTAAATCGAAATGTTCGTTAACCAATTGAGTTGCCTTTTCATCATCACCTGTGCCAAATGTATCTACCATAACTGACACTGGAGCGATTCTACCGATTGCGTATGCAATTTGAATTTCACACCTATCTGCTAAACCAGCGGCAACTAAATTCTTAGCAGCGTGTCTGGCAGCGTATGCAGCACTTCTATCAACTTTTGTTGGATCTTTTCCTGAGAATGCCCCACCACCATGGCGTCCCATCCCACCATAAGTGTCAACAATAATTTTCCTACCTGTAAGTCCTGCATCTCCTTGTGGACCGCCAGTAACAAATCGACCTGTCGGGTTAATGTGAAAGACAACATCTTGACTCATGAGGTTTTCTGGAATTACCGGTTTGATAACTTCGTCTATGATTCCATCTCTTAAATCTGTATCTGATACATCGGGATCATGTTGTGATGAAACAACGATAGAGGTTACCCCAACAGGTTTATTATCAACATATTCGACAGTTACCTGTGATTTTCCATCAGGGCGGATGAATGTAAGGATATTCTCTTTACGAACTTGTGCTAAACGGTGTGTTAATTGGTGAGCTAATGTAATTGGAAGAGGCATTAATTCGGGTGTCTCGGTACAAGCGTACCCAAACATCATACCTTGGTCTCCTGCCCCACCAGGATTTACTCCCAGGGCAATATCAGGAGATTGTTTATCTACGGTGACTAAAACGGCACTATTCTCAGCATCAAAACCATACTCTGGATTATTGTATCCAATATCTGAAATAACTGTTCGGGCAATTTCTTGCAGGTTTGGACTTCCAGTTGTCGTAATTTCACCGGCAATAATTGCTAAGCCGGTTGTGACAAGAGTTTCACATGCAACCCTGCCCTGTGGATCTTCAGTAAATATAGCATCAAGAACAGCATCTGAAATTTGATCTGCGATTTTATCTGGATGTCCTTCCGTAACAGACTCAGAGGAAAATAAAAAATGACGGCTCAATTCGGTTCTCCTGTATTCATAGATTGGTTTTTATTCAATTCTTGGAACATATAAAAATCCATAAATACGTGATAGAAGAGCACTCCTAAGCATAATGAGAAATTCTGCTCAGAAGTGCTCTATTGACTAATAAAAACTATAATGTGTTTATCTCTGGTGGAATTACAGGTATAGAAAAGTAAATGAGACAAATAAGTTTAATTTTCAGAATTCTCAGGTTCCTGTGTAGCAAGGTCATCCTCAGATGGTTGAGAATCATCTGGATTCTCACTGTCATCAGGAGTATCAGAATTCTCAGAACTTTGGGTCTCATCTGTAACTTCAGTCTCAACAGATTCTTCAGTATTCTGTTCTTCTACCTCAGGCGTATCCGTATCTTCTGAAGACTGAACTTCTTGATTTGTTTCTGTTTCCTCAGTGTTGGTAAGATTATTGACGTTGTTTTTACCCATTTCCTGTTTCAACAATGCTCCCATAATGGTTTCTTCTTCTTCAACAGGTTCAGGCTGTCTTTGTTGTCGTTGTGGTGCATGTCGTTCGCGTCGGGGTCGTTCCTGATGTTCTTGTTCATCTGGTGGATTTGCTGCGCGTTCTTGATCGGCAATGGCAGCTTTTAGACTTAATCCAATCCGTCTTCCTTTAGGATCAAGGTTAATGACTTTTACATCAATTTCATCACCAACAGATACTACTTCTTCAGGTCTTTCGATCCTACGATCAGCGATCTCAGAAATATGAATCAATCCGTCAATACCTTCTTCAAGTTTAGTAAAAGCCCCAAAACTTGTAAGATTAACAATTTTACCTCGAACCACCGAACCGACCTTATATTTTTCTGGAACTTCACTCCATGGATCAGGTTGTGTCTGCTTTAAACCTAATGAAACACGTCGTTCAGAAGCATCAATTTGTAATACTACAACTTCAACTTCATCGCCTTCCTTCAAAAATTCTTGAGGGTTTGTAGCCCTATCAGTCCAAGATAGGTCAGAAGTATGTATTAACCCGTCAATGCCTTCTTCAATTTCAACAAAAGCACCAAAATTGGTAAGATTACGGATTCGTCCATTGATCTTAGTTCCAACAGGATATCTTTGTTCGAGTAGTTCCCATGGATTTTCTTGTAACTGTTTTATACCTAAAGATATTCTCTTGTCTTCCTTAGAAATTTCAAGGACGATTGCCTCAATTTCTTCACCTTTAGTCACTATTCGGGAAGGTGCAACATTACGTCGTGTCCAAGACATTTCAGAAACATGAATCAATCCTTCAACTGCTTCTTCAAGTTGAACAAACACACCATAGTTGACTATATTAACCACAGCACCGCTAACTCTTGATCCAACAATATATTTTTCTTCTACGTTTTCCCATGGATCATTAGTTTTTTGTTTTAATCCTAAGGAAATTTTTTCATTATCTTCGCCGATTGCAATTACTTGAACTTCTAATTCATCACCAATGGCAACGATTTCTGATGGATGATTAATCCGTTTCCACGCCATATCGGTTTTATGGAGTAGTCCATCAACGCCACCCAGGTCAACAAAAGCACCAAATGCTGTAATGTTCTTAACAACACCATTGATGAGTTGGCCAACTTCAAGATTTTTCAGAACTTCTTCTTTCTTTTCCGCCATTTCAGCTTCAAGAAATGCCCGACGTGAGAGAACGATATTGTGTCGGCGTTTACTCATGCTGATGACTTTCATTGGGAAAACTTCCCCAATATACTCGTCAAGATTTGAAATTGGACGTAGTTCAACTTGGGATGCTGGTAGGAATCCGCGTAAAGAACCAACGTATACTTGTAGTCCACCTTTAATCCGCTCGGTAATCCGTCCTTCAACAGGTGTACCACTTTCAAATGCTTCGGTAATCTCATCCCAAACAAGAGTTTGATCTGCAATCTTCTTTGATAATACTATTTGTCCATCCATATCTTCCCGACGAACAATATATACATCAATTTGATCGCCTACTGCCACAGTGGGTAGATCATTTTCTTGTGAATCAAACTCTGATGCGGGTATATACCCTTCAGATTTGAAGCCGATGTCAATCATGACTTCATCACGGCTAACATCAACTACAGTGCCTTTTACGATTTCACCATCAGTAAAGGCTTTAAGTGAATTATCATACGCTTCTTCAAGAGATTCTTGGCTCATTGCAGCCTGTTCTTCACCTGTATCGGTTTCTTCTTGTGAAGATGAATCTTCGACTGTATCAGATTCGGCAGTAACATCAACTGTTTCTGACGAATCATCTGTTGTATCGGTATTGGTTTCTTCTGCACTTGGTGTATCGTCAGATTGCTCTTCAGATGTATCACTCTCAGCATCAACAGATTCTGGTGTCTGTTGATTTTCATCTGATATATCGGAATCGGGGTCTTCGGTAGGAGGGTTTTCTTCAAACTGGATAATGTCTTCAGTGTTGTCTGTTAAATCCCCTTGATCAGTTTCATCAGCAGCAAACTCCACCTGGTTATCTTCATCTACTTCAGAAGTATCATCAGTGCCATCGTCTTGAACTTCTGTCTCACTATCGGAAGATTGGTCAATTGGTGCTGTTGTTTCCGTCTCACTTACTTCATCGTGCTCTGTTTCAGTTGTACCGTCAACTGTTTCTTCTTCTGTATCCACATTAACAGTGGAATCGTCTGTATGGTTCTGTTCGTTATTCATTAAGATGTCTGGGTATGTTGTTAACGCGTTGTAGCGTTAAGTCCGCCAGTTCCTCCTTGTTTCGAAGTGCTGCTGGCACTTTCAGTCGCTTGATATATAGTATATCACAATGTGCATTGAATTGCAACATTTAAATCTTGTCTCAGATGTGAATTAAATACAAAATATAAAAATGTTCTGGATAGATGAAATTCTTATAGAATATATGTATATTTTCCAGCTCATAGACAGTAATATCAACAAAAAACATGCTAACTAAAGCTTATGAGAGATAATGGTAAAAAAGATTAAAACACAGGGATGTACATCCTATCTTTGTATGAACTTTTGTTAACAACCCGTATATATTTCACTTGGTAAGTATGAAAAGAATCTAAATAGTCGTATTTTTATATTATTAAATTGTAGTGTATTTCACAACTTAATCCTCTTGCCAAATATATGATTATAAACTATAATGATAATATGGATTTTAACAACGGTAGGTGATAATATATGGCAAGAACCGAATTAATGACGGTTCGTGATAGCGCAGATATCAAAATAATTGATGTCATGACAGATTTAAGCAGTTATGCTGCATTAGATTTGCGTAAGATTCTTGATGGACTTATCGCAAATAAAGTAGATAAAGTAGTTGTAAATTTCAGTGAAGTTAACCATATCAATAGTACTGCCGTAGGAACGTTAGTAGGTATTGCAAAGCGACTTCGTCAAAACGGTGGTGATCTGAAACTTTGTCACTTAGGTCCACCACTCACACGTACATTTAATCTCATAGGGGCATCCAGCGTAGTTGAGATATATGAATCTGAGAAGAGCGCGCTGGCGGCATTTTAGTCGTATTCCAACATATTGGTACTAACCTATGGAAAGAGACTATATTGAGTTTAAAATGCCCAGTAATGTATGTTATATTGAATCTGTTAGGGTGTTTATAGGTAAGTTATCCGAAACACTCGGCTTTACTAAGAAGCGAACAGCCGACATACAACTCGCACTTGATGAAATTTGTAGTAATGCTGTTAACCACGGTTCTAAGTCAACAGAATCCGTAGTTATAATAATTGTTACTGTTGATAAACAATTCTTAGAGGTGATGGTAAGAGATACAGGAGACAGAAATACAACAAACTGGTTCACGCCTGAAAGACTCGCAGAAATACAGGCACAACGTACTCCTGAAGGTGAAGGTGGACACGGGTTATATCTTATTGAATGTCTCACAGATGGACACAAAATACAAGCCAATAATTCTGGGGGGACCGATGTGACGGTTCACTTTAATAGATAGGAGATTATCAGTTAAGATTTCCTTGAACGACAATGAGAGTTAAATCGTCTGGATTCGGAGAAGTATCCGAAAATGTACTTATGGATTGTGAGACATACTCAATCAAATCCATCGGTCTCTCATTTTCACATTCTGATACAACATCTTTCAACCTTTCAACAGAAAATTCTTCACCCTTTGAATTCTTCACTTCATAGGCGCCATCAGTGTAAAGGAACATTCGACTTGAATGTTCGAAGGTATAACGACAGTTTTCATACTCTGATTCTCGCCAGATCCCTAAACCATTCCCTGAATGTCCATTTGTAATTAGTGTATAACTTGAATCTGAATCACTCCGTAAGAAAGGAAAGGGATGTCCTGCATTGGCACATACCAATTCTTTTGATTTTAGATCAATTACTCCACAAAAGGCTGTGGCAAACATAAACAGATGTGTGCTAATCATATCATTAAATCGAGTATTAAGTAATCTAATAATTTCTGCGGGGTTATCATCAACTACATCTCTATGTTCAGATAGTATAGTCTTTATGAAGACAGTAATGAGTGCTGCAGATGCACCATGTCCCATGACATCCGAAATTAGAAATCCCATTCTATTTTCATCTATTTCCCATAAATCATAAAAATCTCCGCCAACTGCAAGTGCGGGTGAACAGTGTGAAGCAATTTTAAAGGCTCCAATTTCCTGTGGTCCATTTTTTGGTATCAGGATTTCTTGTACATTCCGTGCCATTTGAAGTTCAGATTCTAAACGAGTATTATATTCTTCCAAAGTGTCATGGTATTGTTTTATACGTAGTAAAGACTTTATTCTTGCTAATACCTCAAAACTATTAAAAGGTTTTTCGATAAAATCATCTGCTCCCGCTTCCACAGCCTTAATCCTGTTTTCTTGTGTATCCCGTAGAGCAGTGATCATAATGATTGGTATGAATTCTGTATTTTTATCAGCTCTCACCCTTTTTACCACTTCAAATCCATCTATTTTGGGCATATTGATATCTAATAAGATAAGGTCTGGTGCATCTTTTTTAATTGAGTCTAATGCCTCTTCTCCATCACAAGCAGTTCTAACTATGTAGCCTCGAGTCTGGAGTTGAATTTGTAGTATCTTGATGTTTCGGGGTTCATCGTCGACAACAAGAATATTAGCGGTTTCTTCAACGATCATGTAGTCTTCTTTTTAATGTGGTGTTTTACTCGTTCAACTAAAACATGTGTATCAATAGGTTTGCTTAAATAATCATCGCAGCCAGCCTTGAGTAGGCGTTCTTTGTCTCCTGACATTGCTGCTGCAGTTATGGCAATTATAGGAATACTGCACAATTTTGGTTCTGACTTAATTAGACGTGTCAATTCTTCACCACTTTTTCCTGGCAGCGCAATATCCATAAGGATGAGCGAGGGGATTGAATTCTCTAAATATGTAAGTGCTTCAGTAGCATTAACAGATTCAACTACACTATATCCTGCTGATTCAAGGACAATCCTGACAACTTTTCTATTTAATGCTTGGTCTTCTATTACTAAGATTTGAACCAAATCGTTATCCAAATTTGTACACCATACTTAATTATTAGGAGCATCAAAACTCAATTCATCATAATCTTATGAAGTGGATAGTCAAATAGAGATTACTTGGATTCTTGTATAACTGTAGCAGAACTTTAATGTGTAATTATACAAATAGAAGGAATGTTTATCTTAAGATTGGGTAATAGGGATACTGAATGAAAACGTACTGCCTTTTCCTTCTTCACTTGTCACACTAATTTCTCCTTGATGTAATTCAATCAATCTTTGGGTTAGTGCTAAACCGAGACCTGTTCCCCCATACCGTCTGGATTTTGATGTATCAATCTGTGTGAAAGGTGCAAATAGTTTCATTTGATCTTCCTCTGAAATGCCGATACCTGTGTCTGTAACCATTACATATAAATCGGAGGTGGTTACCTTCAAATTTGTTGTTACTTTCCCATTATCCGGAGTAAACTTGACAGCGTTTGAAAGGAGGTTATAGAAAATTTGTTTGACTTTGATTCTGTCAGCCTCAATAGTTCCATTTTCTGGACAAGCCAAACTAAGTTCAATATTTTTTTTCATCGCCAAAGCATTTATTATTGCATTAACCTCTTCAACAGCGTCAAGAATATGAAATTCTTCAAGTTGTAATGACATTTTTCCAGCTTCAATTTTAGATAAATCAAGAATATCATTAATCATTTCCAGTAAATGCTGTCCACTAACCCTAATATCGTTAATACATTCTTTTTGTTCTTCATTTACAGGACCGACAAGTTCATCTCTTAGAATTTCTGCGAATCCTATTATAGCATTTAATGGTGTACGTAATTCATGACTCATATTTGCCAGAAAATCACTTTTTGCTCTACTTGCATATTCAGCAGTTTCTTTAGCATTCTGCATAGCTTGTTGGGCTTTTATCCGATCAGTATTATCAAGAGCCATACTAATGATAATTCGAGTTCCATCTTGTTGTATTCCGAGAAGAGATGAACTAAACTCCCAAATCTGTTTTTCACCTGCTTTTGTAGTAATATCATACTGTGCAGGTGTCACTCGTTCCTTGTTAAGATTGACTTGAACAAGATATTCCTGAATGTCCTTGCTTAACTCTTGATTGGCTTGTTCTAACCAGTTAGATACAGTGGTCATTTCTTCTGGACTATAACCAGTTAGTTCAGTCCATGCCCGACTAATGAGAATTATTTCTCCATTTTCATCGTGAATCATAATAGGTAGTGGTGCATTAAGAACTGCTCGACGAAAACGTTGTTCACTCTCTTGTAATTCTGTTTCAGCTTGTTTTCGTGCGGATATATCGGTTGATGTCATCAGAAAACCAACTATTTTTCCATCACGTATAATTGGTCCCAAGCATGAGGCATACCAATTTCCACTCAGTCTACCTTGAATTTCATAGCCTGCTACTTCACCTGTATCAATTACTTGACGGCATGCTTGACGAAACCCATCATGATGTTCTTCAGTAAGGAATTCAAAAATACTTTTACCTACAACATCTTCAACTGCTACCTCAGCTGCTGGAGGAATTCTATTAATGAATTGTAGTGTATAATTCAAGTCGAGAGTTGAAATTATATCCGGTGCACTTTCGACTAATGAACGCCATTTAGCTTCAGAATCTCGTAGTGCTTGATCAGCACGATGGTATTCAGTAATATCTCTTGAAATACCGCATGTACCTTTAATTCGACCGCTTCTATCCCGGATTGGAACTTTAGTTGTTGATACCCAAGTATCCTGCGAACCAGGCCAGGTTTCTTTTTCTTGTTTAGCTTCTATCGGTTTTCCAGATTCAATAACTGTTTTCTCATCTTCATATGCTTGATGTGCATGTTCTCTCGTGAAGAAATCAAAATCAGTTTTACCAATCGCATCAGATGGATCTTTAAGACCGAATCGGTTCGCAAGAGATCGGCTAATACGAATGAATTGACTATCGATATCCTTAAAATATATATGATCAGGATTATTATCCATCAATGTATGGAGAAATTCACTTTCTTGAGTATGCATTGCAGCTAATTGTTGGAACTTTAGCTCATTATCACGAAGCTTATTCTCCATCTGCATTACTGATGAAGTATCCCTTGCCAATACATAATAGATCGACTGTTCACGGTCTAAACGTATGATAAATTGAAGCCTTTTATATTCTTCATCAATGCTATGTAGTCGTGCCTCAAAAGTCGTATTTAATGAATCGTTATCATTTAATTTATTGATCTCGGAGAGGACGGATGGACGGTCATCAGAATGAATTAATTCAATCCAAGATCGTGATTGAAGTTCTTCTAATGAATAACCGAGAGTATCTTCCCAGGAAGGATTAAGAGGGATTAAGATGCCTTCAAAAGTTATAATGGCGAACATTTCCGCAGACATCTGAAAAAAAGGGTTATTTCTAAATACTTCAATTTCAGGTGACATGCGGTTCACCATCACTTCGTAACTAAAACAGCGCGATTAGCAAGTTTAACAACAGTTTGTGTTGTACTTTGAAAAACCATTTCATAGAGGCGACCATGATGGCTTGCACTGATAGCAATCAAATCGCAGTCGTTTTCTTCAGCGTTTTCCAAGATATTTGTTACAGTAAATCCAAGGGCAGTAATAAACTCTGATGATACATCATAAAACTTGAGGTAGTCATCCATTTGTTGTCTGATTTCTGATGCTTCTTCAGGTGTGTCTGAGAGTGCTAAACCTAAGAGATCAGACTTAGTCAACTCGGCAATTTCAGCTGATAGAGTTAGAACATGATCAGAATAGATGTCCCCATGATGAACTGTGAGTATTTTTCGTAAGAGGGTACATTGTTCGTGTACAATTATGATGGGTTTCGTTATATGAGCCAGTATATCATCTATCTGGTTTTGTATTAGTTTTAATCCGTGTGTTTTTATATCTTCTGGTAGACCTATGACGACTAAATCGGCAGAATGTGCTTTCTGACATATCATTTGTCTCGGATTGCCTGCTACTGCTTCAATATGATAATCTAAAAAATCATAAAGTTCACATTCCTTTTCAGTACGACCCAAAATGGTTTCAGCGACTTCTGAACTACCTCCGTGAGAACTGTCTTGAAAAAAGACACATGATAGGTGTGTTCCTAAGAGCACGGCAAGTTGACCTGCGTAATCAAATGCATTTCTTTCATAATCAGTATCACCGATAGAAACGAGGATATTTTTTATCATAATGTACTGAAACCATTCCTTACTGTTTTGGTTGGTTAAGAGGATTCAATAATGAATTGACTGCCTCCTCTTCACTTTCAAAATTTTGAAAAACAGTTATAAGTCTTGCCATAACAATTAAATTTTTTACATGTTTATTAACGTTTATGACAGCAATTGATCCACCCCGCGGTTGAACGTCTGTGTAAATTTTCATTATCGCACCAAGACCTGAACTATCCATGCTTGTAACATCTTTGAAGTCAAAAACAAGGTTAGGAGGATCTTCCATATTCTTTAATTCCTGTTCAATAAGATCTGTCACTTCACTTATATGCGGAGCAATAATCCTACCTTCAAGCTTAAAGATCGTGACACCATCCCGTTGAGATTTTTTGATTGCCATAGTTCTATCCTCTACAAAAAATTAGTCTTAGTGTATATGGGATTTAACTTTCGGTTGTTAATGTTGTGATGGCTTCATCCTCGGTATTAAAATGTTCAAATATGCTTGCAAGCCTACTTCGGACAATAAGATTTTTGATATTCTTACCTACATTGAGAACACCAACCCTACCACCTTTTCTGGTAATAGTTACATGGGCACCCATAAGAGTTCCCAGGCCTGAACTATCCATCATATTAACTTTTTCAAAATCTATCAGAATTTTTGGAGTATCAGAAGCATCAATTTCAGTTGTAATTGTTTCACGTAATTCTGATACTCCAGTCCCCATAATTTTACCTGCTGGTTCTAAGATCGCTACACCATCTTTATGTCGTACTGTTGTTGCCATTTTTTACTCCTTACTTCAATCTATAATTACACGATTGTTAGATAATTATAGTTCTAATTATATAGGATTAGAAAATATATGTCAACTAAATGTAATAAACTAATATAGAAATCTTCAAAAGATTAACTATAGATTGCGAATAAGTGGTTTTTTGGTGAATTTTATAATGAATCATCAACTCAGATTGTTGTTTGTGTATTTTCCAGTGTTTAATCATATGCTTGAGTATGTTATAAGTCTGTATAACTATTAACCAAAGAGAATAAGTTTTATATTCAAAAGCATTAACGGAATAAATATGTGTATGTTTACTCATTACAAAGTTCAATTTGAGGGTAATAAAGATCCATATTAGTCATATATATTTTCATCCAATTAAGAAAAACGTATATCATTTGACTGGTTCAAGGTTTATATAGTTCGATAAATCTTCAACATGGTTTTTGTTAAAAATACAATGTATATTTGTATCCAAAGTACAAGATAATAATTAAAATTGTAGATTTAAACTTAGTTATTTAACCGATATTTATAAATCTATAATCAGTTGAATTACATTATTCCTTGAATACTCGTTGTAGCTTGTAATTTGACTTGTAATCACTTCCGAAAGTGACTATACTTAAAATTACTATAACAATATTTCAATAGAAAGCAATTTAATGTATTCAGTTGATAAGTTAAGAATAAAAGACCTTCCAAAAGAAGAACGTCCTCGTGAACGACTGTATAAACTTGGTCCCTCTCATTTAAAGACTTCTGAACTAATAGCCATTATCCTAAAAAGTGGCTTCCAAGGTACAACAGCTTTAGAACTTGGTGAGCAGATCTTAACTACTTATGATAATGATTTAAAACGGATGTCAGAGAATAGACCTAAACAATTCGAGTCTGTAAAAGGAGTCGGTTCCGCAAAAGCTGCACAATTGGTTGCAGCCTTTGAATTAGGTAGACGTTTAGCAAAATCACATTCAGAGAGAATAAAAATAGGTTCACCAAAGGATGTTGCTGATCATCTGATGCCAATTATGCGTGACCTAAGAAAAGAAGTTGTTTGCGTCATGTGTCTTGACACAAAAGGTGGAGTGGCAAGCCAAGGTATTGCTGGAGACAGCGATAACGAAGTCAGTTGGGGTAAGAAATTATCAGAGGAAACTGTATTTGAAGGCACGTTAAATGCAAGTGTTTTTCATCCGCGGGAGATTTTCAGATTTGCAATTGAGGAATCTGCAAATTCTATAGTCCTTGCACATAATCATCCATCAGGCGATCCTCAACCGAGTCAAGAAGACATTCGGGCAACAAAACAGCTGATTGAGGCGGGTAATTATGTTGGGATTAAAGTATTAGACCATATAATTATTGGTGATGGTATCTTCTATAGTCTGAAAGAGGAAGGTGTTATTTAATCGCGCGTTGCCTTAAAACCTCGTATAACAATACACCTGCAGTAACTGATACATTCAATGAACTGATTTTGCCCAACATCGGGATATGTACCATATAATCACATTTTTGTTTAACCAAACGACGAATTCCCTTCCCTTCATTACCTAAAACAATACAGAGCGGAACTGTAAAATCGGCAGAGGTATATTGTTGATCCGCTTCATCAGAAGCTCCAACCACCCAGACACCAACATCTTTTAGTATTTCTATAGTCTGTGCAAGATTTGCCACTCTTGTAATAGGTGTATATTCTGCACTCCCTGCAGCTGCTTTATGTACTTCTGTTGTCATACTCACTGCATTGTTTTTCGGTATTAACACACCATCTGTGTTAGTGGCATTGGCTGTTCTTAGGATAGCACCGAAGTTTCTTGGATCTTGGATCTGATCTAACATAATCATTACTGTTGGAGCATCTTTTCTCTTTTCTATTTTTTCCAACAGTAGTGATAAGTCTGTATACTGAAATTCACTAATATCCGCAATTACCCCTTGATGGTTAGTATGATATTTATCAAGTTGATTTCTGGGACAACGATGACAATGAATTCCTTTTCTTTTTGCTGTCTTTATGATCTCTTGTAGACGAGGATGTTGGTTGTCTTTTGCAACCCAAATCTTTTCTATAGTTCGTGTATCACTTAAGAGTGCTTCCAAGACAGGATTTCTTCCCACTATTCTTTCTGACATCTTGTTCCCTCATCTCTGAGAAGCAGTCATAATCGCTTAATTTCCACGAACGAATTTTACATCAGGACCACGAGGAGTGATTTTTATATCTGGATCAGCCTCTTGACATTGTACACAAGTAATGTCTCCAACGTTGACGTTTTCCATACGAGGAGCCAACTTGCCTAATTTAAAGACAAAGCTCATCATTTCGTCAGCAGGTATCTTTTCATCGCAATTGCTGCAGGGAATGGCTTCTCCCTCCTTGAGTTTGTTTAATAATTCCGACGCTTTCATGTTGTTACATCTCCTAAATAATTATTTCAATATTCTAAGTTTATATATGTGTCTAAATCTTTTAAATGAATCATACTATATCGAAAACGAGATTTTATTTCAAATGAACATAATTCAACTTCGTTATCACAGAAAATACCGTTCTTTTTGTTTAGCCACTATATATTCTTCATAGGCTTCTTTAGCACTATCAACATCTGATACTTCTGCTACGGGTACATCCCACCATGATTCATACTGAGGTACACCAACATCATAATCTACATCAATTGTTACAACAGTTGTAGTTTCTGCATCGCGTGCCTCCTGTAAGGCAGACTTTAGACTTTGAACTGTTGTTGTTTCAATTACGTTGGCTCCCAGACTCTTTGCATTTGCTGCTAAATCAACTGGTAAGAAATCTCCATGTAATTCACCTGAATCAGGATCACGATAACGAAATCGCGTTGCAAAGCCTTCAGCACCAGTAGCCCTTGATAACCCACCAATACTACTATGTCCGTTATTATTTATTAACACAATAATCAGTTTATAATCTTCTTGGATAGAAGTAATGATCTCTTGTGCCAACATGAGGTACGATCCATCTCCAACCAGTACATAAACATCCCGTGTTGGATCTGCCATTTTTATACCTAAACCACCGGCAATTTCATACCCCATACATGAGTATCCATATTCAAGATGGAATTGTTTCGGATTCCGAGTACGCCATAATTTATGTAAATCCCCAGGAAGACTTCCTGCAGCACAAACAACAACATCTTCAGGTCTTGAAAAATCATTGACTACACCAATTACCTCGCTTTGAGCAGGTAAAGGGTGGTGGTTTATTCGATATAGACGTTCTACCTCTTCTTCCCATTCTTCTTTAAATATAGAAATACGATCTGTGTAATTTCTATCAACTTTATAATTCTCTAATGCATCAATTAATTCTGTTAGAGTCACTTGAGCATCTGCTACTAAGGGAAGCGCTGAATGTTTTGCAGCATCAAACTCAGCAATATTAATGTTAATAAATCGAACATCTGGATTTTGAAATGCAGTTTTTGATGCAGTTGTAAAATCACTTAATCTTGTACCAATTGCAATTACTAAATCAGCTTCTCGTGCTAATATATTTGCGCCTGGTGTCCCCGTAGCACCAATAGAACCAAGATTATTGGGATGATCATAGTTAAGGGAACCTTTTCCAGCAAATGTTTCACCAACGGGGATACCTGTTTTTTCAACCAACTTTGCCAAATGCTCGGTTGCATCACTATATATCACTCCGCCACCTGCAATTATAATCGGTTTCTTGCTTTTTGAAATCCATTCTATTGCAGTATTAAGTAATTTTGTGTCAGGACGAGGTCTTCCAATGGTATACACCCGTTTTTCAAACAACTGTTCTGGATATGGATATGCTTCTGCTTGAACATCTTGTGGTAGTGCCAAAGTTACAGTTCCAGTGTCAACTTGAGAAGTAAGTACACGCATTGCCTCTGGTAAAGCTGTAATTATCTGTTCAGGCCGGTTAATACGATCCCAATAACGAGAGATTGGTTTAAAACAATCATTAACTGAAATATCTTGTGAATTGGGGGACTCTAATTGCTGTAACACGGGTGCTACTAATCGAGTTGAAAAAATATCTCCAGGGAATAGTAACACTGGTAAACGGTTAATTGTTGCGCCTGCAGCCGCTGTTAGCATGTTGGTAGCACCAGGTCCAATTGATGAAGTACATGCGATAGTACTCAACCGATTACTCATTTTTGCATAAGCGGCAGCAGTATGTACCATGGATTGTTCATTTCGTGTTTGGAAAAAACGAAATGAATCAGAATATTGATGTAATGCCTGTCCTATACCCGCAACATTCCCGTGGCCAAAAATTCCAAACATACCAGCGAAAAAGGCTGTTTCTTCACCATCTCTCTCTACATATTGCTGTGTTAGAAATTGTACAATGGCTTGTCCCATTGTTAGTTTTCGAGATTTCATATTATTCATCCTTATGATTGTTCATTTAATACATTATAATTCTTCCCGTTCCGCAATAAAAGCGTTTACCTCTTCCATAGTAGGCATAAAGTTTGCACATCCATGTCGTGTAACTACTATCGCTCCTGTAGCATTTCCAAGGCGTGCAGCTTTTCTCCAATCCCATTCGTTTAAGATCCCATAGATAAATCCACTTGCGAACGCATCTCCTGCACCAAGGGTATTATAGATTTCAACAGGGTACGGAGGTGCATGAATTACATCACCAGATTTTAGATGTACTTCTGCTCCATCGCTTCCTCGCTTTACTACAAGTGCTTTAGGACCTGATACAAGGATGTTTGAAATCGCTTCATTCAGATCGCCATCAATATTTGGGTTTGAGATTTGAGAATGTTCTATTGATATATCTGAGATACTGGAAAGTGAAGCTGCTTTTATTTCTTCTTCCGTACCAATTGCAATATCTATATTATGTAATGCATTACGTACACTAACACCGTAAGCACGAGGATCATGCCATTGATCAGCTCGAAAGTCTAAATCCAAAAACACCAAGAGTTCAAATTTTCTTGCTTGTTCAATAGCAAACAAGGTAGCACTTCGACTCGGTTCTTTACTAAGACCTGTACCGGATATGAGTATAGCACGACTATCAATTATAGGGGAAGCAATTACATCATCAATAGTGAGTTCAATATCTGCACAATTGTCTCTATAATAGATTAATGGAAAACGATCAGGTGGTTCAATTCCAAGTACAACTGCACTGGTACGATACCCATCTTTAGTGACTATATATTTGGTTTCAATACCCTCATCATTCAAGAACTTGATTAAAAAATCACCAACCGGATCATCACCTATAGCTGTCAGAAGGACTGATTTCATCCCAAGACGACGTGTGCCAACACTGATATTTGTTGGACACCCTCCTACAAAGGCACCAAAACTTGTGATTTCTGAGAATGGACTTCCAACATCATTAGAATAGAGGTCTATGGAACTTCTACCAATTGTGAGAATATCGTACATTCGGTGTTCTACTAATCAAGTTGAGTTTAAGTGATTTGGTCAGGATTAAAACCATTATTGGATTACATATATAATGAGGTTTGGTTGATTTCTGTAGTGGACAAAAAGGTTATTTTTGTATGTGATGTATTTACTCTTTATAATATTCATTGCTTTGATTCCAAATAATATCCACAAGTTTTTGTGCTTCGATGACTGCCTTTGTAGGATTTTCCAACTTCTCACCTATAGATAGGATTAACATGTAGAAATCATAAGCAGTTTGAAGTTCACCTTTGACATGTGCACTCTCAGCAGCATTGAAATAACATACAGTTGCAGCAGATTCACATTTTTCAACTTCAATTGGTTGTTGTGCATAATGGTAATTATCTGCTGCAAGGATGTACGATTTACCTGCTTCAAACCATGCTCGTTGCATTTCAAGTTGTCTTGCTAAATGAAGATAATACGCACCACCGTTTCTGGCATTCTTTTTTGCATCTCTAAGTTTTCTCGCTGCTGCATAAGCGAATCGGGCACGAGTATAACAGTTGGCAACAAGTTCGATTTCGTCCATACGTATAAAACGTCTTGCATACCTGTAATAAAATGCCCCGAGCCTTTTATATTGTATAATGCACTTTTTCATATTATCTTGTTGGGTATATATCTGTGCTTGTTGATATATATTCGCTGCTTCTTCTTCATGCGGATATTGTATATCTTCATGAACTTTATCTAAGAGAAATTCTGGAGAGGCTTCTTCAATTAAAGCGCGATAATTACTTGCAGGTTGTACTGGTAGGACTGTATTATGTTGATTGTTGAATTCTTCATTTGAGATAACCTCTTCATATTCTGAATCAGTTTCATCTTCAGGTTGAATATTTTTGTGAGAATTAGGTATGGATAATAGATCATGGAGAGTGTCTTTTTCTGGTTCTGACAACTCTGTAATTATCTCTGCAATATCATATACCGTCAACCCAGCTTTTTTTGGGATAATTTCACCCATTTCTCTAAAGAGCGAATCAGCTTGTTCAACAAGATCATTATCCTGTAAAGATAGATTATGTGCTTTATTTATTTCATTAAGAGTATTCTCTAAGTCATTGTTATGTGCAAATCCAACTGCATCAGAATAGTGTTGCCTGAGTCGTATTTTTAATCGTTCACGATTATCTTTTTCAGCGCGATTCCGTTTTTCGAAGAACAAATTCTGATTGATACGTTCAGCTATATCAATCTCTAAACGGAATGTATTTCTACACCGTTCAAGAGCACTGGCTAATTCAGTTTCTGGTGAGTTCGAACTTTGTGCAATTAGTACAGAAGCTTGTTGTTCGTATTGCCAGCGACGTATTCTATCAAGTTCATCATACATCTCAGCGGCTGTTTGATACCGTTTTTCAACATCACGATGGAGTGCTTTCAAGGTAAAATGTCTGAATTCCTCTGGACATTTATCCAGATTTTCAATTTCTCCTGATGCTTTTTTCTTATCAATTACATCTGCATCACCTGAAAAAGGGAATTGTTTGGTTAATGCCTCATACAAAACTAAACCGGTTGCATATAGATCTGCGCGATAATCATAAGCTCCATAATGCTGTTCTGGTGCCATATAGCGTCTTGTGCCAGTCATAGTTACAGCAAATTCAGTAGAATCACCGAAAATACGGGCGATACTAAAATCAGCAATCTTAGCTTTTTTCTCTTTTGTAAGCAGGATATTTTGAGGTTTTATATCTCGATGAAGGATATTTTGGGCATGGGCTGCTTTCAATCCATTACAGATATCAACCCCTATATTTACAACTTCGTTGAGGGTTAAAGCACCCTGTTGAACGAGTTTATGCAAGTTCATTCCTTCAATATATTCCATTACTATCCATGCAAGACAATTATCACTACCGGGTTCAACTGTATGAATTGAGACAATATTCGGATGTCCGCTTATATTGGACATGGCTTGTAGTTCTGTTAACAAATACCGGATTCGGTCTTCAGGATAAGCATCTTTTGAAAGCGCTTTTATGGCAACAATACGGTTTGTCATTTCCTCGCGCGCGCGAAATACAGATGAAAAGCTGCCCCCACTTAGATATTCAAGCAGCCTATATTTTCCTAATATTAATTCATTTATTTTCATGTCTGTATTCTTAACAAACCTTTATACAAAAGATGTAGAGGAGATATTTGGACTATTGATGAAATTACCAGAATACATATACACTGTCAATGAAATAGTATGAATACATCCAATTGTTGTATTCGCAGATAATAATATAATGACAAGATCAAGATTTATAGATATTCATTGATAAATAAGAGACGTGTTTCAAGAAGGTAATGTTTAGCTTATCTTGAAGATTTAACAGCAGTTACAAGGTCTTTAGCTCTTTGTGTTAGAATATTGAAATCACCTGATTCTATAATACTATTACTTACAAGGGCACTACCTACACCTAACGCTGCAGAACCAGCTTTGATAAAGTCTTTAGCATTTTCAACATTGATTCCACCTGTTGGAATTAGAGGGATTTGTGGTAGAGGTGCTTTGATGTCTTTGATATAGGTATGACCAACCCCACTTGATGGAAATACTTTCACATAATCTGCACCTGTTTCCCAAGCATATAGAATTTCTGTTGGAGTGAATGCTCCTGGTATCACAACTTTACCATAGCGATTACATATTTCAATCACATCATTCTTAGTTACAGGACATACTACGAATTCGGCTCCGGCAAGCATGGCTAATCGGGCGGTTTCTGCATCAAGTACTGAGCCAACACCAATTAGAATACCATCTCCAAAATGCTGCGACACCTCTGTGATAACTTGTAATGCCCCAGGGGTGGTCATGGTAATTTCTATTACATCTACTCCGCCTTCATTAATTGCCTCTACGACTTTGATTAACTCATGTGACCTATCAGCTCGAATAATTGCTACTATTCCACTTGATTCAATACGTTGCATCTGTTCAAGTTTTGTCATTGACTGCCTCATTTTTACGACTTATAATTACACCTTTAATTATTGTAATGGAATACCTACACAATTACCACAAATAACTATACATTTACAAAATTTGATTTGCTATATAACCTAAATTGTGGTAAGATTTATCTAATTATACAGATTGATTGTTAACATGCTATAAAAATTACGATAGAAAAGAGGTTAGATTCCGGACGAAGGTATTAATCGTCCACAAAAGAGAATGGATGTTCCACTACTACCTTATCTGATTGGTTTGGTAGGTTTACTCTTACTCTCCGGCTTTTTCTCCGGTTCCGAAACTGCATTATGTGCTCTATCCCGTGTGCAGATAGAGAAAATACGACTTGATCGGGGAAAATCTTCCGCAATTGTCAATTTCGTAGACAATCCACGCCGTTTATTCATTACTGTTCTTCTTGGTAACAATTTAGTAAATGTCACTTTTGCAATACTAATTCTACGTCTTGTAAAAGAGGTGTTTTTTGAGATATTCCCGTCTATCTATCCGTTATTAGCATTATTATTAAGTGTGCTCCCAATGCTAATCTTTGGTGAAATGGCACCAAAGTCAATTGCAATTAAACATCCAGAGACATTTGCAAGAATTACTGCCCCTCCTTTATGGGCATTTTCTATTATAATTTCACCACTTCGTGGGCTATTACGGATAATTATCGATAAGCTTATGCCACTCTTTGGAGGACAAACCACACCAACTGAAGAATTAACTACAACGGAATTGCAAGAGTTTCTGAATACATATCATGATGATACTCTTCCCCCTGATGAAAGGAAAATTGCCAGTAATATTTTACAATTAAGAGAAATAGAAGCTAAAGAAATTATGGTTCCAAGAACTGAAGTAATGGCTGTTCCGACTACGACTTCTATTCAAGACACATTAACACAGGCAAAAGATTCAGGATTTTCTCGTATACCTGTTTATAGAGATCAGATCGATAATATCTGTGGTGTATTCTATGTTAAGGATGTCGTTGCATGGCGGAGTGACCAAATCAATACATTTACAATTGATCAGTTTCTAAACTACAGAGTTAAGAAATCAAAAATTTTATCAGATGCACCATTAATTCGAGAACCTGTAACTGTTTTGGAAACTCGTAAGATTGGGATGTTGTTACTTCAATTAAAAAATGAAAAGACAAAGCTTGCTATTCTTAATGATGAATATGCTGGATTTTCAGGTATTGTAACCTCTGAAGATATTATTGAACAGGTTGTAGGGGATATAATTGATGAACATGATAAAGATGATTCTCAAAGTGAATATATAACACATTCTGAGAATCCGTTAGTGATAGAAACCTCAGGACGTATGAGTATTCGGGATCTCAATCAAATATTTGAGTTCAAGTTCCAAGATAATGATGCTGATACAATTGGCGGTTATGCTGTTGAACTTTATGGACGATTTCCAGATGTCGGTGAATCAAGTATAGACGATGGTGGTATAGAATTCGAAGTAACCGCCACAGAAGGTAATATAATTACGGGTTTAGTTATTCGTGCCCCAATACTTGAAGAAAATAAAATAAAAATATAGGTACTGTTACATATCTTGAAAACACTTCTTATATCAATACTTTTATTTGGAGCTGGGACTTCCGCTTCATCCGTAATATTAATTTGCTCTTTTGCAATTGCAATAATTCTTTGTCTTGTATTATCTGCATTTTATTCCGGATCTGAAACTGCTCTGGTTTCTATCAATAAGATTCAGCTTAACGAATTAGTTGAATCAGAAAATACCAAAGCAAGAATTGTACAGAAACTTGTAGATTCACCGAATAAAATGTTAGCACTAACCTTGGTAGGTACGAACATCTCAAATGTTCTGATTTCTCAATTTGGGGATCAACTGACTGGGTCAATACTCCAAGTATCAGACAATCTACAGTTCATTATATCTACAACTTATGTAACCATCCTATTACTTATCTTTGGAGAAATCTTACCGAAGACAATATTCCGTATACAAGCAAATAAACTTGCATTACGATATGCATACCCACTTCGTTTTTCAGAATATATCTTAGCACCTTTGATTTATTTTGTACAAACATTAACGAAAGGGATAATGGCAATAATTGATAGAGGATATAGTTCACCGAATATTGATGCTGAACGTGAAGAATTGCGTTTACTCGCAACTATGGGTGAAAAATCTGGGAATCTACTTCCACAACAACGCCAGATGATTCATCGTCTTCTGAATTATCAAAATCGTACTGTTCGACAAGTTATGGTTCCTCTCGTTGATATTGTAGCAATTGAAAAGACGACAAAATATGATGAGTTTTTGCAAATTGCATCTGAGTCAGGTTTCTCAAGAATACCGGTATACGATGAACGGGTATACAATATAATCGGTATTGTCAATTTATTAGATGTGATATATACAGATAATCTTTCTGAAACTATTGAACCTTTTATACGTGAAGACCTTCATTTAGTTCCTGAATCAAAGAATATCAATAGTTTACTAAAAGAAATACAAACCACTCAACATACAATGGTTTTTGCTGTAAACGAATATAGCGGTATTGTGGGTCTGGTTACCGTTGAAGATCTCATTGAAGAAATCGTGGGTGAGTTTGAGGATGAAAGGGATGAACCAGATTATATTCGCTTAATCGAACCGAATATAATTGAATGTGACGGCAGAACCGAGGTGGAATTGTTGGAAGAACATTACGATTTCAAAGTTCCATCAGGTGATTACGGAACAATTGCTGGGTATATACTTGAAGAAACTGGGAGTATCCCTGAAGCTGGGACAGAATTAGATTATAAAGATATTGTTATTAATATATTACAAGCTGATTCATTAGGCATTCAAAAAGTCCAAATTCGGAAACGAATCGGACGTTTCAATATAAAAACAAAAAATAAAACAGATACAATATAATAAGGTATTGTAATTTTTTTCTTATCGACGAACATCTTATCTATAAAATACCAAGCGGTGGTGTAACAGTTATTTCTTCTGTAACCATTCCGCGTGGTTGTTGACAAATAGATAATACAGTTTCTGCAATATGTTCTGGTTGTAACATCTTATCAAAATCAGGATGTTGAGGTATGTCTTCCCAGAAAGGTGTTTCGACCGAACCGGGAAGTATTGCTGTCACCCTGATATTTTGTTGTCTTACTTCTGCAGATAATACCTTAGTAAACGCAAGTGCTCCTGCTTTTGCAGCACAATATGCTGCTGATGCCTGAAATGTCACCTTCGCGGCAATTGAAAGTACATTGATGATTTGCCCATCTCCTTGAGATACAAATGTTGGTAGTGCAGATTTCGTACAAAGGTATAGACCTTTTAAATTAGAATTTATTACACTATCCCAATCAGAAACAGGAAAATCTACGACATTTCCGAAAACACCACTTCCTGCATTGTTAACAAGAATATCTAATTTATGATATGAATCCAATGTTTTTTGAATAAGTGATTCTACTGACTTTGTGTCAGTAACATCTGTTGGCACAGATAGTGCCTTAACTCCCTTATCTGTAAGTTCATTCACCACCTTATCAAGAGTATTTTGAGTTCGTGCAGCCAAAACTACTGTTGCACCTGCTTCACCTAATGTAGTTGCTATTGCCTTCCCTATACCCTTTGAAGCGCCAGTAATAATTACTACTTTTCCATCAACCTTGTTTAGTGGTAACTTTTCTCTCTTCTCAGACATATAGGATTCCTCTACATACTAATGGAAAGTAGAAATACAGTTGTTAGACAGAAAAATTAATTTGATTTTCTATTTATATCCCTTGTACAGATCTTAAAAATTCTGAACGTGTTGAACTGTCATTACGAAATGTTCCTCTCATCGCATTCGTTGACATACTTGATGCCTGCTTTTCTACACCTCTTGCCATCATACACATATGTTGTCCTTCCATAACAACACCAACTCCAGTCGGGTCTATGGCTGTTTGAATCGCCTCTGCAATCTCTCGTGTTAATCTCTCCTGAACTTGTAACCGGCGTGAAAACATATCAACGATTCGTGGTATTTTACTTAACCCAATAATGCGATTCCGAGGTAGATAACCTACATGGCACCTTCCCCAAAATGGTAGTATGTGGTGTTCACAAAGACTATAAAATTCTATATCCTTGACGATAACCATTTCATCATAAGCTTCATCAAATATAGCATTGTTCAATATTTCATTAAGATCTTGTGTGTAACCACTTGTCATAAATTCTATTGCTTTTGATGCACGTTTTGGAGTATTCAATAGTCCTTGACGGGTAGGATTTTCTCCTATATTCTCAAGAATCTGTGTATAAAGATTTTCTAAATCTAATATGCTATGTTTAACATCAAGAGAAAGACTTGACTCAGCTTCATGTTTATTCATCATGATAAGAGGATTCTCCATAATAATCAAAATGATTTCTGGGGGTTTCCCGTAAACGTAAACGGTGTAATACAGTTGGTTGTAAATTTGGTTCTAAAACATCCCATAGGACTTTCACAAAATTTTCAGATGTCGGATTGAGTTTTTGGAATTCAACAGTGTCTATGTTAAGGTGTTTATAGTCAAAACGGGTTGTTATCTGTTCTTCAACCACACGATCAATTAAACCCAATCCGACAACTAAACCTGTCTTTTCATCCACTTCTCCCTTTATCATTATTTCAAGAACATAATTATGTCCATGCCCTGCCGGGTTGTTACACTTACCAAATATTTCTTTATTTTCATCATCTGAAAGATAATGACTGTGTAGTCGATGTGCTGCACTAAACTCATACACTTTCGTGAGATATACCATAGTCTTCAGTCCATAATAGTCAGTAAATTTATCAGAACTTTCATATAAACGAACCCGGTGGAGTAATCCACCAGGTAGAGCTTTCATCAGTCGTTCCCATATTTCAATCGTAATGTTCTCACAGGTAGGAATTAAACCAGTATTCTCAGCAAAAACAGGATGTTGTCTGTTTAAGTGTTTGTGATCGTAATTTGTATGTACTTCATTTTTTAACAATAGATCTAATCCAGTTAGATTAATCACCATTCCATCTTCGGTATTGATATCTCCTCTAACCATTACTTCAAGGATATAATTGTGACCGTGACTATTCGGATTGGCTGCTGGACCGAACAACTCGTAGTTCTCATCATCTGTTAATTCAGAAATCCTATTATAATGAGAGGCTTCAAAAGCTGTTTGTCTTGTTAAATAGTACATCAATTAGTTTCTAAAATTATTGAAGGTGAAAAGGATCTTTAGAAGTTGCTACTCAAGTCGCCCAATCAGATACGCAAAAACAAGTGCTGCGGTGATTCCAGTTCCAGACCTAATACCGTAGTTAGACCATCGATACTGTATCACGACAGATTCAGATTGATACGCTTTAACATATTTCTCAACAAATTCAGTAGGTTTACCAAGAAGATCCTTAATCTCATCTACAGCTACATCGGGTGGGGTATTTGCAGCTTGTGTTAACTGACCACCACCCATAATCCATGAGAAAATACAACCGTTTATAAACCCTTCTATAAACCATGTGGTACGTGAGACATCTTTATGCGCATCTTGTTTTCCCATCTCTTGCGGGGTTAACTCACAAATACCTGTTAAAGGTACGAAGATGAAGGTCAATACCATCAATACAACTGTGAATCGCATACCTGATCCTATAGAATTACGGCTATTTTGGAGTGGATAACTCATCCTCCACAGACTCGTACTGAATTGTCATAATCCATTCTCCTGTTCCTCTAATCTGTATATTACACTTTTTCAACCAGTCAATAAGGGTTTGCCTGTCTTTTGCATCCCATTCACAAACCATTCTTCCTGATAGAGTATCACATAATACACGTAGATTACAAACCTCTTCGTTTGCTTCTTCTTTAAATCTTTTAAGCAAACGAGCAACATCTTGTCGTGTCATACATGCAATAGCATGTGTCGTAAGAAATTTCATACTCAAATGTCTCGGTTCTCACTTAGTGATGGAAGGTATAATCTAAGTTGATTAAAACTAATCACGAGCTATGGGTGCACCAACCAAATTTCCCCATTCTGTCCAACTACCGTCATAGTTACGAACCTTCTCATAACCGAGTAGATACTTCAACACGAACCAGGTATGTGATGAACGTTCACCAATTCGACAGTATGCAATGGTTTCTTTGCTATCATCAACTCCTGCACCACCATAGATGGATTGTAGTTCGTCATGAGATTTAAAAGTACCATCTTCTGCTACTGCTGTTGCCCATGGTATATTTGCAGCCCCCGGAATATGACCACCACGTTGTGCCGTTTCACTCATTCCAGGAGGAGCAATGACTTCACCTGAAAATTCTGCTGGAGAACGAACATCAACAAGATTTACTACATTTTGTTCAAGTGTTGGAAGCACAGTATCCTTTGTAGCACGGACATTATCATCAGGAAATTTCGCTTGATATCCAGTACTTGGATAAGATGGTACTTCAGTCACAAGTTCTCTACCTTCATCAATCCATTTCTGACGACCACCATTCATTACCTTTAACAGACTTTCATCATGTCCATAATATCGAAATTGCCATAAAGCGTATGTTGCAAACCAGTTGTTATTATCTCCATAAAAAATCACCGTCGTATCGTTAGAGATACCACTATCATTGCATAGGGCTTCGAACTGTTCTCTTGTTAGGATATCCCGTCTAATCTGGTCACATAGTTGTGTTTCCCAATTGAGACCTACTGCACCAACAATATGTCCTTCTCCGTATGCTGATGTATCAACATCAACTTCAAGCAAACGGATACCTTGATTATTTCCATTTTCTGCAACCCACTCAGTAGTCACCAACACTTCTGGATTTGCGTAATCTGCCATTTTGTTTACTCCTGTTTATTTTTAATTTCAAATTATATAAAATTGCGTTCAGTACAATAATATATTACATCTAATTTACTATTGCTAAATTTACTTATATTATACGTCTAAGATAATTATTTGTCAAATAATCATATTTCAGATTATATAATCTGCTGACTATACTAAGACGATAATTTGAAAATATCCATTCTCCAACAGTAATCTGTAGTTCCCTAACTGGTGAATGCATTTAAGGTATTCATACACAAGGAAGGTCTAATGACATACGTACAATTGATTTCTGATTATGATTATATGATTTATAAGACGGAAGGAGTAACCCTAAATTATCACACACATGGTTCAGTAATTGAATACACCGAATAAAAGAATTATGGTATTTCAAACTCATGTAAATAAGAAATTTAGATCTATAAACACTAATATTCTTTAGGACTGACTTTGAACTCATATTTTCTATTTGGGTATTCTGTTATTAGTGTATTGATAGGGTTACAATGTGCATTATCATAATTGGGTAATTCGGAATGGTTTAAAGAATAGAATTGAATACCTTTCCAATAGAATCCCATACATCATCAACAGTGATTCCTTTCATACAGATATTATCTTTACACTTATTAGTAAACTGTTTACATGGACTACAAGGCACATCATATCTAATAAGTGTATGGATGTCGCCTATTGGTTGAAATCGTATGTGATTTCCTGGTCCAAAAAGAGCGACAGTTGGTGTCCCAACAGCAGTAGCTATATGCATGGGACCGGTATCATTAGAAAGGAAAAGTTTACACTGATTTATACACGCTGCTAATTCTCGTAAAGTCAGTTTACCAGCAAAATTATATGTCTTTTGTTTCATAGTATAGGTTATATGATTACCAAGATCTACATCATTTGGACCGCCAAATATTAACACTTTCGCATTGAAATCAGTGATAAGTTTATCTCCAATTGTCGCAAAACGATCAGGCATCCATTCACGCAATTTCCAACCAGCACCTGGGAATAACCCAACTGTTAAGTCAGCATCATTTATACCTGCATTATTAAATAGTTGGTGCGCTTTTACCCTCTCAATATCTTCAAGGAAGATTTCTAATTGTCTATTCTCAGCTGGAATTCCAGCAGCATGTAACAAATCAAAATTGTGTTCTGTGGCGTGTTTATTTTCAGTTTCAGAAACCCTTTTAGTAGAGAGAATCCCTTTACCTATCCGTTGCGTTGCACCAGATAAATACATAAGTAGTTCTGTACGGAATTTACGTTGGAAATCAATTGATAGAGTGAATTTTCTTTGTCTTAATATTCGGAGTATTCGATACATTTCGACAGTATCTTTATTCGAAGATAATCTGTCAAAATGTATAATTTCGTTTAGGTGGGGATTATGTTTCAATACATCAGCAGATTGTTTTGCTACTAACATTGCAATGTAAGCATTAGGATAATGTGAACGAATCGCACGAATAGCCGGTGTTGTTAATACTATGTCTCCAAGAGAACTGAGACGGATTAGTAGTATCTTTTCCATGATTCTAAACCGAGTATTACATTAAGTGTCTTCTAAATAAACGGTGATTAAAATATTACCTCTAATTCTCATAATTAAAACTGACAATTTTCTTTTCCATACCATTTATTGCATCTTCAACAAGGTTAGGAATATCCAATCCTTTTTCGGCATAATCTAAATCCTCTACCGAAGCACGGGTTGCCGGATGTTTTGGTACAAATAACGAACAACAATCATCATGTGGTAAGGTCGAAATCCCAAAAGTACCAATCCGATGTGCTATTTCTATAATATCTGCTTTATCATCACCAATTAGAGGTCTTAAAATTGGTATCTCTGCAATTGATTCTATAGACCTAAGATTTGTAAGGGTTTGAGAGGCAACCTGTGCTAAGCTTTCGCCTGTTACAAGTGCTTCTGCATTTTCAAGTTGGGCAACGCGTTCAGCAATCCGAGTCATCAAACGTCTATAAAGTAACACTCTGAATGGGGCAGGTGTTTCAGATACTATTTTTTGTTGAAGATCGGCAAAAGGGATCAGATAGACACTACTACGATAATTTGATTCAGACAGTATTTCTGCCAACTCCATTACTTTTTCTAAGGAGGATTTATCCGTATATGGATAACTATAAAAGTGGATAAATACAGATTTTGCACCGCGTTTAATCATTCGCCATGCTGCTACTGGTGAATCAATACCTCCTGATAGCATTACAAGTACTTTACCACTTACCCCAACAGGTAATCCACCTATCCCTGATTGTTTATCAGAATAAATATACACATCATGACGTGAAACATCTATCCGTACTGTCACGTCAGGATTGTGCATATCCGCGTGACATCCTGTCTGTTGTAGCAGGTACCCACCTACTTCCTTGCTAATCTCAGGGGATGTTAATGGAAAGTTCTTATCAGATCTTTTTGTTTCCACCTTGAGAGTCTCAAACTCTTCTCCTTCAATCGATTTCAAAGACATCTCTTTTATGGCTGATATATCCTTGGTTGATACATTAACAAGCTCATAATGAGCAATTCCCATGACTCGTTGTAGACGGTTCTCAATTGCAGATATGTCTGTATTTTTATCCAATAAGACGAGTATCCTATCATGTAGTCTTTTAACTTCTGTATATCCAGTGCCTTGTAGTGAAAGTTTGATATTTCTTACGAGTCTCTTTTCAAAAAACGATCTATTCTTGCCTTTGAGACCTACTTCGGCATAATGTATACTAAAAAATTTGTTGGTGAAATCCATCAATCTTATTCCAGTATCCGAAAATTATGCGTTTCATAATACGTAACGTATTGTGTTGATTAACATTTAGTGTTTACATTTCATAAGTTCGTCTCGTTTGTGTTAAGTATCGAACTCCGATTCAACTCTACAAACAGACGCTATTCGGATCTCGTTACTACAGAATATGATCTGTTGTGAAGGCATGTAAACTGCAGACCAACTTACACAAGTCGTAATTGTATCATTTAAGATACAAAATCGAAAACATCTACTTAACTATCTTTTTGATTGAGAACTTGTTTAGTAGTTTTAAAATGGAGTTTTGCTACATGTTTCAAGTTTTCTTTTCCATGTGTACGTATAAAATCTTTTCCTGTCTGAATAACATGTGTTGCACCAGGAGGTAGATCCAATTTATAGTCATCTGATAAGGAAGATAGTTCATCTCTGAAAGTATCCCTTGCAATTACCGACGCAGCGGCAACTGCAATATCTCTTTCTCCCTTCGTAACCTGTTTTAACTGGAAATCGTTTATATTAAATTTTGGTGTAATTATATCACTATATGAGAATTTATCTATTACAGCGTTTTTTGTTCCGGTTTGAGTAGATAATTTTTTAATAGCTTTAATATGCATTTCAGCAAGCAGGTGATTAAGATTCTTATCCTGTTCTTGCAATTGCTTATATACAGAATTATATTCGGTTGGCATTTTCTTTATTACAACAATATTCTCGTTATAATGCTCTCTAAGCCAATCTGTCATTTTCCTTATCTGATTTATACTGATTTTCTTTCCATCAACAATACCTTGTTCTTCGAATTCTTCTTTACACACCGAATTTACATATACTCCCGCGACCACCAAAGGTCCGAAGTAATCACCCTTTCCTGATTCATCCGTTCCAATCCATTCTTTCCAATTATGAATTGTATTCATTTCTAAATATCTCCTAACTTGACAATAACAATCGGGAAAATTGGGTGACTTGTGCGCCAATAGCTTTCAATCGTGTGGTCAATTCCGGGTCGTGCGTATTTCCTTCTTCATCAAATGCTTCAGATGCAATTGAGATGGATACCTCTTTAGGTATAACAAATGCACGAAGGGTAGCACCTACTGTTCTCAACATCGAAAGTGCATTACCTGCTCCCATCCTACCACCTGAAACACCAATCAAACCAACAGCCTTGTTTTCAAATTCTTCGTACCACATAAAATCTAATGCGTTTTTTAATACACCACTAAAACTACCATGATATTCTGGTGTACCGAGGAGGATACCATGTGCATTTTTAACCTTTTCTTTTAATTTAAACACATCAGGTGGATACTCTGAATCGTTATCAACTGCACCATGAAAGATTAATTTATAATCATTAAGATCTAACAATTCTACCTTAGCTCCTAAATCCCTTGCTCCTGAAAGAGCAATACTTAAGGCTGCATGTGTGGTACTACCTTTACGTAAACTGCCACATAGACCAACGACACAAATCTGTTCAGCACTCATTATTTAGTATCCTTTATTACACCATATTCTGATTTTCATAAAAACCAATTAATCGTTATACAATCTGATAGGTTTATTACTTAGAGCAGTAATAACTTATCCTAATTAATAGACTTAATTCCTATTTGATTTTTTCCTGAATATCTGATCTAAGGCTTTCATAAGCCTTATGCCCTGGTGTTAAAGTTAGCGCATATTCAATTGCTTCTAAGGCTTCAGAATATTGTTTGTTGCGGTAGTAGGAATATGCAAGTGTGTCATAATACTTAGATATTGGTGAAATCTCAATTGCTTTCATTGCAAGTTCAACCGCTTCAACGGTTTTCTCACCAAGTCCTGCATAAACACGAGCGAGATTATTATAGGCTTCAGCAGAGGTTTTATCAACATTAATTGCTTGCTTGAACGAAACTATTGCATGTTCATATTGACTACGATTTATATATATCACTCCCAATTTCAGATATGCTTGTACATCTGTGGGTTGAATTTCAGCGATTTTATTATAGACAGCAGTCGCTTTTTCTAACTCTCTTTTTTCTATCAATACTTTCCCGAGACTATGATATACGGGTATATAAGTTGGATATAGTGTGATAGCCGTCTGGTAAACACGGATTGAATCAGATAGATTCTCATGTTGTTCGTGTAATTCTCCTAACTTCAGATATAAGATAGGCGAATTAGGGTTTTTATATATCGTTTCTCTAAATCTATGAACATTATCTGAATAATCCTTCATTCGCTTAAAATCAGTCAATGCTGCTTCAGCATCTTCAATTTTATTTATTCGACGAAGAAGCAAGGAAAGGCGATAATAGGCATCCGGGACGTATGGATTCTTTTCTATGGCAAGACGATATTGATGTATCGCAGATCTAAAATTATTCTGTAGTTCTTTTACTCTACCCAATCCATAGTACGATTCAGTATATATGGGATTTAATTGAATACTATGACGATATGCTTTTTCAGCTTCTTCCAATTGGTGTTGTAGCAGATAGGTTTCTCCCAAATGGATATAGGCTTGAACTGTATCAGATGTTCCAACAAGAGATTCATTGAGATGGGTTTCAGCGAGTTGTAATTTACCTTGAGCTTTGTAAACAATTCCTAAATGGAGGTGGGCAGTGGAATGGATCGGTTTTGGGGCTATGTAGGTTAGGGCTTTCTGATAAGCATCTACAGCTTCACTGAGTCTATTTTGTTCTTGTAAGACAATGCCAATATAACAATAGATACCACTGCTGGGTTCCTGTTTTCTTGCAGCATCAAAAGCAGCGTATGCTTTGTCATATAGTTCCAACTCTAAATAGTGAATACCAAGTTCAACAGGATCATTGGGTAACAAATCAGTTTCACACAAAACAGAATGTGGAACTAATTGAAAAAATATCAACAAATATAAGCACATTTGAACTGACTTTTTCATGTGCTTAAGTCCAATTGTAGATTACTAAAGATTAGAGGGGAAAATTTACATAGATTTTCCCCTCTACAGAATAACACTAAAAATAATGAGATATCAAATTAACTACTGTTTTGCTTTGATAATGCCCCATGTAGTGGTTAATTTATCCTGTGGTTCAACAGCAATAAGTTGACCATTTTTAATAGCATTCACTTCGTCGGCTGAAATTGCTCTTGTGAAAAGGAAAAAGTCATCCATAAGGAATGTTGCAGATCGATAACCTGTTTTTCCAATATATAGTTTTTCAGCACCTTGAGCGTGTGGAGATGGTACATCGTGTTCTTCAATTTGAGTGCCATCAATATAGAATCTAAATTTTCCACTCTCTTTAACACCAGCAATATGGTACCATTTATTTGTTTCAAACAATTGGCCTTCACCGCCAGGACCAACACAACCAGTGCCTTTGTTCCCAGGGTTATATCTATAATGGATATTTAGAGAGTTGGGACAAATCCAGACACCGGGAGAACGATCAGAACCAGGAGCTTTTTTAGCAAAAATCTGACTCCATGCACCATTATGTGCTGAGATAAAGTTAAGCCAAAAAACATAACTATTATCTTGATAGACTTCTAAGTCAAAAAAGGATTCCACTTCAACACTGGCATTGGCATCTTTTATTTCCAATGATGCTAATCCAACTTTTTTATCATCAGCATTAATTGTAGCGAGATTAATAGTACCGTGATTTCCGTTTCCAGTTCCATCATAAACTGTTCCGTCTATGTCTTTATCGAAACTGAAGTAAAGTGCGAGTTTATCATCCAATGCAGCTTCTGTGGAGACTACTGTACCAACACAAAACAGTGCAGCAACAAAAAGATAAATCAAAAAACGCATGAGTTAATTCCTCCTCATGATATACAATAACTACTATTTAGTTTGGGTGAGAAAAGCTTGTTTATACGATCCTGAGAATCAGTTGCATTTATTAGGATTCTGTATATTTTCTTCAGGATTGAAGAAAACACACTTTTCATATAATTAACACAATTTTACAAGATACAATTAATTCTGTCAAGTTAAAATAATATAGAATATATAATTCTAACTCAACACTATTATGATGTCAATCTTTGTATATTACAATACAACGGATAGATTTTACAATAGAATACAAAATTGATTGTACTAATGTAGTTACATTTTAAACATGTCATCCCTATATAATTAGTCCAAACACATTTAAGAGATCATTTTTGGAGACGAACCCAATACAACGGTCCCTATTTTCAACCATTATATATTTATATAAACCTGAATAAGTAAATCGTATCATCATGGAATGTGTTAATGCCGTTCATCCTCAGGATTTCTTGAATAATCCTCAGCAGCTTGGTAAATCTGATTATAAACTAAATTGAAACATACAGGTATCAGTAGCTCAATCAATCTACCAGATAAGTAATTTAGTAACAAACATCCACAAGGGATTTAGAAAAAAGTGTCTGGATAAGAATTTTCTCTTTCTCATTTCTTTTATCTTGACAATATATAATTGCTAATATAAACTAATTAAGATGGTATATACAATCAATAATACAGTTGTAGTACAAACTATAGTCTAATTTTGTAGTAAAATTGAAGCCTAATCGCGGAGGTAAAAACATGAAAATAGTTGTATATTTGTCGGTCCTATTCATCTTAGTGGGTGGACTATTCTCAGCGAACGCTGCTGTTAAAGATAAAGGTTTGATTCTATACTTCGGTTTTGATAAAGAGGATGGTGGAAAAATAGAAGATGAAACCGGTGGGGGAAATCATGCCAATATTGTAGGAAAAGCTGATATTTCAACTGATGAAAAGAAATACGGTAGGGGTTCACTTGAAATTAGAGATGCTGCGGCTGATGTTCAAGTTGATTCTTTCAAAGAATTAGAAGATTATCAGGATAACAGTTTTCTCTTTTGGTTAAACTTCATTTCTGCACACAATGGTGCTTGGAGTCAAATAATTGCGAAAAAAGCACCAGGCTCTGATCGTTCACCAGGAATCTGGATTTGTCCAAATTCACTGAACATACATTGGCGATTTAATCCTGGAAACCAAGGAACAGGTTGTGCTGGTCCAACTGGGGAAGGTAGTTTATTTGAACTAAAACAGTGGTATCATGTAGCAGGAATTAAAAAAGATGGTTCATTACATTTTTACATTGATGGTGAAGAACAGATCAAAATTGGTGTACCTGCCAATCATGCACAAGGTTCGGAAAAGTTATACATCGGTAAAACAACTTATAGGGCTGCTACATTTTATATTGATGATTTATATGTTTATGATAGGGCACTTGATGCAGATGAAGTTAAAAGTGTTATGAATGGTGATCTTCTGCCTGTAGAACCTACTGATAAACTTGCCACATCTTGGGGGCAGATTAAATCCAATAGAGACTAAGTTTTAAATAATATTGAAGGGGCAACTCCGTAGTTGTCCCTTTTTGTTTTATTTTGTGGATATATTCTTCGATTTACAATATTTTGTTTAATAGTTCTATACAATAATTCAGATTTTTACATTATTGATAATCCCATGTGATAGGATTTTGTGTAGATCATAGAAGAGTAATCTTTTACTAATCGTGATTTCAGATACTAATTACCGAGGAGTTAAATGAAAAAAGGAATATGTATTGGTTCCATTCCAGGGGATACAACTGAAACAAGATTTAAGAATGCGAAAGAGGCAGGATTTGATGGAGTTGAAATTGGTCCTATAGAATCACCGGAACAAAGACTGGAGATTAAACAACTCGCTGACGATAATGATATTGAATTATATAGTGTCATGAATGGAAAACACTGGTCACATCCTTTATCTCATGCTGATGCTTCAGTACGCGAAGAATCGAGAAATGCTGTGGTAACCTCCCTTGAAACAGCTGAGGCAATTGGAGCAGATACAGTTTTATTAGTTGCGGCAGTAGTTAATCCAAATACAACTTATGAACAGGCATACCAACGATCACAAGATGAAATAAGAAAACTAATTCCTATAGCTAAAGAGAAAGGTCTTACTATTGGAATAGAAAATGTTTGGAATAAATTCTTGTTGAGTCCAATGGAGTTCGCTCAGTATATTGATGAATTTGAGAGTGATGCTGTAACTGCATATTTTGATGTTGGTAATATCGTTGCATACGGTTTCCCTCAACACTGGATACAGTCCCTGAGTAGTCGAATTTCTAAAGTTCATGTGAAAGGATTTAATGCAAATGAACATCGCTTTACGTATTTAATTGATGAATGTACAATTGATTGGAATGCAGTAATGTCAGCATTAAGTGATGTAGGTTACGATGACTATATGACAGCAGAATTACCTGTTGACGGTGATGATCCTGAAGGTACATTAAATAGAATTAGCAGTGATATGAGCAAAATTATTGCTGGAGAGGTATAACTCTCAATCCGATGGAAGTAATAATTCAACAAAATTCTCAGCAACTATCCGTAATTGCTGCCAAGATTATTCGTGATGCCATTAGGGCTAAACCTGATCTTGTATTAGGTTTAGCAACAGGGAGTACACCTATTGGTCTCTATAAGTTACTCGTCCAAATGCATCAAGAAAAGGATCTTGATTTCTCAAGAGTAGTTACATTTAACTTGGACGAATATATAGGAATACCGCAAGATCATCCGCAAAGTTATCATACTTTCATGGCAAAGCACTTTTTCGATCATGTGAACATCCCAAAGAAAAACCAGTTTATTCCACAAAATATCGTGGATAACCATGTGGTATTTTGCCAGGAGTATGAAGATTCAATTCGAAGTTCTGGTGGTATTGATATACAGGTTCTTGGAATTGGCAAAGATGGACATATTGGGTTTAATGAACCTGGGTCTTCATTTGCATCTCGGACTCGAATGGCAACTCTTTCAAAAAGCACACTTGAAGCGAATGCGGTCCATTTTAAAGACGATATCAACGCTGTTCCAGAGATGGCGATTACTATGGGAATAGGTACAATTATGGAGGCAAAGCAGTGTCTACTATTAGCGTCTGGTTCAGCAAAAAAAGATGCTATTGCAAAAACAATTGAGGGACCAATCGGTGCTATGGTACCGGCATCTGCTTTACAAATGCATCCAAAAACTGTATTTTTAATTGATGAAGCGGCTGCTTCAGGACTTAGTGAGATTGATTACTATAAAAGGGCTTATAATAACAAAATAAAATACATTCAACCTGAGTAAGTATGAATGATAATATAATTATTTAATCATCACATAAACCGTATTCTTTTGATTTTCGTTGTATAGTTCGTCTACTAATATCAAGTATTTTCGCTGCTTTTGCTTTATTATTTTCTGTATATTCTAAGGTTGCCCGTAATGCTTCTTTATTAATTTCTTCAAGTGTCATTCCTACCGATACATCTAAAGGAAGTGAAGAAGACTCTAATGATTCATTCTGATGTAATGTTGGGGCATAAGAAATATTAGAATCTATTTCACTTGAAACCTTCAAAATCCGTTCTGGCAAATCGGTCAATTCCAATGTTTCTTGAGTAGACATAACAACCAGTCCTTCAATACAATTCTTTAGTTCACGCACATTTCCAGGCCAGTGATATTTCATTAGAGCACGAACGGCTTGTGGGGTAAGAGTTCTCAAAGTCTTACTGTTTTCTCTACTAAATTCCTCAAGGAAATCCTTTATTAGTAAAGGAATATCTTCAATTCGTTGTTGAAGTTCAGGAAGGTTAACTGATACAACATTCAAGCGATCATACAGATCATGCAAGAATTCACCCCTTATACAGGCAGCTTCTAAGTCATGATTGGTAGCACATATAATACGCACATTTACCTGTATGGTTCTACTGCCTCCAACACGTTCAAATTCGCGTTCTTCTAACACCCGTAACAATCGTGATTGATTTGAGAGACTTAGTTTGGAAACTTCATCAAGGAAAAGGGTTCCACCATGAGCCATTTCGAACCTACCCTTACGTTGATTATATGCCCCACTAAATGCCCCGCGTTCATGTCCAAAAAGTTCTGATTCTGCTAAATTCTCATTTAGTGTGGCACAATTAAACGCAATTAATGCTCCTTGTCGTAAACTTCTATGATGTATTGCTCTTGCAACTAATTCTTTACCTGTACCACGGGCACCGTATATCATTACTGTTGCCTTTGTTGGAGCAATCTGTGTAATTAATTCACGAATTCGGATTAACTGTGGTGAATTCCCGGTCAGTCTACATAGACCTTCTTTTTCATCTATCTGTGATCTTAATTGTCGATTCTCGTAAGTAAGTCTTTGATTTTGAAGTGTTTTATTAAGTAGAGCTTTTAAATGTGTCGGATTAATCGGTTTGGGAATAAAGTATGTGCCTTCATGTGAAAGCATCGCGCGTATTCCCGTATCTGTTTCCAATACGTTTGGTGCAGTAATAAAAATAATACCGGCATCAGGATGTTGTCGTGTTGCAGCTTCAAGAGGCGCAAATCCGTCAATGCGTTCTGCCTTTAAAGGGGCAATCAAGATGTCCATCGTCATGTGTTCTATTTGATGGAATGCTTGATACATATTCCCAGTGACAATAAGATTTAACCCTTCACCGGCTAATGTTTGACAAATTACTTCTCGTTCACGTACATCAGCATCAACTATAAGTACGTTTTTTTGCATATTCATATTCTACACACAGGTTTTAATTTTTTCGTAGAATGATTTCAGTTTGTTGAAAAATATATTCTTAGAATTACAGAATAGAAACATAATCTTACATAAGTGTCCTACTTTCATAATCCTTAAGACTAAGCTTCAATAAAGAATTATATCTGATGTTTTTCCATTCGTCAATAGCAATATACTTAATGGGTATGTGTAGTTTTTGGCATAAATATCGTATTTTCCTTGTGTATATTTTATATATAACAGCTATTGGTTTTCAGTATACAGTTTACAGTAGTATTAAATCTTAGCTATAACATAATTAAGATGATTTTATTGTTTTTCCAACTTAGTACATTTTATTAGATGTGTGAGAAAATGTTACACATTTCCTACAAAGTGTAGGAATGTCTCTTGTTATTACACTGGCTTTCCTGTTAGTCCCTGTCTGGGTTTGAAACGAATTTAACCTCTAATTCTAAAATTTGAAAAAAGTTACAATTTTGTAGTTTTCCTTGTTGAGCGATGATTCTGTTTTTACTATTAAATATTCTCATCACATAATATTTATCGTCAGATTCACTCCTGAAAAATCAGATTATTGGATTAGATTATAATACACTTTATTTTACTACTATGTATTATAATAATACTCTATATGTTATTGTGACGTGAGTTTTTTAAGTCAATGTACATTTGCCTATATGATATTAGTTGTTTTGTCATTTATTTTCTTCAATTTATTTTTATGTATTATGCATGTTATCTGAAACGCTGATATTCGACTGCTATTGCTCCTTATGTCAGAATCTCGGATTACACAGAGAAGAAGGCTTTGGGTAGAGATGGTTTTCTTTTCTGAATCACGGATGATACAAGATTACGTTGAAAGCGGTCTTGCTACATCTGTTATTTGATCCCGATTCTGAATAGGATTTCACACATTTTGCCCTCGAATCAGAAACAGGAATCAGAATCAGGAATCAGAATCAACGGTATGAACCCCATTTAGGAGTTCCCCGGGTATGAATGCCGTTGGGCATTCCCCGGGGATACTTTTAATATTATCCAAAAATCTTTTTTGGAATTAGATTCTTGGGAGTAAAATGTCGAAAATGCAATAACACTTAACTTTGGTTGTATCTTCTCTGAAATTTACGAAACTATAGTAGAGCTTAGTCAAGTGCTAATTGATGGTCTTGAAAGGGTCGGCAATCGGAGTTCCCTCCTACCATAAGAAAGGCATCGGCAGGTGTGATCGCCGAATTATGACCTACAATAATAAGTTGACAAAGCAGTAGGTATAAAAACACTGTTGTATAGTGCCAAAAACTTTACACACCCAATACTTTTGTTGGTTGGTAAAAGCAGAGGATACCTGATATGCTTTATTCTAAATGGAATTAACGAATTTAAACCAAATAATAAACGAAATACTAAGAGACCCACATCTAATAAGAGATTTTAAAACTTAATACACAAAATTAACCACCTATGACTGTTGACTTAGAGCATTTAGTTTTGTATACTTACTAATATTAATATTCTAATCTCATAGAGAAAAGAAGTATTTTCTACAATGTCGTTATATATTGATTCTGTTTTGTATATTCTATGTGAAGTATATTTAACCAATTAATATTAGGTAATAATTTTTAAAATATCTTGGAGGTGTATTTATATGAATAATAATAATTCAAAGAGTTTGTTGATGTCTGGTGGTATCACAGGAATCCTTGCTGCACTACTTATGATTTTTACTGGGTTGATGTTTTTGTTTCAAGATATCGATCATCCTGATAGGATGTATGGAATTAGTGTTGTGATGATGTTGATGATTGTCCCAACTTTGGTCGCAATATCCACTTTATTAATTAACGATGCCAGAACAGGGACGCTCATAGGAATTGCATTTGCTGCGCTTTGGGTGATTTTAGAATTAATCGCACATCTAACCCAAACATCCCCTTTGAAGATTGTAATGGGACAGGCAGTATCACAACAGGAATTTGGGAGTATATTCACTAAGATATGGAAAGATCTTAATGAAACTTTTCTCCTAACAGGTGGCTTTTCCTATGCAATTATGGCATTGTGTTTTGGATTCTCCATGAGATTATGGGGGAACACCGGATCTGCTGTCTTGCTTATCATATCAGCAATAACATTTGCTGTCACCTTCATACCAGGAGTGGATTTTAATATTCACATATTGGTACGGGGTCTTACTTTTCTGTTTCTTGGATGTGTATTGATTCAGGCAAGTAAGGAAAATAATTTTCCTCAATGGGAAGAGTAATTAAATAATTGATCTTGATGGAATTGTACTGAAATCAGTTTGAGAAAGTAGTTAAATATAGACTGTAAATTCGATAATGTGAACTTATATTCCATGACGCAATCACTTAATCAATTGAATCAGCATCATTTAACAGTCTTTCTAATTCAGTTAATAGATCTGTATCCTCTCTATCGGTATTAGTGATATCACTGTTTCTATCCTCTGTACCAATAGCTTCTAAATCTGAACGAAATTCTATCAGGTTATTAAGATAACGTTCTCTGGTTATATTTTCAGCATCCGCATGTTCTTCTCGCAAACATTCTCCACAGAATATACCAAGTTGTTCAATGCCATGATCTATGTGTTGTAAGGCAGTATTTGGATCATTTTGTTGAAGGCATATTTCTGCTTTGGAAATACTATTCATCATTATCATATACCCTTTATATTGGTAGCTACGCCAAGCAATATCTGAAGTGGCATACTTTTTAGCTAAATTTGTTACCGCTATATTTGTTTCAGTATCCCGTTCTACATCTTCCCAACGTTTAATTCCTGCAAACAATAGATAGCGTGTATATCTATGAAAAGACTCGTCGAATAAGGTCTGCCATTCCTCTTCATTTAATTCAAAACCATCGGTTGAACCATTCTCCACTTCATATTGGTTTAATTGAGTAAGATAGTACTCATAGTATGATTCCAAACCGTGTGGGCGTGTACCATCTGGTCGTCCTGTAGCATAGAACCTTGAAACAGTAAATGCATTTGGTTTTACTACAATTACTTCTCTGCCATCTTCAATTGTCATTATTCTTATGGGGTGGTCTTCGTCAAGATTAAGTACTTGTAACAATCTATCAAGAGCTTGTACCCAACGAGTATTCCTTCGTGTAGATTCGTTTGACATAATTTACCTTAGGTATGATAATCTTGTAGTGGTGTTACTGATATTTCACCACGTTGGAGCACGTCAATTGCATTAACTGCTGCAGCGGCACCAGGTATCGTAGAATAAATTGGAATATCATGCTCTATTGCCATCTGTCTGATAAGGAGTTCATTAGTCCTATGCAAGTCCCCGGTAGGTGTATTAATTATCAAGTCAACAGCATGGTTCTTGATGTAATCGTGTATTGTTGGTCGACCTTTTCCTATGCTATACACAAGATCCACATCCATCCCATTTCGTAACAATACCTTAGCAGTTCCATGTGTAGCAATTAGTTCAAATCCCAAATCAGTCAGTTTTTTTGCTAAAAATATCACTGATCTCTTATCTTTATTTCTTACACTTATGAAGACATTTCCATTCAATGGTAGAGAATAACCACACGCCTTTTGAGCTTTTGCAAAAGCACGTGAAACATCATAATCAATACCCATCACTTCACCTGTCGACTTCATTTCTGGACCAAGCCTTGAATTAGCACCTGGAAAACGATTAAAAGGAAATACTGGGGCTTTTACATTAAAATAAGGAGGTTCAATTTCTGTATTGAATCCCAGTTCTATAAGAGTTTTTCCTGCCATCACGCGTGCTGCAAGTTTCGCAAGTGGGACACCGATTGCTTTACTAACAAATGGAATTGTTCGCGAGGCTCTTGGATTTACTTCAAGAACATAGATCTCATCACTTTTTATCGCATATTGAACATTCATCAATCCACATACATTCAATGCCTTTGCAAGTGCGTATGTATATTCTTTTAGTTGATCTATTTGATCATCAACTAATGTATATGGTGGTAGGACACAATCACTATCTCCAGAATGAACACCTGCTTCCTCAATATGTTCCATGATACCCCCAATGACAGTCGTATTCCCGTCAGAGATTGCGTCAACATCCACTTCAATTGCTTCTTCAAGATATTTATCAATAAGAACAGGATGTTCTGGAGAGGCTTGAACAGCGGTATCCATATATTCTTGTAGAAGTGTTTCATCATAGACTATTTGCATCGCCCGACCCCCTAAAACAAAAGAGGGTCTCACAATCACAGGATATCCAAGGGAGGCAGCTATCGGAGCAGCTTCATCAATTGAGGTTGCTGTTCCATTTGGTGGTTGCATAAGACCGATTTCATCTAATACCTCTTTAAATAGTTGACGGTTTTCTGATCGTGCAATGTCCTGCGGACTTGTACCAATAATCGGTACACCTGCCTGTTCAAGAGAATCTGCCAGATTTAACGGGGTCTGCCCACCAAATTGAACAATTACACCTATTGGTTTTTCCTTATCATATATATTTAGAACATCTTCACAGGTTAATGGTTCAAAGTAAAGACGGTCAGAGGTATCGTAGTCTGTACTCACAGTTTCAGGATTACTATTAACCATTATTGTTTCGAAACCATCATCCTTTAAAGCCATTGCAGCGTGCACACAACAATAGTCAAATTCAATGCCTTGACCAATACGGTTTGGACCACCACCCAAAATCATGATTTTATCATTATTAGTAGGTCGAACTTCATCCTCACTTGAACAAGTAGAATAGTAATATGGGGTTTCTGCTTCAAATTCTGCGGCACAAGTATCAACAGTTTTGTATGTTGCTTCAATACCAAGGGATTTACGTGTAGCTCTAATTTCGGATTCGGTTTGATTGCATATATCTGCAAGTTGACGGTCAGAAAATCCATACTGTTTTGCTTTTCGTAACAGACTTCCTACTTCATCATCTGAATCTATATTTTTTAGCTTTTGTATTGAATCGGGAGTGGAAAGCTGTTCCTCAAAAATCACAATCTCTTGGAGATTGAATAAGAAGAAAGGATCTATATGTGAGTAGGAATAAATATCTTCAATAGACATACCCCGTTTAAGTGCAGATTTAATGTAGAATATACGTTCTACATTTGGTATGGTTAATTTACTGGAAAGTTCTGAAAGCGGTAATTCTTCAATAGGATGATTATCGTATCCACACCATCCTGTCTCCAACGATCTAAGTCCTTTTTGTAATGCTTCTTTAAAAGTCCGTCCAATAGACATGGCTTCCCCGACAGATTTCATCTGGGTTGTCAAAGTTTCATCAGTACCTTGGAATTTCTCAAATGCCCATCTCGGTATTTTTACGACGACATAATCAATTGTAGGTTCGAAGCAGGCAGGGGTTTCGGCAGTGATGTCATTTGGAATCTCATCAAGGTTATATCCAACAGCTAACTTAGCTGCAATCTTTGCAATAGGGAAACCTGTTGCTTTAGAAGCCAACGCAGAACTTCGAGAGACCCGAGGATTCATTTCAATTACCACCTGTTTTCCAGTCTTAGGATCAACAGCAAATTGTATATTCGATCCACCAGTATCAACCCCAATTTCACGGATGATTTTGATTGCTGAATCTCTCATTAATTGATATTCTTTATCAGTCAATGTTTGTATAGGTGCTACCGTTATACTATCCCCTGTATGAACACCCATAGGATCAACATTTTCAATTGAGCAGATTATTACAACGTTATCCGACCCATCTCTCATTACCTCTAATTCAAACTCTTTCCATCCTATAATAGATTCTTCTATGAGTAATTCACTAATTGGACTTAAGGCAAGTCCTGCGGCCACCATTTTCTGGTATTCTTCAATGTTATATGCAATACCCCCGCCTGTTCCACCAAGTGTAAATGCTGGACGAATTATAGCGGGAAAACCGATATCGTCTATCAATGCATTCGCTTCTTGAATTGTATGTGCAATACCGCTCTCTGGAACATCCAGACCAATCTTTTTCATAGCATCTTTAAATAGTGCTCGATCTTCCGCTTTCTTAATTGCAGGTAATTTAGCACCTATTAGCTCTACGTTAAACTTTTCGAGTATACCTGATTCAGCAAGTTCGACTGACACATTTAGGGCTGTTTGTCCACCAAGGGTAGGTAACAAAGCATCCGGGCGTTCTTTTTCTATTATCAGTTCAACAGTATCTGGTGTAATAGGTTCAACATAGGTTCGATCAGCAAAATCCGGATCTGTCATAATTGTAGCAGGATTGCTATTGACTAAAACGATCTCATAGCCTTCTTCTTTCAGTGCTTTACATGCCTGTGTTCCGGAATAATCAAATTCGCATGCTTGACCAATTATTATTGCCCCTGAACCTATAATTAAGATTTTATTAATATCTGTACGTTTTGGCATTTTATTTAATTTTTGTAGTAAGTCTTACTTTCAATAATTTTGTAGCGTCTATTCTAAAAAAAGAATCTTCTTAGATTGAGTGGTTATCCATCATTTGAGTAAACCTTGAGAAGAGATAACTTGCATCATGTGGTCCTGGAGATGCTTCAGGGTGATACTGCACAGAAAAGGCAGGATATTCTCTATGTTGTATTCCTTCAAGGGTATTATCATTCAGATTTATATGTGTGATATCCACAGTATTCGGAAGTGAATCAATATCAACACAAAAACCGTGATTCTGTGATGTTATTTCGACCTGTTCAGTTTCCATAAATTTTACTGGTTGATTTGCTCCTCTATGTCCAAACTTAAGCTTATAGGTTTTACCACCAAGAGCAAGACTCAATAGTTGATGACCTAAGCATATGCCAAAGAGAGGTTTCTTTCCTATCAACTCACGTATCGTCTTAGTTGCATAATTCAGCGGCATTGGATCTCCGGGACCATTTGAGAGGAAAATACCGTCAGGATTCGATGCAAGAACTTCATCTGCAGTTGTGTTGGCGGGGACTACCTGAACATCACAACCATGTTCGGTCAACTGTCTAAGGATATTGTATTTGACTCCGAAATCAAATGCTACTACCTTGTACTTTTTATCATTTGAAGTAGAATCCCCATTTTCGAAACCAGTAGAAGTATGTCGTTCTGACCAAGCGTATGTATTGGGACAAGTAACCCGTTGGACAAGGTCATGTCCAATTAGTCCGTGCCATGCTTGTGCTTTCTCAATTAAATATTCAGAGTTAAGTTTTTCATCAGAATGTTCAGTAGCCAGACATCCATTCATTACACCTTCTACACGTAAACGCCGGGTAAGTGCGCGTGTATCAATGTTCTGTATACCAATAATATTATACTTATTTAAGTATTCCTCTAAACTCCATTGTGAACGCCAATTGCTATGAAAAGTACTGTATTCACGTACAACAAATCCTTCAACTTGTGCACAAATAGATTCAATGTCAACTTCATTACATCCATAATTCCCAATAAGAGGATATGTCATTGTTACAATCTGTGACTTATAAGACGGATCGGTAAGTACTTCTTGATAACCTGTCATACTGGTATTAAAAACGACTTCACCGACTGTTTCTCCTGTAGCTCCGAATTGTTCACCTTCAAAAACGGTTCCGTCAGCTAATGCAAGAATTGCTTTCATTTTATTCCTCTTTATTAAATGGTATGATTGAATATACCATCTCTGATAGTCAGTACAGACCAACCTTTTAATTCCCAACCATCAAAGGGTGTATTTCTACTTTTTGATAAAGAATTTTCAACTTTTACTGTATCCGTTTTTTGTCTATCAATTACTGTTAAATCTGCTCTTGCCCCAATGGAAAGTGTACCTCTATCAATTCCTACGATTTTTGCTGGGATATAGGTCATTTTGGCTATGGCATCCTTTAATGATAAATACCCAGTTTCAACAAGAGTTGTCATCACAAGCGGTAAGCTTGTTTCAAGACCAATAATTCCGTTAGGTGCTTCCACCATACCAAGTGCTTTTTCCTCAGGTGTATGAGGTGCATGGTCGGTTGTGATTGCATCTATTGTTCCATCCTCTAATCCTACAAGTATGGCTTCAATATCTGTTTGAGTCCGTAAGGGAGGATGCATCTTTGCGTTTGTTCCTTGTTTTTCTACCTCTTCATCTGTGAGAATCCAGTGGTGGGGACAGGCTTCTGCTGTGACTTTAATTCCTCTCTCCTTTCCCCTTCTAACCAAATCAACTGCTCCAGCTGTACTCACATGAAGTATATGAATGTGTCCACCAGTTAATTCTGCTAACATAATATCACGGGCAACAATTATATCTTCAGCAGCGTTAGGACTACCAACAAGGTTCAATTTTCGAGATGTTTCACCAAGATTCATCACAGCACCAGAATTAAGGTTGTGTTCTTCACAGTGCACCATGACGGGAAAGTTGTGTTCTGCGCTCAATGACAAGGCTTCACGCATAAGGTCAGAATTCATGACAGTAACACCATCATCGCTAATTCCAACTGCTCCTGCTGATAGCATGCCATTTATATCTGTCAGTTCCTTTCCTGAGAGATCTTTAGTAATACTTCCTACTGTAAATACATTGGCTGTAGCTCGGGTATTTCTTGAATTGTCCTCGGAAATCTTGTAAATATTCTTAACTCTATCTGGGGTATCAGTAACGGGTGATGTGTTTGCCATACATACGACAGATGTGAAACCACCTGCAGCAGCTGCAGCTGTCCCAGTACAGATTGTTTCTTTATGTTCAAAGCCGGGTTCACGTAGATGCACATGCATGTCAATCAAACCGGGAGTGACCGTTAAATTAGAAACATCAACCACATCGTCAACATCTGCTTGGATATTTCCACTAACTTCAGCAATTTTACCGTCAATGATTAGAATATCGCCTACCTCGTCGATATTATTAATTGGGTCAATGATATGTCCGTTTTGTATCAGTGTTCTATGCATATTTGTTTATCTAATCCTTATACTGAAACACGATAATATCATTCAGAATCTGGTTCACAGATTTTTGCTGAGTCAACACCATGATGTTCTTCTAATTCTACTTTAACGAATTCTTTACGAGAAGTAGGTACGTTTTTGCCAATATAATCTGCAGAAATCGGTAATTCTCTATGGCCTCTGTCAACCAGAGCAGCTAATTGAATAGCAGCAGGTCGTCCAAAATCCATGATAGCATCCATTGCAGCACGAATGGTTCTACCTGTGTATAGCACTTCATCAACAAGGATTACCCATTTTCCAGTTACTTCAAATGGAATATCTGTGCTACTCACCTGGATTTTTGATTCATGAAGATTAAGGTCATCACGATACAGTGTGACATCAATTGCACCAACAGGAACATTGATGCTCTCAATTTTATCTAAATTACTTGCAATCCGATAAGCCAATGTATCTCCTCTACTTTTAATACCTACTAAAACAAGATTATCGACATGTTTGTGATTTTTTTCTAAAATCTCGTGTGAGATCCTTATTAAGGCACGACGTATTTCTTCATCGTTCATGACTTGTGCTTTTTCACGCATATTCATAGATATGTCCAACTAAAATCAATGTTTCTCAAAATTGTTATACTAAGAAATTTGACATAAAAAAACCTTCTCACTTTTTAGTGAGAAGGACTAAATTTAATCTTTGTTCTTTACAACAGGTTTGTAAAATTAATATATTGGATTTAATAGTGTAGTTAGGAATTAGTTCTCCAACTATGAAATTATATTTTTTTATTTTTGAATTTGTGGGAACATAAACTCCCATCTTTTTACATAACATCCTTTTTCCACCTCTCCGGATGGGATTAAAAAGGTTTCTGAACTGATCACTTAATTAACCATATTTAGTATACCATTAATGTACATATAATTGCAAATTTTAAACATCTGTAAGGAGGGTAAAGATTTTCATTTTATTATAAAACTCATAGCGAGTAACATTTAAGTAAGCGTCTTTGAAAGTACTCCGAAAGTTGATCATTGAATATACAAAATTACGAAAACCTAAACGGTTTACTTTTTGTTTATCATAACTATGAACGAGTTTCCGATATGTATCTTGTAAACCGAAAATGCATTCGACTTTATATTGTCTTTGTCTATTTCATTCCTAATCCAATGGAACTTACGAGCAACAATAATTATTTTTCATAGAATTCATAGAGGTGAATTATCCCCATGAATGCATAAAGTTCTTTTACTGCATCTTTGTTAAGTTGAAGTTGCACCTCTTGAGGAAAGGAATCTCCATAGTAGGTTATACCGAAAGGACGTACCGGAAGTTCTCCCTGATTATTATGTACAATATTTTGCATTTCTTCCAAAAGTGTAGCGGCTTTTGGAAAATCACCAACAGCTTCAGCATTGTTATAGTCTGTTTTCAAAGTTAAGTAACGTTCTAACGCTGCTGGGGTAGGTGCGAATCCTCTTCGTGTTTCATATTGTTTCACCAAGGGCTTATTTCTATAGTGCCTGCGTACCTTACCTTTACTGTCGTGAACATGTCGATATTCAGAGTTCCAAGGAGGTTCATCCCCCCATTTCGCACGATACGGTTTTGCCCATCGTTCACGCCTTTCTTCTAAAGAAAGCGAGTTCCAGTCAACACCAATCTGGACAGTGTTTTGTACTGTATCTTCCTTTAATACTTTCGAGATCTCGATTGGGTCTCTATGCCAACGACTATTCTCCCAAAACCCAGTTTCGTGAGTTTCACCGGCAGGTTGTCTCTTCGATCCATCAATAAATTTTGCTTTCTGAACATCCAATTTATCCTGGATATTTTGTAGAGTTTCCTCCGATGGCTGGTTATACACGGTTTTCGATTTGGTATCAGAGTTCAACCGTGTAAACATGAATACACCAATGCCACCGAAAATAATAATTGAAAAAAGTATCCAATACCAGTTGTTTTTTAAGTTTAGCATGTTAATTAACCTCATTATTTCAAATTGAGAAAAATTAATCATCTATATAACTTTCTAACAAATTGAATTCATCAGGAACATCCTGTCCATTTTGTCAATGATTCAAATCAATTAAAACAGTATAACACAAGCCCAAAATAACCTTCTTTCTTATTTACCACAGATTGTTTATCCCCATTGTTTTTCCAACGTGTAATTCATTTATTTCGAATTATACGTTAAAGGCTTCGTATTAGGATAGCGAAAGTGTAATCAGTGGCATTTTTATTTTCCTTGAATAGCACTTATCTCATCTTCAGATATTTTGTGAACACTTTTAGGGTTGAACGTTTGGGTTGTGTCCACCCGTAATGCAACTTCAATCCTTCCACCAGTTAACACAAAAAACTGGATTAGAAAACCCCCACCTTGCATGGATTCTAATTGGTATTCTTCTTCCTTTAAATCACCTAACCACTTAGGTAGTTCATCTTTCAATTTAGGATTTGAAACGACGTTTTCCGGGAGTGCTATTATAAGTGTACCAGGTTCATCTCCTATCACCTCACCTATAATCTGTCGTTGATTAACCATAAAAGGTACAACCGTACTTGCATATTCAAAATCATTGTTATTTCCACGTTCTGGAGCAACAATACCCCATGTAAGATGATGTATAAATGGATTACCATGTCCTTGTCCAAGCATATGATCTAATGCTAATTTGTCAACAGGATGAACAACAGCAACATAATCAAACCAACCATCATTTTTTGCTGGACTGTCTGCAGATAATTGTGCAGAGACGTTAATATAATCACACCCGTCAACCGGTGATGGATAACATCGTGCATCCCAACCGTTAATATAGCCGAGTTGTTTTAGACCATCTGCTACCAAATGTGGAGGATCACAAAAAATGGCGGCATGATCCATATTCGGATAGATTTTAACTCCTGCGTTCTTGATTTTCATAGCAACATCAGTGGCTTCTTGAAAACGGATGTCAGCATTTTCTATTTGAAGATAATCAGTAAAGTTTGGAAGTATATTAATTGGATTTTTCATCGTCTTACATGATTCCTGTATAAGCACATTTTGCTATCAGTTTAACAGAAAAACATTACCTAAGCAATTCTATTTTGCCGTTGAAAAATATACCGATTACTGTTAGTATAGATGCCATTAGATTTTAACCATCACTACTTTAGATTGTACATTAAAATAGAAAAGGAAGACTGATGAGAGATAATACCTTTCGAGAATTACTCAATTCTGACAAACCTACTGTCGGCACACACATACATACCACATGGCCCTCTATTGTTGAAGCCATAGTTCATACTGGAATGTATGATTATGTGGAATTTGTAGGTGAATATGGACCATTTGATCTACATGACTTAGATAACCTTTGTAGAGCAGCGGAACTACATAATATATCAACAATGATCAAAGTTGATCAAGAACCACGAGGCTTCATTGCACAACGTGCCATCGGTTCCGGTTTCCAAAGTGTGCTTTATGCAGATTGCCAGAACGTTGATGATGTAAAAGAATGCGTCAAGATTACACGTGCAGACACTCCTGAAGATGGAGGGAGTTATGGTGTTGCTACAAGACGTTTTTCATATATGGGATACGGTGGTGGAACTGAATACGTGCAAGCACTACGGGATGTGGTCGTTGTCATTATGATTGAGAAGAAAGGGACAGTTGATAATCTTGAAGAGGTCTTATCTGTTGACGGCGTGGATATGATTCAGTGGGGTGGTTCAGATTATTCTATGAGTATTGGGAAGGTTGGACAGCGGGGTTCACAAGAAATACAAGATACAGAAATGAGGGTTTTTAAAACAACAATTGAGATGGGGGTTCCACCTCGTGCAGAGATTGGTAGTGCGGACGGGGCAAAACGATTTCTTGATATGGGAGTAAGACATTTCTGTATAGGAACAGATATATCCATATTATATGGATGGTGGCGTGAACACGGTGATGGACTACGCAAAGCACTTGAGGGACATTAAAAAATATATAGGCGCGCCAACTAAGCGCGCCTAACTAATATAATATAGGTAGATAGGCTACGACATTAAAGCCTGCATCTTTTCTGCCACCCAATCTACTGCTACGTCAATCATAACTTGACCTTTTTCAGTCGTCGCAAGTTTTGCTTGATGGTGATATTCTCTATCAGATTTAGCTTGTCCTTCATTAGAAATTGTTAGTTTTGCACTATCGTAATCAACCCCATCCCAATCAACATTTTCGGCAAAGGCTGCAAGTGCAAAAGCAGTTTCAAATTCAGCGGCATGACCGGGACACACACCAGATTCCATCTGTTCTTGTACTAATTCACTAGTGTATGCTTCCCAATAAGAATGAAACTCTATGTTGATTCCGAGTTTTTCTCTATAATCATCCAATCTTTGATGTACTGGACCAGCATTCCCTGCATGCCCATTTACAATTAGTATATTCTCTATTCCGTGTCTACGCATACTGTCAGCTACATCGTATAATACCTCACCGAATACTTCTGCTCGAAGAGTAAGTGTACCTTTATGATCCATCCAATGTTCAGAAACACCAATTGCCAAAGGTGTTGTTACTATAACCTTAGGATACAATTTTTCAGCAGCCAATTTTGATACATATACAGCACTTTGCGTGTCGTGATACATCGCTAAGTGTTCGTTATGTTGTTCAGTACTCCCTGTTGGTATGATAGCGCCAATGAGCGTCCCTTCATCTATCGCTTCTCGTATATATCGTCGTTGGTTTTCCCATAAGAACACTGATTTAATTTGAGACATTATGTCCTCCATGCTATTAATGTTATGATATTTCTCTTACCAGGTTAATAGACTGTCAAATAATTGTCGGTTTCCCATTGACTGACACTTAAATGATAGTTACGCCATTCTTCCCGTTTAACTTCAATGAAATAGTTTGCATATTCTTGTCCGAGCGATTCTTTTATTATCTCGTTTTCTTCCAACGCATCAACAGCGTCACTCAAATTAGAAGGTAGTGAATGGATACCTCTTCGTTCCAATTCATCATCGGATATTTCATAAAGATTATCTTCATTTGCTAATCCTGGATCAATCTTGTTTTCGATACCATCTAATCCTGCAGCGAGGAGAACTGTTGCTGCAAGATATGGATTTGCTGCGCCGTCTCCTAATCGGTTTTCAATCCGTCCATGCGCAGGAATTCGGATCATTTGGGTGCGGTTATTAGCACCATAAGTAACATAGACTGGTGCCCAGGTTGATCCAGACTTGGGTTTCCTACGTACTAAACGTTTATAACTATTTACAAGAGGATTTGTGACAGCAGTCAACGCCCTCGCATGTTTCAGTACTCCTCCAGTAAACCAATATCCAATTTGGGAAAGCCCGTATGGATCATCTTCATCTAAAAACAGGTTATTCTGATTGTCCTCGTCCCAAAGACTCATATGGAAATGTGCACCATTTCCGGTAAGGTTGGAAAATGGTTTTGGCATAAAGGTTGCCAATAGACCACTTTCCTCTGCTACTGTTTTTACCATCCATTTGAAAAATGTGTGTCTATCTGCGGTTGTTAACGCATCTGAATATGTCCAATTTAGTTCAAATTGACATGTTCCATCCTCATGGTCGTTTGCATAAGGCTCCCAATCCAGTTCTTGCATATATTTTATCAAGGTTGTCATCATATCAAGATTTCGATACAATGCCTTAAGATCGTAACAAGGTTTATCCATTGTGTCTAATGTATCCCAAGGAGCATATAGACCATTCTCATCCTGTTTTAACAGCATAAATTCTGCTTCTATTCCAACGTTGAAGGTATAACCATTTTTTACGGCTTTATCTAACTGTCTTTTTAAAATAGTCCGTGGACAATAATGCCATGGTTTCCCTTCTACCTGCATATCTCCTGCCACCCAAGCTAAATTATCCCTCCAAGGTACGTGTGTCAATGAATTAAAATCAGGAATACATGCCATCTCAGGATCATGGGGAGACTGTCCAATCTCACCAGCTGCAAATCCGCCAAAACCTGCTCCATCATTTGCCATATCCTCAAGATGGGTTGATGGAATCACCTTTGCTTTAGGTGCACCGCTCATCTCCACGAAAGAGCATAGGAAAAACTCTATCCCTTTCTTTTCAATAATCTCTTTTACTTGACCTAATGTCATTGAGAATCACCTGTAAATAAAATCTTGTTAAACGGAGTTGTTCATATAGAGCAATGTTAGCACAGTTTGATGATAATAGCAAGATTTAGGGTTGCGTGGGATATGTTAAATTTGAACTTATTATAAGGTGATTTATGCATTTATTTTAATTTATACACCAATTTTTCACCTTTTTCTCCATAATAATATGTTATATGAGTAAGACTCTTGTCTTTATTGTTAACCCTTTAGAGTCTTGGAAAAGTAAATGACACAACTCATTGGAAATGGATAGAAATGTTATAGGCTTAAATCGTTGATTACTAAAATGTTGAAATATGGTAAGATTAGAATAGAGTCAATTAAGTAAGATGAATTGTCTTAATGAAAGGATGATATGATGAATTTTACAAGATACTACACGAAGACTAACATATTAATTGGTATTTTAATTCTTGTCTATCTCTTACCAATTTGGCTTTTCTCATACTTTCCTACACAAGATGGTATAAGCCATGTCTATAACTCACACATAATTACGGATTATAACAACCCGAATTTTGAGTTTGAAGAATATTACGATATCCACTGGTTCCCATTTCCAAATTGGCTATCACATATTTCTTTGACATTATTGATGTATATCTTCTCACCTTTATATGCGGAGAAGGTCTTTCTAAGTCTATATGTTATCCTATTCCCTGTATCTATACATTATTTTCTAAATGCTTTGAGACCAAACCAGAATTCACTTGTAATTCTAAGTTTTACTTTCATCTATAACTATCTACTCTTAATGGGTTTTTACAACTTTGCAGTTAGTGTTCCACTGTTTTTCTTAACATTAGGATTTTGGTGGAAACACAAGGATAATTTGGTATTCAGAAGAATTGTCTATATCAATTTATTAATATTACTAACATACTTTGCACATCTGATTTCGTATGCATTTGTCTTATTTTCAATAGCATTTCTCACAATTGTCCACTATAGAAGAGATTTTAAAAAGATCCTATTAACTGGTTGTTCACTTTTACCCGCTGCAATAATGTTGCTGGTGTATTTGCCATCATCTGATCTTTTATCAGGTAAACTACCACAAATTGGGTTTGGACGAATTGGTAGTTTGCTACAAAACCTTGTCGGTTTGAAGGTGTTGGTCGCATATAATCAGAATCAATCTTGGATAGCTTATTGTGTGTTTGCATTTCTACTTTTTCTATCCATTTATACTGCATGGAAAGGGAGACAGAAATTAATTAAGGAGAGCTCAGGACAGCTTTTATTCTTGCTACTATTTGTTACTCTATTCTTTCTATATCTAATTTTACCAAATAATGTTGGTCCAGGTGGATGGGTGAACGATAGAATTCTGATTCTATCTACGATGTTGTTATTGGGATGCTTCAATCTCAGCGAGAATCATCGATGGAGGCAAGTATTCACCACCTCAGTTACATTGTTGGCTATAGTCAATATTATCTATATCGGATTACTCTGTAAGAATCTAAACGCTGAATTAGAGGAATTCAATGCCTTTGTTGAGAATGTTGAAGACAACAGTGTCATTCTTCCTCTTCAGTTCGACTCTGGTGGGGAGTCTTTAAGGGTAGGTATATTTGTTAATGGTGCCAATTATTATTGTTTGAATAATGGATGTATAAACCTTGGAAATTATGAGGTACAGTTTGATTATTTTCCTGTTCACTTCAAACCTACTTTTGAAACACCTACTGATGAAAAGGAATGGGTACAGACTGTACATTGGCGTTCTGAACAGATTGATCTATGTGATTATGCTGATAATGTTGATTATCTATTGTTGTGGGGTGAACCTGACTCGGAGAAGGTTTCTAATGAAATAAAGGCTTGTTATAGTCTGATAAATTCTATAGGAAGGTTAAAACTCTACAAAGGAGAAAGAAAAAGATAATTACAATTTGTTGCTAAACAGGGTCATTAGATAATATCAGTTCGGATGAATGATCTGATTCTAATAACTTCCACGTAGGGTTGCACTGAATATATTATGTTGATAATCTAAGAAACTGTATAACGGATCAATCTGATTTGAATCATTATAGGTATATTTATAATCTAAATTGAATGAAAGATAATCGTTGAATTGCCAATTTACCTGTGTGTTTACACTGAACTGTTTATCACTCCGATTACCAGCATTCTCCATAATGGCACCCTCTGCATCCCGTATTCCTCTACCTTCAAAACCAACCCATAGACGAGAAAGTCGTATTCGAAACCAATTTCCTGTATCAATCTTGTAGAATGTACTCAATGCAATTTCAGTGCTTTGAAAATTAAAAAAGTCTACATTTGAGTGGTTCAAAAATAGATTGAACTCCTCTTGAAAAACAAGTCGTTCAGCGATTGTTTGTAATAACTTAATACTACCCCCATGTCGCCAATCACTTCTTATCTCGCCATCTTCAAGTCCGGAAATCCCTAAGATGAGATTATTCAAATTTGTCTGGTATTGTGCGTTTTCAATGGAATACTCCATTTTACCAACCATTTGATTGAGCAATCCAAATTGAAGTCGGGTGGTCCCTTTATGGCTGGTTGATCCAATAAGAAGGAAATCCTCTTTTAGTTCAGTTACATCATCAAACCTATGAATCCGTAGGTTGTATTCAATGATACGTCCAAATCTTAGACCTATTAAACGATCTGTATTGTTATAAACAGGGAGTATTCGTTTCAAACGTTTTATGTTATGAGATAATGCTATTTCAGGAGAATTTGAAAAAGGTCGATAACTAACTTCTGTAAATGAATTGTCTGTGAAGGCATCAAACTCATCAAGTTTTCCTTCCGCCCCATTATAATTTTCATATTGGGGAGAGTAAGATAACTTAATCATCAATTTTTTGTCAACGATCGGTAAGTCCCCTTGTATATTTACCCCTAATCTATTAATTATCCCTTGTAATTGTGGACTTTCTTGTCCCGCAAGACTACTGGTGTAGGGGTCCACACTTAATCCGAGTTCAATATGGTTATTGAATGTATTTGTGGAATATGGATCAATGGATAGTTTAGCAGTATCTTTCTTCGGGGGTGTTAATGGTAGAAGTTGTTGTAGATCCTGTCCGAACTGATCTTGTATTTGGGCAGAAATAGGTTGATTAAAGAATAGAACGAGCATTGTATAGACAACAATTCCAATCACAATAGGTGAAGCAGGATATTTCATTAGTTCTTATATTTTTATAATCTATTAGTTCGTAAATTATGAAGTAAAGTCTTCTACTCTATCATTCCATCTTCTGGACTTGAAGCAGTTGCATATAGTTTACGGGGTATCCGACCCGCCAAGAATGCATAACGGCCAGCTTCAACCGCATTTTTCATGGCTTCCGCCATTAGAACTGGTCGGTGTGCTTTGGCAACGGCTGTGTTTAATAAGACACCATCACATCCTAATTCCATAGCAATCGCTGCATCTGATGCTGTACCTACCCCTGCATCGACTATAAGTGGTACCCTAACACTATCACGTATTATCTGTATGTTATATGGATTGCGAATTCCCATTCCAGAACCAATAGGAGCTCCCAATGGCATAACGGCAACACATCCAAGATCTTCTAACTTCTTACAGGTGATAGGATCATCATTACAATAAGGAAGAACAGTAAAACCATCCTTTACTAATGTATCCGCAGCAGAGAGCAGTTGTTCAACATCGGGGAATAATGTCTGATCATCCCCAATTACTTCAAGCTTAATTAGTGATGTTTCAAGTGCTTCACGGGCAAGTTGTGCTGTTAAGATTGCATCTTTGGCAGTAAAACAACCTGCTGTGTTTGGAAGAATTGTAATTCCTCGTTCACTTAGAAGAGAAAATAGATTCTCACCAGAGGAATCAGTAAATTTAACTCTACGCATTGAAACAGTAGCAATTTCTGCTCCACTTGCCGAGATGGCTTCTGACATAATATGGAAATTCGGATATCCTGCAGTTCCAATTAGGAGTCTTGATGAATATGTGTCTTTTCCAATCTTAAATTCTTCCATTTCTTAGTCCTATCATACCAATTTATTATAAAATACCTTCCCATCCCGTTCAATTTCGTTAATCATATCGGGATTTCGAATATGGTCAAAAATTGATAAATCAATGGTATACGGAAGCATTTGATCATCAAGATCAATTGCAATTTGAGAAACAACCGTGTGTGTCAGTTCTGCACCTCCATATAACGTAAAATCTATATCTGAGCCATTCCTATAGTCGTCTCTTGCACGTGATCCATAGAGGACTACTTTTTCAATTTGGGGGTATTTAATAAGAACTGAATATATTTTGTCATGTGTTTGTTTTGATAAACCAAATTTCATGTTATCGTAGATCTTCCGTCTTTAGTTTGCTTAGTCGTTCCAATAATAACTCAAATTCTGAAAAATAAGTATCGCATATAGTAGACACGACCTGTATAGCTGTTTCTTCATCGTAAGTGTGGGAAGTAAGGTTTCTTTTTTCAACCATATCCATCCAGACTTCACCATTTACAATAATCCCTTCTTTGAAAGCTGCGCGAGTTGTATCTCTTGAGCCGTATAAATTGATGAATCCTTTAGATTCAAGGAAATTTTTCAGTGTTTTCCAAGCGAGTTCATGTGTGAATTCAAACCCCTGAATTAAACCTTTTGATTCTAAATCTGAAAGTTCACGTTGTTCCTTCAGTTCAACTGCCGATTTTAATTGTGCGAATGCTTTCTTAAAACTGTTTGCACGTTGTATCCAACGAGATTCATGATCATGCATAGTTAAAATGTTGGGTAATTTGAGTGGATATTAAAATAACTATACTATACTAACTGAATGTAATATGACATTTCTATTGAAAAATTGGTATATGTAATGTTTGAGTCAATTAATTGGAAATTGTCCAACACTTGAAACTGTTTAATAGAATTACTTATTCAGGAAGAACAGTTAAGTCAACCCGTTTTTCATTCCCTATAGATATGGGAAGACCAAAATAACTTACTCCAAATAACCATTTAACCCCTTCAATTTCATCCACTGTATGTGTAATTTTCTGATCTCCGATACATGCTATGATTTTCAACTTAGATCCTAAAGGAACTTTACGGTCAAAACGAAATTCGCCTTTTAAATTAGGTACAGATTGACTAAACGATTTTTTTCATGTAATTTACCACACGTAAGTGTAATATCTCTCTTTGTTTCAGGTAAAACCGTTCGGTTTTCATAAACCACCTTACCATATATTGTGCTAGCTATAATGCGATTCCATATTTGTTTTAATTTACTAAAAAATGTTCCAACGATAATAGCAATCAAAAAACCATAAAAGTCATATATAGATACAAGTAAGTATAATAGGATTGAAATAATTACTGGTACCCAACGATCATTAAAGATTGGATTAATTCGCTTTTTCATCGGTTGAAACTTTAGGAAGGTATAAACGATAAATGAGGAACGTTTCTTAATAATGGGGCGTACTGGATTTGAACCAGTGACTTCTACCGTGTGAAGGTAGCGCTCGTACCCCTGAGCTAACGCCCCAAAAAGAAAAATGGGCCCACTAGGACTCGAACCTAGGACCAGTCGGTTATGAGCCGACGGCTCTGACCACTGAGCTATGGACCCTTATGCTGTTAATTATACCCTCCATACTTCAATAATTCAAGCATTTTATTTTAGAATTTAGATGAGTATGTGGTATTGAATATATTTCTATTCTATGAAACCACGAAGCCGATGACTCCTGACAGGGTGGCGAAGTTTACGAAGTGCTTTCGCTTCAATTTGACGTATACGTTCACGAGTAACATCAAATACAATACCCACCTCTTCAAGAGTTTTGGGATATCCAGTTGTAATACGCAAGGATTCAATTCTATCACGAGTCTGTTCGGATAACAGAGGATTCACGGAATCATCTTCAATCCCAAATCGTAGTACAATCACTTCACGTTCTCTTTCGGATAGATCAGTGAGGGCTTCTTGTATGCGTTCTTTTAGGATACTGAGTTCTGCTTCAGTGGAAGGGGATAATACACTGGCATCCTCAATGAAATCACCTAATTGACTATCATCGTCATCATCACCAATCGGTGTTTCTAAGGAAACTGTTTCTGGTACAATCCTTAGTACTTCACGCACCTTTTCTTCGGGAATACCCATATCCTCAGCAATTTCTTCTGGAGTAGGTCTTCTACCGATCTCTTGGAGTAAAGATCTTTCTGCCCGACGCATCTTATTGATCCTTTCGTGCATATGGACAGGAATGCGTATCGTTCTACCTTGGTCAGCAATTGCACGGGTAATACTCTGACGAATCCACCAAGTTGCATACGTACTGAATTTAAATCCTCTCTGATAGTCAAACTTATCTACTGCACGCATTAAGCCAATGTTCCCCTCTTGAATCAAATCAAGGAATTCAAGTCCAGGAGCTTGGTGCCGATATTTTTTTGCAATACTTACAACTAATCTAAGATTGGCTTCAACAATTGCCATCTTAGCATCTTGAGCATTTGCTTCTCCCACACAAATCTGTTTTGTAATACTGTGTAGAGAATCCCGTGATATGCCTATTTTGTTGAGATATTGTTGTATTTCACGTTCATATCTTACAATTTGTATATAAGCTTGTTTGGCAGCCTCAGATTTAAATTTCTGTTTAGCGACATCAATCCTACCGTTTGACCATTCAGAGGAGATCTGATGTTCTTTTTGGAGCCGCAATATAGCTTGTTCTCGATCACTAATATTTCGTTCTACGTCCTTAACACGTCCAGATATTTTGCTGATTTCTTCACGGTCAATCTTTAATTGCTCAATATGTTTGATAAACGTCGAATGATTTCCTATATTTGGGAGTTCAACTTGAGAATTATCTTTGATTGATTTTTTCGTTGCGTCCAGATACTCCAACTCCAGTTCTTCAATTACACGCATAGTTTTCTCAACTTTATTACGCAGTTTACGTTCTTTATCGCGCGTGGAATTGTTTGTAACCCTCATATCAATAAGATCAGATGCCCTTTTTTTGGCAATAATAATTTTATATAGGAGTTTTCTTACTTCAGCAATAGCCAGTCGAGTAGTGAATGTTGCTTCTTGTACTTGTTGATGACCTGTCTCAATTTGTTGAGACAATTCAATTTCCATATCCTTATCAAGCAACGGTATTTTCCCCATATCGCGTAAATAGACCTTAATAAGATCTTCGCGTTCACTTACTTCACCTGGGGGTAAATCGATTAACTCATCAATCTCAATTTGTTCGCTGTTATCCGATTCCGTAATATCAAGTGGGTGGGTGGTTTCTAAGTCCACTGCTTAGTTCTCCTTTATTTTCTTAGAATTATCTGGGGTATCCGTAGCAATCTCAGACAAGTCTGATTTTTCCTGTTGTTCAGATTGTTTCTCTTGAACATAACTACGTCTTCGTTTTGTAATGTTTACTAATTCTTTTAATGTATCAAGATCATTATTGCCTGATTGTGAGGATTTACGTACTTGTTGTTCAATATCCTGTATTAGGTATGTCTTTAATTTGACTATACACCCTTGAATCCGTTTATCGTAACTGGGAATATTTTTCTTATTCAGAAGTGCATTAGTAATGAAACCACTAAACTTCTCATCTTCAATCGTATTGAGAACCTGTTGTATATCTACTTCTTCATTGGTTTCTAATTCATCCCACAGGATTTGTGTTATTTCACCAAGAAATGGATCCTGTATATCGTTTATATCAAATTCTTGTTTAACTGTAGGAATAAATTCTGGAGCCTGTATTAAGGATTGGACGAATTGTAGTTCAATTTGTTCGCGCGGAGATAACTTTTTACCACTGTTATTTTGTCGGTTAAACTGTTTTGGTATAGGTATATCTTTCAATCCTAACTCGCGTAATTCTCTCCAAATTATACTTTGGTCAATATCAAGTTCTTTTGATGCGTATTTAACATATTCGGTTCTTTCAACCCTGTTTTGAATATTAACAATTACTTGACATGTATCCATCAATACTTGGGTTTTAACTTCTGGATTCCGAATTGAATTATCTTGTATAGCAGACTGAATCTGAAATTCAATTAGGTTTATGGCTTTATCAATCAGATTTTCAAATTCATCTGCACCATGTTCTTTAACAAAAGAGTCAGGATCATCACCATCAGGAACTAAGGCAATCCGAACTCTGATCCCTTCGCCGATTAAACAGTGAAGTCCACGTTGAGCTGCTTTTAAACCTGAACTATCGCCATCAAAAACAATTACTACTTCAGGAGTATAACGACTCAAGAGAGAGGCGTGTTGTTGACTCAATGAAGTTCCTGATGAAGCAATTACATTTTCAATCCCATGTTGATGTAGCATTAATACATCCATATAACCTTCAACCAGTAACGCTGCCTGTTTTCTTGATATAGATTGCCTTGCTTTATCAAGATTGTATAGGATTTTGCTCTTATCATATAAGATTGTAGCAGGTGAATTAAGATATTTGGGTTGATGTTCATTTGATAATGAACGTCCTCCGAATCCGATAGGGTGACCTTGTGCATTATGAATTGGAAATAAAATCCTATTCCAAAACCTATCTTGTGGACCTAAATCATCATTCTTTATTAATCCAGCATCTAATAATTGTTGTATTGTATAGCCTTCGTGTTTTGCAGCTTTAATGAGATCTTGTCTCTGTTGTTTGGCATACCCAAGTTGGAAATGATGAATCGTCTGTGAAATAACACCACGGTTTTTTAGGTATTCACGTGCTTGTTGACTATGTTGACCAGTGCGGAGGAGTTCATGATAATATCTAATGGCAAATCTATTCAGTTCACTTAATCCATTTATAAGTTTCTGTTTCTCATCCGATTTAGAGTCTCCTTCAGGTAATGAGATGTTAGCACGATCTGCGAGCCATTTGATAGTTTCAATGAAGTTTTTCCCTTCATGTTTTTGTACAAAACTTATGACATTTCCACCTGTTTGACAACCAAAACAGTAGAATATCTGTTTATCTGGAGAAACAGAAAAGGATGGTGTCTTTTCATCGTGAAACGGACAAAGAGCCTGATAATCCTTCCCCGCTTGTTTTAATTGTACACCACAATCCGTGATTACATCCACGATATTATTATTGGTGCGAATCTCATCTATGGTATCTGGTGGTATATAGTTTTTAGTTGCCATTTTTTATGTACCAGTATTATTCTTTAAACTTTACGACTGTAACACCTTCTCCACCTTCACTTGGACTGGCATATTTATAATCACCTACATGGGGGTTTTCATCTAATGCTTTATGGACAGCTTTCCTTAATTTACCTGTGCCTTTCCCATGAAGTATTCTAACTGTTAATAGACCTGCAAGGTAAGCATCATCCAAATATTTATCAGCCATGTCTAATCCTTCTTTAACCAGCATCCCGTGTATACAAAGTTCTTCTTGTATTTCATTAGCTTTATTATGTTGTAACTCAAGAATTGAAGGTGTTAGATGACGTGTGTTTTTCTTAGATACTACATTGTCTATGTCGTTAAATGATAGATTCATTTGCATATTACCAACACTGATCCGTATAGGAGTCGGTCCTTGTTTAGCAATTGCTGTAACCTCACCAAATCTGTTAAGTCTGATAATCCGTACTTTGTCACCAACATGTATAATTGGAATGTTCTTCGTAGGTGGTATTTCAGGTGGATCAGGTTTAAGCTGTTTTTTCGCGTTCTCAATTTTGTTGAATGCCTCTCGAATGCTTGCTTTAGATGCTTGCTCACGCCGTATATCGGAAACGACATTATCTACAGTTTTACGCGCAGATGTTATGATTTCAAAAGCATCTTTTTCTGCTTGTTCTTGGATAGTCTTTTGTTCCAATTCAAAAGAATCAATTAATTCTCTATACTTCTGATGTTGTGAATCTGAGGCTTGAATTTTGTTTTGTAACTCTTCACGTTTTGATTCTATCTCCTGTTGGGTCTCCTGTAATTCCATTAAGAGGTCTTCAACTGCAATATTATTATTACCAAAAAATGTCTCAGCAGTTGATAGAATACTATTAGGTAGTCCGAGTTGTTCTGCGATTTTTAATGCATTGCTGCTGCCGGGAACGCCAATTCGCAAACGATATGTAGGTCGTAGGGTTGCTGAATCAAATTCCATTGACGCGTTTTCCATCTTATCGTGTGTGTGGGTAAATGCCTTGAGTGCACCATAATGGGTTGTTACAATGGTACTAATATCTCTTTCAGATAACCAAGAAAGAATTGCCATACCAAGAGCCGTACCTTCCGTAGGATCTGTTCCTGCCCCAATTTCATCCAGTAGGACTAAAGTATTGGCAGGTTCAGATTCTTCAATGGATTTTAGCATTTCGGCTATTTTTGAGATATGTGAAGAGAACGTACTTAGATTTTGCTCAATCCCTTGGTCATCTCCAATATCAGCAAATATGTTTTCAAAAATTGGAAGTTCACTATTCGAAGCTGCAGGTATGTGAAGACCAGACTGTAGCATCATAGAAAGTAATCCAACAGTTTTTAAGACGATTGTTTTCCCACCTGTATTTGGACCTGTAATAACAAGTGTATTAAAATCTCTTCCTATTTGAACATTAGTTGGAATTACGTGCTTCGGTAAGTTTGGTTTCTGTTTTTTATCTTGTGTGACAAAATCGTCATTTTTCTTATTTATAGATTCTCTGTTTTGTCGTGTCTGAAATTCCAGTAATGGATGTCGTGCTTTTATGAGATTCACATTACCATTGTTGTTAATTTTGGGTTCAATTGCATTAAGGTCTTGACTAAAATATGCTTTCGCACTTAAGAAATCAAGATCCCCTAATAGTGTTAAGGCTTGTTCAAGTTCTGGTAATTGTTCCCGTAATTGATCTGTTAATTCAAGTAGTATCCGTCGAATTTCCCGTTGTTCTGCTTCAGTTGCATCATGTAGAGAGTTATTCATTTCAACAACGGATAATGGTTCAATAAAGTATGTCGCACCACTGGTGGATTGTCCTTGGACAACTCCGTTGAAGAACGCCCTTGCATCTTGCTTGATTGGAATAACAAACCTATTATTCCGGGATGTAATGACCGATTCTTGAATTGATTTTTGGTTATCTGGTGAACGAAGTATTGTGTCTAATTTATTATGGATATTGCTTCGTATTTTACGGAGTTTTTGTCTGATTGAACGAAGTTCTTTACTTGCACGATCAAGTAAAACACCATCAGGACTGATACAGTTATTTATTGATGTTACAAGTTCACTGAAATTTGGAAGTGATCTAACAATTTCAAATAAGTAGGGAAACTCTGTGGGGTCTTGATTATATGTCTTTTCTTTTATTTTATTGGGAAGTTGTGCGACTTTTGATATATTTAAGAATTCTTCTGGATTTAAAATCGTTCCTGTTTTTGAAGCATGGATCAGTGTTTTACTGATATCGGCAAGTCCAGATAATGGAAGTCCCCCGGAACGTTCTTGAAATTTCTTAACCTCTGTACATAGTTTTAATTCATAACGAATCATGTCAAGAGATTTAGAAGGGGAAAGGTCGTCTACACGTAAATCTCCCAACTCTGAGACTGTATACTTTTTTAGGAGTGCTTTGACTTTATCGTATTCTAAGGCTTGTTCTACGATAGGAATCATCGGTGTAACCTTTCATTATTCTAAAAGTCGTAATGCGATCTATTTAAAACTCCTAAGGGATGAATAAATAAGACAAGAGGTATTTGAATATAGCCATCAAACCTATACTGTTATAATCATCCACATTCTATCTCAATTATAGATAGGTAAATACTTAATGCTAAATGTAGGTTTAAATCAGAGAAATTTATATGAAATATGTGTTATTTTGTTGGAGTATTGTAAAGGTGTCTATTCTGATAACCAGATCATAGTATTAGAATTACTTCAGTACCTGGCTTCTATTCGATAAACTCAAAATATGTCATTTACTTTGTTTCACATCTGCCCACGTTGTAGCTAATTTCTCTTGTGGTGCCACAGGTAAGACCTCATGTTTCCACCATGAAATAACAAATATACTACCTTCAATTTCAAACAATTGCTCTGTTTTCCCATCTGGAATATTATGTAGATAGAAGACACCCCAGCGTGAATAGATAATTTGTTGACCATCAAAAGACCAATCAGTCCACATACCTGTTTGTTTGTCAACATCAAATAAAGGTTTTATTGCACGTGTTTCAACATCGATAGTGGTTAATGTATCGAATTCTCTATTCCATCTACGGAATAAGACACTCTTACCATCTGGAGACCACACAGGATAGAAATCAATATTTAACTCAGTCAAAACATCAATTTCTTTCGTTTCTGTATCTAAAATATAAAGTTGTTCTAAACCACCAGATCTTTCAAGGGCGAATGCAATTTGTTTGCTATTTGGAGACCAAGTAATACCCCAGAAAAAGAAAGATCTACCAAAATGCGGTATTTGTGTCATCGCTTCCATTTCACCTGAAGCGATATCAAGTACCCATATCTGGTTATCTTGTTGTCTTTGTTCATTTGTCCAACCATTAAAAGCAAATTTCTTACCGTTTGGTGATACAGCAAGGAATCGGTATGTTCCACTAATTTCGGTATGTTTGGTTTTATTCCTCGGATTATTTATGTCTATAGAAAATATATTTGATTGTGTAGCAGACCGCTGAATAAAATAGAGTGTATCTCCTTTTGGTCCCCATGCAGGATACATTCCTGATTGGTTTAATGGCAACGTTTTGTAATCACCATCAGGAGTGAAAGTTGTCATATGAAGATTGAAATCTAATCTACCGATCTTGTCATTGAATCCAGAGACAGCATACGCAATTCTACCTTGTGGTTGGGCAGATACATTAAGTGGAAGGGTCAATACTATTGAAAAAACGGATAATAAAATTACATTTCTAACTTTTTTATCAATTATCTGAAATATTAAGTTATTCATTTGACACCACTTTGTCTGAAAGATTGAGACGGTCATAATTCAGGAGAGCGCGTTCATAGAAATTTCGATTTAATCCTAAATCTGTTAGGTTTGTAATTCGGTTGTAACTATTTAATGCGATGGTACGACTACCATTTTTTTCTGCTTCCTTAGCTGATTGTACATTATTAATAAATGATGTTGCTAAATCTTCATAAATCCTAATACGCTGACGGATTTCTTTGGGTAACCCATGACTAATATCCTTAGATACCTTATAATTACGTATAGTATCAGTGTATGCTACAAGAGCATCAAAGAAAAGTTCGTCAGTCTCTAATTTCGTAGCTTGTGTTAGGTCTAAAGAATCTTCGATAACTGTTACTACTTCTTTTGCATGATTGAGTAAATCATGACTTTTTTGTTCTAATCCAGACTGAATTGTATTTTCAAATTCATCAATTACATCTTGATAAGCAACTTTGGCGTCTTCGATTTCGTTGAGTTTTTCATAGCAGAGGGCTTGATTGAATTTTGCGCCTGTTAGGACATACTGTCTAATCTGGGGTGAAAGATTTGGGGTCGTTGGAAATGATTTTGCTTCATACTCAGAGATTGCCTTAGAGTAGTCTTCTTCTTGTTCGTAACAGTTGCCAATCGCCTTTTGGGCATACATTGCAATTAGTTCGTTTTCTTTCTTATGGTTTTTCACGACTACTTGAAATTCATTCCGTGCTTCAGGATATTTTTCTTGAAAATAAAGACTCTTTGCATATTGATAACGTGCTTTATCTGCAAATACGGTATTTGGATATTTCTGAAAAAATTCCTTTAGTTTTACTTCTGCTTCGGGAAATGTAGGTTGTTTTGTATCTTCCTCATTTTCTGTCTCTTCAGTTGGTGAGGATGTATCTAAGAAATCTTTCTCAGCATCTTTAAATGTAGTTATTGCCTCAGAATAATGGGCGGATGCCATAGCATATGTACTTTCCTGATTCTGATTATATACAATATAACCAACCACTCCAACAATCACGACTGCTGTAACTATCGTAATGATCTTTGCATTGTCCTTAATAAATGAATAGCAAGTAAGAACAAGATCAATAAACTTATCTTCTTGCTTTATTTCTTCATTCATTATACGTCTTTTTTGCGACATGATACCCTCAATAAATATGTGACTTACAAGCGGGTGACGGGAATTGAACCCGCGACCCTCAGCTTGGGAAGCTGACGCTCTACCGCTGAGCTACACCCGCACCCATCATAAGAAATTATACCATAACATGGGTGGGTTGTCAAGAATAAGGTAGTAGAGTTAGGATGATAAAATAGGTGTTTAAAGACAGGATACAACTGAAGTTCTCTAAAAAAATTAACGCGATATTGTGTTATAAATTATATTAGATGAAAGACGGATAATTTAAATTATCCGTCAGTTTCTAAATTGATGTAAAAATCATCTACAAGTTATCAAGTTCATCAATAACTTGCTCGGCAGTCAATGTATTATCGGGGGGTGCAGCTTCAACATGCTTAAAGGCTATATTACCTGATTCATCAATTATGAATACTCCTCGATTTGTAATACCTACTTCTTCAAGTGCCATATCAAATTTCTTTGATACTTCAAGATTCATGTCGGAGAGAAGTGGAAAATCTACACCACCAAGGGATTCGCTCCAAGCCTTATGTGCAAAGGCTGAATCTCGACTTATTGCAACTACTTCTGCCCCTTTGGCTTTAATTGCATCTAAATTGCTATTAAAATCTGGGACTTGTTCCGAACACACCGGTGAGAAATCAAGTGGATAGAATAGTACAACTAATTTCTTTCCTTTATAATCACCTAAAGAAACTTCTGTGTCATCCTGATTTGTTGATCCTGATAAAGTAAAATCTGGAGCTGCACTTCCTTTGTTAGCCATAAAATACCTCCAAAATGACATAATTTAAACTTGTTTTATTGTTAAAATAATAACATAATAATTTCATAAAACCAAATTAATTTAGATTCGTATAGAACCGAATACTTTTAATCTTAACCTGATTCATAACCTAATTTTGAATGTAAGAAATTTTCCATTAAATCCGGATTTATACAAGTAATGTCTATTTGATAAAATCGTTAAACTTGATAGAAGTACAAAACGATTACCATCACTAAGGAGATATGTAGGTATTAATTGTTCCAAGTTCCGATTTACATTGAAAAGTATAGTTATTTGTAGGAATGTGTAGCACTATTCTTACATTTTAATTTCTGATTTTGCGGAGAAAATGTTTACTAATTATGTTTGATTCAAGTGTATGTCTTTGAATAGATTAACCAGAAAAATTATCAGAAACACTAGTGAATGCTATTACAAGCTCGAAAAGTCGGTTTAAAAATTGAATACGGAAATATTTGAAAATACAGAGTAGATTTGATAAGATGTTGACTCATGGGATTCTCTGTTAGTTGTTTTAGTTGTATGTATTTACTATTTAGGATGATATCTCATTGTAAAGAATCTTGATTAATCAGTTCTATGAACATAATACATTGTTAGTTGTCTATGTATTAATTGAATCCGTACATTGTGAATGAAGTTATGACATTGATTTAGGTACAATAAATATATTAGGAGATACATATGGTAAAAAAACGGATAAAAATTGTAATATATATTTTGGTTTTGTTTTTAATATTAGGAAAAATCCAAGCAGAGACGATCACTCTCTATTCTGGTCGCAGTAAAAGTCTTGTGGAACCTTTAATTGAGCAGTTTGAAAAGGAAACTGGAATGGATGTAAAAGTTAGTTATGCCAATACAACACAATTAGCATCTAAACTTCTGACCGAAGGAGAGAAGAGTCCTGCGGATATCTTTTGGGCACAAGATGCCGGAGCACTTGGTGCAGTGAGTAAAAAAGGCTTATTTGCTGAACTTCCAGACTCTATATTATCTAAAGTACCAGAGACATTTCGTCATGGAGATGGTTTGTGGATAGGTACCAGTGGTAGAGCTCGTGTACTCGCGTATTCTTCAGAACGTATAAGTAATAATGAATTACCTGACAGTATATTTGATTTAACACAGACGAAGTGGAAAGGTAAAGTTGGATGGGCTCCTTTAAACGCTTCATTCCAAGCATTTGTTACTGCAATGCGTGGACAGATTGGTGATGAACGGACCGAAAAATGGCTAAGTGATATGAAAACTAATGGAACAATAGCATACCCTAAAAATACACCAATCATTGAAGCTTTGGCTGCTGGTGAGATTGATCTAGGTTTACCAAATCATTATTACCTTTTCCGATTTAAAAAGAGCAATTCAAAATACCCTGTTGCACAAACATTCTTTAAAGTAAAAGATCCTGGAAATCTTGTGAATGTAGCTGGAATAGGATTACTTAACAATAGTAATAATCCGGAGAACGCACTTAAGTTGATAGAGTATTTACTTTCCGCCAAAGCACAACAATACTTCGTTAGTGAAGTATTTGAATATCCTGTCATCGAAGGGGTCATTCCTAACTCCAATTTGTTGCCATTGGATGAATTGCTTGAAATTGTACCGAAATTCGATTTGAATGAGATGGATGATTTAGAAGGTACAGTAAAACTTCTTAGACGTGTCGGTATAATGTAATCATAGCTGTGACTGAGGTGTATTATCATTAGACATCACAGCAGTAAACTGATAAGACAAAAATGGGTATTCTTCCTTCCTGCTGTCATTATCAGTATTTGTGGTCTCTTTCCGTTAGGGTATTTAATAGTTAAAGCTTTTCAGTTGGATAGCTCTACGCTTGTTGAGAACTTATTCCGTTGGCGAAATGTAAAGCTTTTTCTAAATACAGTCCTACTTACACTCGGTGTCCTTCTTGTTGACATATTATTAGCTACTCCTGCTGCGTGGTTAACGACTCGGTCCGATATCAAATATAAACGGACGTTTAGTATTCTATGTGTTTTACCGTTAGCCATTCCTGGTTATGTTATGGCTTATGCCATATTATCACTTGGGGGTAACAACGGAATATTCTTATCAATATTTGGTAGGAGTATACATCGGATTAATGGTTATTGGGGAGCATTGATTGCTCTCTCTTTTTATACTACACCATACCTATTTTTAAATTTGCGTTCAGCTTTATTAGGTTTAGACCCAAGTGTAGAAGAATCAGCACGTAGTCTTGGTTATAATCAATGGAGAGTTTTCATATATGTAATTCTACCTCAACTCCGTCCGGCATTCTATGCAGCTGGTTTAATAATCTGCCTTCATGTTCTCGGGGACTTCGGTGTTGTTTCATTAATGCGGTATGAGACATTTAGTTATGCACTCTATGTCGAATATAGATTAATGTTTGACCACAATTATGCTGCATGGTTAGCCATAATACTCCTTACAATTACCGGGTGTTTACTTTATACTGAAACGCATCTGTTAAATCGGATAGAACTTCATCGAGCGGGACACGGTACAACACGTAGTCCAGTAGTGATTGCACTACAGAGATGGAGTATTGTAGGTTATTTCTATTTAATTGGTCTGTTTATTATAGCAGTTTGTACACCCGCATTAACAGTGTTTTTATGGTTGGTTAGAGGATTTGAAACATCTGTCTTAGATGGTATTTTTGAGGCATTTACAGGATCAATAGGTATAGCAATTCCGGCTGCATTAGGGTGTTCGTTATTAGCAGTACCATTTTCTTATATTAATGTTAGGTATGCTACGCGTTTATCAAATACAATTGCACGCATCCCTTATATTATTTATGCGATACCACCGTTGGCATTTGCACTCTCAATCATTTTTTTTCTTCCGAGGACAGATGGAACGGTTTTAGTATTAATCGTTGCCTGTATACTACACTTCCTTGCAGAAGCAATTGGACCTGTCCGTAGTCCATTATATCAGGTATCACCAAATATCGAGGAGGCAGCGCGTTCTCTTGGATGTTCACCATTTATGGCATTTCTCAGAGGTTTGTTACCGATACTGTTTCGTGGGATGTTAATTGCTACTGCACTTGTATTTCTTGCTACAATGAAGGAACTTCCTTTAACTTTACTACTCAGACCTCCTGAATACGAAACATTAGCAGTAAATGTATGGGATTATACTGAGGAGGCTATGTTTGCCGAAGCTGCACCTTATGCTTTTGTTATACTGATATTTTCTGCATTTTTTGTAGGTTTACTCATACGTAAGGAAAAGTGATGTAGTATTTCTGAAACAAAATGTTGGACATTTTATCAGATTTTGGTATAATCACATTTCATAATTTGTAAATTAGATACTGTATCTTGATATTCATCAATATTAAACCGCACTTTCCTTCCTAAGAGTTTAACATATAGGCAATCTAACATATACAAAGAACATTTACATAAAACATTTAATTATTTACCTGTGAAGGTATACCCGTTTTGTTAGACATTTTTACAATACCGTCAGTAATCACACTTGGCACATATACACTAAAATTATTACTGGCATATGTATTAGCCGGTTTTATAGTTATAATCTATCAATGGACCCATTCCAGAGGACCAGATAAATCATTTACAGATACATTGATCATGTTATGTATGCTGATATCTGTTGTGATGATTATCATTGATGATAGTATAGCTCGTGCATTTGCCTTAGTGGGGGCATTATCAATTATCCGTTTTAGGACAGCAATCCAAGATCCTCGAGATATAGGATTCGTTTTCTATGCATTAGCTGCGGGTATGGCTGTTGGGGCAGATAATCCTGCAGTTGCTATTCTTGCCACCTTCGTAATTGGGGTTATTCTATTATGTATGTATTATTGGAATATCCATTTTGCCAAAGAGAACGAATTCACACTTGAATTCTGTATACCACTAAGCGTGAACATAGAGACATCTTACCGATTATTATTCGATAAATACATAATGAATGATCGTTTAATAGATAAAAGAATAAAAAGATCACAAGTAATTGAGCTTAATTTCCGTGTAAAAATGACCGATCCATCAGAATGGATTAATTTTTATACTGAACTTTCTAATGTTGAGGAAATCACAGACGTTAAGATTGATAAAGTATAAAAAGAACGAACATCACAATCTGATGAATGTCCTATTCCGTAAAAGAAATTAGGAGAAACAAGAGAACATGCAATTAATCCGATCTATAGTTATTCTAATAACATTCTTATGTTTTTTAACCCAATTAAATGCCCAAGATAGAAGTACTACATCAAAACTTACTGACGACGAGAAACGTTTTGATTTTGATAGAAATGGCACACTTAACCCAGAAGAAATCACTCTTATGTTACAAGTAACGAATATTGAAACGTTTTCAGGGACAAAGCTTAGTGATGAAGAAATAAAAACAATGGGTGGTGATCTTTTGGCAGAAGTTGGTAACCGTCCACCACAAGGAATTGGTGGAGGACCCCCAATTGGGAGAAGAGGTAGAGGCGGACCTCGACCTGCCATTAAGATAGTATCCAAGTATGATACAAATAAAGATGGTAAACTAACTGGAGACGAACGGAAAGCAGCACTGGAGGCACGAGGAGATGCATATCAACCCGGACAGGAAGCGGGAACTCCGACTGGTAATATAGATGATGACGTTAAAGAAAGCACTGCATCAATTCCTTCAAATTCACCACCATTGTATGACGCACTAACTTTACGTACACTCTATCTTAGGTTTCATGATAAACATTGGTATCCTCAACTCAATACATTTTACAGAACAGATGTAGAAGTGCCTGCAGACTTAGTGGTAGATGGAAAAGTATACTCTGATATAGGTGTACGGGCACGAGGGACATCATCCTACTTTACAGTTAGATCGGCAAAAAAATCTTTTAATATCGCAATTGACTATGGTGATGACGGACAAAGATTATTTGGTTATAAAACCCTTAATTTACTAAATGGACATGTAGACAGTTCTTTTCTAAGAGAAGTTCTATACAACAGAATTGCAAGAGACTATATTCCTGCAATGAAGACGAATTTAGTGAAATTAGTAATAAACGGCGAAAATTGGGGTGTTTATATCAATCTTCAACAATATAACAAAGATTTCCTTGAGGAGTGGTTTGATACCAGAGATGGAGTCCGATGGAAAATAGGACCTGGTGGTGGTGCGTTAAAGTACTTGGGGGATGATCCAGCGGAATATCAAAGAACTTATCAGCTAAAAACGGGTAAGGTTGAAAACCCTTGGGAAAAATTAATTGAACTATGTAAATTGTTAGACGAACAAACTCCGAATAGTAAATTAGAATCAGATCTACCTTCCATTTTTAATATTGATCGTGCTTTATGGCAACTTGCTGTTTCAAATGTGTTTATGGATGATGATAGTTATATTCATAAAGGTGGCGATTTTAGTTTATATAAGGATCCTAATGATAGATTTCACCTAATCTCTCACGATAATAATGAGACATTCAGATTTGGACGCGAGCCACGTGGTGGAGGTGGTGGTGGTCCTGGAGGCCCTCGGGGTTGGTCATGGGGTGAATTAGAGGACGGAATGGCTACTCCATTCACTCACTCTGAAAATCCAGAACGACCAGTTATAAGTCGGTTGCTTGAGATTCCTGAATGGAAAGCCAGATATATTGCACATGTAAGAACTGTTATGAATGATTGGCTTGATTGGAATGCAATTGAACCGGTAATTTCTGAATATCATGCATTAATTGACTCGGAAGTTATGAATGACGATAAGAAGCTATATAGTTATGATGAGTTTGAGAATAGTATTGATGGTGAGCAAGGTGGACGGACGCCAAGTTTCAAGCAATTCATAAGTAGAAGACGGGAATATCTGATGAAGCATCCGGCACTAAGCAAACCTATTCCAAAGATTATTTCTGTTTCATCCCCAGATACAGCTATTGCTAATCAGAAAGTAGAAATTACTACCGAAATAGATAAAATGGTTGCACCAGATAGTGTTCTATTGTATTATTGCCATGATATTAATGGTGTATACTCCAAAACGAAAATGTCCTATGATGGTAATAACTATATTGGTACTATTCCTGCATATCCGTCTGGTTCGACAGTTTACTATTATGTAGAAGCTAACGCAGTTGAAACACATGGAACAACTACATTTTTTCCTGAAAAAACGGAATTCAGACCAGCAAAATATCATGTAATTCCACCAAGAGCAGATGGTGTATCAGTCGTCATTAATGAATTGATGGCTGCCAACTCCACCAGTATTGTTGATCCACAAGGTGACTATGAGGATTGGATTGAGTTATATAATGCTTCAAATGAAACCGTTTCTCTGTCTGGGATGTATCTGACAGATAAACTTGATAATCTTACAAAATGGAAATTTCCAGATAATTCATCAATTTTACCTAATGGATATATAATAGTATGGCTGGATGAAGATGGGAAAGCAGATAAAGGATTGCACGCTAATTTCAAATTATCCCGTAAGGGTGAAACGGTTTTGTTAGTAGATACTGATGAACGTGGGAATAAAATAATTGATTCAATTACATTTACTGACTTAGATAGAGATATTGCTTTTGGTCGAAATCCTAATGCAACAGGGACATTTCAAGAATTAGAAATGACTCCTGGTAAGCAAAATTCGGATGAATAAGTATATATTAACATAAGGTTGTTTTTAGGTGTATTAACTTGATTTAAGGTGTTCATTTCGTTGTTTTCATTTTAAATTCTGATTTCTTGGTATGAAGCTTAAAATCTAATTTTCAAATATACATTAGATTATTATATCTCCAAAAGAACGAACATTATTGATTGTGTAATGTCTTATGTATCATAAAGTATTTTGATGCTGAATAAGATGACAAAGAGATACACAAGAATTCTGGAGGAGAAGCATGTCCGTTATTACCCTTACTGCTAATATGGAAACTTATTCGGATATAACCCAAGTGGAAGAATTCGATAGCCAACAGGAACGTGAATTAATTTTACGATGTCAAGATAGAGACACCGTTGCAATGGGTACATTAGTTGTCCAATACCAACATTGGGTATACAACATTGCTTACGGATTACTTGGTCATCATGAAGATGCAGAGGATGTTGCACAAGATGTATTCCTTTCTGTTTGGCAAAATATAAACAAGTTTCAATTTCGATCTCAATTTTCTACTTGGTTATACAAGATAGTAAAAAATAAATGTCTTAATTTGATAGATCAACGTAAACGTCGCAAAACCGATCCTATGGAAATTGATGACTCTCAACCTTGGGTACCGTTAGATAATGTAACACCTGAACAAGAGATACTTAAAAGCGAACAGAGTCAGATTCTTCATAAAGCTCTTGATAGACTCAAGGAAAGTTATAGAACTATTCTCATACTAAGGGAATTACGTGAACTTTCTTACGAAGAAATCTCAAAAATTCTTAACTGTACACTTGGACGCGTGAAATCACGTTTACATGAAGCTCGGAAAGCCTTAAGAGTTGAACTTGAACGAATTGATTTGTAGTAAGTTTTAGCTTGCTTTACCATATCTCAATTTTAGAATTATGAAACATCAAAAAATACAAAATCAATTATCTGCATATCTTGATAACGAATTAACACAGCAAGAACGTAGTATGGTTGATAAGCATCTATTAGATTGTCAGGAATGTAAAGAGATGCTGGAAGACTTTCAGCAAAATCAACTCCGAATTTCTGATCTTATACATCCTGCTCCATCTATGAAGAATTCTGTCTTAGCGAAGATTCACGAGACTGAAACTTCTAACAGAAGAATACCTCTTTCAATAATAAGACAATGGGTATTTCGACCATTTACAGTTGGTGCAACAGCCTTTTCTACTATCTGTCTCATTATTGCTCTATTCTATGTGAATCCTACACCTAATCCACAATATGACGAACTCCTTGAATACTATTTTGGTTTTCAAACAGAAGAGATATCCAACAATCCATTAAAGTCCAATGTAGTTGTTCCGCTTAGTGATCAAAAAACAATTGAAACTGATGAGATTATAGAGGATTCTGATTCGTTATTCAATTTCTATATAGGCGAGTAAGATTGGAATAATGTTGTTATAATCTGGTGCATCTATGGCAAGACATATAAAGACTCTACTTTTTATATTTTCATTTGCAACTTCTCTTTTATTTACTCTAACTCTATCTGCAGATATTGATATCCTGAAGCAAATCGTAGAAGCTGAACATGAACTTGATTATGTAGGGGTAAGACTTAGAACATTTGGATCACGCACGGTCGAAGAAGTAGTTATACATGTAAGTGAGAAAGATACTTACCATAAAACTATCTCAATTCTTGGTGAAGAAAAGTCAATTGATGAAGGGAATCGACGTGAGAGAAGAGGTGGAGACAGGAGACGAGGTCGTGATAGAGAGGATAGATGGGAACGTCAACGGAGTCAATTCTCTATATCTGAAATCAAGTTAATTGCAGAGAACTATGTGCTTGAACATAGGCGATGGGGTGAAAAAATTGCAGGATATGAGACCGATATATTAATTATAAAACCCAAATTTGAAGGTAGACCTACAAAATACATTTACTTTGCACATGAGAACCAACTCATATTAAAGGTACAGGATTTAGATGCTGCAAGTGTGTTAAGGGGGATGTTTGTTTATACACGTATTAGTTTTGATCCTGAAATCGTCGAAAAGGAATGGGATGAATTTTCTGATGAAATTAAGGTTCGACCGAGAACTTATGGAGACATTTCTATTAAGGATGCAAATAAAGTATTAAAGAAAAACTTGATTGAGCCAACATTTTTACCTTCAGGTTTTAAACTACAACACGTATATAAACACAGTTATAAAGGGAGTACCCCAATTCGATTAAAGTATACAGATGGTTTATTGGACTTTAATATTTTTGAAACACTAAAACAAGACGAATCTGATGACCGTGACCATAGGGGTTGGACTAAATTCACAGTAGGGAATACTACAGTATTTAGACATTCCAGAGGATCTACTAACGCATACAGTTGGTCAAATAAAACGGTTAGATTCTTCTTGGCTGGTCCTATACCTTCAACTGAATCAGAAAAGATAGTTGAGTCAATGCTCAAATAATTTACACGACATAAATAACCCACATTACTCTCTACTTAAAACTTGGTAAATTAGTATATACTGTATTCGCCTCCAATTTTCAGATAGGAGGCGATTTTTCAATTGTACGCACATGCAAAACAAGGAATCTTATGACAGTTGATGATAAGTCTTTAAAAAATAAAATCACTCGTTTAGAAAATGAACTTTTTGAAAAACAAAAAGAAATAATTGAGTTAAAAAGTCAACTCAAACCTCAATTAGTACAAAATTATATGTTTTTGACTGTTGGGGAGAAGGAGATAAATCTATCTGAGATGTTTGGGAATAAAAGTGATCTGATTGTTGTTCATAATATGGGTGTAAGTTGTCCATATTGTACAATGTGGGCAGATGGGTTTAATGGATTGTTACAACATTTGGAAAACCGCGCAGGTTTTGCAGTAGTATCTCCTGATGCACCTGATATACAGTATGAATTTGCACAAGAGCGAGGTTGGAGATTTACGATGTATTCAAGTGTCAGATCTACCTTTAGTAATGATTTTGGGTTTAAGAATGAAGATGGATGGTTACCAGGAGTATCAACCTTTCATAGAAATAGTGATGGTGCCATATTTAATGTACAAAATGCTTATTTTGGTCCTGGAGACCTTTTCTGTTCTGTATGGCATCTATTTGATTTACTTGACAGTGGTACGGAAGAGTGGCATCCCATGTTAAATTATTAATGTCAATTAAAGGAGTAACAATGAAATATAATCATTTCTTAATACTAACACTTCTTACAACAACACTATTTGTAATAGGAAATCTATATGCAGATAATATAAAGGATGAATTGGAGAAGTCCCCACGACACGGTGAGTGGGTAAAAATCACAGCAGCAGATAACCATGAAGTAAATTCATTTATTGTATATCCTGAAGTGAAAGAACCGGCAACAGCAATAATTGTAATACATGAGATTTTTGGTTTAACAGATTGGATTAGACTTGTTGCTGATAGACTTGCAGCAGAAGGATTTGTCGCAATATGTCCAGACCTATTATCAGGCATGGGTACAGATGGAGGCGGAACAGAGAGTTTTGATTCTGGTGATGATGTAAGACGCGCGATACGGGGATTGTCAACTGAACGTGTTAACACTGATTTAGATGCAGTGTATAAATATGTGCGTGATCTTCCATCGACAAATGATAAGGTTGGTGTATCAGGTTTTTGTTGGGGTGGTAGCAAATCATTCCAATATGCAGTCGCATCTAAAGAAATAGATGCTGCCTTTGTATTTTACGGGTCTGCACCTTCAGTGGAAGATGTACCCAAGCTTTCTGCTCCTGTATATGGCTTTTATGGTGAAAATGATAATAGGATTAATGCTACAATTGATAGCACAAAAGATGCTGCAGATGTAGCAAATGTAAAATACGAACCAGTCATTTACAAGGATGTTGGACATGCATTCTTAAGACGTGGTATGGATGAGAATGCCAGTGAAGCACAGAAAAAAGCTACAAAGGATGCCTGGGCGCGATGGGTAAAGCTATTAGGTGAATTATAGTTCATAAATGATTGAATATTTCAATAAAATATAGGAATGAACATGTCATATAGACTTGATGGGAAAACTGCTATAATTACAGGTGCAGCACGGGGTATTGGAGCAGAGAGTGCAGTACTTTTTTCCAGAGAAGGTGCTAACGTTGCGATTTGGGATGTGAATACTGAACGGGGTGAAACGGTTGTCAACAAAATTCAAGAAAATGGTGGAAATGCTATTTTCTGTCAGTGTGACGTGACTGAATCTACTCAGATAGAAAATGCATCTCGAATGGTTGAGTCAAAATTTGGTAACCCAAATGTGCTATTTAATAATGCTGGAATCGCTGTAGTAGGTGAATTAGAGGAAATCACAGAGACAGATTGGGATCGACAGTACAATGTTAATGTGAAAAGTATTTATCTTGTCTCACGAACAATTATTCCTATGATGAGAAATGCAGGTGGTGGGTCAATTATTAATATGGCGAGTGAATCTGCGTTTGTCGGTTTTCCAATGCACCCTGCCTATACATCCTCTAAAGCGGCTGTCGTCCATTTATCCCGCAGTATGGCTGTTCGCTATGCAAGAGACAATATACGTGTAAATAGTCTTTGTCCAGGAACGATAAATACAGAACTATACAAAGAATTCTTACAACAACAGGATGAACCGGAAAAGATAAATAAGGAAATTGAGGATTTACATCCGTTGGGTATAGGTGAACCGGAAGATATTGCATGGGCAGCAGTCTATTTGGCATCTGATGAATCAAGATATATGACAGGAGCACCTATGCTTGTTGAAGGTGGCATTTTGTCATTGTAATTTCTACATTATACAATCACAAAAAACGGACTGGTTTTCACCAGTCCGTTTTTATTTATAATTATTGTATTAAAATACGCTACAAAAACCTATTAATTTAGTATGAAATTGTAAGACGAAATCTATAATGCATGATCCGAAGGCTTTAGACCCTTCTTATATGTTCCAAAACCGAAGAGTGTTGGAGAAAAATCTCCGACATAATCTACTACACTCTCATCTGGAATTTCATCTTCAATTCCCATACACCAATAACAACCATTGACAAGTAGTCTTCGGAGTCCTTCACTCTCTAAATCAACTGATGCTCCCATTGTAGTATTAAATACTCGACAGGTATTCCCTGTATCCCCAGTATAGGTTTTTATCCAAGCCATTGGCATAGTAATGGTATCTGCTTTGGGTTCATCTGTTGGTTTCATACCTACTAACACTTGTCCGTGAACTAATACCTCTGAATCACCTGTGAGTTCTTTAATACCGTACACATCTGAGGGACCCCATACATCGGTAACCCCTTTAAGGATAGGATGGTCTTTATTTGATTCATCTATTACACCTCTTGCACTTTCATGACCGTGGTGACCGTGATGGTTAATCCAAGTTTCACCAAGCACCTGTCTACCGTATCCACCGTCAAAGTCCTTGTTATTGAAACTATACTTTGCATAAGGACTATCTTGGTTACGTGAATAGTTGAACGCATGTGTTGCAGTACGTAGACCCATTACAGGTTTTCCTGCATTTGTATAATCAATGATATATTTCATCTGTTCATCGGGTAGCTCACGGAAACGTGTGAACAATATCATCATATCCGCGGATTCCAAATGATGAAGTCCTGGAATATTTGTCTGGTCTTCAGGATCGATTTCGCCTGTATCAGGGTTAATTGCAAATAATACAGTGCATTTAAATCCGTGATGTGTTGATAATACCTTTCCCAACATAGGAAGTGCTTCCTCTGATCGGTATTCCTCATCACCGCTTACCAGGACAATGTGTTTTCCATTTCCAGGTCCATCGTTTCCTTCATAAACAACCCATTCATTACTCATATTGATTTAATCTCCACATAATTAGATTTTTATCAGTATATCATATTACCGTTTATGGGTCACGTTGAATTGCCATTGATTGACATCCTCAACATAAAATGGTAAGATTTACTTCATATAAAGCCTAATTTGAACTTTACTTAAAACACATAAATTAAAAGATTAAGCTCAGATTAGATCAATCAATATGATTAATTGGTCTATAATTTCCAATACAATTAGCCTATAAACTCAATGTCAGTAAACCAATCACCAAACATCCTCCTCATCATGTCTGATGAACATGCCCCGATGTATAGCGGGTCTTATGGACATCCACTTATACAAACACCAAATATGGATAGACTTGCTGAAGATGGGGTAACCTTTGAAAATGCATATTGTAATTCACCACTCTGTATGCCTTCAAGAATGTCTTTTATGACAGGTAGGTATATTCATAAGATTGGTGCATGGGATAATGCGGCACCATTACGTCCAGATGCAGTAACGTGGGCACATTACTTACGTTCTGCTGGTTATGATGTAGTCTTGTCAGGAAAACAGCATTTTGGAGGAATGGATCAATTACACGGGTTTCGGACACAACTTGCACGGGATTTACATTCGGAACGGCAACACGGATTAATTGATTGGGAGAAAGGTACGCCACCTGCAGCCCGTCCATGGCAAGGATTGGCAGAAGCAGGACCGGGTACCACTACAGAAATTGAAATAGATGACCTTGTTGAGGAACAGGCATTAGCCTATATCCGTGACCCTGATAGGAAGGATCAGCCTTGGGCATTAAACGTATCTTTCATCGCACCACATTTTCCACTTATTGTACCAGAACGATTTTGGGATTTATATCCTCTTGATGAGATTGATATGCCGGATATTCCAGATGGTCATTTGGAAAACCAACACCCTGTTTATAAACGTATGCGAAGTATGTTCGGATGTGTTGACTTTCCAGAGGATTTAGTACGTCGGGCACGCGCAGGATACTACGGATTAATTACCTATCTTGATGAGAAAATTGGACATCTTCTTCAGACACTGCAAGAGACGGATCAGTTAGAAAACACTATAGTTATTTATACCAGTGATCATGGAGAGATGAACGGTGAACACGGTATGTGGCGTAAATCTAATTTTTATGAAGCATCTGTCCGTGTACCACTTCAGATTATGTTTCCTGATCGTAACCACGCAGGTAAGAGGATTGATGAAGTCGTGTCCCTTGTTGATTTGACCGCTACACTGGTTGATTTCTCAGATGAGGAAGTTACAAGTCAGTTGGATGGGGATAGTCTATTACCCTTGATTCACGAAACAGATTCGACTTGGAAGGATTACGCTTTTTCTGAATACCTTGCTCACGGTGTACAACGACCCATGGCAATGTTACGAAAAGGGAAGTATAAATACAATTATAGTCTCGGTGATCCTTCTGAATTATATGATATACTTGAAGATCCAGAGGAATTCAACAATCTTTCGAATAATAGTGAATATCAAGAAGTCTGTAACTCACTTGAATCAGAACTGTTAGAACAGTGGGATCCAGTTGAAATAGAAGAGCAGGTTCGTGAAAGTCAAAAAGCGCGTTTGCTAATTGACAAAGTTACGAATGGTCAGTGGCGGAGTCGGGAATAAGTGTTTCCCAAATACATCATAACAAAGATAATATTTCTTAAGCATTTCTAATACTAACTCAATAGTGTATGTTGAAAATCAATACAAATCTTGAAACTCGTACCAAAATACTGATTATGATGTGTTTTGGTATTCTGGTAATTCTCCTTGATAGTCCTACCGCCTTAATCTGCTGTTTCTTTACAACACTAATCCTTCTTTTTCTTTTTAAACCTACATTTAAGCAGTATAGATTAATGGTGATATTCTTATTTTTAACTACATGGGGATTGATTTACAGCCAAGGGATGTTCTATAACATTTATCCTCGAACCGTCCTATTTACGATTATACCTGCAGAGTTGCCAATAATTGGAGAGTGGACAGGAGGTATTAGGATTTATAGAGAAGGATTATATCACGGAATAATCCAATCATTAAGGTTCAATACAACCCTTGTTCTTGGCTGTTATATAGTTTGGTCAACACAACCCCGTGATTTATTACTTGCATTTGGTCAGTTACGTATTCCTGGGGCACTTGCGTTTATGGTAACAACTGCTCTTCATTTCATACCTGTGATTGCTAATGAAGCAGCCACTGTAATACGTTCACAAAGACTACGCGGATTTCGTTACTTCCAACTGAATTTATTTAAGGTTTTTCATGGTGCGGTAAACAGCTTTAGACCTATTATAGCGGGGAATATTCGGCATGCATCTAACCTTGGTGATTCTGTCGAAAGTCGGGGATTTTCACCTGAAAATACATCACAGAGGACATCTCTTAGAGACTCTCAAATGGAGAGATTAGATTATTGTATTCTTATCATACTTGCTATTAGCATGGTAAGTGTAATTGTGCTAAAGATTTTATATTTCTGTTATGCCAATAACATATATTATGGGTCTTGGTTAAGAGGTGTATACACCTTTACAAGAGAGATTCTATAGATTCAACTATAAGAGAAGTAATTGATACCAGTAATTATCTCTCTTGTAATTACATGAATTGTTGAATAGGTCAGTTTGAATCTAACGTCCAACTTCCCATGCTAAATGTTGTAGTTCAGGACCAATCAGTTTTTCCCAAGCTAAACGAACTGCTGCATTTGAACCTGGTGTAGAAATCACAACTTTTCCCCGATAGACGCCTGCAGTAGCACGTGATAACATCGCGGCAGCACCGACCTGATCATAACTGAACATTCGAAAAAGTTCTCCAAAACCAGGTAAAGTCTTTTCCAATTTTCGATTGAGTACATCATAGGTAGTGTCACGTGGTGCAATCCCTGTACCACCATTAAATATAATCACTTGTGCCTCTGTATCCGCCATTTTATCTAATACCTCTGATACTTGGTCAGGTTCATCTTTGATAATTTGATATGCAGTGACACCATTACCTTCTGCTTCAAGTTGCTCCCTTAGGAAATCTGCATTAGTATCAGTTTCAGGGGTACGTGAATCACTGACAGTTACAATGGCGATGGATATTGGACCTTCTTCGGCAGCGATATCTCTGTGTTGTTGTGTGCTTGTAGATGTTGACATTAACTTCCTCTATTTTATTGATTTGGATATGATTTCGGAGTATATTTAGGCATAGTATAAAATTGTCCACCAGTTTCTTGCGTAAGTATGGACTGAAAATCGTTCTCTTTCGGATGACCAACGACATAGGCAGTAATACCTAATGATTTACATGTATCAAGTGCTTGCTCAATTGAGTGTTTACCTGTCGTCGGTTCATCTGTCAGGACAAGGATAAATCTGCGTGCGTATGGACTAAATTTCATTTTTGGTAAACCCTCAACAATGGCATCAGTAAGATGTTCATCACCACCAAACGGGTCTTTCATCAGTGACTCAATTATCACTTCGTTGATTGGCATCTGTGCTAACACTGCACCATTGATTACTTTAATTGCGTCTTTTGCTTCTGCAAATCGTATGAGTCCGATTCTATATTGAATAGGTAAAATTGATAGTCTACCAATGAGAGTACTTATTCCAAGCATAAGTGCTTGGGACTTTCCTCCCATGCTCCGACTGTAATCTAACATAATAACTATGTCTACAATCGGTTCAGATGCATTATTAGATGCTGTACCGGGTTGTCCACCAGTATATACATTTAGTCTGTCTTCTTCTTGTTTTAATGTGTATATTTGGTTGTTTGACTGATTTTTAATTGTCCATCTCTTTCCCCGTTGTTGTGTGTTAGCTGTAGCATTTATTTCAAATCCCCAATTATCGGGTGTAATCCCTCCATACACATACAATTTATTCCCAAACCTACGAATGGTAAAAACCTGACCGATATCGTAATCAGTGATTACCCACATATCATTTTTCTGTTTTTCTATTATGTCGGCATGATAGGAACGGAATGTATGGTTCTTAAGATTTACACCATTTTTCCTAAATGCATCACTAATTTGTTTTAAGGGAATATCATCACCTTCAATTTCTAAATCGAATTTTAAATCCAGACTAAATAGTTGTTTGCCTCCATTTCTTCGTATGTCTGTCGCGATATCACGAAAGATTTTTAGCAATTCCTGATTACCAACCCGATTAGTTGGAAGTGATCCTGGATTACTCGTTCCACCAGGAATTTCCTGCCATAGACCTCCTGTAAACTGAGATAATTTTTCCTGAAATGGTTCAGGAAAACCGAGAATGTTCACCCGTATATCTTGTAATTTACATTGGTCGATAACTTTTTCACGTATAGAATCCAAAGGTTCGTTTTTTTGTATGCTTGTTGCTGGTTCGTCAGTGACAAGTATAAGGAATTTATCCGCGTCAGGATGAAAATCAATAAAGGTTAATGTTTCCATCAGTGCATCAAGGGCATTTTCATCACCACTAAGTTCGGTTTTCTCCATTCTCCGTTTTAAGATTCCTACATCAGGAACAAGAGAGCGTGTATTAATTTCTTGACCATCACGTCGTACACTAAATTCTGTCATTCCTATATGATATTCAAGGTTTATTAAATCGAATTCATCCGTCATACTATATAGGTTTTTCGCTACCTGTTGTATGTTATCTCGCATACTGGCACTTGTATCAAGGACAAAGACAATGTTAACTTTATCAACAGTCCGTGTTCCGATGATATGGTCAGCAATTTTTTTGAGTGCTTCAGCAAAAGGATTAGTGGAATCAATACTTACAGTTCCCTTACCCTTACCACTTCCACCACCAGTTCCTTGCCCAATTCCATCACCTATACCACCAATTTCTGCACTACCAGTGGAGTTAAACCTATGAAATCCACTATCTCCATCTCCTTTTACGCGTTGTCTTAGACTCTTTTCACCTGCACCTGATGTAATCTCAAATGGACTTGCGACTGCTTTTGGTATGGCAGTAGTGCTACTATTTAGTTGTTCTGCATGAGTTGTTACATCAGGCAAATTTGTTAATGTTTCAGAAACAGTTTCTGTCGCACTATTCAAGAGTACTTCCTCAGTAGGACGTACAGTTTCATCAATAGGATTTGCAGCAGCTGTTAAAGAAATATTCCGTGGACTAATTTCAGATAGCTCTTTTGTTTGTTTAGTTGTATTGAGTTTTTTCGGTTGACGTTTGAGTGTGCGTTGTTGTCTTTCAAGAGTTTTTACATCGATTAATTCAACACCAACAACATCATCCATTTGAATAATTGTGTGTCTATAATAGTATATTGTAAGGGAGATTGCAAAGCACATATGTACAATACCAGCGATGAGAAGAGCATTTAATGAACGTTGTCGATTTCTATAACGAATCATTATGATCTCCTATTAATACTATTCGTTTATTATTGTTATATTTATCACTGGTTAATGTAATCAGTATAACAAAATATCTATACAGAATCAAGATAGATACTGTAGATGGGTGTGTAAATAAATTGTCAGTTTAGGTGTTTTTTTAAGTCTGAATCGCGGATTACACGGATTAGGCGGAGAAGAAGGCATGTTATATTTTTTTAATCCACGAATCTGAATTGGACTTCACACATTTCGCCCACCTAATCAGAATCAGGAATTAGGCATCAGGAATCAACGGTATGAATGCCATTGGGCATTCCCGGTATGAATGTCATTCTGACAACCCCCGGGCATTCCCCCGGGGCTTCCCATTGTGTTATCTAAAATTCTATTTTAAGAATTAAATTCTCGTGAGTAAAATGTCGAAAAAATCAGAGCAGTTTGAAATTCGGTGTACCCTATCTGAAATTTTCCGAACTATAGTTCGTGCAAAAAGCATTGTCGTAAAGTGACAAAAAGTTACACACCCACAATAGACTTTAGGCATGATTGCTGAATCACGACTCATAACACATAACACCATGATGAATTCATCTTGTCTATAGAGAATTGCTGACAACTAACGAATTAACTGTTCTTAATTTCTACAAATAAAAATGCAAAATATAAGATCACTATACACATAATTTATAATGTTTAGTGAAATATTATTGGTCTGTATTTTAAAGAAACTGAGATTATTGAATTTATTGTAAGAATGAATGTAACCTTACATAATTTATTCCGTTGAAATTATTGGAAGAATATAGTAAAGACAAGACATAAGGAAAATAAAGTGAATAAACAAACACCAGAATTCTATGAAAAAATAAATCCGTTGCTCAGTCTGTCATCAAGGACATTACGTTTATATAGTGCACTTGATATATTTCGTGTGAAATCTAATTCAATTGAAAAGCCAGATTGGTTTCGGACACCAAACAGAGACGAAATCCTTGGTAAAGTAGGTTTTTCGAAGGCAGATATTGATTCTGGAATTACTGAACTAATTGATGCTAATTTACTGCAGGTTCAAAATAAGAATCATGATCAATGGTATTGCCTGAAATAATTGGATATGCCACATATTAAATCAACACGTTTGATTTTAGCCTCATCATCGCCACGCCGTGCTGACCTTTTATCTCAAATTGGACTAACGTTTGAGATTTATCCAAATGATATTGATGAACCATCCTTTGATGGTTCAATTACCCCCGCATCCGCTACACAACAACTTGCTTCTATGAAAGCAAAGTCTGTAGCAGAACGTTATACTGATGGGGTTATTATTGGCGCGGATACATTAGTTTCATTTGAAGACAAATTGTTAGGTAAACCTGATGATCCTGATCATGCACGCTGTATGCTTAAGAAGCTTAGTGGTAAGAAGCACGAAGTGGTGACAGGTGTTAGTCTGATTAATGTTGAACAATGTAAAGAAATATCTTGGACAGAAGCAACAAAAGTATATTTTAGGGATCTTTCCTCTATGGAGATCGACGAATATGTCAATTGTGGTGAACCGTCGGACAAAGCAGGAGCCTACGGAATTCAAGGACGGGGAGCTGCCTTTGTTAATAGAATTGAAGGGTGTTATTTTAATGTCGTTGGACTGCCATTGGCAAGTTTGATAGAACATCTAAGTGATTTTTAATCTGATGCATATAATTAACAATGATTTTCCAATTGATGGATATACCCAAATTCTAAGTAGAGGTGACCATGGGATCGAATCCTTAGAATTTGCGTTACTCAATCTTAGAGCGGATTCGACATATTCTGGTGATACAGACGATTGTCAAGTTGTCTTGGTAACACTGGGTGGAAAGTGTAAATTATTGGTTGGTCATAATGGAAACAAAGCTATCGGACTATTAGGCAATAGACCGAATGTTTTTTCTGGTAGAGCTTCAGTAGCGTTTATACCCCACCATACAACTTTTGAGATTATTACAACAGATGAAAGTATTGAAATTGCTGTTTTTAGAAAAACTTCACATTTAGATACAGCCGCAGTGATATCTAACCTTTATCTAAATGAAGATACTTCGCAATATGGTATAAAAATTGATGAATCAAAGATATTGTATGAAAGCATTGGGGAAAGTATCTGTTTCTATCGATTTCAGCATGAAAATGATAGTGCTGCAGTCAAATTGATAGAACCCGATAAACAATCGGCGCGAATCGTTCTGAGCAACAACGATCTAATTTGCTTACCAGACCTAACCCGCACCAATTTACTTTCTTATCAAGGTAACTGTTACCAACTAAGTGTTTCTTAGTTATTCCCCTTCAATTAATTCTCCACCTTTCTTAACAAATGCTATAGCACTATGGGATATATTCACTTTAATATCCTGACTATTCATTTCTCCAACTGAAATAACCACAACCTTCTTATCGTTACTGATCCCTAATATCTTTCCGTGAAGACCTCCATTAGTGACAATTTCATCACCTTTTGTTAGATTTTGTAGCATATTCTGATGTTTTTTACGCCTTTTATTCTCTGGTCGAATCATTAGGAAATATACGATTGCAACCATTGGAACAAGCATAAATAACATACTAAATAGAGGATTACCTTCCATAAACTGTTTCTCCTTTCATATTTATATAATAAGCATTGCATCACCATAACTATAGAAACGATACTGGTGTTTTAATGCTTCCTCATAAGCCTTTTGAATAAGTGTTGTTTTAGCAAAAGCACTTACGAGCATAAGTAATGTTGATTTTGGTAGATGGAAGTTTGTTAATAAGACATCTACCACCTTGAATTTATAGCCAGGATAAATGAATAAGTCACTATATCCATCATAACGATTAACTGTACAAGAATCTGATGCGGATTCTAAGGCACGTACGACAGTTGTACCGATTGCAATAATCTTTTTCCCATTCTCACGAGCCATTTGAATTCGTTGTGCTTCTACACTTGATAGGTTGATATATTCTTCATGCATTTTATGGGTTTCGACATTTTCAACTTTAACGGGTTGAAATGTCCCAATCCCAACATGTAATGTTAATTTTGCCATATCAACACCTTTGGATTTTATTTCATCTAACAGATTAGTGGTAAAATGCAATCCTGCCGTTGGTGCTGCAATTGCCCCTTCTGATGTTGCATAAACTGATTGGTATCGTACCCTATCATCTTCAGTAGCTTGCCGTCTTATGTATGGGGGTAATGGAATTACCCCTACCTGTGCGAGAATAGTAAAGAAATCACCATCGTATGAAAAGTCTACCAGACAATGTCCATTATCTAATAAGTCCAAGACCTTTGCCAGCAATATTCCCTCACCAAAGATTAATTCAGTACCAATCTTCAAACTTCGTCGAGGTTTTGCCAAGACTTCCCATGTGTTCTTTTCTTGCTCTTGAATTAAGAGTAATTCAATTTTTCCACCCGTAATACTTTTATTTCCCATTAACCTTGCCGGGATTACTTTGGTATCATTCAGGACCATCAGTGAATTTTTAGGTAAGAATTCACCTATTTTATTAAATCGAGTATGTTCTATTTCACAAGTCTCTTTATCAACCACCATGAGACGGGATTCATCACGACGTTCCAACGGTGTTTGTGCAATCCTATTAGGAGGAAGTTCGTAGTTGAAATCTGTAAGTTTCATTTACTGATAAAGAATCGTGATAACATAAGGATGGACGATTAGGATAGGTGATTATCAAAAAGAGAAGGTTGGCTATGTGTTGTATATCCAAAATACTTATATGCTGTATCTGTTGCAACACGTCCACTTGGTGTTAGCATTATAAAACCTTCTTTAATATAGTGGGGTTCGTATACTTCACGTATAGTAATTTCATCTTCACTTAATGCGACTGCCAAAGCCTTTAATCCTGCTCTTCCTTTAAACTTTTCAATGAGTGATTGAAAATATGCATAGTCTTGTGAATCTAACCCGCGTTCATCAATACCAAAAAACTCAAGAGCTTCTTCAACTACCTCAAGAGTCAAAACACCTTCACTTTTTACCTCAGCATAGTCACGAACGTTAGCCAGAAGTTTATTTGCTGTCCGCATTGTTCCACGGGATCTTAGTGCTAATGCATATTCTGCATCTTCATCGATTTGAATATTCAATTTTCCACTGTTTATACGTATAGCTTGTTGTATATCTTCTGGTTCATAATAATCAAGATGAATGTGAATTCCAAATCTTGCCCGAAAAGGACCAGCCAACAATCCTTCTCTTGTAGTTGCTCCGACAAGCGTAAATTCAGAGACACCAACCTGAACAACATCTGAACCAGGACCTTGACCGATTGATAAATCAAGGACATAATCCTCAAGAACGGGATATAGGGATTCTTGAACATTTACCTTAATTCTATGAATTTCGTCAATGAATAATATATCTCCTTTCTCAAGGTTAGTCAATGTAGTAGCTAAATCAAGGCGTTCCATGATAGTGCCGATAGCTTGTTTAAAGTTAGTTCCAAATTCATTTGAGATAATTTTTGCAAGAGTGGTTTTCCCAAGTCCTGGTGGACCAACGAGTAAGACATGCTCAATTACATCTCCTCTGGTTTTCGCTGCTTCAATGTGAATCCGTAATTGTTCCTTGGCTTGATCCTGTCCGATAAATTCACTCAATGATTCAGGACGTAGACTATATCCTAATTCATCTTCGGTGGTATCGTGAATATCGTATTTTTCCATCTTGTTACCTGATCATTAATACAGAGAATAGTGTAAGGGAATTATGTTTTGAAATTAGATTGAATGTCATAAACTAATTTCTTATATATCGGAGGGCTTCTTTCATTAAGGAGTCTCGTTCAGAGGAATCACCAAGTGTTTTTTGTGCTTTCTCAACAGCTTGTTCAGCCTCAATTGATGAAGCACCCAGATTGATTAAGACATCTATGACGGCTTGTTGATCTGAACCGGAAGTAAGTACTTCGACTTTTTCTTCTAATTTTACTTTTGCAATTTTCTTTTTCAATTTCAAGATTAATAACTGTGCGATTTCTTTGCTTACGCGAGGAACACGCATCAAGACGGGTATATTATCTCTCATCACAGCTTGTTGGAATTGTGAAGGAGATAATCTTGTAACAATGTTCTGTGCTAATGCGGGACCTACACCTTTAACGGTCAAAGCTAATTTGAATATTCGCAATTCATCACCTGAAGTAAAACCGTATAGTTTTATGTCATTATCTCTACTCTGACTGTAATGAGTGTAAAAGGATATTGGTTCTCCGACAGAAGGTAATTCATCAATTGTCTTGGATGCAACTTCCACCACATAACCGATCCCGTTAACATCCACCACAACCTCCTTTTCACCTATATCCAAAAGAGTGCCATTGACATAAGCAATCATACTGAAGAGTTTTCCTTATTGTTTTCCAAGCGTTTTGATGTGATTGATTCTCTAAGGTTTAAAAGTTTATGGGACCGAGCATGACAAATTGCTAATGCCAAAGCATCTGCTGCATGATCAGGCTTAGGTAATTCTTTTAGTTTTAATAAAGTTTGAACCATTCTCTGAACTTGTATTTTTTGTGCTTTACCATACCCAACAACGGATTGTTTTACTTGCAGGGGAGTATATGTTGTGACGGGAGAGTTTGTATTTGCACCTGCTAATTTTACAATTCCTTTTACTTCCCCAACAACGAATGCATTGTTTATATTCTTATTGAAGAATATATCTTCAAGAACCACCTCTTCTACTTTAAATTGATCAATCAGTTCTAAAATGGTATCATAAATGATTTTTAATCGTATTTCAGTTTTATCTTTGGGGCTGGTTTTGAGATGACCATAATGCAGAGGTTGCACTTTATTAGAAATAGACTTTACGATGCCGTATCCAGTATTTGCGATTCCGGGGTCGATTCCAAGAATTATCATTCAGATATATCCCTACTTAAGCTGCAGCTTCAAGAATATCGTCAGGGATATCAAAGTTTGCATAGACCTTTTGTACATCGTCAAGTTCATCAAGAGCGTCCATTAGTTTAAGCATACGCTCTGCTTCTTTCCCCTCAAGTTTTACAGTGTTCTGAGGAATCATACTTAGTTCAGCTAATTGAACATCCGCCTCAGTCGTCTGAATTGCTGTAACAACATTGTCAAACTGATCAAAAGGAGTAATAACTTCAAAAGCGTTTTCTAATGATGTGATATCTTCTGCTCCTGCATCTGCAGCAACTAAAAACAGGTCATCTTCTTCAATGGTGTTTGCGTCAACAACTATGAGGCCACATTTGTCGAATCCCCATGCGACACACCCTCGCTCACCAATTCTACCTTCATATTTCCCTAATGTATGTCGTATATCTGCGATTGCGCGATTCTTGTTATCGGTAATCACCTCAATCATTAAGGCAACACCACCAGGTCCATATCCTTCATATACAATTTCTTCAATTGATTCACCCTCAAGATCACCTGTTCCGCGAAGGATTGCTTTGTCAATGTTATCGCTTGGAACATTACTTGATTTCGCTGTGGCAATAGCGGTTCTTAATCGAGGGTTCATGTCAACATCACCACCACCCAAACGTGCGGCAGCAGTAATTTCTTTGACTAATTTAGAAAATAATTTACCTCGTTTAGAATCGTTTGCTGCTTTCTTATGTTTTATTGTTGACCATTTAGAGTGTCCTGACATAATCTGTTTCCTTTCTTATAATTCATTCCACAACATGGAAAATGTCTGTCCAAGGTATATACAGAGAAGTATGGTGAAGTTGTCATAATACACTGATAGTATATCATAAAGTGGTAAGTTATTCAAAGAAAATACACCTTTATCACGGTTATTTAGTTTTAAGAATCTCTCGTTAATGTGTGTTACTTAGAGTTTATCTTGTAGATTAGGTTGAATTTGCGAAATTCAACAGGAACAAAAGATGTCGGGTTTCACTTCGTTCTACCCGACCTACAGACATTATTCACGAGTGTGAACATTGTGTCTAAAATTATCGAAAACTAAATA
>JAGFCA010000225.1 GCA_022394755.1 Candidatus Poribacteria bacterium
TGGAAATGGTGAACTTGACAGTTGCTTTATTTGCGAGGTTCCGCGTCAATGGAGATGTCTTTGACATATTAAAAATCGGGCAGACCGAACTCGGTATCATTATTTAAGAGAAAACCCTCCTATTTACTACATTCCAGTGTTTTGTTCAATCTCACTTCAATCCTTATCAAATGGAGGACTATATATGAAATTTAGAACATTAATCGCAACTTTAACCTTTTTTCTAACGTTTTCACTGCCACTTTTGGCACAGGATGCCACACAAACAGAATATATAGTGAAGGTCATCTACTTTCTCGGAAAGGACCGTGTTGTGGATCAAGACGCAAACAACCGTATTGATAGAACCATAAAACGCGCGCAGAAGTTTTACGCAGACCATATGGAAAAATTTGGGTTCGGTAGAAAAACGTTTAAATATGAATCTGATGCGAATGGAAATGTCTTGGTGCATCATGTCATAGGTGAAAAAGATAGTGAAGCTTATAGGAAAAGAGTAGGGATTTGTCTCAATGAAGCATCTGTAAAGAGAATTCAAACTCAAAATACTACATTAATTGTTTTCGTGGATCATGGAATTCCAACAGTAGGACAGGCATGTGGCTTGGCAACTACAAACAGCCGTTCAATTGTTCCTGCAAAAGGGTTTTGTCATAGGTGGCAGGTTGTTGCTCATGAACTCGGGCACAATTGGGGACTACTGCATGATTACCGGCCAGACGGTGGTATTATGGGGGGACCAGGAGATGGTTTAGCTCAATGTGCAGCAGAGTTCCTGAATTACAATCCCTACTTCAACGATGGTAAAGGTCGTGAAATTGAGCAAGTGGTAAAGATAAATATGCTTCCATCTATAACATATCCACAGGATAATCGTCATATCTTTTTTGAGCTAACTGATCTTGACGGGCTCTTTCATATCCAATTTATTTACTCCGCCGGTCCAAGCTCCGAGCTGAAAGTCCATGGTTGTAAATCCTTATATGGAGAGAAGGGAATCGCCCAAATTGACTCTGCAGCGGTAGGTAACAGAGTATATATTAAGACGGTTGATCTTAATGGCAACGCAAGATTTCACGGATGGAAAAATTTTGATGATGTGGAATCAAGGATAAAATTGGATATTTCCCAAGAAGCATCAAGTGTAAATGGCGGGCTAATCGGTTACTGGTCTTTTGACGAGGCAAGTGGGAGTTACACCTTTGATGGAAGCAGTAACAATCGCTACGCACGACTCATCGAAGGGGCTGCTTTGGATTTTAACCGCGGGAAAATTGGGGGTGCCATGCGCCTTGATGGCGTTAAGAAATATGCAACTGTGGAGAACAGTGCGGAGCTTATCAACGGGCTGAATGCTTTCTCACTATGTCTTTGGGTAAAATCTAATCACACTCACACAGACAGGGGTTTTATAAATGGTAGAACCCCTAATAATAAAGATGATTTTTTTTGTTTTCGTTATGATGCAGAGGGTTATTATGGTGGTAAAAGCCGGGTTATCAAAGCAGGTTTTACAACGACAAATGGCACCCATGCTCTTGAAAGCTCGGGTAATGTGCAGACAACAGAATGGCAACATCTTGCATTTACATGGCGGAGTGGCGAGTCAATGAAACTCTATATTGATGGTGTACTTGATACACCATCCTGGATTCAACCTCCCATTCCAGGCACTATCACCGATGTTGAAAGATTGATCATAGGCAGAGGTGGTAAAGATCAACAGACAAATAGTGGGTGGGACGGATTAATTGACGATGTTCGACTTTATAATAAGGTGCTGAGTGCAGAAGAGATCGGAAGACTACCCCATGTGAACACGCGAGTCTCTCGGTCTTACGGTGTCGCGCTAACGAGTACAGCTAATTTTTCAGCTGAGACACTTAAGGCAAGCGCGGATCTTACTTGGACGCTTACTGCCACAAACACCAGCAATATATACGATACGATAAAATTGACGAAAACGGGTGATAGCAGTGCCAGGTTAAGTAAAACATCGGTACCGCTTGCTCCCGGAACATCTGCAACCGTGACATTAACGTTGCCGAAAGAGAAACTTCATGTTGCTGGCGAATATGTTTTTGACATCACTGCAACTTCGCAAGGTGATCACTCCACAACAGCGAAAACCAAGATCACAGCGATTGTTAACCCTATCTACGATTTCACTTTGGAAGACATAAAAGGTTTAACGAATGAGGTGCAGCATGCAAGTTCAAAGATAGAACATACCCTTAAACTCACCAACACCGGTACCAAAAACGATACGATACACTTAACACAGTCAGCAGGTGCCTCCGGAACATTAAGTGAAACATCGGTATCGCTTGCACCAGGGGAATTTTCAATTGTGACATTGACAGTTCACGGATCCGCAGTTACTCTTCCTGGCAGACATGTTGTCATGGTGACGGCTACTTCAGAAGGCGATAAAGAAAAAACCGAACAGTTCGAAGCCTTTACTTATGTTTACCCCAATTCCATTGAAGCTGTGGAGATCCAAGAAGGTTTAATCGGCTATTGGCCATTTGACGAAGGGGGAGGCGACGATGTTGCGGACGCGAGTGGGAACGGGAACGACCTAACAAAGCGAGATGGTGGCAGAACCTGGACATTTAAGTCGAGCGCAAGGATAGGCGACAGTGCCTTTCATGCTCGGGAAGGAAGAGCTTACTTCGCTACAGAGTCTGTTGACTTTATCAACGGACTTGACCAGTTTTCGCTTTCGCTTTGGGTGAAATCTCAGTGGGAAAACACAGATAGAGGTTTCGTCCTCGGCAAATCGGGTAGCAACCCTAACGACTCTTCATTCTCCTTCCGCTATGACGGAACCGGTTCTTTCGGGGGAGCATCCAATTGTATCAAAGCCGGTATTACGACAACTACTGGCACACATCAGATAGAGACATCGGCAAACTCAACAAGCACAGATTGGCAACATCTTGTGTTTACATGGACTTCTGGTGAAACAATGAAAGTCTATATCGATGGTGTGCTTGATACCCTATCATATACTGGGGCAGCAGTTTCGGGGACGATCACCGATGTTGATTTGTTTTCCATCGGCAGAGGGGCTAAAACGAAATCTGATAGAGGATGGCGAGGATCTATCGATGATGTCCGTTTGTATAACAGAGCACTGAATCATATGGAAATTGTGGCATTGGCTTCGCCACAAACGAATTACGCATTTCTTACGCCTTCTCCTTCTTATTATGAGGTAAAATTAGTTGGAGTAGGTGATTTGACGAATCAGACACAGGATGCAAGTGCGGGAGTTACATATTACTTTACCGTCACCAACAATGGCAACAGAACCGATACAATAAGATTAGCAACGGCCGGTGATGTACCCGGCACATTTAGCCAAAAATCGGTCACGCTTGCCCCTCTCGAATCTTCACAAATGACAATGACAATACAGGGATCGGCACTGACTGTGCCGGGCGAATATACGGTCGAGATTAGAGCCACCTCAACTAACGATAACACGAAAACCACAGCAGTTACCACCACGACTACGATTTACGCAAAAACAGTACTGCTACAGAATTTTCCAAATCCGTGCAATCCGGAAACATGGATACCTTATCAGTTGGGAAAGACAAGTGATGTAAAGCTGATTATTTATTCTATGACGGGTGAAACCGTACGAACTTTGGCGTTAGGACATCAGTTACCCGGTTTGTATCAGGGCAAAAGCCGTGGAGCATATTGGGATGGGACAAATGGAGTAGGGGAACAGGTCGCAACCGGTATCTATTTCTATAAGTTGGAGGCGGAGGATTTCAGTGCTACACGTAAAATGCTAATTCTGAAATAGTATCAAATAGACATTATTATGATTTAATCAAGGGGGATGTGCTTTGTCCACTTGCTGGCTGTCAAAAGAAATGACAAGAATTCTGTCCATACTCAAAATTTTGCGTATTTTTAACGTGAGTTTGATAAAAGAATTCAATTTTGATAGGACAGACGCATTCCCCTTCGATAAGGGGGTTAGGGGTAAAAGTCGCTATTTCAATGATTTAACCCTTAAATCCCCCTTATCAAGGAGACTTTTGAACGGACTACGTCTGTCCAATATTATTATCAAACTCACGTTATTTTTAGAAAAAGCTTGACATTAATTGCATTCAAAAGTATAATCTATTTGTTATTTGTTCGCGGGGAATACGAGAGAAAAGGACGCTACTATGTTTTAGTATTCAGATTTGGATTTTTCTTTTTGAGTAGGAACAATGAAACACCTACAAAACTCACGTTATAAATATAACAACACATGAGAGTATTAACTAAGTAATGGTATCTGTTTATGATTTTCACCGATATTTAAGATGTCAAACACATCTCCATTAGTACGAAAACGGGCAAACAAAGAAATCGTTAAATCAACCATCTCTTTACTTTTTGATACAATAATAGACTTGCGTTTGAAACGACCCAACCAGTGCCGCATCAAACAATTATTACGTTCTATGTGATGCGTCTCAGATTTTGTTTGCTCTAACTTACACGATGGGAGTACAGATTCATACACGTGCCATTTATCCGTATAATAGTTCTGTATATCTAAGTGAGAAAGACGAGATATGAGTTTCTCAAGAGTGGCTTTATCTCTGGCACCACATTCCCATTCGATCAGGTATCCGGAGTTTCTATCAAAGACTTTCCAAATCCAGAGTTTATTTTTCTTATTACCAATATAATGCCACATCTCATCAAGTTCTAAGACAACACATTGTCCTTTAGAAACCTGTTCCTTTTGTGCGTGTTGTTGAGCGAATGTCCGTATCCATTTCAATACAGAAGTCACTGAAATTGAAAACATTTTTGAGATAGCATTCATAGATATACCGTGGCAGTAAAGTAGCACAGCGAGTCGCTTGTTCTGCATCGGATGTCCTCGTGGTGTTGTGCGTGTCCACTGGTATTGACAGTTATTACATCTATAGCGTTGTACGCTATTTACCAAACCATATTTGATATATTGGGTTGCTTGACATCTCGGACAGTACATTGTCTTTCCTATAGAGAATGATTATATTCATAATAAGAATAATAGATTCTGTGGAAATAGTAAAGAAAAAGTTTGATTTTTTTTTTGCATGTGTTATACTTTTCTGATGATTTGGATCATTGACAAATTTGATTAGACTGATCCATACACCATTATTTAGTTAACACTCTCACAAAACGCACAAAGGAGACACACCCATGCAACCACAAAAAAACCACAACAAAATGCAAAAGAAAACAACGAATCCACCGTCAATACCACACAAAACAAAAAGTATACATAATATACATAAAAAAATAATTTACAATTTTATAAAACACGCTATAAACGCTTACGTAGACTAACCTAATAACCAATTTCAAAAGTATACATAAAAACAAAAAAACGCACATTTATGTAAACTTTTCAAAGGAGAAAAACCCGTGATAATCA
>JAGFCA010000112.1 GCA_022394755.1 Candidatus Poribacteria bacterium
GATCAAACAGGACAGCTGAAAGAAGCACATCCTCTATTCAATGAAGTTAAGACCTATTACGAATCATTAGCTGAAAGATGGAATATGTCTGTTGATTTTAAGGATTACCTCTTGCCTAATTATCTCTTCATTTATGAATTGAAAGATGAAGAGACGGCAAGTACATTTATGAATAAAGCGTTTTTAGATAAGCTTCAATCACATTACAATGCTTATGCTGGTGAGGTTATACTGCATAACGGTATAGAGATAAATACCATCAATTTTCCAAATATTGAAATGCCAAATCAAGACGCTTTCCAATCAAATTCTGATTTGTTTCCTGAAGAATGGCAATGGCATTATGCCTTTACAGATGGTCATCTTTATTTGACAACTGGGAACAGCGATAAATCCATCCGATCAGCATTGGATTGCAGAACTAATGATGATGGCAATAAGTTTGCTAATAACCCAAGTTATCAAAGGCTAGTAGAACGTTTGGGAACAGACAGCAACATATTTCTGGCAATATCTCCGATTATTGCAGTAAAGAACTTTATGCCGATAGTAGCGAAAGCAGATCCTCAAAGTGGAGCTGCATTACAAATGTTTGTCGGTATGTTTTCAGATCTTCCTGATAACTACAGTATCGGTTTCTCCGCTAAAGCCAAGAATAATGGTATTGATGCTAAATTGCTTATAACTACCGATGATTTCAGACAACTCATTAGCCTGTTCGGCATGGCGATGGGAGGATTTCAGATGCAATAAGACTTAGCATGGCTAACACAAACAGCTTATTTGATCTCATTGAGGACGATAGGATAGAAGATTAATTATCCTATCGTCCTTTAGTTGTAAAGTGGAGTTGTCACATCAGATTCTAAGCTATAGCAGTTGACATTAATCGTTGAAATCGTTACTGAATGATGCTACGATAAAGTGAGTTTGATTTAAGGTACATTTGTAACATAAACACGAAGATTGTGTTACCCTAAAACCTGCTGAGGATAAAGCTCATGATAAACTCAATTTGATGTAACTAATTATGTCAGCAAACACGTATGGAATGTGAGTATGTTAAATGATCTTTTCAAATTTGAATCAAGGATCTATGTAAATCACTTGCGGTATACAAACCGCAGCTACAGGATCATTATGAGTGATTTCTTTCGATAATTGGGATCTTATGACCATTAGCAAACAAACGTTAAGGTTACCTGAATAGATTTACGTTAGCACATGCCGTTGTTATCGGAGGAGAAGTTGCATGTTAAATTTTTTTTTGTCTTATTCTGATCTGATGTTGCGATAGGCTATAAACTTGGAGAATCTAATGAAAAAACCTACATGTTTAATTCTTACTATAATTGGAGTCTTATTGTTAATTGTTGGTATAGTCTTTGTTGTACCTTGGATTGTTGATATAGTGCAAGAATTCGGCAATATGCAAGAGAAGCATGAGGAATACGCTATCTCAATCAGGCAGTATGCTAACATAGAACTTACTGAAGATCAACGAAATGTCTATTCACAAATCCTACAGGAACATACCGAAATATCTATTACACAAAATCCTGACGAATTAGAAAGCATGTTAACTTCAGAGTCATATATCTCATACTTAGAGAATCAAGTTGGGGAGGATTATTCAGATTACAATACTTTCGTCAATGTTATGCCGACTCAAAATCATAAATCTATTGTTTTGTCAAGGTTATCACAATTTCTTGAGGCTGAAGTTGGAGAGGAAACTCAAAACATTTGGTTAGATTACTACTATAAACTTCGTGAATGGAGTAAGGATGGCAAAACCCAAGCAAATTACAGCAAGGAATTTAATGATATCCTACAAATGCACTTAGTAGAACCGTTAATGGAGAATAAATCTGACACTGGTGGCTTTTCGACCA
>JAGFCA010000059.1 GCA_022394755.1 Candidatus Poribacteria bacterium
TATAATGAGACGATTCTGCCTCTACGTATATGCATGATATGTATCTCATGTCTAATCAAATGTATTTATACACATTTAGTTTAGAAACAGTGTTTTTGCCATGAGATTGTTTGGAATCTGCATTAAGTTTTTTATGTTAATTTTATAAAATTTGTTGTTTTTATTCTTGTCAATTCAGTGAAAATTCTGCGATTTAGTAAGCGTACCGTACGGTAAGGTTTTTTCTTTTTCGGTACGGTTTCGGTACGGTTTCGGTACGGTGTTCTTATCCCTGTCTGTGTATGGATTTTCTCGTGTTTTATAGAGCAAATATGGCGAAATTTATTTTTTGAATCCGGTACGTTTTCCGATTTAGTTTTAATATGTCCTGATATGAAGTGTTCATGGTGTATAGACGGTGCATTTCAACGCAATTTGAGAATAAGTTTTTCCACTTATTTTTCATCAAGTGAAATTTCTCTGTCATCATATTTTTCCTTAGTTTGCTGAAGATGCTGTGTATAGAATTATAGATAAAGTATAGTGTTTTTAATTCGTACGTGAATTCGATTTGGTATTCACCTTGGTTCTTGTGATCCATATTGTTGTTAACTACACATAATTCGCCCTCTGTAGCGGAATATGGAAATATGACATTTCTATAAAGTTTTGTCCCATTTTAGGTAACACATTTGATTTAGTTTTACACTATAAGCATGTGTTAATTATATCGTGTTTATTTGTGATTGTCAAATAAATGTAATAATAATGATATTCTTATGTGAAGTTGTATGCAGTGTTATTTCCACTAATTGATGTTTTGAGTAGATCAGAAGTTGCATATTGAAACTTCACATATCTTCCACCTACACCGAACTGACGTTTACGGAGACTTTTCTACCTTAAAATGTTGTTCGCAAGGTATACGCTTCACCTGTTTGGGCGGATCGATAACCTGCATCAAAGATCTCAATGACATGTCGGGCATGTTCTGCAGTAACGATAGATGGTTTGTCCTCGCGAATCCAATCAACAAGCTGCATGATGTCTTCATAAACATGTGCTTCTTGTATGTTCCGATGTGGACCAACAACATGCGGTAATTCTCTCTTCGGTGCATCAATTGGGTTGCCGTTGATTGTGCTACCTTCGATAGACCCTGTAGTTCCATTGATTGCCAATCCACCTCTAATAGCGTGCCCTGCGGCTGCGCCATATATGAAACCGAAGAATGCTTCACCAAAGTCGAGTAGTATGAAGGTGTTATCGTCCATATCGCAAGGTAGCATTTCGCCTCG
>JAGFCA010000049.1 GCA_022394755.1 Candidatus Poribacteria bacterium
AGTTCGATTAACCAATATGAACAATACATATCTGGTTTCGCTACGTTCCACTCCGACCTATAAAATAATTCACGAATGTGAACATTATAGAAGAAAATACCGAAAACTAAATAACCCTGCCTTGGCAGTGTTCATACTTGATAAATGTCTATTGAATTTCATTCTTTTGATCAAACATCAGATACATTCTTTACTAAATATACAACGATAATAAGTATGAATACCTTAGACAATTTCAATTTTAAATAAAATTATAAATATTACCACCTTTCCAAAATCCAGAGTAAATCAGACTGCTTATATTAAAGGCTAAGCTTATTCACTAAAGGATAACCTATCCATTCAATTAATATTCGTAGAATCTTCTATCTGAAAAGCTTTTACCTTGAATCTATAATTAGAATTGATACTTCATTCTGGTTCCTGTGCCCATGGTAATATATGTCTCCAAGACTTACACCATAATACTCTTGTAGGTATATATTTCGCTTCTTCAAAATATAGTCGAAGTGCATATATCAATGCTCGGTGGCATCCATCTTCAATATAATATAAACCTTCTGGTGATTGGTTTTTCTCATACTTAAGTAAATCTCTAACCCATAATTCCTGCATTATTCGGGGATCAAAAGTTCCATTTATTGCTAAACAATCCTCAAACCAGTGAATATTTGTAGAAACTTCTTTCTCAATAGAGTATCCACTACTCTCTACTTGCTGAAGTAAAGCTAACTTACGGTTTAGTTCCTCAAGTATTTCGTGAGTAGAATCTCCAGAGTTATTTAGCTTAATTCTCTTCACTATATTGCCTAATGTACGCGGTTGGTCATCTGGTGTCAAGTGGTTATATAATTCAGAACCTAAGATATTTCCTGCTACCATCCAAACTAAATTCAAGAATTCATCCTCTCTATAGAGTGTTCTTTGATAATAAACGGAATTTCTTATTCTTTTTTGTGATTTTTGTAATTTTGATGGATTAGTATTTAATTTCCTTGCATTCTCAATCAGTAGACTTTTCAATTTATTCCCCTATATGGATTTTGTCTGTTTAAACCTCTCCAATGTGATATGGAATGATCCAAAACCAAGATTGTTGTTTATTGTTCTAAAATGTAGTAAATTCTTTGAGTCGCACTCATATTATACATTTATTAACGATTGAATTAACATTATTTAATTCGAGTTTGATAGCAAAACCTTAATTGTGTTTACACACCCATAGTTTTAAAGTATAATTAGAAAAGTTTCTACGTCCTTAGAAATACCATTAATGTGTGCTTAGATAGCACATCGACCTTATTTACCCAAACCGAAATGGAGAAAAGTGTACTATGGAGCTTTATGAAGCCGTCAGTCCGTTGGATTTTAGATATTATGGCGGTGATGATGCTTTTATGCAACGTCTTCTGCCCTATGTTTCTGAGGCAGGATATGTGACCTATCAAGCTAAAGTGGAGGCAGCGTTGGTACGTACCCTCGCCAAATACGGTGTCTGTTCGGATGCAATCGCAGATGAAGTTGAACGAGCAGTTGACCTTGTTACAGCAGAGGATGTATATGAAGAACAGAGACGTATCCGACATAATATCCGTTCTCTTGTGAATGTCATTCGGAGTAAGATCAGTCCGGAGGCGCGTCCCTACGTACACCTATTCGCAACTTCTGCAGATATCTTGGATACTGCTACTTCCTTACGTTTTAAAGCTTTGATTGCAGACGTAATTGTTCCTGATCTCATTGCCTTAGAAAAACAACTGATAGCGTTAGCTCGTGAACATGCAGAAACACCTCAGATTGGTCGGACACACGGACAACATGCTGAACCCACAACGTTTGGGTATGCATTGGCACTCTATATTAGCCGTCTTGGCACTCGAATTGAGAAGATACATGAGGCTGGACAAAACCTACGGGGACAATTCTCAGGGGCAGTGGGAGCGTTTAACGGACTTGCTTTAATCCATGATAAACCAGAACAGATTGAGGCGGATTTCTTAGAACGACTTGATCTGAAACCTTCAGATACCCATACATCCACCCAGTGTGTGGAACCGGAATTTATATCTGATTTGGCATATCAGATTACAGCCGCATATACCGTCCTTGCGAATTTTGCGGATGATATGCGACATCTGTATCGCACAGAAATTGCTGAGGTTGGTAGGAAGTATAACCCCCAACTCGTAGGTTCATCAACCATGCCACACAAAGTCAATCCCGAGGCGTATGAAAACATCAAGAGTTTATGGAAAGCCTTTGTCCCACGTATGCAAACGGTGTTTTTGGATAGTATTTTGGAACACCAACGGGATCTAACGAATAGTGCATCCAGTAGATTTTTGACTGAATTAGTTACCGCTTTTGATTACTCAATTTATCGGCTTCGACGTGCCTTAGATGAGATGGATGTTAAAGCAGATAACATGCAACGTAACCTTGACATGAGTGCCGAGGATACCATTGCTGAACCTATTTACCTATTGATGGCATATTACGGATTTCCAGATGCCTATGATCATACACGAAAATTAATAGGACAAGTACATGAAACAGGAAAAAGTTTGACTACCTTATTATGGGAAGATGAGACATTTAAACCGTTCTTGGATAAGTTAACAGAACCACAACGTGGAGCGCTACGCGCACCAACGAATTATATTGGTGCAGCAGTACGAGGAACACATGCCACATGCGATGCGTGGGAAAGTCGAATGTATGCATTGGAATCGTAGTATGGTATGTTAAGGACAGAACTTAGATTCGTTCTTACAAAGAGTTGCATTTGTAAAAAGTAGACATGTTCATTAACTAAAAATAACGTGAGTTTGAAAAGA
>JAGFCA010000182.1 GCA_022394755.1 Candidatus Poribacteria bacterium
GTAGAAAACATCCTTATACGAATACTACTAAAGCCCCGGAGGGGCGAAAGGTGTGTTACATTATACCATTTCTAATTGAAAATATTGCTTTATTGTAGCACATTCTTCCAGATTGTACCTTCCCGCTTCAATTCTAAACAGTCCGTAATGAGAGAATAATTAATAGAAACGGTATAATCATGATTTCTTGATTTTGTTCAATAATTTATTCATTAATATATAAAAAATCGGAATTTTCTAACTTAGGTTACTGTAGAAAATTCACTATATCTTCATGAGTTGGTAGGGATGGTATTACACCGACTTTCTGCGTTGCAATTGCCCCCGCTGCATTGGAATACTGCATAATAGTCTCTAATTGGTCTTTTGGTATAGAAGATAGGTTAGTATATTTCATCAATTTACTGAGCATGGCTGCAACGAAGGCATCACCTGCACCAAGTGTATCTACGACTTCAACATTGTATCCATCTACATATCCATCAGCCTTTCCATTAGTATAATAACAGCCCCGTTCTCCCAATGTTATTACAAGCAACTTCACCCCGAGTTCAAGGATCTTTTCTATCCCTGATGACAATTCAACATCTCCAGTTACAAACTCCCATTCCTCCTCTGAAATCTTGACGACATCTGCATAAGGCATCACTTCCCAAATCCAGTGTTTAGCATCATCAGCATTGTCCCAGAGCATCAACCGTAGATTCGGATCATACGAGATGAATGCCCCTACCGACTTGGCTGCTTGAATGGCAGTGAGTGTCGCTTCTCGTGTGGGTGAATGGCTAAGACTAACAGATCCGTAATGAAACAATTCCGTTGACCGTATGTATGCTAAATCAATTTCATCAGGTGAAAGTTGGATATCTGCCCCGGGGTGCCTATAGAATGTAATATCTTTCATTCCATCCGAACGCGTAGCTACGAAAGCCAATGTGGTTCGACAATCTTCTCCTGATATAAGATATTCTGTGTCAACGTGAGTTTGCTGAAGTGTTTCTATCAAAAAGTCACCAAACGGATCCGCCCCGACCTTACCAATAAAACCGGTTTCTATGCCAAGTTTTGATAATCCGACCGCAACATTCGCTGGAGCTCCGCCAGGGGCTTTAACAAAACCTGGTGCTTCAGCAAGCGTTACATCAGGGGTTGTGGAAACAAAATCAATAAGAAGTTCACCGATACATAGGGCTTTTGGCATGGGGATATCCTTATCGTATGAGATCTATGCTTAATGTTAATAAGCGCATGTGTTTAAACAAGGTGTATATATTATCCAACTTATACCATTTTCAATTGATAGATATACATGATGTTTTACTTGAAACATGGAGATAACATTCATATTATGAGTCCCGTAGGGACGAAATGTTTATAGAAAACATACTTATCCACAATCTTGAGTCCCATAGAGACGGTATGTTTATATAGGTATAACCCAACTGGATTTTCTTGGTTCATATTAATGCGAACTAAGTAAGTAAAATTGGTATTATATCTATTAGAGATTCACTTTGTGGTACATTAAAAGAAATTTTCAATTAGAAATGATGTAATAATAACATGTTTGACTTGGGTGTGTAAAGTTATTGTCACTAAACATTACGTGATTTAATACCTATATCATAGAATCCGTTTCTACCGAAAAAATAAAATGAAGAAATATTAACACAAAACATCTAATACATGTATAACAATAATATAAAATAAACTTTAAATACTTGTCAAAATAATGATTTAGTTAATAATATTATGGCATTTTCGACATTTTACTCCCGAGAATCTAATTCCAAAAAAGATTTTTGGATAATATAAAGGGTAGTCCTGGCGAATGCCGTACGGCATTCATACCCGGGGAACTCCTAAATGGGGTTCATACCGTTGATTCTGATTCCTGTTTCCTGTTTCTGATTCGAGGACCGAAATGTGTGAAACCCTATTCAGATTCAGGGATCAAACAATAAATGGAGCAAGACTGCTTTTCCGCGTAATCCTGTATCATCCGCTATTCAGAAAAGAATACCAACTTTACCCAAAGGCTCCTTCTTCGTGTAATCCGATATTCTGACATAAGGAGTAATAGCAGTCGACTATCAGCGTTTCAGACAACAATATGCATAATACATAATAATAAATTGAAGAAAATAAATGACAAAGCAACTAATACCATATAGATAAATATACATTGACATAATCATAAACACACGTTATAATAACAAATAGAATATAATTATAATACATAATAGTAAAATAGAATGAATTATAATCTAATCCAATAATCTGATTTTTCAGGAGTGAATCTGACGATAAATATTATGTTATGAGAATATTTAATAGTAAAAACAGAATCATCGCTCATCAAGGAAAACTACAAAATTGTAACTTTTTTCAAATTTTATAATTAGAGGTTTAATTCGCTACAAACCCAGACAGGGACTAATAGGAAAGGCAGTGTAATAACGAGATACAATCCTACAATTTGTAGGAAAAGTGTAACATTTTCTCACACATCTAATAAAATGTACTAAGTAGGAAAAACGATATAATCATCTTAATAATGTAATAACTTAGATTTAATACTACTGTAAGCTGTATACTGAAAACCAATAACTGTAACCTATAAAATATACACATGGAAAATACGATATTTATGTCAAATTTTACATACACTTAAATGTCTATTTTCATTGACTACATTATATTACAATTATATACTACACTTCGTTATTCTCTTCTATTCTAATTGTATTTAGATTTGATTAGGTAGAATACTATTTGTTATAAATACTATACAATATAGTACATAATCCACTTAATGTTAAAATCTACATACCTAATTTGGTTTCGTTTCTCAATGTCCGAATGCGAGGGGACACTTGGGTTGATTCCATATAATACAAATTTATACCTTATAGGATGATATATATGAAAACAATGAAACTCACAGCAATTATCTTAACATTCTTGCTTATTACTATAGTATACGCAGCGAATTATACAGGAGACGTGAATAACGATGGTGTTATCAATATCCTTGACTTAACATTCATCGCTTCACGTTTTGGTGAAAACATCAATCCATCCGAACAACCGAATCCAGATGCAAATGGTGATGGTATTGTTGATATCCGAGACTTAGTGCTTGTTGCCAACAGACTCGGTCAAACAGGCTCAAATAATACTCTTATTTTTGGACGGGGTGGTGACTCTATCACCCTTGATCCAGCAGACATCGAAGATGGTGAATCCGCTAAAGTTTGCGAAATGATATACGATACATTGGTGCAATATAGAGAGGGCACAACCGACATTGAACCTGCTTTAGCTACCTCGTGGACACGTTCCCAAGACGGTTTAACTTGGACATTTAACCTACGAGAAGGGGTGCAATTTCACGACGGTACTCCGTTTAACGCTGATGCTGTTGTTTTCTCGCTTACACGTCCGCTCTTACTGGCACGTAATTTTCATAGACAATTTATTAGTCAGATTATTGCACTTGATTCATTGACTGTGCAGATTCAACTCAAGACAGCTTATGCACCTTTTATCAGTAATTTGGCAGGAACATCATTTTCTATCGTTAGTCCCGTATCTGCTGATAACCTTGGTGAAAACCCAATTGGAACAGGTCCCTTCAAATTTGGTCGTTGGGATAAAGATGACAAAATCGTCCTGAATGCAAATGATGCATATTGGACAGGTCCGCCAGCCTTAGACTGCATTATATTCCGATCAATACCGGATAACGCAATGCGACTCGCTGAGCTACAAGCAGGAAACCTTCACGTGATGGAATTTCCGAATCCTGATGACATACCATCGATTCAGAGTGAAGCACAACTTGAAGTGCTAATGCAACCCAGTCTGAATATCGGGTATTTAGCTTTGAACATGGAAAAGCCACCTTATGACAACCACAAAGTCAGACTCGCCATCAACCATGCAATTAACAAAGTTGATATGATTGACCGACTTTATCAAGGAGTGGGAATCCCCGCAAAGAATCCTATCCCACCAACACTATGGGGTTATGACGATTCGATCAAGGATTACGAATATAATCCAGAACTCGCTAAAAAACTACTCACTGAGGCAGGTTACCCTGATGGATTTGAGACAACGCTCTGGGCATTACCTGTACCACGTCCATATATTCCTGACGGAATGGCACTTGCAGAAATCCTGCAAGCTGACTTCGAACAAGTTGGTATCATTGCAAATATTGTAACTTATGATTGGGGAACATTTCTTGATAAAACGGCATACGGTGAACATGATATCGCTATGATAGGTTGGATCGCTGATGTAGCAGACCCGGATACCTTTATCTATCCTCTCTTCAGTATCCCCGATGCAGAGAAACCAGCACTTAATATCTCATTTTATAGAAGTCAAGAGTTGCAAAATATTCTGGATCGTGCCAGAACGAGTTCTGACTTGGATGTACAAGAAATAGAGTCACATGATTTAGATAGGGGTAGTGTGGTTTCTGACCGAGATATACGTACAAGGCTATATAAGCAAGCGCAACAGATCATCCACAGAGACGCCCCATGGGTGCCTTTAGCACATGCCCAAAGGATTTTGGTTATTAACAAAGATGTCAAGAATCTCAAACTTTCACCAACAGGTTGGAAATATCTGCGTACTGCATCATTTGAATAGGTAGGGTGAATTGTACGAATCAAGGATTTCACTGATGCTTTCTGCTGTAAGTAAATGTCTTCCTATCAGAATCTTGGGTTTGAAAAAGATTAAATGTTCTATAACCTCTTCTCGCCGTAATATGCGATTCTGACAATCCTTCCCATGTCCTTGGTAGCTACGGTTTTCCGGGAATGATCGGGGAATACCATAAGACGTTCATACCGTAGACTCTCAGTATCCAAACCGTACTGGATCTTTTCTCAAAATTACCGATTTTATAAGTTAATCTTCAAATGTCGTTAATACTCTTGATTCTGGTTCAAGCACCGTAGTTTCAGTATACAAAGATAACCATCTCAACAAAAAACTTTTACCCCATAATCCGTGTAATCCACGATTCTGACTATCACCCTCCGCGTAATCTGCGAAATCCACGGTTCTGAAAATTATAAACTGACAACTATATACTATTAACTATATACTAATATTGATGCTACTTTATATGATTATATAATTCTACCAAAATATTACAGTATGATATTAACTAATGTGTACGGATTATAGATCTATTACTGTATAACTATATCCTTGTATTTATTATACTGAATATAGAAGAGAGGATATTTGATAATTCTTATATTTTATAATTACAGTCCTAACATAATACGGAACACCAGTAAACGTATCGAAAAACTATTTATTAATCATATTATGACATATTAATATTATAATTTTTATTGAATTTGATATAAGCTTTATATTATGATATAGTATTTACAAAACTATCATAGAATACTATTGAACTTATATGCACGGATAGACCTTTTGTGTATAGTTATTGACTTGACTTTCTTAAATTGAATTAAACACAGGAGACAATATGTACCATTTTCAAAAACAATTATTATTTTTCATATTTATGATTACAACCGTTACATTCGTCGCATCGTCAGCAGATGCTCAGATTTTTACTGCAACTGCCCAAGTAACAGAATATAGACAAGGAGCTACGGCAACTACCGATACGCCGGCGGTACAAGGCAAGTGGGTTATTACATTAAAGTTCAGTGCACCACTTAAGCCGAAACTTACAGCTGACTTGATCTATAGACATGGCGGATTAGGTGTTAATCTCGGTCCTATTAGTAATAATAATACAACGGATCTTGAATTTAATGAGATAGACGCATCTACTTATACACTTACCCGTTTAGGGGCACCAGATGGGAACAACACTCCTGGGTTTTATAGATTGTCTTTTTATGGATATATTGATGAACCTGAAACAACATTTGACAACAGTAGACAAGGTCGCAATGAGATAACCCCTGATAACCCGGGTACGGTTATTCGGTTAAGAACGTATCCCAGTTATATTCCACCATTTCAGTATTATGTGATTGGCAGACATCTTACGGCTGAACATACTACCCCTTCTCGTAATGAATTCTCAAATTTTGCCAATAACCAAAATTCTGAATATCCAAGAATGCCAGAGACACCAAATGTGCGACACAATAACCATGAAGAACAACTTCGGATGCCTATACGGAGAGTTTTCTGGAGCTAAGTTGTTGATGAGGGAACTACAATTCCAGATTTATATGCACATTTCCAAGAAGGTCAACGTGGAACTATTGGAATAAAGGTTGATGACGATCTCCTTAACAAGATAGAAGATCCTGCACAAAAAGTCATTATAAGCGAAATTATGTGGGCACGTGATGAGAGTCAAGTAGGTAGTCCAAGACGTACACGCGAACAGTGGATTGAAGTCTATAACAATAGTACATATCCCATTAGTAGGGGTGCCATTAAGCTATTTTTTGAATCACATCTTCAAGGATCAGCTCCCTCAGAAACTATCTACACGGATAAAATCAGTACTTACCCAAGTTATACCTCGGTGTGGGATATTACTGATAAAGGTCAACATGGGAATAGTGATACGTCAAATCAAAATGAATTTATCTCTATGTCACGGAAGAACCTTACTGGGGACGGGTCAGATCCCAATAATTGGGAAGCCTCAACCCGGTTATTCCTTCCAAACTATCGTGGCACACCAGGACGTGATAACTCCTATGGCGATATTCCCGGGGCACGCACTCCTCCAGGTGCAACCACTGTTGCAAAGGACAAAATCGCAATCAACGAAATCGGCAAATCGTTAGATCCTAACGAAGATTGGGTTGAACTTATCAATCTTACTGGTAGCGATCAATCCTTGAAAGGATGGTCATTGACATTGACAACAGGACATCCATCTAAGGGTGGTACTGAAGTTGATGTTATTGATTT
>JAGFCA010000211.1 GCA_022394755.1 Candidatus Poribacteria bacterium
ACGCTTCAACTCTGAAACACTTTCTATGATCTCTGGAGGTTTGATGTTCATTCATTCCTATCCTTTGATTTGTAAAATTAGAAATAGTGTAACAGAAATTAAAAACATTAAAAGGTAAATATATTATTAAAATGGTATAAATTGTATTTCATAACCGCTTTTATAAGAATAGATATGGTATAGAGTTTACAGGTCAGTAATCTTTATAGACCTACCTTCTTCAGATGATTTATAAATCCCATCAAGCATTTGCATTAACATCACACCTTGATGACCAGATGAAATAGGATCAGTACCGTTAACTATAGATTCAACAAAGTGTTTAACCTCTTCATCAAAACTGTCTATTGATGGTGCTTGAAGTTCTTTATCGACTTCCTTACCGTCTTCTTCTGTATATAGAGTGAATGGATTAAGCGTTGCTCCGGCTTTTGTACCGGCAATCCTGATGTAGTTCCCACCCGGTAGATTCAGAGCCCATGTTGATTCTAATACAACAGTTGCACCATTTTCAAAAAGGATGTGTGCAAATGTCGCGTCATCTACATCATACTTTACATCTTTTGGCACGTGATGTGCAAAGTGTGAATATGCTGCTCCCATTACTTGTACTGGTTTGGGGGAACCCATTAACCACCAGACACAATCTAATGCATGAACACCAATATCAATAAGGGCTCCACCGCCAGAACGATCTTTATCGACAAACCATCCACCTTTCCCTATAGGTATTCCACGTCGTCTAACATATCCGGCTTTACCGAAATAGACATCGCCAAGTTCACCATCTTGAACCATCTGTTTTAATACTTGACTACTCCCGCCAAACCGTTGTACGAGTGCATACATGAGTGTTTTACCATTTTTCTCTGCAGTATCAGCCATTTCTTTAGCTTCTTCAGCAGACTTCGCAGGTGGTTTTTCACAGAGTACATGTTTTCCGGCATTAAGAGCATCAATTGCGATGGGTGCATGTAGGAAATTCGGCAGACAGACACTCACAGCGTCAATCTCATTGTTTTCCAGCATTTCGCGATGGTCTGAATAGACGTAAGGAATGTTGTGTTCTTTTGCTACCTCTTTACCACGGTCTGCATCAAGATCACAAACAGCAATTACGGCCGTTCGTGCATCAACGGTATAGCCTTTTAGGTGTTGCATACCCGGCCATCCTAATCCTACAACTGCAGCTTGCACTATTGAGTTTTTGTTTTTCACAAATTTTTCTCCATTAAATTTACACTAATCGGATTGTATGATGAAATTATAAAGTAAGATAAAAGTGGATATTTCAAGGTGAAGAATTATGTATATCCATTTATTCAATTAGGAATGTAGTTTTGTAGTTTATGAAAGTCATTTTTTAATTTGTCCCCATTGGGTTGGCATTTTCCCTACAGGATCTACGGCTAATGTTCGATTGAGCCGATTTGGATCACCATCATAACTTGGATGATTTGTGATTTTTATTAAATTATGTGTGTTTAGGTTATACCTATAAATATCCGAATTTCCACCCCAACGTTCTGGGTAAGCTGCGAAAATGATTTCTTTACTATTCGGTGACCATCCTGTATCAAATGAAATTGACCATTCTTCAGGAATTGTCAAATTTGGCATATCGAAACCGTCTACACTGGTAACAACTAATCTGTCTTTATTACCTAAAAATAGATTAATAATTAAGTCCAGATTATTTTGTTTCTGATTAGCATCGGCTATTACATCCTCAAAACTAGTCTCATGATACAAAACATATTTCCCATTTGGGGACCAACGAGGTCGATTATTTATGATACTGGGTTCAAAGGGTAATAAAGGCTTAGTAATCTCTCTCTTGAGGTCAATAATAAAGATGGTTTGTCCTCTTCGTGGGGTATTTTGTTCGTAGGCAATATATCTCCCATCTGGTGACCAAGACGGGTCATTTGCCGACCCATCAACAGGTCTGTTGTCAGTCAATTGTTCTACTTTACGACTGAAGATTTTTATGATATGGATTTCATTCCTTCCTGAACGATTGCTTGTGAATGCGATTTGCTGTCCATCCGGAGACCATGTTGGACTACCATCACGTGCAGGGTGATCCGTGAGATTTCGCTGGTTATCACCATTCGCATCCATCAGGATAATATCGAACTGTTTCTCTTTAATATCAGCCTCAACATCTCTTGTAAATGCAATTTGTTTCCCATCCGGAGACCACACAGGACCTTTTTCAAAAAACTGGTTATCTGTCAATCTTTGGATATTACTTCCATCGTCGTTCATCACATATATTTCGCGAGTACTATCACGCGAAGAGGTGAAAACGACTTTTGCTTTTGCCGCAACTGATATCAAAAGCATGAATATTACAGCTATATACTTACAGCAATTAAGCATAGATAACTGAGTATAGTTCATAATTCTTGAAATGACTCCTATAGAAACATCATTTATTTTCGATTAATATACAATCCAAACCTTTAGTATAGAGTTATACGGCTAAGGCTGCAAAAAGTGCTTTGATGTAACCAACTGAATATGCTAATCCGTCATTACCTTCTAATTTTGGGATATGGTCAGGGTTAATACATCCATCAAAACCAACATTATTTAGTTCCTTGACGATCTTGAACATGTTCATGTCACCATCGTCAAGAAGTGTTTCTTCAAATGCACCTGCTGTAGCAAGACTACCTCGAACATTACGCAAATGGACCATAAAGATACGATTCTTCCGTCCGTAATTATTTATCTCATCAAGAACAATCGCACTTCCTCCTGCTTCTGCACGAGTGCCACAACAGTAAAGATAACCAACATTCCTACTTGGAAATGCATCTATGACTCTGTGAAATCCGAGACTACCTAAAGGAGTATCAGGATTGGGTACATCTGATGGATGAATAGCAAGTTTTATATCCAGTTCATCGGCAATTGTAACGAGGGCAGCATATACTTCACAGAATCGTTTCCACCATTCATCAAGTTCTTCTCTGGTTGGTATAGGAGGTGGGTCTTGTGTTGCAGCGCGACTTTCTCCACGAGAAATATATCCGCCACGATGAACCGCTGAATAACGGGTCATAAGAAAATCAAATGTATCCCCCCAAAAGCGCTGTCTTGCAATTGGTGCCCCTGCTTCAGCGAAAACTTTCAACGCATTACAGGTATTTTCAAGTTCAATTTCTCCTCCAGGTTGGCCTTTCATGAACTTTTCTGTAATGTTTGGCAGGGTTACCCGATTGATATTTAAACCGTAGGAGCGTATCAATTTCTTCATTTTCAACAGTTCATCTAAATCAGGATATCCTTGCTCTTTTACGCCTGGAAATGACCCAGCATTTCCAAAATCTATACAGTCTGCTCCGAGTTGTGTAACTTGCTTTAGATATGATTCAGAAAGTCCTCCATCCCAAACAGATATCTTCATAATCATCTCCTTTATAATGGCAATGAGACTGGTTGTCCTGTCTCAACAGATTGATATGCGGCTAAAGCGATTTCCACAGCAGCACGGCCATCAGCACCTGTAATTGGTGGAGTTGTCTTGTTGCGAACTGAATTAACAAATACACGGATTTCTTGTTGTACTGGAGGGGGAACTTCAATATCACTAATTTTTATACTTCTACCTTCACCATCAAATGGTTTGATCTGAATAGATGCATCGCCACCCCAAGTTTGTGGGAAGTATATTGTCCCTTTTTCACAATCCACTCGTCCACCATATCCACCTATTGCAGCAACATGACTGGAATGTAGTAATCCGACAGCACCATTTTTAAAATTCAATGATGCCAGAACAAGATCAGGATAGTTTGTATGGTCATGGACATATCGTCCTCCAACTCCATAAACCTTTTCTACATCACCACATGTCCATCGCATAAAATCAATCTCATGAGCGTTAATTTCCATGAGACTCCCGCCAGATTTTTCACGTTCCAATCTCCATGGAACACGGTTTCCTCCACCCCATGGTCCGCCTATCCGTTGTACCATCATATTCACCGGATTGCCAAGTTCACCACTCTGTACAATTTCGCGAACTTTGGAATGTGTTGCATGATACCGGCAAACTAATCCGATAGTTAGGTAAACATTATTCTTTTCAGCAGCATCAATCATTGAATCACACTCTTCCAACGAGGGAGCCATCGGTTTTTCTGAAAACACATGCTTACCAGCATTGGTAGCGTCAATAGCCATTTGTGCATGCAGGAAAGGTGGTGAGGCAATGAGTACAGCTTGTATTTTTTCGTTATCTAAGAGTTCATAGTAATTGGTAGTATAGTTTGTATTTAGATTCTCTGCGAGGGTTTTCGCTAATTCCTCTTGTAGATCACTTACACAAATGACATCTATACCTTCAACTGCATGTGCGCCATTTGCAAGACTTCTTCCCATTCCACCACAACCAATCACCCCTATCCCAATGGATTCCATTTTTTTCTCCATGATTACAATTCACCTAAAATATTGAATAGGCGAATTTGTTGAATTTCTAAAGGCATTTTATGCAATTCAAATGATTAATTATTACTTTAAATAGAGTTAGAAACAAGAGAATAGATACCTGAAGTTTATATAAAAATAACTTATGGATTATCTACGTCTTGCCTTTATATGTCCCCAGGTTACACTTAGGTGATTTGAAGTAGGACTGATATCAAGTCCTTCAGCCCTAATGTTATTATTTACTTCTGCTGCAGTCAATGCTCGATCATATATACGGAATTCGTCTACATATCCTTGAATAGCATCAGCATTGACACCATCTGACCGATCTCCAATAGCTAACTTAAGACCACCCTTAGGAAGTTTTCCACCTGGCACTGCATACTTTTTCTCTTGTTTACCGTCCACATAGTAATGAACTGTTTGTCCATCGTATGTTCCAACAAGATGTATCCATTGTTCAAGTGGAATATCTTCCAACACAGTATGTTCTGCAGCTTTAGTTTCCTGACCACCTGTCTTAACAAAAAAGCCGTGTCGGTTGTCATCATCATCATAATATAGACTAACTACTGCCTTATTAGCAGGCATATCATCAAGTGAGATTATCCGATTCCAACTATCATCTAACGCAGTGATGAAAACCCAACACTCCATAGTGATTTCATCCCAATCACGGTCAATTTTCGGTGGATCAGAATCCTCAACAAGTAAATTATCATCAACACCATCAAATAGTATACATTCGCCAACTTTACATTTATCTGTAGCGGCAAGTTCAGGATCACCTTTTACAACAGCTTTAAGACCAGAAAATATATCCTCTGCCTGTTTTTGAATTTGCACTGTATCTCTATCAAATGACCAATATGCCACAAGACCATCTTCAACAGCACCGATAACAGCATACGAAGGAAGCGTAGGACATGTCAGAAGTATAATTACAATCAAACTTACGATAGGTAATACTAATTTCTTTAACATGATGTCTCCTTTGCAATTATAATGCAACATTGCGTAAGTGAATGCCTTCTATTAGAATAACATGAGTTTGATAAGTCAAAATTTAGTATTCAAATCAACAGTATGAATGCCTTGGGGATTCCCAGAAAACAGCACCTACTGGGTCTAGTGGTAACCGAAGGTATAAAGGAGAACCACAAACTAACAGTTTGTGGTTCAGGAATAAAAACTCTGGTATTGAAACTCTCATCTACAGGGATTGAAACTAACACCAATTTTCAAAATTATTTTACATTTAATCACCTGAGTCATCATGCAAATCTATCAATGGAAAATGGTATAAATACTTCTATAGAGTCGCTAAGAAGTGATCTCTTCAGATTAATTATGAATTATTCACATAAGTTAGAATAAATCTCTCATAGCCCGCCGACGTTGATCAGCGATTTGTCTTTCTTGCTCTTCATCAGTAGGTTGTTGAGACCCAAACGCTTGAATTGGACGATATTGAACAGTTTCACTTCTCCGTTTAAAGAGTCTGAAATAGTCAAATCTTGTCAATGTTGGGGGAATATTTCCTGGACAGAGTGAGTGTAACCCGACCTGTACAAGAGGTCCCATTGCCACGCGTGTAGCACCTACACCTTTCCAATGAATACCGTCTTCACTTGCGTATGCTGTAAATTGATTTCCGCGTCTTTCAAGTCTTAGGAATAATTCCCGTACATTTCGCATTCCACCCCGTGCAACCAGACCAAATCGTCGATTGACATGTCGTTCAAACCGCACATCTCCTCTGAATGCATGGGGTCCAGATGTTTTTTCAAGGCGTAGGAATTGGTTTTCATTTTTCCATACGATCAATCCTCCATGTTCGCGTAATTGTGGGGAGATGCGCATGCGAGTTTCAATGGCAAAATCTTCAGAAACTTCCATGAGAAGACGAGGTGCGGTCATATCGCCACCTCTCCCGTTAGGACCATGCCATAAATCTTGTCCAGATTCAGTCCGCATTTCAAGGTACCCTTGTCGTTCTGTCCAACCGCCTCCACCTTGTGGATCTTCCCAACGCCATTCAGGACGCATGTCATTTCCAATGAATTCGTCATCAAAAACCATTTCGGTGAATTCTCCAGATGATGCCCATCCTTCAATTTTTATTGCGGAGATAGAATCGCCAAAATTTTGAGGTAATAAATGTAAGTTTGGAATTTCCTTTTTATATTCAGATGGCTCCATTCGTACTATAAGTTGTCCCCCCTCAAAATCAGGGTGTTCATAAAATACAACTTCAGCTCCATCAGGCGGGAAATTGGGTCCTTTAAAAATCCTCATTGATGATATTCTATCTTCAAACCAAGTGCCGCCTTGAGGATCTCTTAGATTCGCAATATCGCGTAGAATTGTTATTTTTTTACCTTTGAATTCGACATGTTCATAACATTCCACAATGATAGGAATAGTACCCCATTCTGGTCCAACAACATCTATAGAGGATCCAAAGTTTATAGATGAAACTCTATCAGCAAAATTGAATGCAACATCATGTAAATTGGGGTAGAATCCAGGACCGAGTGCCAATTTCTTACCTTTATAGTTAGTATGTTGATAAAGGAGTGCTTTATAATTTGGACTACCAGCAAAATTCGGTCCTTTGTAAACTCGAAGTGAGGAGATATTGTCTTGGAAACCGATATGTCCAGTATGTGGTACTGGTTCTAAGACATATCCCATTCTACCACGAAAATTAATGTGTTGAAAAACTTCAACGATCAGACGAGGGATTACAACTGGCATTATATTCTCCTATTTATTTTCTCATAATTCCTAATTAGTTCATGTCAATAGCCATTGTTAGATGTATTATTGTATCTTTCAATTGTATGTAAGTGTAGTTGTATTTGAAGGATGTTCATCCTTCAACTTAAGCCACAAGCAAATTAATCTTCAAGAGTTGCTTCATATACTTGTGAAAAACCGCATCTATCAGAGGTAAACACAACATATTTTCCATCAGGACTAAACGATGGATGTGGATGTGTATGTTGTGGTGCATAAACAGTTATTGGTCCATCAGCATACGGAAAAGGGCCATTCCAATGTTCACCGATTGATGATGCATTAGGATAGCACAATGGTTTGGGTTCACCTACGCCATCACGTGGATCGAATACCTGTATTCCAATATCTGGAAAGTTAGTGTCTGCCACCATTAGTGTTCCTTGTCTATTGGATATAGCATGCCATGCATTAAAGGTTGCAACCTGACGTACTTCATTCGTATCAACATTGACACATTTTACACCACGGTTCCAATCAACAAAAGCGAGTTCACGTGTGCCTGGAATCCAAGTCTCGTGAGTGATCCACTCATTCCTATCAACATTCCGATTGTATAGTCGTCTATTTCCTGTACCATCCCTATTTATAACCCATACTCGATCTGTCAGTGGACCAGCATAATACAATAGGTCTGGATCATCAGGACAGAATTGGAGATGAGCGATACTGTCTCTTCTAAGAATAACCTGATTTTCACCTGTCTTGGTATTAATTATATTGAGAACAGCATCGTCCTCGATGCGATAACGAACTGCCCACCATTTGTCATCAGGACTCAGTGCGGTTGTCCCCATTGCTGCGGCAACCATCCCTTTATCTTGCATATCGGTTGCAGCAAAGTTAACGAGTTCTTGCTCTTCAAGTGTATCTAAATCAAGTCTCCACCCACTTGTTCCAGCAGTAAAAAAGACTGCATTCCCATTCCAAGAAGGATGTACTGACCATTCGCTTAAATCGTGTCTATCAGTAAGTTGTATTAACTCTTGTGTTTCTCTGTCTTCAGCGAAAATCTGTGCTGAACCTGTCCGATAAGAAACAAAAAAGAGCCTCTTCATCAGATTGTCATAGGCAGGTATTATGAAAAATGGATGATGATGTAAGGCACATGCAGTGGTAATCTGCCGTATATGTGTACCTGTTCTTCTGTCATAAAAAGAGCGTGATTCAGATGAAGAAACAGTTCCTTTTGCCATATTTAATTATGTAGGTATAAAAGACATATCCTTATATATTAGGTCTAATAGCATAATGGCAACATTCATTGAAAGGCATACCATCCATCCTATCGCTATCAATACTGATTTACACGACTATTCTTCAAAAGCAGCATCAAAAGCAACGGCAGATGGTTCAAAATCATACCCTTTCACAGCAGCACATGCTTCACTTGCCCCGTGTTCACGATCCATCCCACTATCTTCCCACTCAATGGATAGTGGACCATCATATCCGATATTGTTTAATGCGCGTATAATTTCTTCGAAATTAATATTTCCTCTTCCGATAGAACGAAAATCCCAGAACCGTCTTGAATCACCAAAATTTAAGTGTCCACCAAATACACCAGACAATCGTGGCGTATCTGCCCACCAGACATCCTTCATATGTACATGGTAAATTCGATCACTTAACCTTTCGATGAAGGCGACATAATCGACTCCTTGATATCCAAGATGGCTTGGGTCATAGTTAAACCCGAAAGTCTCTCGTCCATCAAGTGCTTCTATAGCGCGTTCAGCAGTGACAATGTCAAAAGCGATCTCAGTTGGATGAACTTCAAGCCCGAACTTCACGCCGACTTCATCAAAAACATCGAAAATAGGATTCCATCTGTCAGCAAAATCATTGAATCCAGCATCAATCTGATCAGGAGTTACGGGTGGGAATGAATAGAGCAGATGCCATATAGAACTTCCGGTGAAACCGTTAACCACATCAACCCCGAGTTGTGCAGCAGCGCGTGCGGTATTTTTCATTTCTTCGGCAGCCCGTTCTTGAACACCGGCAGGATCACCATCCCCCCAAATAGAATCTGAAATAATGGATTGATGTCGTTCATCAATGTTATCGCAGACAGCTTGACCGACAAGGTGATTACTAATTGACCATACCTTTAAGCCGTATTTTGCAAGTAGGTCGTGTCTACCTTGACAGTAAGTATCATCAGAAAGAGCTTTATCTACTTCAAAGTGATCTCCCCAACATGCGAGTTCTAATCCATCATAATTCCATTCACTTGCTTTCTTTGCTATGTCTTCAAGTGTTAAATCTGCCCATTGTCCTGTAAACAGTGTGACAGGTCTTGCCATCTTATTTCTCCTTGAGTGTGTATGTTTATCCCTGTTGAACCAAAATCCTAAGTCTCAATCTTTAGATAATACTCCAAACCAGATCACAGAATAAAGTGTACGATAATAGTTGCTTGGGATTCTTATTCTGGTGGCGTATAACTTGCGTCAACCCATGCACGTTGTTTTCCACTCTCAACTGCAGTATTAATGAAATGTACCCCACGAGCACCATCCTGAACAGTAGGGAAGTCAGTATCAAACTCTGTTGGAGACTCACCTGCAATTTTAGCAGCCATTGTGCGCGATGCGTTTACATATATGTTAGCGAATGCTTCAATGAATGCTTCAGGATGGCCAAACGGTATGCGTGAATTGTGTTGTACGATTTCAGCGAGATAATCGTTCCCTCTTTTATAGACATGTTCTGGTCCATCAGGGAATCGTAGAGACAGATAATTTGGGTTTTCTTGATGCCATTCTAATGATGCTTCAGTTCCATAAACACGTATACGTAGGTTATTCTCTTCTCCGACAGAAACTTGAGATGCATATAGAACTCCCCGTACACCGTCGTCATAATGTACTAAGATATTGCCATCATCTTCTAACAGTCGTCCTTCAACAAAGGTGGTCATATCTGCGCAGATTTCTTCCATTTCAAGTCCAGTGATATAGTGAGCCAAATTTTCAGCGTGCGAACCGATATCCCCGATACATGATGAAGCGCCGGCTTGTTTTGGATCTGTTCTCCATACGGCTTGTTTTGCTCCCTCGTCTTCTAAAAAAGTTGCCAACCAGCCTTGTGGATATTCAACAACAATTTTGCGTAATGTTCCAAGTTTACCGCCCTTTATCAATTCTCTCGCCTGTTTGACCATTGGATAGCCGGTATAATTATGTGTAAGAGCAAAGACCACATCATTTGATTTTACGAGTTTACATAATTGTTCTGCATCTTCGATGGTAGTTGTCATTGGTTTATCGCAGACAACGTGGAACCCGGCTTCAATAAATGTTTTTGCTACGTCAAAATGTACGTGGTTTGGTGTAACAATAGAGACGAAATCAATTCGTTCACCTTCAGGGAGTTGGTTTTCTTTTTCAGCCATCTCCTGATACGAACCGTATACCCTATTATCGTCGAGAAAAAGTTCTGATCCTTGCTGTTTTGATTTTTCAGGTGAAGATGAAAATGCGCCTGCTACCAGATCGATTTCGCCATCAAGAGCAGCTGCTTTTCGATGCACTGCCCCAATAAAGGCATCAGGACCTCCACCTACCATTCCATAACGTATTTTCCTTCCAAGTGCCATATTCTGTATCCAGTCCTTCTACGGTGTAAGATAGCACTCTAAGCAAGTTTAAGTTGAATCTATCTATACACGGATTATTAATGTCTTTGTTTAAAAATTATGCCATATAATGTCATTAATAGCAAGGTAAATTGGTAGTAGCCGTATGTAAAGTTTTGGCATTGATATCCATTCTATTTTATGTTTAAACACTTCGTCCCTACAAATCAGAATGAAGTATTCAAAGGCATGAATCCATAAATGTTGTTTGGACATAGAATTGTAAGGAATTGTATAAGACTTTTTGTTGATATGTATATTTGTGTATATTTTCACAAAATAACTCTTTTCTTTCATTTTTTCAAACAATTATAGGATAACATACATAAAACTGATAAAAGACTGTTTGCTATGTATGTAGCTTTAGATTGTATTTGTTTGTCTTTTCTTCATTATTTTATTTATTACGAATGGTGGATTACTGGATTACACGTTTTCACAGAGCAAAGGGTTTTGGTGGGAAAAGGAGTTAAATACCAACTAACAGTGGTGGTACAAAAGCCGTTTGATTGAGGAAGGTATCTAATCAAGAAATGAAGTATATTATTAACATTGTTAAATGCTAATTGGGTTTTATGGAATAATTATCTAATGCTGATTAGTATAGAGGATAAATCCCATAGCAGTATTGTCCCAAATAAGCTACTTGTTGCTAAACGGTTCCCTTCATTGCTGAATGAAAGGTCTGTTACTGCACTTCTATGTCCTGTGATTACGTGCTTTATTACTCCCGTGTTGGCATCCCATAAACGGATAGTCTTATCATAACTTCCAGATGCGAGAGTCTTCCCATCAGGACTATATGAAACAGAAGAAACTATCATCCTATGTCCAGTGAGAGTTTGTATGTGTTTTCCGCTTGTGACATCCCAAACCCGAATTGTATTATCTTTGCTTGCTGATGCAATGGAATGATTATCTGGACTGAATGTTACAGAAGTGATTTGATCTTCATGTCCAATAAAGGTTTGCTTAGGTTCTGTAGTGATTGTATCCCATAAACGTACGGTCTTATCCTTACTTCCAGAAGCTATTAAATGCCCATCGTTACTAAATGCGACAGAAGTGACGGTATCTTCATGTCCAAGTACAGTATTCATATGTTTACCGGTCATTGGATTCCATATATGTATTCTGTTGTCATTTCCAGCATATGCGAGATTCTTCCCATCTGAACTGAATGTGACAGTATTAATCTGGTTATTATTTCTGTTTAATATATACTTACGTTCTGAAGTATCTACATCCCACAAATCAAGTGTATGATAATCAGACATAGCTGCGACAATTTGTCCAGCAGGATTGAAAGCGAAATGGCTATGTAGATTATCATTCTTCTTTATTATTCCAGATCGTCTATTAGATACAGTGTTCCAAAGAACAATTTTTCCCCAATTGTCTGATGCGATTTTCTTTCCATTTGAACTCATTGACACACCTAAAACTAAGGAATCATGTTCAGTAATTATAGTCTTTGTTTTTCCAGCAACTATATTCCATATTCGAATTGTACCATCCGAACTGGCAGAAGCCAGAGTTTGTCCATCTGCACTGAAGGTTTGTTTGTAAACGCGTTTTGTGTGGCCGACAAGGACTCTTCTTTTTTCTGAGGTAACGGCATCCCATAAGTTAATTGAACCATCCATATTCGCAGATGCAAAGATCTCATACATTGGGTTATAATTCATCCCGGAGAGCCATTGATTACTTCCAGTTATTAGATTCTTTAGCTTCCCTGTTGTCACATCCCATGTACGCATGGTTCTGTCTGAACTACATGATACAAGTATCTTTCCATCAGAACTGAAAGCCAGGACTAAAACCCGTTTGGTATGTCCAGTGATCTTCCTTCTGTTTCTACCAGATTTTACATCCCATATACGAATCGTCGTATCCTTGCTACCGGTAGCCAATAACTCTCCATTAGGACTAAAAGCGATACTGTATGTAGTATCCTTATGTGCAGTAATTTTCCTAATCTCTTTTCCATTCTTAGTATTCCATAAACGAATAGTCTTATCGTAGCTACCAGATGCAAGTATTTGACCATCTATATTGAATGCAAGTGAAACAATTCCTTGGTCATGTCCGATAAATTTTTGGATTTGTGTGCCCTTGAAGACATCCCATACCCGTATTGTTTTATCTATGCTACCAGAGGCGAGGATACGACCATTAGGATGGAAAGATACACATTTTACGATATCAGTGTGCCCAGTAATCAATTTTAACTCTTCACCGGTATAGGCATCATATATCCATATACCAAAATCACTCGCAACAGCCAGAAACTTATTATCTGGAGAAAAAGCAAGGTCATTTACTCTTCCTTTTCCAAATCGAGTAATAGCACCTTCTGGTAAGCCCCAAGTTCTATATTGACTGGCATAAACAAGAGTGGTTATTGCCAATATACTTAAAATAGTAGAAAGGAATATAAACTGTTTTTTTCTCATAAGGTTATCAATTTAGATTTATATTTCAAGACTGCCATCAGATAAATCGAATTTATTGTTGTATAGAATATATAATAAATCTTAGAATTAGAAATTCTATTTAGTTGTCCTATATTTTAAATGAACTACATTTGTATTGTTAAGTCTTTCAATTCACTACTTGTCATTTGTGAGGAAATGTTTTTATTTAATCGACCTCAGAAAAATCAACTAAAAATTTGAGTGAACAAACAGAATTAAAGTGTTTATTGGTCTTTAATCTATTTAAGAAATACAATTTGGAATTCTTGGTGTAAAACGTCCTAATATCGATAAAACATAGATGGTTGGGAGTAATAATAATGATAAGTAAATATCATACTTTTTTCAAGTAAAATATAATCTATATGAGTATTTTGGTAGTTATACTTGTACCATACCTCCACGAGATACAGGTGTATGACTACTGATGATACGTCGCGTACCATGTGCTTTTTATGTGACCCCGATCAACCTTCATTGTGTTGTATGAACCTTGAGTTTTTACTTTAGTCAGCTTATATCAGGAAATAAAAAAGGACAGTGTGTTTAAACACGCTGTCCTTTTTTATCGAAATAGTCAGAAATTTACTCTTTAGCTTTTGTAACAAAGGAAATACTGACTTCGGCTTCGTTCCCAGCACCGTCTTTGACTGTACCTGCGATTTTATATTCTGTTTCGTTGCTGAGTTCTTGTCCGGCGTTCCCTGTAAGGGTAATCTTGTTATCTGAGGCTTCAGATGTCCAACCGACATCATCATCGCCATCCATGAGCATCAGATCACCAGAGACGTTTTCGTTAAAGGTTACTTCAATACCGTCTTCAAACAGTCCTGCTGGGTCAACACCTTCAGCGCCGTCTTCTGGGCTACTGGCGGTGACTTCTGGAGCATCTTCGTCTGCGGCGACAATATTATAGTTCAGTGTATGGCTTCCGTCACCATTTGTCCAGGTAAGATTAAGTGCGAGAGCACCGACATCAAAAGGACCACTGATTGTACGTGATTTGCCTGATCCGGCAACTGTACCTGCACTGGCTGTTACGTCACCAGGATTGTTATCAAATGTAACGGAAATGCTACCATTAGCTGCAAGATCACCACTTGCGGGTGATGCACTTACAAACGCTGCGGCTGCGGCTTCTTCTTCATCATCATCATCTCCACCACAACCAACAATGTAAACGGCAAGTAATGCAGCCATGACTATTGCCAAGGTTCTAAAATAAAGTTTCATGAGTAGTTAACTCCTTAATTAAGGTTTTCAGAATTTTATATACTTGTAAATCAAGTACAGAATTAATTAAAGTGTAATTATAGATGGAATTTCCATGTCGTAGTTTATTATATTCGACAAAGGATGGGAAATATACCATCAAATCTAAGTTTGGTCAAGTAATCTTCAGACTATTTCGTGTGCCTTCCTCCAATATCTTCAGAGGATAGACGTTGCTTTGAGAATAAAACTTCTACGGAGCCCTGCCTTATTTCATAGTATTTTTAGACAATTTTGAGTTCCGAAAGTCAACACCCAAACTCTATATCTTTAAGTTTAGCAAAAAGTGCAAAAACTGTAAAGATAAAAAATACGTATTTTTTCACATTTAATGTTACAAAACCTAAATGATTTTGTAAAGTGAAAAATTAAATAATTATAATTTGCTACAAAATACCATAAAGAAGAATTATAGTCAAGATTAAATTGTAGCATCTATATCACCATTTTGCAAATTTGTATGTGTGTAGTTTTCCTGATTTTCAAAAAGTGTAATCTGTTGTGCTTGAGAGCCCATATTTTCCTTTTTTAGATTTTCAGGATCCTTTAACCTTTCAACAACAGTGTTAAGTTTATTTGGTGAAAATGGTATTGCCCCTGTTTTTATCAGTTGATGTGTTCCATCACTATTCTTATTGTCTGAACCCCATTGGCATGCGAATACAGGTCTGTCTTGTAATTCAGCATATCGTGCGGTATGCATTGTTCCACCATCTATTGATGATTCAATAACGACTGTTGCCATTGAAAGACCGCTAATGATACGATTACGCGTAACCAAATTGGCTGGAGTTGGTGGGGTTAGAAAAGGATGTTCCGAAAAAAGACATCCTTTTTCGTATATATTCCTTGCCAGTTCGTGGTTTTCAGGTGGAAAGATAGAAGAAAAATCAGCTGCGACAACACCAACGGTCTTACCGTTTACACCTAATGCCCCATAATGTGCATTTGTATCTACACCATTGGCAAGTCCACTTACGATAGTAAAACCTGACTGTACCAAACGAATAGCAAGGTCAAGTGTAACATTAATTGCTTCAGATGTAGGTTTTCTACATCCAACAATAGCCACAGTGTTTTCGTTTACTTCAGTGACTTCTCCTACCCGACATAGAATAATTGGTGCATCCGGTACTGATTTAAGAATTGCTGGGTATTCATTATCATCACGAATAAGTACTGTAATTCCATGTTCAGTAAGTTCTTCGAATTTCTGCTGTAGTTCAGCAAACTTCTTTCTGACTGTTTGTATCCGTGTTGCCAAGATTGGATTAAAGTATGGGAGTTGTGCTATCTCATGTAATTCTGCTTCGAAAATCTGTTCTGCACTCCCAAAACGTGCTACCAAACGGTTAATACGGACTGGACCTATTCCTTTAACCGAAGCAAGAGCAAACAGGTATTCACGTTCTCTTTTATTATCTGTATGTTGCATATTTATATTAGAAGTAGTCCCAATTAAAGAAATTAATATTTGGTTTCATCAAAAAACCAATAGCATAAGGTGTCCGATATCAAGGTTTAGATTGTTAAGTATAACACATATATATCTAATATACAACAATTAGTATGATATAGGGTATGTAAAGTTTTTGGCATAAAAATCGTATTTTCCATGTGTATATTTTCTATATTACAGTTATTGGTTTTCAGTATACAGTTTACAGTCGTATTAAATCTAAGCTATTACATTATTAAGATGATTTTATCGTTTTTCTAACTTAGTACATTTTATTTGATGTGTGAGAAAATGTTACACTTTTCCTACAAAGTGTAGGATTGTATCTTGTTATTACACTGCCTTTCCTATTAGTCCCTGTCTGGGTTTGTAGCGAATTAAACCTCTAATTCTAAAA
>JAGFCA010000091.1 GCA_022394755.1 Candidatus Poribacteria bacterium
ACCTCAAATGCCGATTCTGTTCCTAAGCGACTCATACGCTTGGCGAATGTAGGGCTGCCCAAAATATTCTCCTTTTCCTATCACCACTTCTCAACTTTGAGAAGTCTACTGGTATAACATTGTTTTCTAATGACTGAATATTATGTTTTGAGTATAGTGAAGCGAGACAATAATTCTCACGGGTACTATACCTTGCATTAGACGCAATCTATAAACTTTCAGTTTATGTGATTAGCATCCATTTAGTATAAGAACAATTTGTGATTAGTTCTATTCACTTTTCATGATTAGACCTGTAGATCCCGCTAACCATACATGCTTATTGTTAAGTGCCTGTACCTTCATCATCTTTTGTCTCGTTCCTTCAACAACCCATGTCTTGCCACCATCAACGGTAGTGATAATGACACCGACCCCGAGTTCACCCCCAACTGCAAATCCAACTTTTTCACTTACAAAACTGACACTTCGGAGTGTCTCTTCAGTTCCACTTTCCTGTCTCTCCCACATTGCTCCACCATTTTTCGTATGGAGAACAATACCGTTTTCACCAACTGCCCAACCGACATTCTTATTTAGCATGTATATGTCTTCGAGAATATCTTCTTGACCGGTTTCTTGAGAAGTCCAAGTTTGTGCTCCATCTTCAGTTTTCATAATGACGCTCTGCTGTTTCTTTGCCACAGGAAGAACTCGTATACCGACGATATAACCAGTTTTCTCGTCCAAAAACTGAACTGAATTAAACATGCTTGTATCATCATCACCAATACCAGAACCGGGTTGTCCACCCTTCAGCACTTTCCATTGTCGTCCTCCATTCCTTGTTGAAAGAATGGTTTCGTTCTCACCAACAGCAAATCCAATTTTTTCATTGATAAAATAAGTATTTGTCAGTGCTACACCGGGTACCTTACTGACTTGAAGATCCCAATCTTTGCCGTTAGTTGTATTGGCAATTAATCCATTTTGACCTACTGCCCAACCGTGTTCTTCATCAAGAAAGTATAAATCAGTTAAGTCAGATTCAAGTCTAAGTTCAGATCTATTCCAAGTTTTTCCACCATCCAGTGTAAACCCAATTAGGCCCGGATTTTCATAGTCTTCAAAAGAAGCAGAACCTACAACCCATCCCGTTTTTTCACCAGTAAAAAAGACTGACATATAATCTCTGATAGCTGGATCATTTTCTTGCAGAACAACCCACCCAGCCATAACTGGTATTGAGTATAATAAAATACAAATCATAGTTAATGCGATAATGTGTAATGGTAATAAAGCTGTCTTTATTTTTTTCATTTTTGCTCCTTACAAGTAATTTTCATATAAAAAATAAGATATAGTATACATTTGATTTTGGGAATAAGTCAATATTGGCAGTTAATACTTCATGCATAGAACTTTCTTCAGCATTTTCAGGTTGTAGTCTTGTCTTTAACCACCCAATCTGTTTGCCCTCTTTCTCCTGCACCATTTCGTCAATTGAATAGACTAACATTAATCGCTTAAGATGTCAATAATCGGAATTTCATAAAGCAACGACACGTTTTCTTAGGTCAATTTCGGTTGGTTCCCAGTCCCAATCGTGTTAAAAAACATCAATAGTCTGAAATTACTTCCTACACAGTCAATACCTTCGCCATTTTTGAATGCTTCAGCTGATACAGTATGTTCTGTTTATCCGCTATTGGTCCGTGATCTCTTAGAGGAACCTGACTAAAAATAAGTTCATGTTTTGCAATACCTTCGCCAATTATCCTTGGTTTAGATCGGCTTGCGTCCAATGAATAGCACCGATTGAACCCAGATGTTGAGTGATTTTCTCAATAACAATGGGTTCAGGTTTTTGCGGAAATATTTTTAATGTTTCGTCTACATAT
>JAGFCA010000201.1 GCA_022394755.1 Candidatus Poribacteria bacterium
CTATAGCAAATGATTATATTCATAATGAGAATAATAGATTCTGTAGAAATAGTAAAGAAAAAGTTTGATTTTTTTTTGCATGTGTTATACTTATTTGATTGATTTGGATCATTGACAGATTTGATTAGACTGATCCATACACCATTATTTAGTTAACACTCTCAATGTATTTATTCCCAGCAGCTATTAATTAAAGGTAAGGCATCCAAAGAACATGTTGTGAACAAATCAATACTCCCAAGATATAACGACACACTTACTTTAACAAATAAAGTTTGTAGGCATTGTAACTCAAACTATGGCGAGGTTGATAAGGGTTTTGTAAAAGATACAATAGAAGGAATTTCCAGATTGGTCCTGTGATAATGTGTTCATTGAAAACACCTCTTTTGTTGTAGTAAAATTGCAAATAAAATATTACATTATACAAGAGGTGTTTTCACTTAACAACAATTATATCAAAAATCATACTTTCCTTTTCTTAAATTGACGCCTATGGTGTGGTTTCCTAACCGCACGGATAGATTGGAATCAATGTAATTTGGTATAACAACCAACAGGCAAACATCAATATATTAAACAATCGTGACACAGTTAATAAAATTAGCTGACAGAAAAACAGAGAAGATGTATCATATCAGCTGATAGAGGTACCCCATAAGGGACCGAAACGCTACACGCAGATCACGTGTGGTATAAATCACTTTTATATAGGAGATATAAAGATAAGCCGAAAAATGCGCTGGAGGATCGCAACCCTTATACTACTACTACTGGTCGGTGTTTCCGCATTTATGTTGATGCGCAATACAGATACCGAACCCCAAAAGGTGTATAAGGAGTCTAAGGAGTCTTCACCGGAAGTTATAGACAACATCCGAAACAAGCCACAAACCCAGACACCAGGAACTGCAGAAGTTCCCGAAGGCACGGACACCTAACCGGGCGGACACGTCCACGCTGATGGCACTTTCCACGCGAAGCCTCACGAGGCAGAAGTGCGTCAACCGCAGCCCCCTCGATAAGTGATCCTGAAAAACTAGCACGGCATCAACAACGTTACGAACAGTATCTCAGCGACTATAAGGCGTGGAAAAATAAAAGGCAAATGGCACATAACGAATGGGAGCAAGCAACTCAAACTTTTATGAACATAGCTCCTCGTGGCGGTGCAGAGTATAATGCGTTTGTCAAGAGTCTCAGCGAGACGGAAAAACTAGAATTCGCCAAGAAACTCGATGATGAGTATGAAAAACATCGCAAGGCAATAGAAAAACAAGCTACGATCGAGAAAGAAAAACCTGTTTTTACAACACAGGAGTAATTATTTATGAAATATTTTGTGTCCAACCTCGTTTTCACATTCACGCTCTTCACACCGATGCTCATGCCGCCAAAAAAGGCAGATGCGCATCAGGAAAATATTTGCCCAATCCATAAGCATTTTGAGATAAATGAAGTATAGTGGGGGATTTGTAGCCCATCCTACCTTGCAAGATGGTGGACAATTGCTACGAAAGGAAAGCTTGTTATGGTATTGTTGAAGAACATGTCAAATACTGCCTACATGGTGTACAAGACCTCTGCAGTGGATGTAATAATCTCACGGATGAGTGTGACGAGCACCTTGTGACTTGTCAGGGGGGAAATTGGGCAGGTGGATGTGGTGGACATAGTAAAATTGAAACGTGGTATACCTATCAACACGATAGTTGTCCATACGGACCATCCTCCAGTTAAGGGATATATCCATAAAGAAGCTTTGCCACTTTATCATGGTTGTGGAGTTTCTTTTTTAAAACGTCAGGAGCGATAGTCAAAAAGGAGTAGCACGATGTTATCTTTTGTAAAGAAATACTTTTTATTACTATTTTGCATATTATTGTTAGTTATCACGTTCGTTGCTTTTGAGCCCATATTAACTCGACAGTTCTTCTCGAATACCGCGCCGCCTATAAAAATCTACGAGGCAACACAGGTGGACGAGAGAGAAACGAATCATAAATTACAGAAGCGGTCATCCAACGGGTCGACTGAAGACGACACGTCACTTCAGGTAGAACAGTCATTACTTTCAGACAATGGAACACCTGATACCGATGAAGTTTCCTCATCGACAACCTCAGACGAAGTGCAAGGAGATAGAAATCACAGTGCGACTCAGAACCACAATGACGCTGCTGTATTTCCACAAAAGCGAGCTCCAAAAGAGGGGATCACGAAAGCAGTGGCAGCGGAGCAAGCGAGGAAAAAGAGGCTAGCCATAATTGAATCTGAGATGCGTGCCCTTGCGCCCCATACAGGGCAAGGGAACCATGCAATCACTTTAAGGTTGTTGAATCTTGAGGAAGAGATGCTTCGGATACACCAAGAACAAGGGACACTCCACACAGATAGAAATCCTTTTACGAATATAAAAATTGGTAAATTAGTTTTTTCAGTCATAAGCGATGGGAAAGTTCCTGTGGCTATTGGAGAAGAAGTTGCCTCTTATTTGGAAGAAGACGGTTATCATGAAAATGCCGCACGGGTTCGTGCAGTTACACAAAGAGCCATTGAAAACGGAGATGAATTCTATAAGCCTGAACACGCGGAGGACCACTAAATGAAAGAAACTCGCTTTTTGTACTGTATTGCCATACTTGCGATTACAGGCATCTTTGTTGCCTTTATCAGTGATGCAATTGACACACCCGCTGTGTCTAAAGTCAATCAACCCCCGGTGAAGGCAGTGGCACCCGTAAGGGCGACCACATCAACAGCATATGTGGCACCGGTGAAGACAACCACAACATCTACCAAAACGGAGATAACGGATTACTCCTGTGGATGTTGTACCGAGCGAAAAGCACTTGCACGCAAAAGAATTCAACATGCTCGAGAACGCCGACTCTTCACACAATCCGTCTCAACAGATAACGCGACACACAAATGAAAAATCGCACACTTTTATTTCTGAGGGTATTAGCTAAATAATGGTATCTTCTTGTGATTTTTACCGATTCTTATGATGTCAAAGACATCGCCATTAGTGCGAAAACGGGCAAACAAAGCAATAGTCAAGTCCACCATTTCTTTGCTCTTTGAAACAATAAAAGACTTGCGTTTGAAACGACCAAACCAGTGACGCATCAGACAATTATTGCATTCTATGTGATGGGTCTCAGATTTTGTTTGCTCTAACTTACACGACGGTAGTACAGATTCATACCCGTGCCATTTATCCGTATAATAGTTCTGTATATCTAAGTGAGAAAGACGAGAAATGAGTTTCTCAAGAGTCGCTTTATCTCTAGCACCACATTCCCAATCAATCAGGTATCCGGTGTTTCTATCAAGCACTTTCCATATCCAGAGTTTATTTTTTT
>JAGFCA010000218.1 GCA_022394755.1 Candidatus Poribacteria bacterium
TTATTCATGTTCCTCTAAGAGAGCACAGGCCAATAACAGATATACAGAACATACTGTATCAGATGAAGCATTCAAAATGGCGAAGGTATTGATACTTGCAAGATGACTGCCGCGTATGAGACACAAAAGGCAAGTGTAGGTCCATTTGAACTTAAACTGAAACCTACGTTCTCTATGCACAATATAGTCCTTATTATGCGTGAGGGACAAGAAATCATCACCTCCTCACAAGACAATGGTTTTGCGAATACGCCATCTCAGTTAGCCGCCAATGCTCAAAATGATAGGACACTTACAAGCAATGTTCCACAGCAGACCTCTACACTTTCAGGACGTGTTGTAGACGAAGAAGGTAAACCTGTTGCTGATTTGCCAATATACGTTCGCTCAATAAATATATCTCGTAATGGACGCGCAAATACAACCTTTTTCCCACATTATCTATTTACTTCCCAACATTCACGAACAGACAATGAAGGAATTTTTACTATCAAGAAAATACCTTCCCGCACTATACACTTGGGTTTATTGACAGATAAGATAAGCAAAGTCTTTCCTGATGGTCTGATGGGAAAGGAAAGTGATGATTTAGATAAAAAGCATAAGCAGAAACTGCGTGCGTTAGGCTTCTTTGAATGGGAAAAAGATGATTTTGAGTCAGAATATACATTATCTTCTATTCGTAAACAAGGGATAACTTTCTATCCTCACAGAAATGCCAATCCAATTGTATTTGGTATTAAACCTGGGACTCAAAGTAAGGATGTCGTAGTAACGGTAAGACCTCGCCTGCGGATTAGAGGACAACTCATATCTGAAGATGGTGGACCCGTTGCAAATACAAGATTCAATCTTCGAGAATCGAGATATACGGAAGATGGAGGAGGGTTTGGCAGTTCTGGTGGTAAACCCAAAACTGATGCCGATGGATACTTTACCTACTATCCGAAGGAGGAACACGATCCCAGACATTATGTTTTTGGCGTGAGACACAAAGGTATGATAGCGGAGTCTGAATCAATTCTCCTAAAACCTGGAGAAAAATATGAGGAATTGATATTACAATTGGAAAGTATCCCATAGATCCACAATGACTACTAATACTGTGCATCACAGAATAGGAGCTGCACGCTTGTGTGCAGCTTCCCTATTGTAATGTGGAAAAACCTACCGTTTATGTGTTAAAATACTGGCACATAAATTGCATTATACCCTCATGTTTTCTAAGACTAACACAAGTTACCAACTATGCCTTGTAGGCGGGGTTTCCTAACCCCGCCGAATACCTTACGCGTATGCGGCGTTGATTTGGATTAACCAGAATTCGCGTAGGAATTCATAGCTTTTATTTTTTTCTACTATCAATCGGGGTTAGGAAACCCCTCCTACAAATGAAAGGTAGTAACTTAGGTTAAGACTAACAACAGCAACTCTAAATGATGAGGAGTCCTATTTTATGAAGATTACAAGATTTCAATTCGTATCTGCTTTTACAATATCAATGGTATTAATGTTATTGTATTCTCCACTCACACCTGCAAGTACAATTTCAGGGCATGTCCTTGACCACAATGCCAATCCTGTTTCTGATGTGACAGTAGAACTACGAGAGTTCAATAATGATGTAACAGACTTATCGAATACTGATGAGGATGGGGCTTTCTCTATATCAGTAAATGATTTTCCGGTCAAATTGAACTTACATCAAAAAAATAACTCTCCGTATGCAATCAGCATGATAAATATAGAAGGTATGATCTATTATCCAAATAAGCATCCAAACTTTGCCAATGGTTTTGTCTTTTCAGTTGCAGATGGTGTAGATATTGAAGATGTCCAAATACATGTGCGGAAACGAACTTTAATAAAAGGACGAGTGCTTAATCCAGATGGCACTCCCTTAAGAAATGTCAATGTAAGATTAGATCTTAGTGGACAAACTACAAATAGCACTTCATCAACAATACGAGGAATGTTGATCCAACTTGATGATGATGGGTTTTTCGAAAAGTATGTTGAAGGTCCAGGTTATTTTACTTTTTTGGTAAAATACCAGAAGAAAATCGCAAGAACAGATGAAATATATATTACAGGAAAACCTGAAGAGGATAGACTCATACTGATGCTTGGTGGAAAAACAACTACAAATCTGAACAAAGAAGTAAAGGTTTTACCACCACAATTGAATACCAAACAGAAAGAAAGGATGCAAATGCATCCTCTAACAGATTTATCATCTGAACAAAAGTCAAGCTTCTCTGGGCGCGTCATGGATACACATGGAAATAAAGTATCGGAGATACAGATAGGACTGAAACCAATGCAATTCATCCACGGGATATTTGTTCCAGAGATATATCGCATCGGCAAACCTGATGATTCTCAGACGACCCAAACTGACGCGCATATCAGATCAGGAAATAGAGACAATAGGCTACCGCCACGGAATATCTTATATTCAAAGTTGTTTTCTTCAAGTGCTTTCTCATTCAATGAGATTGAGTTCGGACCGCTCCAACTATTCATTCAACGTGATGATAAAATAATTGATTCTTCAAAGATTTCTAATACAGCAAAATTAGAGACCAAATATGAGATTCTGTCGGTTAAAATTGGTAACCTGGTTTTTGACAATTTTTCTCATCAACTGCTTTCTCCATTCAATAATCTAAAATTTGCTCTTAAACCAGGGACAAGAATTGACAATGTAGAAATTACCATCAAACAGAGATTAAGAATAAATGGGAAAATTGTCAATACAGATGGAACACCATTAAAAAACCGAAGTATTAAATTAAGAATAAAGGAACCGAAGGGTGAAATAGTTCGGTTAGGGGACGCAGATGGGTACACATCAAGCGCGAACATTCGCACTGATGATTACGGAAACTTTACTATATTTGTTGAAAATTCAGGTGATTATTACCTTCACGTCAAATACATTGTCCTCACGGCAGAAGCAGGTCCCATCACAATCAAAGATAAGGCACAAGAGAACGACCTAATCTTAAAGTTGAACGGGAAACTGCTCTTTCCCGATTCGCCTCCTGAAGACATTACTGCTGCTGACGAAGAACAGATACCCGAAGTGTGGGTTGTTAACCCAATAAACGGACATTCCTACAAATTGATAGAATGTGAAGATTGGAATGACGCACATTTACAAGCAATCCAGAACGGCTCGCATCTTGTTTCAATAAATGATGAAGCGGAACACAAATGGTTATCTGAAATATATGGCAGCGGTTTCTTCTGGATTGGACTCAATGATTTGGAAAAAGAGGGTGAATGGGTATGGGATGGTGGTGAACCAGTTACCTACAAACAATGGGAAACCAATGTACAATTTCCTGATGAAAATCTTACAGACGCAGATAAGGATTATGTTATCATGAATCTTAATGGGAAGTGGGAAGCAGCAGGTCAGCAGTCTACTCTATGGATTATGACGCGCCAAGCAATACTTGAAAATGACGGGTTACTTTCCACTATACAACCACAATCTGAATCACAGAATCAATAGTCCACAACAATATCTTATGACGTTATAGTGAATATATCAATGTAAAATTGTTGCAATCGCTCAGAAACAGTGTTGCAAATTGAATTTAGTAAAATCTATTGGTACTCAATGAGACTCATAAACTTATATTCTGTGTTTGTTATTTCATCTGTGGTTTCATTTTTAACAGTAATTACACCTATAGTCCTCCAAATCAAGAAATCAAAGGTATGACGCCATTTTGGCATTCCTCGGGTATTAATGCCATTGGACGAATACGCGTATGGTATTTGCCATGATTCCCCGTATGGTGTCATCGGGGTTAGGAAACCCTCCTACAAGTGAAACGGAGCAACTTAGGTTATATAGCAGTGGTTTGAATGAAGCAAGACACAATTATAGTCCTTCACATAAATCATTTTTACAGAAACAACGGACGGGGTGGTCCGTCCCTATGATGAAAACGCCAAATGACAGTCTAACAATTTGATTTATGAGATACGCTGTAGAACCATTCAATTGACTTGATATTGCCTACTATCTTACTACAATACCTTCGCCATTTTTGAATGCTTCATCTGATACAGTATGTTCTGTATATCTGTTATTGGCCTGTGCTCTCTTAGAGGAACATGAATAAAAATAAGTTCAGGTTTTTGCAATACC
>JAGFCA010000022.1 GCA_022394755.1 Candidatus Poribacteria bacterium
TGTAGAGAGGCGTTACCTGATATGAAAAAGTTTGAATTGGTACAAAAACTTTACACACCCCTTTACTATAGAATCATTGCATCAGCACATCAATTGTGATATAATTTGGACAAAATGAAGTTTACAATTTTAGAGATGTATGATGGATAACGTCACGGACATTATCAATGAATTTGGAGAATGTGTCGTTCAAGTAGATGGAGAGATTCCTGTTGACCTTCCTGCAAAAGAGGGAGATAGGTTTCTATTCATAAGCCACGACCAAAGTTTTCTAACTCACGGTTTACACAAATATCCTGCCAAATTTTTTCCAGAACTACCCCGTTGGTTAATCAAGCGTTATTCTCAACAACACGACAGAATTTTGGATCCGTTTACCGGGAGCGGAACAACAAATGTTGAGGCACTATTGTCTAAGCGTAACTCCGTAGGAATAGATGTGGACCCGTTTTCTCGTTTTCTGTCAAAAGTAAAGGTCACCCCTTTAGATGAGAAAGATCTCAAATCTGCACAAAAATCGCTAATGGAATCTATCATAAATTACGATCCTTCAGAGATAAACGAAGACGATTTACCGATATTTCCATATAGAGATAACTGGTTTAACATAGAGATTCTCTATGAAATGACCTATTTAAAGAAACGTATTCTACAACTGGATACCACTAATGAGATAAAGAACTTTTTCAAAGTCTGTCTTTCATCTATAATCCGTTCTGTATCTAATGCTGATGATAATTGTACGCGAACAGTGATTAGGAAAAAATTGAACAAATTGGTAAAACCTACCGATGCCTTGAATCGGTTTACAAAAACAGTACTCACCAAAGTACCGAAAATGGTTGAATTTTCACATAACTACCCTTCTGATATTTCTATAGATTTTCCAGAGGATATGGATGCGAGAAATATCAAATATGCAGAAGGTTATTTTGATCTTGCGGTAACCTCCCCACCGTATGTTAATGCAGTTGACTATCCAAGAACGCATCAGTTGGAAATGTATTGGTTGGGATTTGCTCAGGAATCATTGACTGCTTTGAAAAAACAGAACGTTGGGACGGAGAGTGTCTCTTCGCGGTATTACAAGACACGTCATGAAATTGGGGTGCCAGAAGCGGACAAAGTAATAACAAGTATATTTGAAGTGGATCCGAGACGTGCATACATCGCCTACAAATACCTTGACGATATGAGACAAAACCTTTCTGAAGTTTACAAAGTCTTGCGTAAAGATGGGAGATACATTGTTGTTGTAGGAAATAATCGTATTCGTGGACAGTTATTTGAAAGTTGGAAGTATCTCATGCCTATTGCAGAAGAAATTGGTTTTGAAGTGGAAACCTATTTCGGTTCGGAAATAATCAAACATTTCATCAAGATTCCAAGAGAGGAACGGATCAACACCGATTGGATTTTAGTCCTAAAAAAATAAACGAATAGAGGCAAAACATGGCTAACTCAGAAGAAAGAGGTAGACAAGCGTCAGTAGATGGATTTGCTCATGAACATATTGTTGTTGGAATTCTTATGAAAAAATATCAAAACGTCTCATTGGTTGATTTACCTTTATCACCTTATGATATTATTATCGTACGTAAGGATGATGATAATACTGAAGACATTATCCGTGCACAAGTCAAAACAGCAAAAAACTCCGTTTCTTTCACTGGTGGGGCGAGAGGTGGTGTTGATAGAGAATACAAGTCCGGTGTTAAAACTTATAGGCAATCAACTGCAACGTCAGACGTTGTTATTGGAATTCAGCCGATAGACAATAATACCTATACACTTTATTTTCTTCCTACGATTCTCATAGAACACCTTAATCAGCAAAGTATTTCTATTAACAAAATTGTGGATTTGAGAGAGAATTACTTCATCTTGGAAAACTGTAAAAATGAAGAAGTAATCATTGAAAAATGCAGAGAATACGGGATTCTTGCCTCTACTCCCAGCCTTTTCAAGAGTTGATCTGTTGTGCTTTTATTAATCTATAGTAAAATCAACAATTAATCAGACACTTTTCCTTTAACAGA
>JAGFCA010000144.1 GCA_022394755.1 Candidatus Poribacteria bacterium
GAAAATGGTGCAATCTCACTCTTCTATTGGGCAAATCTACCAAATCATGATAGGTTACCTGATGACAAAATACTAAATAAGAGTATGCTTAAGCAACTTCAAGGTTCAAATCAACTCATCTTGTTATCACGCTTCTGGTTTTAATAAGTCGTTTGCATATTTAGAATACTTGAATATATGTGTTATATTTTACACATGGTAAATATGAACTTCAACAGACATCTGATTGTCTAATTCTATACACTGATGGAAAGTAACACTATTCCAGTTTGCAAAGAAAACACGGCAATTTGACTAAGTAAAATGATAATTGATGGAGTGTTTGGAATTTAATATTGCATTTGACATCTGTAATACTTTTCATTTATTACCTTTTAACGTCGATTGTAACTAAACGCAGTCGGCGTTGCTCATTTTGAATTGCTGCACGTGAATAGACCCGTCTTTATATTACTACCGGATAATTAGGAAATTGATAAATGAACTGACACGAGGACTATACACAATACAACAAAAGAAATATATGACCAAATTAAAAGACTTCGGAGAGAGAAAAAACATAGACATTGGCATGAATATTGCTAATAGGTGTGCAAAGATAAAAATTGAGTTTGTTTCTGTAAATAACTAAAGATAAATAACCAGAAAGATCTATTGTACACGATTTTTTAATAGCAAATAGAAAGAACAGATTACATTGGGAGAAATGAAATGGGGAACAAAAAACTTATAATTGGACTCGTCTTAGTAATCTCTTTGACCATATTGATTATCGGTTCATTTTACATTCACAGTTTGACATCAGATGCTAAAACACGTGTAACTGTCAAATCTATGACACCGGAAGGAGAAAAAGTTCCACAATGGGTGGATTTCACCTTTACATTTTCGGAACCAATCATTGATAATTCTCTGATTAATGAGGAACTACCCAAACGCGCAGTTCAATTCACCCCTACAGTCAAAGGGACTGCTCGATGGATTGCGCGCGATACTATTCGTTTCTTTCTCGAAA
>JAGFCA010000094.1 GCA_022394755.1 Candidatus Poribacteria bacterium
AATAGTTATTCTGTGGTAGTTACTGTCTCTGATGGAAGTCAAACAGATACCATCAGCATAACGATAAATGTTACTGATGTCAATGAGGCACCAGTATTTGCTTCAAATTCTGCGACAAGGTCTATTGATGAGAATACTGCAGCTGATACAAACATTGGTGATGCTATAACGGCTATGGATGACGATGGTGATACGTTGACATATACCCTCGGTGGTACAGATGCAGCGTCATTTGGAATTGATAGTACTTCCGGACAGTTAAGTACTAAGTCGGCTCTGGATTATGAGGTGAAAAGATCATATTCCGTAACAATAACCGTTACTGATCCAGATAATGAGACTGGTAGTATTGCTGTAACAATCAATGTGAATGATGTCTCAGATGTTAATCCACCTATCTTTAATGTCGCAGGTAATATCACTTTATCAGTAGCTGAAAACACCGCTGCAGATACGAATATAGGCGATCCAGTAACAGCAAAACGTCTAAGTCCAATTACATATTCGCTTACAGGTACTAATGCAAATAAGTTTAGTATTAACAGTCGTACTGGTCAGATAAGAACCAAAGCAGCACTGGATTACGAAACCAAAAAATCATATACAGTAAGTGTTGTCGCGACGAATAGTGATGGTAGCGCGACAAAAGATGTTACCATCAATGTCACCGATGTATTGGAATCAACACCGCTGAACCAACGGACAAGACAAGTGAGGGTTGCGATTATAGCAGCGATTGACGGTGTATCAAGTGCAGCCGATGTTACAGACGTACATCTGTCGAGCATTAAAACGCTTGACTTATCAAATAAATCAATTCTTTCATTAACTACAAATGATTTTGAGGGGTTATCTTCATTGGAAGAATTAGATCTAAGTAGTAACCCTATTTTAAATTTGCATGAGGATGTTTTTGATGATCTCTCCAGTCTAAAAACGTTGCGTATAAGTGCAACTGCTATTACAAGTTTACCATCAGATGTATTTGATGGTTTAAGTTCTCTGCAAGAACTTAATTTGAACTACAATTCCATTTCAAGTTTACCGGGTGATATATTTGATGATCTAACCAGTCTGAAAAAGTTATACATGCAAAATAACCAGATTAGTAGTTTAGTTTCCACCTTGTTTCAGAAATTGTCATCTCTAACACATCTGGATATACAAAATAATAAATTATCAAATCTGCCAGATAACATTTTCAAAGGTCTGTCAAGTATAAATGCGATTAAGGCAAGTGGAAATACTGATGCCACGCTTGAAATGGAACTCACCCTCAATATAGATTCATCCAATAAGATTACTGCTAAAGTTCTCACAGGTGCTCCTTTTGATATGGTTGTTCCGGTTACGATTAATAATGGAAGAATAGAACATACAATAGATTTATCAATTTCCAAAGGATCTATTGAGAGTACAGGTAGTTTTGAAATACAGGTTGTGCAGGGTTTTCAAAGAAGTCATAGTGTTAATATTAACAGCTTCCCCAGTATACCAACAAGACATACAGGATTGACATTTGTAAAATCAAGCGATTTGCCATTAAACTTCACTCCTACACCTATTGTTTTAGGTGCACCGAATAGTGGAGAAGAGATACCTCTTGAAACTGTACTACTATCTAACTTCCCTAATCCGTTTAATCCAGAAACGTGGATACCGTATCAGTTATCTGAAGCATCTGATGTTACGATAACAATTTACAATATTCGTGGCATTGTCGTTCGTAATTTAGCGTTAGGACATCAAAAAGCGGGATTCTACAGGGATCGTAACCGCGCTGCCCATTGGGATGGTAGAAATGCACTCGGTGAACGCGTGGCGACAGGTGTGTATTTTGTTACATTCAAGGCAGGAGAGTTTACCGCAACGCGACGTATGTTGATACTTAAATAAACTAATGCAAAGGAAGGATTTTCATAAATCCTTCCTTTTTTCTTGTTTATCACGTTCAATTTTCATCATAATAATGTGACAATTATCTTACCCACCCGCAACCTGTTTATCCTTGACACATAGCTATATTACAAGTATAATTCATCTAAAACACAGACTTGTTTTAGAGGTGAATATGCTTGACGATATTGGAATAACAGCAGGTGAAATTTGGCATTATTTAGAGGAACATGAAGAAGCCTCGATTGGTAGATTAACAAAAGAACTGAAAAAAAACGAACGCATGATACTTGCTGGTATAGGCTGGTTAGCACGTGAAGGAAAACTAACCACTTTACAACGACAAAGAGCAACATATTTCATGCTAAATATCTCCTCCAGTGAAAATGGAGGAAATACGCTGTAATGAAGCCTATTCGCCAATTATCTGTTGTGCCGAGATTGCCTGAGAATCTTGAGCCCTTACGCGAATTGTCAATGAACTTGTGGTGGACATGGGATAATGAAGCTCTCAGTCTATTCCGTCATCTTGATTCAGACCTATGGGAAGAAACATACCACAATCCCGTTGCAATGCTCGGAAGAATCTCGCAAGAACAATTAGAAAACACTGCCAAAAATGATGTTTTCTTAGCTCATCTTGATGTCATTTATAGCAAATTTAATGCCTATCTAAATTCTCCTACCTGGTTTGAAACATTTTCCGACGACAATTCCCTATCAAATCTGTCTATCGCTTATTTCTCAATGGAATTCGGACTCACAGAGTGTATGCCTCTCTATTCTGGAGGATTAGGTATTTTGGCAGGGGACCACTTGAAATCAACAAGTTATTTAGGTCTTCCTTTCGTTGGCGTAGGTTTACTCTACCAACACGGCTATTTCCGACAGACGCTAACATCTGACGGATGGCAAATGGCAGATTATCCTACGAATGACTTCTATAATATGCCTATAACTCCTGAACACAGAGAGGACGGAACCCCACTCCTGATTGATGTAGAGTTTCCTGAGGGTATAGTATATGCTAAAGTATGGCGTGCACAGGTGGGTCGTGTTTCCTTATATCTCTTAGATACAAATATCCCTGAAAACGGAAATACCGAATTACGTGCCATCACCGATTATCTTTATGGCGGTGATGAACGAATGCGTATTAAACAAGAGATACTACTCGGTATTGGAGGTTACCAAACATTACGCGAACTCGGTATTAAACCAACAGTTTGCCATATGAACGAAGGACACGCAGCATTCTTAGCATTGGAACGAATTCGACAATTTATGGATGAAAATGGTATCGGTTTTGATGAAGCAAGAGAAGCAACTTCGGCCGGAAATATATTTACAACACACACTCCTGTTCCTGCTGGAATTGATTGGTTTCCACCGGAATTAGTAAAGTACTATTTCAAGACATACCATAATAAATTGGGTATATCAGAAGAGAAATTCCTCGGTTTAGGGAGAAAGAATCCATCGGATAATAACAGTGAATTTAGTCCTGCTTTGGTTGCACTTCGGCTATCCACGATGACTAACGGGGTGAGTCAATTGCATGGACATGTGTCCCGAAATATGTGGAAAGATCTATGGCAAAACTATCCAGTGCATGAAGTGCCTATCAAGGCTATTACAAATGGGATACATACACGATCTTGGGTCTCTGAAGATATGCAAAGCCTATTTGATAGGTATCTCGGTCCTAAATGGATTGTTGATCTGACAAATCAAGATGTATGGACACAAATATCAAAGATTCCTGATACAGAGTTATGGCGTACCCATGAACGAAGACGCGAACGTTTAATCGCTTTTGCAAGACAACGACAAAATCAGAAACGAAATATAGCCGCTGATCAAAGTTTGGAAACACAAACTAAAAAAGAAAGTGATATAGGAACAAAAACACTAAATTCAAGTGCACTTACCATAGGGTTTGCCAGACGATTCGCAACATATAAACGAGCAACTTTACTGTTCAATGATCTTGATAGACTTGAAAAGATCCTCAATGACCCAAAATGTCCTGTCCAACTTATCTTTGCTGGAAAAGCACATCCACATGATCATGAAGGGAAGGTGTTAATTCAGAAAATACATCGAATTTCATCTGAATCACGGTTCAAAAATAAAATACTCTTCATAGAAAATTACGATATCTGTGTTGGACGCTATCTCGTCGAGGGGGTAGATGTTTGGCTAAATACCCCACTTCCCCCAAATGAAGCAAGTGGTACAAGTGGTATGAAAGCAGCAGCAAACGGAGCATTGAATTTGAGTATGGCTGATGGATGGTGGGCTGAAGCTGGACACCTCGGTGGTGGATGGACCATAGAAGCTACACCTGAAGCTGATGATGTAAAGTCTATTGATAAAGCACATGCAAATGCAATTTACGACCTGCTTGAGAAAGAGGTAGTGCCACTATTCTATGACCGTCATCCGGTTGATGATGTTCCATACGGGTGGGTCGCAAAAATGAAAGCAGCAATGCAGAATTTGGCTCCGGTGTTTAATACAAAACGGATGGTTTCAGAATATGCTGAACGACTTTATTTTCCCGCACACAAAAGATGGAATAAATTAAACCAGGACGGTACACGCCGAAGTGTCGCACTTGCAAATTGGAAATCAAACATACGTAAGCATTGGAGCAATCTAAGAATTGAAGAAGTATATGCTAAAGAGGTAATACAGAAGAAAGTCGCTGAACTTTCCGTTGGAGAAGCAATTTCTATAAAAGCAATAGTTAAAACAGATGCATTGTTTCCAAATGAACTGGCTGTTCAGATATATCATGGCATATTGGATGCTACTAATGAAATACAAAATGGTACGATTACTCAGATGGAATACAAAGAAGACTTAGGCAGTGGAAAATTTCTGTTTGAAGGTGAGCTTGTATTAAGTCAAACAGGTTTACACGGTTATACACTAAGGGTTTTACCCTCACACGAGGATCTACAATCTGTCTACGAACTTGGACTTGTCAAGTGGGTATAAATAGTTCATCAGAGAAGCAATTTGATTCTGACTGCCTATTCAACCTATTTATGTTACAAACAATCGTTATTGAACGTATATTTTTATAGATATATGTGAGTAAGGATTATGAGAAACGTGAGTATAATAATAGGTGTATGAACATCAATTTACAAGAATATAACTCTCTTTATTAGAAAGAACTTTGAACCATTAATTCATTCTATCAGGTAGAACATAAAGAAGCACAGATATGGAAAGAAAAGCAGAAATAACACGCGAAACAAAAGAAACTCAAATTCAGATTAAGCTTAACCTTGATGGGAACGGCACCTCTAACATTAACACAGGTGTGGGTTTTCTGGATCATATGTTAGACCTTTTTACAAGACACGGATTCTTTGATCTGGATGTTGAAGCAAAAGGGGATTTACATATAGATGCTCACCACACCACAGAAGATGTTGGTATATGCTTAGGACAAGCCTTTCAAGAGGCTGTGGGTGACAAAGCAGGGATGAGACGGTTCGGTAGCTTTGATGTTCCTATGTATGAATCCCTTGCAGAAGTCAATTTGGATATATGTGGACGACCCTTTCTACACTATAATACACCTCTTGAATTTGGAAAAGTGGGTGAGTTTGATATAGAACTGACTGAAGAGTTTTTTCACGGTTTTGTCAATCATAGCGGTACAACACTACACATTAACGTTCCCTACGGTACCAATCAACATCACATCATTGAAGCCATTTTCAAAGCAGTTGCTAAAGCTTTAGATGTTGCAACCCAGATAGACTCCAGAATCTCTGGGGTTTTATCCACTAAAGGCAGTCTATAAGCATTCACATAAATAGGTTAAGGACAATTCTATTCTAAATTGGAGAAGTATATGAGCAATGGGAATGTAATTGCAGTTATATTGGGAGGGGGTAGAGGTACACGTTTATATCCTTTAACACGGGATCGCGCAAAACCGAGTGTGCCAATTGCTGGTAAATTTAGACTCGTAGACATCCCAATTAGCAACTGTCTTCATTCTGGTTTAGAACGAATCTATGTCTTAACGCAGTTCAATTCTGTCTCGTTAAACAGACATATCGCGCAAGCTTACCGGTTCGATACCTACCGTCGTGGATTCGTCCAGATTTTAGCTGCCCAACAAACACTTATGGGAGATGAATGGTATCAGGGAACAGCAGACGCAATTAAACATAATCAACCCTACATTCTCAATCCAAGATTTCCTGATAATTATGTACTTATTCTTGCCGGGGACCATCTCTATAGGATGGATTATCGGAAGATGTTGGCTGTTCATACTGAAACAAATGCTGATATAACCGTTTCTGTTATTCCTGTAGAGAAAGAGGTGACAAGCGGTCTTGGGATTTTACAAGCGGATGAAAATGGACGCATTACGGATTTTGTTGAAAAACCTGATAATGAGGAAGATTTACAACGACTTAAGGTCAAACCAGAAGTATTTTCCTCACGTGGAATCGAACCAGAAGGAAGAGAATACATCGCTTCTATGGGGATTTATATCTTTAACCGTGATAAACTTCAAGAAGTACTCAAAGACGAAACAAATGTGGATTTCGGTAGAGACATAATTCCAAAAAGTATTAAATCTTGTCAAGTATCAGCATATTTTTTCGATGGTTACTGGGAAGATATAGGAACTATACGCTCCTTTTATTCTGCGAATATCGCACTCACAGATGATTCACCCGAATTCAATTTTTATGACGAACATGCCCCAATCTATACGAATCGACGACATTTACCAAGCACAAAAGTCAATAGTAGTAGTGTCCGTTCTTCAATTCTCGCAGAGGGGTCTATCATAGATGATTCTGAATTGGATAGGACGATCGTTGGAATTCGGAGTATCATTTCAAGCGGTAGCCGAATTTACCAGTCTGTACTTATGGGTGCAGATTACTATGAATCGGATGCACAACGTGCAGATAATGCTAAAACAGGATTACCAAATGTCGGTATCGGTAGTAAATGTCTCATTCAGAACGCTATTATTGACAAAAATGCACGAATTGGTAATAATGCTGTCATAGCTAATACAAAAAACCTTGACAATCACGAGTCAGAAAACTATTATATTCGAGACGGTATCGTTATTGTACCTAAAGATGCTACAATTCCACCTGACACGGTTATATGATAATACCGTTTAATTCATACAAATATACAAAGTTTTTGATTTCTATCCAGATATCTGGAGTTGACGCAGCAGTTCAAGGTCAAAAACATAATTAGTCAATTCTATTTGGCGAGGAGCATAGTATGATATATAAGATCTTATCCTTGATATTTATCGGTTTTTTAGTAATTAATGCTCAAGCAATTGCGCTTGATACTGACGGTCTGGTCGGGGCATGGTTGATGGATGACGGTAATGGGGAGGCTGTTTCTGATTCCTCTGATAATGGTTTAGATGGAAAAATCGCAAAAGGAAATCCTAAGTGGGTTAAAGGAAAATTTGGCGGTGCAATGGAATTTGGTGGCGCGGATATGGTAACTGTCGATGATGACGCTGCACTTGATCTTAAATCCTTCACACTATCTGCATGGATAAATATACCAAAAATTTCAGGTGTATGGCAGATAATAGCTTCAAAAGAAAATCGCGGTCCTACTGGGAGAAACTACGGTATATTCGGTCATGTTAACACTGGTGTAATCCATTATTCATTCACTACTGGTGGTTGGAAATCTTTTGATGCTAAAACCGTTGTAACTGATGGTGTGTGGCATCATATTGTTACAACCTATGAAAATCCAGACTTTAAGTTATATATAGATGGTGAAGTAGATGCACAAGTTTCTCCGGCAACAGATCCTGATAACCATGATAATTTCCTCTTTATCGGTGGCTGTGACATCGGAAATTACTGGATGACTGGAACTATTGATGAGGTTGTTCTATATGATAGAGCTCTTGATGAGGCTGAAATCAAGGAATTAATGGACAGTGGGATAACGGCTGCCTTAGATGTACAACCTGGTGGGAAACTTGTCTCAACATGGGGACAGATTAAAACCAAGACAATAAGGTAAATTCCTACCTGAGTCTGGATTTGAATACTCTACTGTAATATACATACATTGACCTGCAGAATTCAACTTTTTAAGATTTTTCAGGTCAAAACAGGAAAGAAATAACATTCTGCTTATATCGAAGAAAGGCAGACTCATAATATGGCTGAATTAAGACAGCAACTACTGGTTTTACATTTACACACTCCTGACCTAAATAGCTCCGTGGTTGCATGGGCAATGTACGATGGCACTGGTGAAAAACGGTATACTACTGGTGATAGTGAAGCTCCACCCTATAGCTCTGTGATTGAAGCAATGCAGGATGGTTGGCGGGTTATACAGTTCCCGCAACAATTCCCCGCATTTCCTGGGATGGAGTATCTTACTTCATATCTAAGATTTGAATATATCTTAGAGAAATTGGAGGAAATATAATGGTTGATAAACAGCATTTACTGACCACAGAACAGGTGGCTAATTTTGCTGCCGATGGTTTTCTGCGTTTTGATAATTTTATTCCCGATGAGTATAATAAAGCTGCTCATGCTGAAATGGAATCCGGAGTAAAAACCAGAGGAGGCGGCGGAACAGTTTTAGATGATGTATGGGATGACGAATCTGCTGTCGGTAAGGTTTTTCGTTTACCACAGGTCCAAGGTATTGTCGAAAGCCTTGTCGGGGAAAATCCTTTATACGATCATCATGCAGTTCACATCGTACGTCCAAACAGTGAACATGGACAGATTTGGCATGCAGATGCAATTATAGATCTACGTATGCACTTTGACATACAGTTCTTCTATTTTTCACACGACACTCCACGTGAAATGGGTGGAACAATGATATTACCCGGCAGTCATTTCAGACGTGTCTGTGAAACGGATGTCGCACGCTATCAGAATTTCCTTGGTCAACATCCTATTGTCTGTGAAGCAGGGACACTCGTTGTTGTTCATCACGGAATGTGGCATTGTGCACAACCCAATTTGACTGAAGACACCCGTTACATGTTCAAACTACGTCTAAATCCAACTGTCCGTCAAATGAAACTATGGAATACCGATGACATTGATGCACCCGGCATACGTGGGATTCTAAGTCGTAATCATAGATGGTATGGTAATGATGTACGCCTTGAAATCGTCAACAGAATCAAATTCTGGCGTTTCCTCATTGGTGATGAAAACTACGATGTTGGTTATTGGTTATCTCGACTTGAGAATTTACCTGAAAGTGTACCAAACGTAGCGTAGTTTATAAAAACACTATACCTGACAATTACATTTTGTAATAAAATAACCCACAAGAACTGCAGTTCTTGTGGGTTATTTTTATTTGAAATACATCCTGTTTATATTGTTTTGGCAACAGGTATGTAGGTAGGTTTTATTTATCTTGATATTGAACCGTTCCCTTTCCTGAAGTACTCTTAAGTTTCATGCTTACGCGTTTTTTCTCAAGAGTAATTTTCTTTTGTGCTTTAGAGGAACTTTTAACCTCCTGTTTAGCATTCTTTGAAGCTGATTTTCGGGCTGTTTTTAAGGCGGTTCTTAGGTTTTTCTCATTTGTCCTATTTCTATTTGATGTATTTCTATTTACATTCCATTTAATTGTTTCAGATGACCGATCATTGTTGTAATCTCTGTTTTCATAATTATCTGACCGATCCTGATTCCGAGATGAACTACCACCTGTTTTGAGAAACTCAATATCTCTGGTTCTCAGTGTAATAGATTCACCATCCTTGTCCAAAACAATCTTCTTATCTTCAATCTCTTTTAATACCATATCACCTACATTTTCTCCTATCCCAACAATGAGAAATGCGTCCGTACGTCTTTCTGATAGAAGAGCTTTAGAGTGTTCAGCTAAACTGTGAGTAGTAGTTCCAAGTAAGGTATATTCAGGTTCATTATTTGGAGGTTCCCATCCGAGAGAACGAAAAAGACTATCATCAATGATTATTTGATAAAATTCGGAATTATCATTCGTATTTCTATCATTATAATTTAATCCATGACTCCAATTTGATGAATCTTTAGATATCTCAATTTGTTCAATATCAGGAATAATAAATGATTTTATGTCACTTACATTCTCTACATTGCTGCCTTTGTTTATGGAATTTTTCGCTTGAAGTTTTACACCAAATATAAAGAGAAAACCTATTAAACAAACGATTCCAGATAGGCTAATCAATTTTAAATATTTCATATTGTACCCAAAAGATAACTGTAATAGAATAAACCACACAAGAATGCATAAAATGCCTTATGTGGTTCATATCAATGATTATAAGTGGATTTATAAGAGTAATTGGTATGGTCTTTACCGACTTCCGCGTCTACCCCTGCCAGATCTTTCACGGAATTGCTGTATCATTCTCATACGTTCTTCTCGTGAAGCACTTTGAAACCTTCTTCTCATTTCAGATGCTCCTGAACTTCTATTTCTCTCTACTGATACTTCTCTATCCCTTCTATTATTTCTTTGTTCATTTTCAGATTCAGATTCATTTCTGTCTTCATTGTCTTCATTCCTATTTTCCCTGGAGTTTCCGCGATTAGAACCCCCTTCACTTAGAAACTGAAGATCTCCACGTCTGAGAGTGATAGTCTCTCCATCTTTATCTAAGACAATCTCTTTTTCTTTGATTTCCTTAATGATTGCTCCACCAACTTCATCCCCTATATTACCAGTATAAAAACGGTTTGAACGTTTATCTGTAAAGGAAGCTTCAGATTTCCTTGTTCCATTTGTAGCAATGGTAGTTGCCTCGAATGAATACTCAGGTTCTTCATTCGGTGGTTTCCATCCCAGTGGTCTAAATAGACTATAGTCAATTATAACCTGATAAAATGATGAATTTTCACCTGAATCACTATTTCGGGTGCGAGACTCTCCACCCCATCTTGATGTCTGTTGACCTTCTTCTGTACCTCTGTCTGATCTTTGTTTAAGGTTTTCAAAATTACCTTTTATATTCTCTATGTTTATGTTTTTCCCATCTATTTTTGTAGCAATTTTGACATCTTTATTCTGTGCTTGTAATTTAACTCCATAGAAAAGTAAAAGACCACTCCCACAAATAATTGCTAAAACAATGAGGATTCTTGATAATTTCACTATATTCTCCTTATAATCAGGTACATCTTCAGAAATATTTCCTCAGGAACATCTTTATATATGTTTAGACTAATTTTCGGTGAAAAAGTTCAATTTTCTTAATATAACATAATCCTTACTCTGAATTTTAACATTTAAATTTACCAATGTCAAATTTGAGAGAACATGAGATTGATAAATGATGATTTAACTTCAGGCTTTCAAATAGATTACACTTATTGACACGGTAGAGGTGATTTTAACCTGGGTAACGTCAAAGGGATGACTAATGAGGATTAATAAATATTTGGGTAATTCTAATTCTTCCAAACCCAGTAGGCGGGGAACGCCCGTTGAATTTGATAGGTCAGAATACCTGAAGAAACGATCTGCTTACAATCTTTAGTCCTGTAGGCGGGGAACGCCCGTTGAATGCAATAAGGCATTCATATCGTTGAATTTGATAGGTCAGAATACCTGAAGAAACGATGATCTGCTTACAATCTTTAGTCCCGTAGGGACGGAATGTTTATAGAAAAACTTTACCAGAAATAACGAGTCCCGTAGGGACGGAATGTTTATGTATGTCATCGTCACAAAAACACATAACCCCGTTGAATTTGTTCCTGATTCTGATTCACCGCACCAAATACAATAAACTTATTTATCAAACTCACGCTAATTTATTTTTCGTAGGGTAGGTCTCCTTGCCCGATATATCAATATATACTGAATGGTAAGCTTCAAGAATTTTCCAAATATTTGATTTATAAGAAAGACTCAACAAAAAAGGACATTTCTCTATAACAAAAGTGTTGAAGAGTTCAGTATCTTGATCAAGAATTCTAAGTATTGACTGAAATAGATTGACTTCGCATGTTCTATCAATTAAAATGTGGTAATGGGAAATACCGGAAGCAGATAAAATCAATGAGTCTGTAAGAAAAAACCTGCTTTGCGTAAACAAAGGACATTCTGGCTCAAAATTACACTAATTCTGTTTATTGTGACGGTATTTTTCGGAATTTACACAGCTATAACTCTAACCAAGTTAAAAATAGAGCATAAAGATTACATAGATATCCCCGCACCAAGCCACGAATTCATCCCTGACCGTTAAGGTTCTAATTTTTTACAAAAATCGAAAAAAATCAGTAAGCCAAAACAGCATATCTAAACCAACACCGCTTCCCATCAGTTTTCAAAATAATCGCACCCAGTTGATCGGTACGGAGTTCAACACAATTCCGATCCTGATACCGGGAAACAACATCCGCATGTGGAAATTGATACCGATTCCCTTTCCCCAGAGAATATATAGCATATCGTGGTTGAACAGCATCCAAAAATTCTGCAGTACTTGAAGTCCTACTCCCATGATGCGGAACCTTTATTATCTCTGATCTTAGATCCTGTTGAGATGTCAATATACGCCCTTCAGCAGTCGCTTCAATATCACCAGTAAACAATATATCCACTAATCCGTAGCTAAGTTTTAATACCAATGAATCGTCATTTTTGTCATCATCCATAAGATTTGTCCCATCTGCATTTATTGGGTGGAGTAACGAAAGTGTAACAGAAGGCGTGAATTCTATGTTCCCAGCATACGGATAGGAGTAAGGTAGTTTTTTGTGATATAGCAATATTCCGTAGACGATTATGTGTTGTTGAATCAAGTTCCATATCAGGTATTCCTACGAGCTGACCTACCTGATAGTTTTGAAGAATATAGCCAAGACCTCCCCCATGGTCTAAATCCGGATGTGTTAGCATCACCATATCAATATTACGAATATTCTCAGAATCCAGATAGGGTTCAATAATACGCTTCCCTACATCATAATCTACTTTACGTTTCTTCTTTTCATCATAATAGGCATGTTGGATACCACCATCAACCAGCATAACCTGTTTATCAGGAAATTTGATAACCGCTGCATCCCCTTGACCCACATCCAGAGTGATAACCTCTAACAGCCTACCCTCTTCGTTAAATCCTATATCCCATACCCAAATTGTCAGAATTGACAATCCGATAAGACTCGCTATTCTCCACTGCTTATATAGATAACGCCACTGTGTAATTCCAACACATATCACGATATAAATAAGAATAAGACCCATTGTCGGTGGAGCAATCTTTACTATCCCCCAATCCTGACCAAATAGACTTATCAGATTGAGGAATATATGCATAATAATCTGATTTACAATTCCTACCAATTTCGCCAAAGGCAACCATATAAACCCCATACACACAGATGCCATCCCAACACCAACAATTAATGAGACAAGTCCAACAGCAAACGGACCTACAATTATTCCTAATGGGTATGTTCTATAAAAATGGTATGCGATAAGAGGTGAAGTGCCAATTTGTGCTGCTAAGGTTACCAAATAAGACAATACCAACCATTTTACTGCGGATCTACCCATTTTTTCAAAACGGGTATTCTTCACAGACTCATCGGTTTCCCAGAACTTTCTGAACGGTTTCTCCATTTTAGATACAAAGAATACTATTGCAGCAACAGCGACAAAAGAAAGTTGAAAACCTACATCCCACAACTGTGTAGGATTAATTAGAAGTAATACCAATGCAGCAACTGAAAGTAAATTGTAAATATCCGCATCCCGGTCGATAATTGTAGCAAACAGGAACAAGATCGTCATTAACGACGCACGAAACACTGATGGACGAAAACCAACTAAACTCGCATACAGAATAACAGCAAATATGGTAAACAGACATACAAACTTATTCGGTATCCGAAATATAGAGAGTCCGAGATAACAGAACAGTGCTATAAGACCTACATGTAACCCTGAAACAGCAAGAACATGGAAGGTACCACTGTTCCGAAACATATCCAATGTCTCTCTCGGTACATCTCCACGTTTGCCAAGAAGTATGCCTTTCAAAAGTTGAGCATGTAATGAAACTTCATTGTTTGGTGATGGATTCTGTTTTGAATAAGCATCATCAATAATCTGTTCTGTCCGAAAACGTAAGGATTCAATCCATCGTAATGGTAGGAATCCTCCTTGCTTTCCAATTTGTAGTATTCCTTGGTGTTGGATAACCCCAGAGACATTTTGACGTTCGAGATATGCCCGATAATCGAACCCTCCAGGATTCCGTTTTGATTGAGGCTGTTGTAATACTCCTGTGACAGACAGATGTTTTCCGTATCGTAGCGAAACCACATCTTGAAATCTTATGAGACACTTAGCAGACACAGATTTAGTAGGATCAGTTAATAGCTGAATTTTTCCTATAGCATAACATGCATCCCACGATTCCCCTCGTTCAGGTTGATAAACAGTTTGCCCCGTAAAACTGACCGGTTGCTCATAGAAATTATCTGGTATTGATGGTACGGTTGCCACATCTAAACGTAGCATGCCACATGCAAACACAGCAATATGTAAGAGTGTATAACAGATGTATTTTGATCTTTTTCTCGTGAAGATGCAACCCATCAGAAGTATCAGTATCGAAACCCAAACCCATAGTAGTGGAAATGATGTGTATCCACCTATGATGATACCTAAAATGAAAGGAATAAGAAAAAATAGGGCTGGACGAGGTTTAAAAGTCATTTAATAGATTTGACCATCCGTGAAAGTTCCATATTTATTATATGATGTGATAGATTAAATATCAACTTGAACCATACAATAGGTGTGTAAAGTTTTTGGCACTTTTCAACAGTGTATCGGGATATATCTACAACACAGTCTTGATTCATAGGTTTCAATTTATGAATTCTGCTCATTGTAGGAGGGATCTTCGAATCCTGACTCCTTGTATTTCCGCAAGCTCCAGAGGAGCGAAATGTGTGTAGAAACACCAGACTACCCAATATGGAAGCCCAGCGGGGCGAAATGTTTGTAGAAACGCTATATTAGCCCCAACGGGGCGAAATGTGTGAAATCCTATTCAGATTCGGGGATCAAACAACAAATGTAGCAAGACCGCTTCTCCGCGTTTCAGACAACATGCTCAATACAGAAATAAATTGAAGAAAATAAATGACAAAGCAACTAATATCATATAGATAAATATACATTGACATAATAAATACACGTTACAATAACATATAAAGAATAATTATACTACATAGTAGAAAAATAAAGTATATAACACTATAATCCAATAATCTGATTTTTCAGGAGTGAATCTACCGATAAATATTATGTTATGAGAATAATAATAGTAAAAGTAGAATCATCGCACATCAAGGAAAACTACAAAATTGTAACTTTTTTCAAATTTTAGAATTAGAGTTAAAATTCCTTACAAACCCAGACAGGGACTAATAGGAAAGGCAGTGAAAGAACAAGAGACATTCCTACACTTTGTAGGAAAAGTGTAACATTTTTCGTGTTTTTGACATATAAAGAAATGCACACAACTTCCTTGATTCGTAGCTTTAATAATTAAAGGAAAATCATCCCTACAAAAAACTATTAACCGTGTAATTCGTGTAATCTGTGATTCAGACAATACATAACATACTCTGATATTATGGGGTGGTGAATGATATCAATCAATGGATACAATTTATTTACATACCCATCTTTATTGTCATCAAGTGGCGATACTGATATAATAGAATTAATCCAAAAATCAACTAACATATTAGATCGAGAAATTATATGAATATTCACTCCTATTTCTTACCACCACAAATTGAATTTGGTGAAGGAGCAATCGCAAATTTAGCATCACATGTCCAGACACTTGACGGTAAAAAACCCTTGATCGTTAGTGATGCGGGAATAAACAGTGCGGGGATATTATCCCAAGCAACATCTCCTTTAGATAATGCAAGTATACCCTATGCAACTTTCATAGACATTGAACCTAATCCGACAGATATAAGCGTTTTAGACGGCTTAAAAGTATATCAGGAAGAAAAATGCAACTTGGTTATCGCTGTCGGTGGTGGTAGTGTTATGGATGCTGCAAAAGCAATTCGTCTCCTAACAACACACGAACCGCCGTTAGAAACATACTATATTGATTCAGAAGGAGCAGACAAAATACATGCTGATATGCCACCCTTGATCTGTGTACCCACAACTGCAGGAACAGGCAGCGAAGTCTCTCAAGGTGCTATCATCACAGATACTTCTCTTCAAACAACTAACAGATTACGAAAACGCGCATTAATCACTCGATTCAATATGTCAAACGTTGCACTACTGGATCCAGAATTGACTCTCAAAATGCCACAAGCATTGACCGCAGCAACTGGGATGGATGCTATTACACACGGTATTGAGGCGTATGTAGCAACAAAATATCATCCTATTTCTGAAGGGGTGGCACTACAAGCAATAAAAATTTTAGGCGCTAATATCAGAACAGTCTATCACAATGGTGATAATATAACTGCAAGAGGCGAGATGTTATTAGCTTCATGTATGGGGGCATTTTCGTTTCAAAAAGGTCTCGGGGCTGTTCATTCAATTGCACATCAATTATCCACAGATGCACCCATCCCACACGGTATTGCAAATGCAATTCTCTTACCTCCTGTAATGGAATTCAACCTTCCACATGTAATTGATAAGTATGCAGATGTAGCTGAAGCATTAGGTGTAAATGTAAATGGAATGTCAAAAGGAGAAGCAGCTTGTGCTGCTATTGATGAGATTCAAGAACTGAACAAAGAATTAAATATGCCAAAAGGACTTAGGAAAGCCGGTCTGGATAGAGAAAAACTACCAAAACTCGCTGCAGATTCTATGCTGGATCACTGTCATAAATTAAATCCCAGACCTTGTACTGAATCCGATATGCTTAAATTGCTTGAGGCAGCCTTCTAAATTTCTATTACTTAAAACAATGTCTGTATTAACTAAATAATAGTGTTTGAATATGATTATCACCGATATTTAAGATGTCAACCACATCACTATTGGCACAGAAACCAGCAAAAAGAGTAATCGTCGAGTCCACCATCTAATTGCTTTTTTTAATTACAGTTCTTGCACCATCATTGGATGACACTCTTAAATATAATTAACGTGAGTTTGATAAATGTATTAGAAGTCACATATCATTGAGTACTGAAAGTCTTCTTCCTGTAGCTGTCTATGTTTGAGTGAAGGTTTCTTCTTCAGACCGGTATAAGCGATCAAGGCAGCAATCGTATTCACTTGAAAGTTAGTAC
>JAGFCA010000097.1 GCA_022394755.1 Candidatus Poribacteria bacterium
AACAACTAACGGGGATTGAAAAATGCCAATGCCGTTTACCGCGTATTGTCCGAAACCACATCACTTGTGCTTTTTTAGTATGGATTTTTCTGAAGCAAAAAGCAGACGAGACTGGGAAAACGCTATATCAAGTCAAAAATGATTTACTTTCTGATTATCTATGTCAACAACTAAGATCACCAACTTTGAAATGGATTTTGCGTAAGTCCTAAATAGAAAGAAATCCGGATGTAATACCATTTCTAAAAATTATTGTCTCATTTACGGATGCTATGCATGTCTTAAAATACCGCACAAACTGGAAGTTTATGCTACATTAAAGAGACATTATATATTAGAAATGGTATAAGAACCAATCCTGCGATTATAACAGAATTTACCGAAGATGGAAATTGCTTGCCATCCGTGATGGACAGGAAATTATACCATTTCTAATTGAACAATTGTCATTATTGTCTTTTCGTAGAATAGGTTTAATTTTCGAAACCGACACGGGGATCTTTATTTTTCCATACGTGTCGGGTTTCGTTCCTCTACCCGACCTACGAAACATTGCTACATAATCAATTTGAAATGGTATAACACTTGAGGGGGCTTTAGGAATTTTCTTGACTATTGTCAATTGTCAACGCCTTGTGCTACAATACGTTCAAGCGTTGAAAAAGAGAATATTCATTGGAGGGTAATATGAAGATTGACAAAATTGAGTCGTTTTTTATTGGAAACGGTTATGTGGTTCGGATTTGGACAGATACAGGTCTCAGTGGTATTGGACAGACGGCATGCTGGGGGTATCCAGAGGCAGTTGAGAGGATGGTGAATACTTTTGAGAAATACCTGATTGGTCAGAACCCGTTACGTATAGAACATCATTGGCAATATCTCTATCGGATGGGTCCGTTTAAGGGAACGGCATTGAGTGGGGCGATAAGTGCAGTTGACATCGCCTTGCATGATATTAAGGGTAAACATTTTGATGTTCCGATTTGGGAATTGCTTGGAGGGAACTGTCGGGATAAAATTCGCTTGCATCTGTTGGGAGGCGGTGGTACTCCTGAAACGATGTTTGAAGCGG
>JAGFCA010000057.1 GCA_022394755.1 Candidatus Poribacteria bacterium
AAATAAGGTGTTATGACCTGCAGGAGCACCAGGTAGACTTCGCCAAATTTGTTGCCATTCACCACCTTCAAAGGTTGGATTGATCCATACAGATATCGTGAACGGTTCGCTTTTGAATAGATCCCCATGCAATGTATCGGATACAGTCATCTTAATATGTGCACCGACTTCAAGGTGAATTGCATCACCAAATTCACCTTTATCCCATTTAGTGCCTCCTACAAGCTCACCGTGGTTTTCGTTCCCAGACGAATCCTCAGCATCTCCTTCTAATGAATAGTATGCAACCAAAGACTCTTCTGCTGAAACACCAATAATCGAACATAGGAGAAAAACAGAACATGCAAGCACAAATAACATTCTCTTCATTGTAAACCACTCCTTCTTAATGTCAATTCTAAGATAATAAATAGATTTTCAACCTTATTGAAAAGTTAAGCACATTTGTCAACTCTTCTATCCGATTGCAATACTATCACATCTAACAGATAATGTCAATATAGGGCAGTAATTTGGGTGTGTAAAAGTTTTGGCACTAAAACACATTGTAGTAAGCTTTGAAATTATTACAGTCCATCTCATAAATCAATTTTTTAGAAACAAAGGACGGGGAGACCCTGTCCCTACGATGAGAACAACAAATGACACTCTAACAACCAGATTTATGAGATACGCTATAGGACATCTTGATTAACCTATTTTTGAAACATTATGGACAATAGAAGTTGTAGCACGGACTTCCGGTTTGTGCCATATCAGACGCAAACTGGAAGTGGACGCTACAGAAGTCTTCTATTTAATATATATTTTGCTATAGAAAAGTATACCAAAAAGTGCGTTTTTTGTTTTTTCGGTATATTTTTGAAATTGGTTATTAAGTCAGTTTACATAAGGGTTCGTGGCACTGTATCTCGATTCATAAATTTGTTTTGCTGGTATATTTGGTATACTTTTTGTTTTTTGGGTTTGGCGGTCTTTTTCGTCTTGTTTTTATGTGCTTGCATGGTTGTGTCTCCTTTGGCGATTTATTATGTTCTATCAAGTTGCCGTCAAATGTCCTGTAGTAGGGGTTTCTTATCCTCGATTTGACGGGATTTGAGCTAAATCGGGGTTAGGAAACCCCTACTACATACGAAAGGTAGCAACTTTGGTTATATTATAATGGGTTGTGGGGCGGGTGTGAAGGGGGTTTGGTGGAAAAAAGCAATGGATTTCTAATGGGATTGCATGTAGGTTTGTCTGAACCAGGATTTTCAGGATATGTAGATGACCAGGATAAGAGTGTCGGGGTTGGGAAACCCCTCCTACAATAGAGGGGTGGTGTTATGTCGCAAACTATAGTAAACTTTAGAATTAATGATACATGTTTATAACTTCATCAATGGTTATATCAGCATTGTATTCTCTGAGGCGTTTGATATTCGCAAAGTCGTTTTCAATCGGGTTGT
>JAGFCA010000074.1 GCA_022394755.1 Candidatus Poribacteria bacterium
CAGTGGAACTTGTTGATGCACAAGTAATCCAAAATTTTTACGCAGACCCGAGTGTGGTAAATCAACTCAATCAATTGAATGCGGATAGAGATGGTAGAAAAAATGCTGATGATGAGAAACCAAATCAAACATCAGGTGATATAAGAGACTATACCCGATGGAATTTACCGGAAGGTGCTAAGCGAAAGTTCGGAAAAGGCAGAATCACTGACATTCAACTCTCTCCAGATAGTACACGCGTTGCGATTGCAGACAATGGTGGTATATGCCTCTATGATGTCGACTCGGGTGATGAAATCGCACGTCTCACAGAACATACACGTAAAACAGAGGAAGCTGTACCACGTGTGCTTTTCTCACCTGATGGTAAAACATTCGCCAGTACAGGATATGATAATATTATCCGAATATATGAAACTAAGTCAGGGAAAAACCTATTCACCCTTAATATGCCAATCGGACCTGCGAGGTTGTTTGAAATCAAAAAAGATGGTTCTTGGTCTTTTGATGTTATTCCTGCTGACCGAATAGAATCTTTTAGATTCAAACCGGGACCAAAGACAAGATCAATGTGGATGATGCCTTTTAGAAAACTCCAATCTATTAAATTTCTATCTGATAGCAAAACACTTGTAATTCAAGATATTACAGGTACAATCTGGCTTTGGGATATCAATACAGGAAAACAGATAGCGACTTTCAGTCCAAACCTGCCTGATCCCGATCTTGATACCTACCAGACTTTGATGCAGTTAGAAGAACTTCCTGATCCATCCAGATGGACGTTAGCAACGAATGCTTTTGTCAATACAACTTTAGGTGGCACGGAAGTAATTTTTTACATACGTAATTGGTGATAAGGATGGCACAATTAGTATCAGAGATGGATATACTGATCGGCAAATAAGTCTACTTTCACGAGATGACAAATCAAAGATGGAGGATGTTCCGATCGTGGCTCTACCGATTGTAGACAGGGTAATACGTCCGGGTACAGTTAGGCAAATTCCACATAAACTACCTCATAACTGGGTGAAATGGATAACCAAAATAGAATTCTCATCGGATGGGAAAACACTTGTGAGTTGGAGTCTCCACCGGTTTGTAGATTGATTGAATGGAAGATGGTCAGCCGTCAAGGACCAACAGAACTTTGGGATGTCGCGTCAGGAAACCGGCTTGGTATTTTACCTCCTTACGAAATGCGTTTGTCAGATGTGGATGTTTTATTTACACAAGACGGAAAAACCCTCGCCATTAACGGTAGTGGAGGATGTGTAATATGGGATATAACCACTAAACGTGAAATCGCTCTATTCCAAGGAGAATTGGAGGTCATATTTTCCGGTGATAGTAGGCAAGTCGCTCTGATAAAGAACGAAAAAATAGGAATATGGGATATCGCCACACAAAGTGAAATCGCATCTATCAATACGGTTCCTGGACGATATAGCTTTAAGCAGAAAAACTCAGCATATTTTGGGCAAAAGCCGAATCACACAGCGATTTCATGGTCAGGTGATATAATTGCTGCATTAGATCGATTTGGTTCCGTTGATTTATGGCAATCTAAGAAATCATCAGAGTTACGTACCCTCACCACAAGTTATACATATCCGTTTACAACATTAACCTTTTCTTCGGATGGTAAAACACTTGCCAGTGGTGATGCTTCCGGTAACATTCAAATTTGGAATAGGAATACTGGTACAGTGAAAACAACACTAACATCACCTGCCAAAAAATATATTGGCGGGTTAACTTTTTCTTCTGATAATGCAACACTCATTAGTGAAAGTAATGGCACTATTGAAGAGTGGAATATCACAAATGGGAAAATAATTAATACTTATACTATTCCGGGGACAGCTGCACATGAGGTTATAGGTGTCGATTCACATGTTTCTGTGAGTTCAGTTGATACTACTTTTTCTATTCCGGTAGGAGGAACTGCCTTGACTCCATTCGGTGGAAAAATTGCGGGTTATATATGGTCTCCCCCTGGAAAATGACTCGTAACAGTAGTACATTTAATGTATGGGATATACCTACCGGTGAACTCCTATGCACCGGCACAGATAGTACTTTTAGAAGTAGGACATTAGCATTCACATACAATGGAAAAACGTTTGCTACTTATGGCAACGTGGGAGTGTCTTTGTGGAATACCCATACAGGAGAGAAACTTACTACAGTGTATCTCATAAATCATAATCTTATCAAATAGTCTTTTAATCCTATCTAATTCCTGTTAGACTGTATCTTAATCCGATTATTATTGAGAGACAGTATTAATGGAACTAAGTGATAAAGAATGGGAAGTGATTAACCCTTGTTTCCTACACTCCCATCAGGCATTCGAGGAAGACCTTGGCGTAATAATAGAGAAGTATTGGAAGGAATTCTCTGGATACTTCGAACAGGAGCACCTTGGCGGGATTTACCCCTGAGTATCCACCTTACCAAACGTGCCATCCTATTTTCCAGCAATGGTCTTGTGATGGCACTCTTGAAAAAGTGTTAGTAGCGATTACAGAGAAACTTGAGAAGCGTCGTCAACTGAATATGAGTGAGTGTTGTATTGATGGAAAGTTTGTTGAAGCTAAAAAAGGGGAACTTGTGTAGGGAAAACGAAGTGTGGTAAAGGTACAAAACTTGTGGCGATTACAGAAAAGCGAGGTAGACCTATAGGTGTTTTGATTTGTAGTGCTTCTTGTCATGAAGTGGGTCTTGTTGAACCGACATTAGATGCCTGTTTTGTGAGTGAGACGCCGGCAGTACTAATAAGAGACAAAATGTATGACTCAGATCCTTTAGATGTGTCGTTGCGGGGGCGAGGTATTGAGATGATAGCACCTCACAAAAAGAACCGTAAGCTGGTAGCGACACAGGATGGTCGTCGTTTACGCCGCTATAAACACCGTTTCAAAGTAGAGCGTTTTTTCAGTTGGATAGAAAACTATCGTCGTTTAGTAGTGCGTTGGGAATATCATGCTGAAAACTACTTAGGTTTTGTACTTCTTGTTTGTATGTGTATGCTAATAAAGTATTTATGAGATAGACTGTAATAATATCGAAACTAAATAGTCCTGCCCAAATTACTTTTCCTTGACATACCTTACCACTTTAAATATACTGAAATAATATATAGTCATACATATTTTAAGTGCATATTATATATATTGTCTTTATACTATTATATGTAAGTTTTAGAACTCGTGGCTAAGGTTTCTGATCTTGTGTCAAGAGCGTCTGGTATCGGTTACATCATCATTATTCAATAAATACACACCAACTGAGATTAAAAGGTTTATATCTCAACCCATACTCGTTAGGAAATAGAGAATTATAAATCACATTTTGTGATTAGTTTGTAGTTTATAGTTATCAGTAGGAGAACATTCCAATTCCGAATTTTTACACTTCTTCCTATTATCTGTCATCATATCTATATATTATAAAAAATCTAAATTCGATGAACTAAAAAAGGCTAAAATAATGAAGAACCAATATTTACGTTACTCTTTCCCAATTTTCCTATGTCTTATAGGAACTCTTTTAATGCCTTTAGTTGCAAATGCACAATTTGGAAAATCTATCTCTATTCAAGGCGGCAATAATCAAACAGGTACAGTCGGTAAAAAAATATCACAATTTGCAGTAAGAGTAACAGACAGGAGGCTAATTCAACAGTTCCGGTTTCAGGAGAAAGTGTGACATTTTCAGTAACTCAAGGTGGCGGCAGTCTGAGTGTGACAAGAGCCACAACAAATCTTCTTGGATTCGCGTTTACACAGCTCACTTTGGGATCGAGCGCTGGGACAAACAAAGTTGAAGCAAGTATTGCAAACGGAGCTAAGGTTACATTTACTGCAACCGCTGAACCGTTACCACCTGTCAACTCACTTACTAAGGTATCTGGTGACAATCAAACCGCGATGGTTAACCAGACACTTGCAAATGCATTTGAAGTAAGTGCCGTAGATGAGGATAATGATGCTATAGAGGGTGTTCAGATAAAATTTGAGATTACAACTAAACCCGAAGGAGCATCGGGTGCTTCACTTGATAATACTGCTGTTAAGACAAATAGCAATGGCAGATCAAGTGCTACATTAACTTTGGGAAATATTGCAGGAAGTTATGTCGTAACAGCAAGCGTTGATACATTTTCTGTTACTTTCACCGCAACAGCTACGAACCCTCCCCCACCACCTGTGACTACATTTAGTAGTGTGAGCGGAAACAATCAAACAGGTGAGGTTAACCAGACGCTTGCAAATGCATTTGAGGTTAGTGTTGCGGATGAGGATAGCAATCCTATAGAGGGTGTTCAGATAGACTTTGAGATTACAACTAAACCCGAAGGAGCATCGGGTGCTTCACTTGATAATACTACTGTTAACACAGATAGCGAAGGCAAAGCAGAAGCTACATTGACTTTAGGAAATACTGCTGGAAGCTATGTCGTAACAGCTAGTATTGATGGTTTTTCTGATACTGTGACGTTCACGGCAACTGCTACTGATTCTACACCACCTCCACCGCCACCAACTGATCCTGACCGCATTACTATAGTTAGTGGAAACAACCAAACAGCGGAAACAGGGAATTGGTTAAGCAATTCATTCGTCGTTAAAGTCGTTGATGAAGACAATGCTGCTTTGTCGGGGATTACTGTTAGCTTTTCTGTCACTCCAAGTGGAACACTTAGCCGCTCAACACATATTACGCAAAGCAACGGGCAAGCAAATACAAGATTACAACTCGGAAACACTGCTGGTACCTATACTGTTACAGCGCGTGTATCTTCTGTTACCCCCGCATTAACCGCAACATTCACCGCAACGGCTACCGCAACAACAACCACTATCACGACAACAACCCCACCACCGTCAATCGTTGTCGAAACGGATACTGAGCGACCTGTAGCAAAAGACCGAATTATATTCAATGAAATATACAATTCTAACGATGACAAACAAGATTGGATTGAGATAAAGAATATCAGCAGTAGAGATGTACTTCTCAATTCTTGGGAGATTAGTATTGTTCAACCCGCTGGTACCGATAGTAATGAAGATGTAGATATTGTCTCTTTTGCAAGATTAGACCACAAACTACAACCTGGTGAAGTACTCCTGCTTACAAACTCATCACCAGCACAGACGAACCTAATTCGCGGACAAGATATCAGAGATCCTAATCGAAATATGGATATACCGCCTCAATATCTCGTTGCCCGTGATCTCACAATACCGAATGGACAATTCCTACTCATTCTCAGAAGCCAATCCGATATTAACGGTACATCCGATGCAATTGAAGATGTCGCTGGAAACTATTACAGACAGGTTAGGGATTATGAGGATGGCAACACCGATATATGGCCACTTCGTAACACAACGCACCCCGGATTGACAACAGATTTCCTTACTGTCGGAAATGCTTGGCAGAGATTAGATCTAATACGAGATGGATTTGATCCGAACGCATGGACAGAAAGCGGATACAAAGCTGGACTCGGGTATAAACCCAAGGCACTCACTTCTGAAAGTCTTGGAACTCCAGGTTTCCCTAGCGATTCTTTTCTCAATGAAACAGGGGATATCGTTATCAGTGAAATCATGTATGCTTCAACCCACCACGAAATACATGATGAACCGCAATGGATTGAACTTTACAATAATTCTGATACGAAGGTCGTGAATCTTGAGGGATGGAAACTTCAAATTGAAGCACCTGAAAACGAAACTTCGCATAACTTATCCATCTTTACATTCAAGGCATTAGATATACTACCGAACCAGACGGCTCTCTTGGTAACACATAAGGGACGGCATTCAGACAATATCAATGAGAAGCAGGTCTACGATCTATCGGAACACCATAATGATCAGTTATTACTCACAGAATATCCACGCAGAGTGATCGGCATTACAGGTTTTTCTCTGAAACTGTTTTCTCCTGATGGAGTCGCAGTAGAGCAGATAGGAAATCTGGATGGTCAATCTGGTAGTGCTGAACCGTTCTTTCTGTTGACTGATTTGCAGAACACAGGTAAAACATTGCCTGGGAAAACAGGACGCATAGGAGAATCTGATCGTCAAAGGGTATCCATCATTCGTCGTTTCAATGATGATGGTACGCCAAAACCCGGAGATGCTGGTACCCATTGGAAAAGATCCGCCAATATTCATTTCGCAACACAATCCTATTACGGTAAGGAAACCGATATTGGTTCGCCTGGATATCGTAAGGGTACCCCGTTGCCTGTAACACTCTCACACTTCAGTGCTGAAATGCAGGATACGGGTGTTGTGATCAACTGGACAACGGAATCGGAACTGAACAATGCCGGTTTTAATATTCTCCGGAGTGAAAACAAACAGGGTCCGTTTGCCACTGTGAATCCATCTATTATCCAAGGTGCTGGCACCACGGGTGAACGTAATGAATACACGTGGACAGACACAACAGCAAAACCCGCAGTTGAGTATTACTACCAGATTGAAGATGTGTCATTTGCAGGGGATACGCAAATCCTAACAACACAACTCATGAAAGGTATTTTCTCTGCAAAGAATAGAATGACAACTGTCTGGGGTGGGTTAAAGATACAAGAATAAAGTATTCTTTTGACCTATAGAGTTCGGTTTCTAACCGAACTCTATAGGTGGAATTCACATGATACTCTATATAGGATGATGAAAATGGAAAATAAAACTATCTATTTTGCTGAATCCTCATTGGAATTTTATCCATTATCCGATTAATTCCGATTTACCTGATTACGAAGCAATCTATATTTTAACCAAAGAAAACAATGATACATACAATGCACAATTTATTGGTCAAACAGAAGCGAACGTAAAGAACAAGATCTGCTTGAAAGACTGAAGTCACCATGTAACAATACCGTTGATTCGGATATTCCCACCTTTGTTAGGTTCAACTTCTAACCCAGGGCTTACTTCGCCTGATAGACACGTTTTCTACACATCATTCACCCGCTGGGATACTCTTCTTATCCGTGATTCAGAAAAAGAATCTTTTGAGTTTCCAAAAAACGCTATTCTTTACAATACCCCTATTCCCACGTAATCCTCGATTCTGAAAATCCCCTTTCCACCCTTGGTAGGTAAGGTTTCCCATGAAAACTAAAGCTAGCGTTACTGGATGTACACTAAATTGATGCTTATGAGTTTCACTACGATCTACCCGAACTACAGATATTATTACGAATATGAAAACTAATACCATTTTAATAATATATTTTACCTTTTAATGTTTTTAATTTCTGTTACACTATTTCTAATTTTACAAATCAAAGGATAGGAATGAATGAACATCAAACCTCCAGAGATCATAGAAAGTGTTTCAGAGTTGAAGCGT
>JAGFCA010000208.1 GCA_022394755.1 Candidatus Poribacteria bacterium
CATCATGTATCGTTACATTTGCCCTTGGACCAGCTGTATAGTCAATTTTGTAGACACTTTCATATGTATAGGACCAGATCTTGTCTCCTGTCTTCCAATCAAAGCAGTGAACACGTTCAACCTGTCTTGGTTTTGAGAGTCTATCTGTTACATAAACGCGACCATCAGCAACTGTAGGACCGCTATACCCACTTCCTATAGGTACTCGCCATTTTATTGGTATCTGTTCACTATCAAATTTCTCAATGATACCAGTCTCATTCCATACACCATCTCTATTGGGACCTCGCCACTGGGGCCAATCATCAGCTGAAACATAGTTGGTCAGTAGAAATGTGACTGTACAGATGAGAATTAGTAGGTAAATAATGCACTTCATAAATGTAATGATTCTCCTGTGATGAAATTTTCAATTATGCAGATAATTGGACAGACTATTTCGTTAGTTCTGGTCAATGATATTAAGACTATTTTATCCTTTTTCTCTTTGATTGTCAATGGAAATCAGAATAAGTCTTAGATGGATTCGCAAGAGCAGAGATTGCATATTTGACCATCAAATCACCTACACCGACCTACCGTAAATATCACTTATTTTCAATTTCACTGCAAATTACCTTGTTTACAGATTGGATTTGCCACCACTGAATCCCTCCACAAACGCTTTCAATACCTTGACAATTTTCGGAGGAAAATGATAGAATGAACAGACTTAAATCTCGGGTCTCAATATTGACATACAATTTAACTCAGCATTTCAGTGAATGAAGGTGAAACACCATTAACCGTATATAAAGCAATTGTTCTAATGAACAAACTGACTTTATATTACAGAATATAGTTAAAGGTGCATTTATAACATAAACTCCTGTTGTTAAAGCTGCTATGATTTCTTTGACATAGTGGATTATTCTGATAATATCAATGAATATATACGATTTAGACACACCCGCTCTAATAGCAGATTTGGATGTCCTTGATAGGAATATTGGTGGTATGGCATCCTTATGTAATGAGATTGGAATACCTTTACGAGTACACACCAAAACACATAAGGTTGCAGAAATTGCCAGACTACAACTTGATGCTGGCTCACGAGGAATTACATGTCAAAAATTAGGTGAAGCAGAGGCGATGGTTGACGCTGGTATTGATGATATTCTGATTCCCTATAACATTGTTGGAAAACCG
>JAGFCA010000183.1 GCA_022394755.1 Candidatus Poribacteria bacterium
TACACTCTCTTGAGTCCCGTAGGGATGAAATGTTTATAGATAACGTGGATATACACTCTCTTGAGTCCCATAGGGACGAAATGTTTATAGATAACGTGGATATACACTCTCTTGAGTCCCGTAGGGATGAAATGTTTATAGATAACGTGGATATACACTCTCTTGAGTCCCGTAGGGACGAAATGTTTATAGATAACGTGGATATACACTCTCTTGAGTCCCATAGGGACGAAATGTTTATAACCCAACCCATACTACGCGATAAAAGCAAATACAATTAGTCGATTAGCACAAGTCGTAATAATACTAATTATTTACTATCACAACGCGTTATATGTCTACACAAGATTACTGTATACCCATCGGTTTATTCTTTGTATGGATAATCACCATGTTTTATACGCAAGTCAAAATCATCTTCAGGTTCCCAATTCGGCATATCTGCTGGAACTTCGTACTGGAATTGCTCAGTATCAGAAGTATAAGGGTTTATGCTGCGTTCACGAAGAGCACGTTGATACATTTTACACCGTTGTGTTAGAAAGTCGTTCTGCCACCACTTATATGTTTCATTCCATTTCGGTGTCCGTTGGTCAAAATAAATCACCCTACGAAGTGTATCAGTTGTATTTATCTTACTCCCATGTAACACTTTTGTATGGTGTAGAAGAATGTCTCCAGGTTCAACTTCAGCAGGAACAGCATCTGAGCGATCAAAATTTGCTTCTCCTTGATCAATAATTTCTTGTGCTTCTTCAATACCCCATAGATGACTTCCTGGAATTACCCAAACACACCCATTTTCAACGGTTGAATGGTCTATGTAAATATCAACATTGAAAATTGGAAGGTTTTCTCGAATTGCATTACCATCTCGATGCCATCTGACAGATGAACCGTTTTTGGGCAGTTTAAAAACTAATGATTCATAACATGGTATAAAGTCAGGACCGATTATCCTATAAAGAAGATCCCCAATAGTTGGATGTCCAAGGAGTTTCAATGAGAATTCATTTGGATGTGAATGTAGGTATGTCAGATAGTAGGGTATACCTTCAGGTCCCCTCATACACCATGGATCTGCTGGTCCTTGATTTAATATTTCATCAATTAATCGTTGGCTTTCACCCTGTATAACATCAAGTTCATCTGGTTGTATGATATTTTTTAATATCAGGTAACCATTATCAACAAAAAACTGTATTTCGCCATCAGTGATTTTTCGCATTGTTTAGTATACTCTTTTTTATTATTCTCTATGGAGGTTGAATATTACACATAGAATTGATTATAAGATAAAATTAGAGTCTTGACTTCAGATCTCCCCAGGTAGTTGTCAATTTATCATTAGCATCAACAGCTAAGGCTTGATCCATATTCTTTTTTACATCTTCAGCCGATAGAGCAACATTTCTCATTTTAACTTCATCTATTGTACCATTGAAGAAATTACTATTGCCTTGATTTGCTGCTATACACATACCATTAGCAGAGAAATCCATTCTAACTGCACCCCCTGCATTCTCTTCAGCATCTTTCTTCCCATCAATATATACAATTGCTTTATCTTGATCTTGGGTTAATACAAGGTAATACCATTGTGGATCAAATGCTGTGTATGTTGAGATTACTTGGAATTCTACAGCATTTGTAGCAACATAACACCCGAAAAGAAGACCGCCACGGTTGAAAGTAAAATGTGGTCTACCTCCACCTGTTTGTCTATACAGTAGATCAATTCTCCCACCACCAGCAATTTTCTCTGTAGGTTTAAACCACATTTCAATAGTCATCTCATCAGGCACATCAACACCAAATGGGTCAACATTTACAAATCCATTATTAAATTCGAGGGCTTCTCCAACAACACCTTCCACCCACTCTGCATTCTTTATTGTTCCTTTGAATTTGTTATTGGATTTGTCGTTGGTCGTATCTCCATTCCCTTCATCAAAAGGAAAATGAAAAATAATATCATCTGCTGCAGCCATGTAATTCGGTAATGTTAGAATACCAAATATTGTTACAATCAAAATACATATAATGTTTCTCATATCTTTATTCCTCCTAACAAGAGTTGAATAGCGATATTCTATATTATAGTATGGTTGTTGTCAACGAACATTAGATGAAAGGGTATGTAAAGTTTTTGTCACCATAGGTGTTTATTTAGTGTGTCTGAATCGCAGATATGTAGATAAGAGTGTTCTCGGTGTAGATGTTTATGTTTTCTGAATCACGGATTACACGGATTACACGGATAAGAGGGGATTTACTGTGGATGGGTTTCTTATCTGAATAACAGTTTATACAGGATTACACGGAAAATTGGATTTAGATTGTCGTAGGTAAAATGTCGAAAAACCAAATCACTATGAAATGCGATTGTATCCTCTTTGAAATTTTCCAAACTATATTAGGTGAAACTATATTAGTGGTTCATAACTAAAATCTACTAGAGCTTATCTCATAAATCAAATATTTGGAAGATTCTTCGATCTTTCCATGCATTATATATGGATACAACGGGCGGGGAAGCCCTGCCCCTACGAAAAAGGAATTTACTAAAAACGCACGATTCGTATCTATGAGATACGCTGTAGATACTCTTGAGTCCCGTACGGACGGAATGTTTATAGAAATACTCTAAACAAATATTCTTGAGTCACGTAGGGACGGAATGTTTATAGAGACTATCTCATAAATTAAATATTTGGAAGATTCTTGGATCTTACCATGCATTATATATTGATACATCGGCGGGGTAACCACGCCCCTACGAACAAAGGAATTTACTAAAAACGCACGATTCGTATCTATGAGATACGCTGTACACAATTTCCTTCAAGTCGTGCATCAACGATATCACCTTTTTTGTCCTAAACTGTCTCTGATTGGTTTAGGAATGGTAAGCGTCCATGTTCTCGGATTTTTGAAATAGCCATCATTTTTATCCTCTTGCTTATACCCTCCATATAATCAATGAATAATATTATATGTGAAATTTAGTTTATATTCAATTGAAGCAATATTTGGATTAATAGACGTTCATCTGATATAATTCCTTGAATAAAATTATGTCTAAATTATTTTCGCAAGGAGACCCTATAGACACTTATGATACACGGAACTGTTGATGTTAAATTAAAACCTATCAAGTTAGCATTCCTTGTTAACCCAGAAGATAAAGTTTCTTTGCAGCAAGCCATAGAAATTAATACTTTTCTGTGGGGCGGGATGTATAATCCAATAATCCCGACTTATAAAGAACTTCCTACCGATTGGCAAGATGCCCCTAATGTTGAAAAACCGAGTGCTCAAGAACTTATTTCTGGTTATTTGGATAATTTTGACCCAATTTACGTAATTCCAATGGGAGTATGTTCCAATTACCCGATTGAAATAGATTTTCGGCAAAAAATCAATGAAGTATCTGACTTTTATTCATCATATGAACGGTATAAAACTCCTAACTATGGAATTAGCATCTTTGAGGTGTTAGAACACTTTTTTAACGATGAATTTAGATTTCATCAGAGGAATCCCCATGAAATCTCTATACCTCAATTTGACCAAGAGTACAAGCTCTTATTAAGTAGTGTTTTTGGGAAACTACCTGATGAATATGATGTCATCTTTTGGGACGATCTTGCAGAACGGTTTGATGCAAAACTATTAGAATGTTCAATGTCAAACTATGTTGAGTTTTTTGAATATCAGAAATTATTTTTCCTTCGTATTACCGACCTATATATAAATGTTAACGGCAGAGGAAAGAAATGTCTATTTTTTTTTGACGCGGATAGAGGTCTTGATATTATAGATTTTTGGAATCTTCGTGCTGTAGGTTGGGAAGTCTTACCGATTCCAATGCAATTTACTATATCGGATGAAACGAAAGAATCTATATTAAATTATATCACAAAAAATTACCTGTCTCTTAGTAATACTACCATTTTAAAAAGTAGATCTATATCTGAAAGTGAATACCAGTGCTTTTTGGATTTATTTGAGAAATCAATGAGAATCTCTCAAACTTGGTATCCGCCTATCTGGAATATAACGGCAACAGACTCAGACTATGAGGAAGATATTAGGTGCTGTGAATTAACATCTGACTCTGTAGAACGTGATTTGTCTACCAGAATTCATTTTTATACACACGCTCCAAAGTTCCTCAAGAACTGGCATGATACACCATGTTATGCCAATGAGATTAAGTGGTCTCTACAGAACGAAGATAATACACCATTGGCTGCCATAATTCCTGGAGCTGGTGGTGAACTTGCTCAATTTATTGCTGGAGCAGGTTATCCTGAGGAATGGCATCTTTCCGATAAAAGTTTAGTTTATCTGTGTCAACACACCAGCGGAATAATTAATATAGTCCATCCTCAGGCGGAAGCAATATTTATGAAATGGTTGGAATTAAATGGATGGTCAGCGAAACTATCATCTGCAGGTCGTGTGGCAAAACAAATGCTACTCCAACTTCAGGGTATTAGAGGAGCGGATATCCTTGCAAAAAAGGGAATCATAAAATTGTTAGATGAAATGAACCGTAGTGAGGGGAAATACCTATTGGAGGAAAACATTCGTGGGAAGGTTCAAGCAATTGAAAACCAACAATCAATATTCTCTAAGATATTGGAACAGAGAATCCTTCAACCTTTGATCACATCAAAGATATTTCAGTTAGGAATGAGAATTCAGTGTCCAGTATGTATTCAACATTCATGGTATTCAGTGAAGGATGTGAATTACGTACTTCAATGTCCAGAATGTCTTGAAAATTTATCTTTTCCTTATGCCCCAAAAGAGCAAATTAAATGGGCATATCGAACGATAGGTCCATTTAGCTCGTCTAATCAAGCTCATGGTGCTTACACCGTCCTTCTTACACTACGTTTTTTTCACATATTCCGGTTTAGTGGTTCTGTAACTACACCACTTTTGAGTTTTAAAGCTGAAAAGAATGGAATAGACATTGAAGCAGATCTGGCCATATTTTTTCAAGAGTCAAGATTCCTATATCCTAAAACTGAACTTATTTTTGTCGAGTGTAAGACATTTAACTCTTTTAATAAGAAAGACACTGAGAGAATGCTCAATTTAGGTGAACAATTTCCGGATGCATACCTCGTTTTTGCTACTCTCAAAGAATCCTTGAATGAAGATGAAAAAGAGATTCTTCGAGAAGTAGCAAATTATAGCCAAGAGAATAGAAAGAATAAATGTCCATTTAATCCTATTATGATACTAACGGAAACTGAACTCATCTCGGACTCACATTTCGAGTTGCGTTGGGAGAGAACAAAAGATATTCGAACAACATTTGTTAATAAACATAATTTTGAGGTAGGTCGAAGGTTTCTTCTTGATTTCTGTAATGTTACACAACAAGTTTATTTAGATATGGAACTATCGGATGAAGATTATGAAGATCCACTACAAGATGTAAACGATGATATACCTTTCTAACCCGTATTTTGTTTAGAGCAAATCCATAACTCATCAGTAATCTCAGTGTGAAGGTGATAATTACATTTCTTTACACTTCTAATACTGAATCACAAAGTTCTTTTGTAATTTTTTCTATCAATTCCTCTTTGTTTGATACCTGCATATTGTCCTTCTGCTGAGCAAGTTCTAATGCTTTTTCAAGATAATTTTTTGCTTCAGAATCACAATTTTGGTGTTTCTTTACTCTTCCTATATTGTAGTGTGCGTCAGCGTCATTAGGGTAAACTTCAATAATTTTGTAATAGTCTTGTATAGCTAAATGATACTCATTTCTATTTACGTAAATCTGTGCGCGTAAATTAAGACTCAACCTTAAATGGAAAGGCATGTAGTTTGATTCATGAAGTATTATTACCTTGTTACAGTCTTCTATAGCCATGTCTTGATCACCTTTTTCATTATGTGACTGAGCTTTCTGAATTAGCAGAAACCCCAAGTCAATATTATCTGGATTTAATTTAATTCCTTCATTGCAAAACCTGATTGCTTCTTCAAAATTATTATCTTTTAAGGCACTATCAGCATGGTCTATATAACCAGAAACATAGACACTTTTGTATTCTTTCTTATGAGAACGTTGAGTTGCAAATCCATCAAAATCAGGGAACAGACTTTCCTCGGTTATGCCTAATGTTTTTTCTAAAGAATATAAAATGCGTGACTTATCTTCTTTTAGAATGATATATTCCGCTGCTGCTTCAACTGTGAAACTACCAAATATAAAGATAGAACGTTGGGCAATTATACGATTATTTTGATTTTTAGGTTGCCAATGGTAAAGTTGAAAACTATCCTTTACATTTTGTTTAAAAAAACAATCAATACTTTTTTCGGTTTCTGTGTCAGTAACCTTATGGGATCGATGGATATCAACAGCAACGACTTTACCATCTACATTTCTTTCTGAACTTGGCTGGCAGGCAAACCATAGGGCGACCGTTGCGTTATAGGAAAAATCTATCAAACAGGTTGCTGCACCATAGTGCTGGAGTTCTGCAAGTAAATCCAAATCGAATAGACGTTTCCCCTCTTTATAATCATGTCCGTGTGCCCGCGCATCTTTTATCATTTCCTCATTTATTTTAAGGAGCTGCTTAGGTCTTTCATCTTCTTCATTACTCAAGAACTTTGCTTTATCTGAATCAGACAACCAGGCATAAGGTTCTCTACTTTTTAAACGACGACAAGTGGATGCCTCTATTTGCCTGTCTTTGATGTGTTTTTCATTTGAGACTCCCCGATAGATAAATGTTCCAATGCCAAGATTATCTACCCATTCAAGATAATCATTTAATGTCGTGGAAGGTAATTGTTTATTTGACACTTATTTTCTCCTTTTCAATTTCATTTTATGTTTCTGCAGTTATCTCATCAGGCAACCTATCAATAATCCAAGTAGACTCCACACTCACATAGATAACCCGCTGAATAGCAGCAACAATATCCCGTGGATCCTCAAACCAACCATTCGGATCGTTGACTATACCACTATCTTTATCCGTTTTAATATAATACCTATCCATAAACCACTCCAAAGGTGTTCTCCCGTTAACAACATAACCCCATGAATCTGCAGGGATACCAGATAAATGAACATTCTCATTAATTGCAAGTACTCTTTTCTGGTCATCAACGATCTTCATAGCTTTATCGGTTAACTTATAGAGTTCAGGATTATCATCCGCTTGGTGGATGATATTGGGGAATTCAACTTTGAGAGGATACTTTTCACAGGACTCGTAATTAAGATGTAGGTCAGCTAACTTCTTACCTGCCTCAGCAAATGCACGGAAATCTGGTGCATAGGAATACGCGGTAACATTTTGGATAAATCATTTGCGAACTTTTCTCGGTAACTGTTGGAATGCCTTTAGTGCTGTATCCGAAATGTTGTCTATACTATCAGGGGATTCGTCAATATCAAGGAGTTAATCTGATATTTTTTAAGTATAAACCGTCCCTAAAACATAGAGAACTATACTAAAGACTTTAAGTTGTCAATGATATGCAATTTCTAAGGACATTTATTAAACTCACGTTAAAGACAAAATTATTCCACTTCACAGAGTAATTCTCTGATGTAAAATGACGGAATCGCATAATTGGAATTCTGCTTGTCATAATCATGGAGCAGTTTTGTGTAAGGATTTAATTGAACCTGTCCATCTATTCGAGTTGCCATAGCAACGCCTATAACTTGACCCATGCTATTTAACACGGGACATCCATTGCATCCGTAAGGAATTGAAGTTGTTATCTGATAAAATATCCGATCCCGAATATTGACTATACTACTGACAATCCCATCTGAAAAAATGTTTGGGGTACTTGCGATGTAGACAGTATCACCAATCTGAACTCTGTCATCACTGAGATAAAGCGGTTGGATTTCACAATTTGAAACCTTTAGTAAAGCCAGTTGGTCATCATTTGCTGCGATACTTTCTAAGTCAATATAACCTTTTTGATCGGTGTGGAATAATGCGAGAGAATCTAAGCTTTTTTCATTGATCACACGTTTTTTAGCAGTAGCAATCTGATTAATCCAATCACCAAAAAGTCTTCGTCTGATAAATCCTGGAGAAGTCCAAAGATGAGTGTATGTAATAATCATGTCTGGTTTAACGAAGAATCCATTACCTGTGGTATATTTAAAAAACCTTGCATCCCACTTAATGCCAAATGGATCACAACTGCTAGAAAGATCTCTATTTTTAACCACAAGTACAATGCTACCAAGGGAGTGATTTGCAATCTGTTGGGGAGTCTGCAAAGTATCTACTATATCCCAGAAAAGAATTGTACCATCTTTACCACCACTTGCAAGTGTTCTTCCATCAGAACTGAATACTACCGAACTAACAGAACTTGTATGTCCTTTGAGGGTGACTTTGTAACGACCTGTCTCGTCAAACTTGTCAATCAGATACACATGTGATTTGTAGTTGGGGTGGTAGAGGATTTTTTGTATATCCAATATAATTATACCTTTGTTACCACCAATAGCAAGTATAGAACCATTAGGATTGAAGGCGATACAGCTGACACCGTGGCTATGCATATCAACATATGCCTTACATTCACCACTTTCAATATCCCATAGACTTACCGTTCCATATCCGCTAACTCTAGCTCCACTGGCGAGAGTACGACCATCCGGAGAAAACGCAACACTAAATACAAACTTCCTTTCATGTTCTAATGGAGTGGTCTTAAGTTCACCACTGTCAACATCCCACAGATATACTTTTCCGTCGTCACTACCACCAGCAATAGTGCGACCATCCGGTGAAAATGCAATACTTAAGATTGTAGTCCAGCAATACCCAGTAGTCAGAGTGGCTTTGTGATCACAATTAACAACATCCCACAATTGAATTGTATTGTCAATACCATACATTATCCTACTTACACTCGCTAGAGTATTACTATCGGGTGAAAACGCTAAAGTTAATCCGTTAGTAGAATAACCGAGTGATGATCTCTCTGCTGAAATACCTCTGAAACCATTGAAAGTATTATCTTGGAATTCCTCAGATTCTACATCCAAAATCCTAATAATGCCATCTTCGCTTCCAATAGCGAGGGTCTTTCCATTAGGAGAATAAATAACATAATCAATTAGTTGACTACGATATTCTATTTGTTGCTTTATAGGCACTTCGAAAGTTTTTTGAAGACATCCAGAGTCCACATTCAAGATTCGAATTATCTTGTCCCCACTCGTACCGTTGTCATCTCCACTACCAACTGCAAGGTTACTACCATCAGTATTAAATGAAATAGAAGAAACAGATCTTGTGTGTCCAGTGATAGTCTTCATGTGTCCCCCGGTGAGAACGTCCCACAATCGTATAGTACTGTCTTCACCTATACCCGCAATAGTATTGCCATCAGGATTGAAAACAAGATTGTAGACGCTATCAGTATGTTCTGTAAAAGCAACCTTGTAATCACCAGTAACTGCATCCAATAGACTTATTTGCTGATCATCTGGTGTAATGGCAAGTGTCCTGCTATCGGGACTAAACACAATAGCCTGAAAATCTCCTTTGAGTGATGCTTTGAGTTGGTACGTTGTTGTATCCCAGAGAAGAATCGTTCCATCCTTACTCCCACTGACAAGGGAAGAACCGTTAGGAGAATATCCTACGGTAAGAACACTGTCTGAATAACGTTCAATTAGGGTTTCTTTGTGTTCACCTGTGGCAGTATCCCATAATTGAACAGTACCTCGTGGTAAAGTATCATCATGTATACCTTGTCGATCAATTTTTTCCCAACCCCCACAAACTATTGTTTCTCCATCTGGACTAAACGCTATCGAATTGACGCGAAGATTAGGATTTGTAAGTGTAGCTTTATGTTTTCCTGTTTCTGTATCCCACAATCTAATCGTATAGTCATCTTCACTAGCTGATGACCACAGAAGATCAGTCGCACTTGCGAGTGTTTGACCATCAGGACTGAACGCTAATAACTCTTTCCCACCTGTATGTCCTGTTAGTGTAGTTTTATGGTTGCCTGTAACAACATCCCATAATTTTATCGTTTCGTCTATACTTCCGCTGGCGAGGATATTACCATCCGGACTAAATTCTATATAAGTAATAAATCCTTCATGTTCACCAAGAGTTTTCTTATGTTTTCCAGTGTATGGATCCCATAAACAAACCTTACCAGTTTCCAATTTACCGCCGCTAGCCAACAAATAGCCGTCCGGAGAGTATGCTATTTCACCCGGCCACTCTGTATATCCTGTAAGGACATTTAATTCTTTACCTGTGTAAGCATTGTATATCCATATACCGATGGAACTCCCCACAGCAAGCTGAGTCCCATCTGAAGAAAAACAGATTTTACCAATAATACCTTTGCCTAAGCGTGTTCTGGGTTCTTCCGATACATGCCATTCAGTATTGTTGTGAGTAGGTTCGTTTAATAAAGACATAGTAGTGATTGACTTCCAGGAGACTATTTTGAAACTTGGTCTATAATTTTATTGTCATTTTCTCGATTAGAATTTTGTCATTAAGTATAGCGAATTGGGTGTGCAAATTACCATCTAATTTGTTTTTGAATTTAAAGTAATCATAATAATTTTTTATAAGCATCGTAGATAAAGGTTTACTATCTTATCTGATAATTCCACACCAAAGTATCTGATAATTCCACACCAAAGTTGATATGTCCTCACCAGTTTTTCCTGCTCTTGTATCAGAACAAAGTCCTATATAACAGCATGGAATTTTCTGTTGTTCTGCACATTCCCACATTGATTGTGAAAACAATCCAATTGAAGGGACAAGATATAAGACTCTACCACCGACACCTGCAATTTCTTCTGCGATACGTAGTGCAGTAAACGTTTTACCAGTTCCGCAAGCCATGATGAGTTTGCCACGATCCGATTCTTTGAATCCGTTGATTACATCATCAAATGCTTTCTGTTGATGATCACGTAGCGTGAATGTTTCCACTTCATAGTCGAGGCGTTCTGGTCCCTGTTGGCTTAGATCGGGCCAATTTACAGGTCGACTTGCTAAATCGGCAGCACTGATTCGTGTTACAGGTGGTTCCACACCATCTATCGATTTATATATGTTGGCACTCCATGATTTACCGGTGTCAACAAAAATTCGGGAGGTGAAAGGTTTTTGGTTAGAAAATGCTATGAAGGAGTCAATATCTTTTTTGGTTATGCGTTTGTCTTCAGCATAGCATTTACAGTGTATTGCACAAAATCCACCATCATGTTCTTCAGCAACAAGATCAATTCCTAAATCATTTCCATCAAATTCTGATCGAATCTCTGCCCATTCATACCATAGATATACATCGGAAAACCGTCTTTTATAGAAAGGATCTTCAAGTAGATAGGTTTTTATGAGTCGTTCAAAAACCTTACCAACCCCATATTGTGAATTTGCGTTTTCTCTGATGAAATTGAGTGAATCGTAAAAATCGTTATCGGTATGGCTACTTTCGGTTTGTAAAGGAAGGTATAATTGTTGTGTTTCTGACATATTTCCCCTCAGGATTAATCTGGATTGGGTATAGAAATTATAACATAGGTAAGGTATATCGTCAAGAATGTGTAAAATTGGGGGTGTGTAAACCTGGGTGTGTAAATAAATTGTCTCTATAGGTATTTTTTATGTCTGAATCGCGGATTATGCAGAGAAGAAGGGATTTGTAAAAGATAACGCTTTTTGAAAGACAAAAAACATTATACTCACCTCAAGAGTATTTCCCTCAGCAGAAACCGTTCCGTGAAATGCGCGTAATCTGTGTAATCCGTGATTCTGACAACTAAAACAAATATAATTAAATAAACTTATCTAACTAAATTAACTCCTAAGGTGACAAAAACTTTACATATCCTGTAAACCTTTTATCACTTTACAACAATGCTTTATACACCTACTATAGATAGGGAAATTTCAGAGAGTATAGAACTAAACACTATTAGTTAATTATAATATAACATACGTGATTCACGAAGAATTGATGTGTTTAAAATTATAAACCCTTATACAGTAAGGGTTCGTAAAATTGCTTCGTGCAGGTTTACGTGAAAGTGCCATCATTTTAAGACGAAATGAATTAACAAATTTTTGTCATTCACAGTATCCAAACATATCACATAATCAATTACCACCGAAAAAAACCATATTTACAAATATTCTTTTCCGTACATTCCAGGGTTCAGATTCTGTTGAAGTAACAATTATTGTGAAAATGATTATTAGGGTAATTGTTGTATCAGAAGTTTATCGTTATTACATTTAGACTTCAAATTACATTCGTAAATTGTGTACAGTGTATTTCATAAATACGAATCGTGCGTTTTAAGTAAATTCCTCTTTCGTAGGGGCGGGGTTTCCCGCCCGTTGTATCAAAATATAATGCATGGTAAGATCAAAGATTCTTCCAAATATTTGATTTATGAGATTGGTTCTAATATTTATTGACATGAATGATTACGGGTAATACACCAAACCTATTGTGTGTCATAAGTGTAAGAATGTTTCAGACTATCAATCTATTCTGCGTAATCTGTGTTATCCGATCAAATAGTTAATACCCAAATTACAC
>JAGFCA010000164.1 GCA_022394755.1 Candidatus Poribacteria bacterium
ATGGCAAAACAGAAGAAATGAAAAACAGACCAAAACAAGTTGGAGGTTTACTACAGATGATGCACGTATAAAACTAAAACGACTATACCCATCGATTATCACTTGACTAAGCACTAGAATTGATTGCTTTTTTTTAAAAAAGTGTTATCATCCAATTAATTTGATACAGTAGTTTATCAAAAATTCTATTATCATTAGAATCAATTTTAGAGAAAAATGACGGAAACTGCGCTAACCATTACTGGGTAAATACTAATTGATGCTAATGGAGGATTTTCTAACCGCTCCTAATAACAAAATCTGATTTTCAAACTCACGTTAATGATAGTATTAATTTACTATAATGAATTTGGGGGGTATGATGAAACGCTTCATTTTCAACGTTAAATGGTACTTCTATCTGATAGGTTATATACTGATTATCGGACTTGGTTGTTACTATTGGTATATGAATGAAATCAGTTCCTACAAGATAGAAGATGCAGGATCCACTGATCTACTTAGACAACAGAATTTGTATCATAATTCTAAAAAAGTTGTTGGAACTACCAAACAGAATAACCAAGATCATAATGGAACAATTGATGAAAAGATGACTCTTGTCACATCAGAGAAGGAAAATCCCAAGAATCTAAATACAGAAGTAAGAAAGTTGTCTGATACTCTTACTGAAACTATCCCAGACACTTCTCTGAAAGGCAGATCAGATGATAAAGTAGCAGTTTCTCCATACGGTTTTGGTCCTTATCCTGATATACCTGTTGGCATGAATTTTATACCTTGGGAAAAGTTGCCAGCGAATAACGAATTGATACAAAGAGTTCGTATCAAGCTATGGGAAGAAGGGACGCGTTCTGATGGTGGTACAATGGAAAGCGGAATGGTTTTTCCTACGGTCCGTGGTAGAGTTTATCTTCAAGGAGGAAATATGTTCAGCCATCCAGATGATAATCTTAAGTTTATTCGTGGGAGAATTCCAGACCTAACTGGTTTTGATGTATATAGTTTTGACGAAGCAATTGAACCATATTCATATCTAAAAATTGAGAGGTAAAATGAAGTCATAGGATTGATTCTTATGCAAAGTGTTGTATATACTGAACTCACAGTAATAATTACAGAATTGTTTGGAAGAGAATTTAAAGGACTAACCTTCAGTCTGTTTTAATTTACGAAAACGAAAGTATGTCCAAATACCAGAAACTATCGCCACAATTAAAAGCACTACTACACCTATAGTAACAATATTCCGCCAAGGATTCATTTGCCACAACCGTTTACTTGCTAACTTGCCTATGGAAGATCCTTTTACAGCTTTTTGCTTGACTTGTGTCCAATATTTTTTAGCAAGTTCTGGACGATGATAAGCCTCTGCTAACTTGGCAGTCGCTACGAAATAATCTATATTTGTTATCTTCCCACTATCAATAGCGTTATGGAAAGCACTAAGCAACATTACCGTTAACTCTGAGGACATAGGTGGAAAATCAGGGGTTTCTTCAATACCATTTTGAAATGCGTTCACTGCTTTCTGATGTTCACCTCGTTGAAATTCAAATTCTGCTATTTCAAACCAAGACTTCTTAGTTAAGTTAATGGGTTGTTCAATTGTATCATATCCATCGAATATAAAAGTCGCGGATCCATATAAGAAGTCACCCTGTTTTGCATAAAGGGTGTATTCCTTGTTCGCAGTGAGAAGACCAGTTGTGCCCCATTCTCCAAAAGAATAAGTCCCATCAACACCTACCTCTGTTTCATACTCAGTTTCAGGGATAGAAACTTTCGTACCAACCACTGATGTATCTGAAGGACCAGTTACTGTACCCATAACAGAAATCGGTTTTAGCACCCAAGCTAAATTAACCACTTCACCTTGTGTAAAATTCAACTCAGCTGTTTTTAATTCTGGTATTGTATATCCAACTTTCTTGATTGAGACATTATATATTCCTTTTTTTATATCCGTCGTAATCAGCTTAGGAGTTTCGCCGGTCTCTATTTCATTTATAGATATAGTTGCTCCATCAGGAAAAGATGCTACTCTAATAGCAGGACTTAGTTTAACAAGTGAAGCTTCAACATCTCCTGTTGGAGCAAGTATAGATTGACCAAATGTGTTTCTTTCTTGAAGTTGTTGATATATTTCAATGATACTGATATGTCGATTTTCATCTGCATCAGTTTTTTCATTGGATAGAGCACCAATCAATACCTGTATGAAAGAGTTTTTTCCAGTTGTTTCAACAGAATCAGCAGGATGAATTACATTGAGTGCTCCAGTTCCCAGTGTTACTCGATTTCCATAGTAAATACCCATATTCTCATCAACAGCATAACCATCAATGATTACGAGTATACGTTTCCTGGAAGTCTGTTTCAACCACCGATTCAATTCTGCATCTTGTACCGTTTCATCCGAATATGTCGAGAGTAGCATCGCAGTGCTTCCCAATGGTTTTGATACGTCTCCATGAAAGAGAAATACGATATTTTCAATGTTGGTAGATTCATTACCGATATCAACTAATGTGTTACGTATTCCATCATAAGATGCGTCCCCACCCATTATGTGCTGTATCCGATACTTTGAGACTTTTCCAACATTCATGAGTGTTCTACTTAACGCTTCTAATTGCGTACTTGCTCGTTCATCCTCAGTTGTATCCACCATCAACCAATATGTATTCGGATCAATTAGTTCAGAAGTCGCTGTTGTGATGATAAAAATGAATGTATAGAGTAGTATGATTGTTATTTTCTTGTACTGCTTTTGCATATTCTATTCAAGTCCAATCGTTGATCATTAAGTTAAATATATGTCTTAGTTAGATGTATTTTACCAGATATAACTGCTATTTTCAAGATTGGAGATTGAGTAAAGTCTTTCCAGAGAAAGAATTCAGATGCGATTTATAACACCTTTTTTTGTACTGCCATAGGAAATTTAGACCACAGCCTAATATTAGATTGTGATACAATTACAATCTATTTGAAAGGAATATCCGATGGCAGTACATTTTTTCTCCTATTATCAATCTCAAGCTTAGAAAAGTACACTATGATTCAGTGATTTTTAGAGTATTCACTTTACTTACACATCCTCATCAGAAGTTTGTCTAAAACTAACAATTAGTGTATACTTCTATACAATAATTCAAGATTATTCACTACAGATACAAACTTGATAAAATTCATTGAATAAATTCTTATGTTAACCCCCAATTACCTCAATAAACTTGACCAATTACGTATCCAATCAAGAAAAACTTATAGCGGTAAATACAGAGGTGAAAGAAGAAGTAAAAACAGAGGAACTGGTATTGAATTTACTGATTATAGACACTACGAACCTGGGGATGATCTACGCTATCTGGATTGGAATGTTTATGCTCGTTTAGAAAAACCTTTCATTAAGTTATTCCAAGCCGACGAGGAATTATCTGTTTCTATTCTAATCGATATCAGTCAGTCCATGTCTTTTGGGCAACCATCAAAGCTTGAATACGCAAAACTAATTGCATCTGTATTGGGGTACATCACGCTAACGAATACAGATAGAGTATCAGTATACACCTTATCAGACCAATTATCTAAAGTCGTACCATCTATTTATGGAAAATCACAGTTCATATGTATAGAAAGAGCACTCTCACCAATACAAGCACAAGGTTTAACGAATCTTAATGTATGTCTAAAACATCTATCAAACTTTCAACCTAAGGTAGGGGTGGTAGTAATTGTAAGTGATTTTTTAGATTCAAATGGATACACAGAAGGTATTAGTACTCTTTTAGGTCGTGGATTTACTGTGTCGTTGATACACCTCCAAAGTAGAGAAGAAATAGAGCTACTTCCACCCGGTGATTGGCAAATAGAAGATTCAGAATCAGGTGAAAAAAAAGAAATTACTATCAATGATGATACATTCGATTTCTTTCAAGAAGAAATGGAGTCCTTTCGAAATACACTAAAAATTTTCTGCAAACAGAATGCAATTAATTATCTAAATCTATCAACTCAGATGGAAATTGAATCTGTTATCATCGAAGATTTACTACGGACTGGTGTAGTTGAGTATAAAAACTAACAGACATACAGAATGGAGTTTAGTATGAAAAAACAGTTTGAGGATATACAGATTGAACTTATTCAAGGGGATATTACAAAAGCAAGTGTCGATGCAATCATTAATGCTGCTAATAAAGAACTCATAGGTGGTGGCGGTGTAGATGGTGCAATAAGACGTGCTGGTGGTCCAGAGGTCGTAAAAGAATGTGATAATATTAGAGCTACTCAAGGTGGATGTCCGACTGGTTCAGCTGTTATCACAACTGGCGGAAACCTATTTGCAAAACACATCATACATACTGCCGGTCCAATATGGGAAGGTGGAATTAAAGATGAACCTACTCTATTGTCAAGCTGTTATAAAGAGAGTCTCTTCTTGGCTGCAAAGAATGAAATAAACTCCATTGCTTTTCCATCAATTAGCACAGGAATATACGGATACCCTATAAAAAAAGCAGCTCATGTAGCACTCAAAACAATTAAAGAATTAGCTGAAAGCAGACACAAGATACCAACGACGATTCAATTCATATTGTTCGATGATATTACCTATAATAATTATGTAGATGTTTTGACAGAACTCTAAAATGTCAATCTGTAATACATATAGCTAACAAAACTTCTTGTATTCTATTAATTTTGTTTAATTATCTCTTATTTATTCTAATTGTGACTTACAAGGCTGGAGTTCGCATCCAATACCCATGCAACATTTCAGGTATATATACAGATGAACTTGTTATAATACTCCATACATGTTAAAATTTCAATATCTCATAATAGTATAAGGAAGAGATATGAAATCTAAGATATACCTTGCCCATGAAAAAAAACGTATTAGGAGATATGCAATATTAATCTCCATCGGTATACATGGTATTGCATTATTATTAATATCAGTTTCCCTCTTAAAACCTATCTTACAATACCAAGAAAATAAAATTTATGCTGAAATAATAGATTCTCTTCCTAAAAACAGAATAAGAAAAGATCTACCTAAACCAAAACCAATACATATAGTCGAACGAAACCCTTTGACATCTGGTGTAAAAGGTATTACAAACTCAAGTCGAAATCCATTAACACCTAATCCAATTGATAGTATTGATGTTGATTCTACTCTTGATGCACCAACGATGATGGAAAACGTTACAAGATTAGCACCAACACCACAATCCATGCTTGAACATAGTAGGATTGATGGTCCCTCTTTATCTACTGGTACGGATACTGCTGAAGATGGAGAAATACCTTCATCCGGTAAAGGTGGTACATCTACGGATCTAACCATTAGGAATAAAGGAAGCTCAGGTTTTGGGAACTTTACAAAAGGTACAGGTTCTGGTTCTGGGTATGCTGATTTAGATGAAGGTTTTGGAAAACTACCTACATTGAAAGATGAAATTGGAGAGAAGTTAGGTGGTATCATCAAAGGGACAGGGGCGGATATAAAAGCACACATACGAATCATCAGACTCAAACACTCTCTGAGTGATTGGTGGCAAGATCCAACCGCTATTCCATCTCTCATAAAATGGTTAAAGGAAAATACTACTTCAATACGAGCTGATATGAGTTATGCAGGTGGTGCATTACCTCTAACTGATAAGAAAATTCTGGATGCACCTCTAATTATAATGACTGGACACGATAAGAATATGACTGTAAATCGAAGACTGATGAGGGATGGGCAAAAAATCACTTCAGGATTTTCTGATGACGAACGCGTAGCACTGAGAAAGTATGTTCTTGAAAGAGGAGGCACTCTATTCTTTGATGATTGTGGGTTTAAAGCAAGTTTCGCCAACTTAATTAAACAAGAATTACGAATGATTTTTCCTGAATACACATTGGAGAAATTGCCATTTGAACATGAAATATATAGAATATACTATAACTTAAAAAAACCTCCTGAAGGTGGAGACCGATTCTGGGAAAACGAAAATGTACCACAACCTTCAAAATTCAAATTCCATTGGGGCATATATGTACCCCGTAATCCTGGTGCAAAAAAACAACCAAACCTTACATATAAAGATTCTCAAGGTACGCTAAAAACTACAAATCGTCTCGGAGTGATATTTAACAGAAAAGATTATCTCTGTGCTATGGAGACGGCTGAAATCGAATCCAGAACTGCATTACGATTAAGACGATCTACCGATGTATATCGATTTATGACAAATCTTATGATCTATACACTGAAATATGGTGGTAACACAGACCGGTCTGAATATACTGAATAGTCACGTAAAAATAATACTAATTAATAGAATATTTAATATATTGACAAGACAAATACTAATAAGTATATTCTATCCAGCTAAAGGAGTCATATCATCTTTTGGTATCCAATAACTTTAGCCGGACATCCCTAATTCTTCCTATCTATCTTCCAGCGCTACTTCTTTCTACTGGTGCAGGTGTTATCTCACCTACATTATCCATTTATATCAAATCATTCGAATTAACATATACAATCACTACTGTTGTAATTGCTGTCAGTGTCATTGGAAATATCCCTGCGGGTATTTTGGTTGAACGTATCGGTAGACGCCAATCTATGTTACTGGGACTGTTAATGATAGGTATATCAACATTCGTAATGGGTATAGCTCAAAACCTATTTCATCTTTTTGGAGCACAACTTATAGGGGGTATTGGAAATGCATTATGGATGTTATCCAGACATGCATATATGGCAGATGTAATTCCATTAGCAAAGCGTGGAAGATCTATCGCACTATTTGGTGGGGTGAATCGAATTGGAACTTTCTTAGGGAAATTCGCTGCAATTTTCTTAGGAACAAATCTACGTATACCGTTTTATATTTATGCTGTCATAGCAGTTCTAACTCTAATTATATGTTATTGGTCAATTCCAGAATCAAAACAGAAAGCTCAGATTAAATCAGAGAAACAGGAACCTTATTTTAAGCAGCTTCTTACGGTTTCTATTCAACATTTCAATATACTGGCTACAGCAGGGGTAGCACAGATTTGCGTCCAAACACTACGTAGAGGATGTCATATAATTATTCCTTTATATGGGACTGATAATGTTGGGTTGAACGAAACAGGTGTTAGACAAATAGAAATGATTGCATCTGCAGTTGACATGTCTATGTTTCCTTTGGCAGGATATCTGATGGATCGGTTTGGAAGAAGATTTGCAACGATACCTGGAATCTTTATTTTTGCAACTGGAATGGTATTAATGCCTTTCACCAATTCGTTTTTATGGCTTCTGTTCGCGGCAGTTATGATGCGTTTTGGTAATGGTATTGCATCCGGAACAATGATGACTCTGGGTGCTGATTTAGCACCAAAAGAAGGAACTGGAGAGTTTCTGGGTTTGTGGCGATTAACAGGGGATTTTGGCGGGTCTGCTGGACCAGTAGTCGTTGGAAATATCGCAGATGTTTTTGGATTAGGGTATTCAGGTTTTGCTTTAGGAGGAATTGGCTATATGGCAGTAGCCATTTTCCTATGGCTTGTGCCAGAGACATTAAAAAAGTAGTAATATGCCGGGAAAGGGACTCGAACCCTTACGCGCATAAAGCACACTAGACCCTGAATCTAGCCTGTCTACCAATTTCAGCATCCCGGCTTAGCAAGTAAATTAGTATACCTACCATCCTTACAGTTGTCAACAGAAAACAGTCATACAAATTGTTACCACTATCAATTCAAATATGTATATGCTATACTTGAAGTTGACCAATATTTTGTCTACTAAGTTATGAAAACCTTTTAATTCTAAAATCAATTATAAACATCCATAAAATTTACCAGTATGCTTACCATGCGAATTTTTATTTCTTATATATTATTTTCTATAATAGGATTACTCGGATGTCAATCAAAAGCTATCCAGATGCTCTTTGAACCGCAAGAATGGGATAACCTGTCAATTGGTAAAGGGGTAATCTGTTCTTCGCTTGAAATGATCGATGGAGACATAAAATCAGTTGGTTTTGCATCAGGAAATAGAATAGATATTACACTTCCAACACAAAAAACAATTCATAAAATCAGAATTCGTGGAACAAACATATCTAAGGCTGTGGTTTACCATCAATTAAAAGGCAATAAACGGTGGCAAGCACTACTGGAAGTTAAGAATAATATTGGTCCTGATATCGAGATACGTTTGGGGAAAGTAGTACAATCATTAAGAATTTTTGTTACTGGTACACAAGATGATAAACGAAAAGCACCTCAATATTCTCCACGTTATGGTGAAATCTTGCATAGAAAAGCATTAGGTAAACCTTATATACATGAATTAGAACTATACGGATTAAAATCTAAGGAAATAGAATGAAGAAATTGATACTTGAAGATATATACACTTGGTCTGTTTTTAGTGAAATTCGACAGATCGATTTCAATGGATACCTTTGGTTGAGAGATGAAGGCAACATCGTAATTGATCCAGTAGAAATATCTGAAACTGACCTTGAACAAATTGAAAAACTTGGTGGTGCTAAATGGATTGTCATTACAAATCGCGACCATGAACGTGAAGCGGAAAAGTTCCAGAAATGTACAGGAGCAGATGTAATTATCCATGAAGATGATGCTGAACTAATTAATATAATACCAGCACGTACAATTAAAGATGGTGAGGAAATAGTCCCTGGATTAAGAGCAATTCATCTTAAATATGGAAAAAGTCCAGGTGAGATTGCATTATACTTCTCACAGAAAAATGCAATACTTTTTGGAGATATCGTCGCAGGTGAACCAATGGGACGTTTGTCTCTTCTGGCCGATGATAAATTGGAAGATGCTGCAAAAGCTGCCCTCGAATTACGAAAGATATTAGCACATCAGTTCAATGCTGTCCTTGTAGGAGATGGACACTCCATTTTCAAAGATGGTAAACAGGAATTAGTTGATTGTCTACAAACCAGAAAGGATATATACATCAATCGAATTAATATAGATGATTTAGATTGGATACAAAGAGATCCTCCACATCCTTATGGTTTTGAGTTGAAAGATATTGATGCTTTCATCGGTGCGAAGAATATTGGCTACTGTGTCTACAAATTACATCCTGGTAAAGCTACTTTCCCAATGCATCTTCATCATTTTGGCGAGGAGATGTGTTATGTTATGGAAGGTAATTGTACTCTCAAAACTCCTAGAGGTGATATGGAAGTTCGCGACGGTGATTTTATTGCTTTTCCGCCTGGAGAGGTGGGGGCACATAAATTCATTAATGAAAGTGATCAACCTGTCATTCTATTCATTCTTGGTACTTCCATACCTCATGATGTGAGTGAATATCCAGATTCCAATAAAGTATTACCCTATGTTCTCCGTAAAATATATCGTAAGGATGAAACACTCGAATATTTTGATGGCGAAATATAGATAATTTAGAAATTTTGATTAGACGGAGTCAGTTTATCAGAATATTTGATATACATTAATCACAATATTAGATACTCATTGCATTTCAAGATTCTTAATTCATTATTATTGATATTAAATTCTACGATTCATTTGATTTTCTTTCGCTTTGATATCTACCAATTCTGGATCCACAATCTCAAAGAGTCTTTTTTCTAAATTGCTTCGTATCTTCTCATATTGTGGATTTGATGCCAAGTCATTATTTTCCAATGGATCTACCATTGTATTAAATAACTGTGGTTCATTACCTACGTAATGACACAGTTTATAATCACCCTCCTTCATCATATAACCAGCATTCATCATTCCCATTGCATGGTATTCTGAAAAAATAGCACGATTTGTGTCGTCCGATTGATTACGGGCGATATTCAACAAACTCTCTCCAGGTAAATCAGAAGGTTTTTCGTAATTAACAATATCCAACAGAGTAGGTAACACATCAATCAATGATACATTTTGTTGGACACATCCCACTTCATGAGAAGGAAGTCGAATTAACATTGGAACTTTCACTGATGGTTCATAGAAACACTGCTTTTGCCACATACCATGGTGTCCTGCCATTTCTCCATGATCACTTGTGTATATAACAACAGTGTTTTCTCGTAGATTGGATGAATCAATTTCCTCTACAACCCTACCAATATGTGCATCAAGACAAGATACAAGAGCATAGTAAGATGCTAAAGCACAACGGACAGTCTCTTCTGGTGGTGGGATGTCATTACGCCAAGACAATCGATGATGTTGAATAATTGGATGTTGGGTTTCCAGTGTTTCATTCCATGTATCAGGCAAAGGTATAGTTTTTGAATCATACAGTGAGTAGAATTCGTTCGGAGCAATTAACGGAAAGTGTGGATGCATGTATCCACAATAGAGCAAAAACGGTTTATCATCTGAAGATGAAGCTTTCTGGTGTAAGAAATCTACTGCTAAATCCGTAACTTCTCTGTCATAATTCGTGTGTTCATGATCACCAGGACCACATTCAGCTACATGTGAATTTGATCCTCTTCGAGCATCAGCACTACGGTTAGGTGGACGTCCATTTTTACTATACCAACGAGGTAGGTCGTCTAATAACCTATTAGTAAACCCGTTCAACCTATCATTTCCATTGAAATGTGTACGTCCACAGAGTATCGTCTCATAATCTACCTTTGACAAATAATCTCCCCAAGTCTTGTGTTTCCGATTTGGTATGACACCGAGATCCCATGCATCAATCTGATGTGCATACTTTCCAGTTAACATAGACAATCTGGATGGTGTACATATCGGATAATTACAATATGCATTTTCAAATGTAAAACTCTGGTCTGCCAACTTGTCGAGATGTGGAGTATGGACAGTAGGATGTCCCCTATGACTCATTACCTGACCTGCATGTTCATCTGAAAACAATATGACTATATTCATTTCAAATAATTAACCAATTATTTTACATTAAGTATGATGTATATATGTTTCAAGTGATTGATCAGATTAAGATCAATCATCATCATCATCGTCATCGTCGTCATCGTCATCGTCATCGTCGTCGTCGTCATCATCATCATCATCGTCGTCGTCATCATCATCGTCATCATCATCGTCGTAATCGTCATAATCGTCATCGTCGTCATAATCGTCATCGTCGTCATCGTCGTCATGATCGTCATCATAACGAAGATTTGGGAAGTCTTCTGGATCTTGTTGATTAATCCAATCCTTGAAGAGTTTTATCTGGGCTACAGTCAAAGAAGGACCGTGATCCTTGGGTGGCATTCTACCTGATTCGATTTCTTCAATAACATCACTATCTTCAGCATTACCTGGACGGAAGACAGCTCCATCTTCTCCACCTCTTACAAAGCTTTCATATGTGGTAAAATCCAGATTATCATGTGCATTTATATCATGACAGCCTACATAGGCACATTGAGATGTTAGAATTGGCATAATATCTGTTTCAAATGAGATTATACCATCTTGATTTTGCGATGGTTGAGGATTGACAATAACCTCTGGTTCAACAGGAATAGCCTGATTATTTATCCAATCAATAAAGACTTGAATTTCTATATCAGGTAATTTGGGACCCCCAATTGGCATTCTTCCAGATACAATTTCATCTATGATTGAACTATTATCAACATCTCCAGGTATAAAGACTGGTCCTTTAACACCACCGGAGATAAATGTCTGATATGAACTGAAATCAAGTCCTTGAGGACCACCGTTGATATGACAGTTCTCAGTAGCACATTTCATATTAAGAATTGGTGATAAGTGTGAATTAAAAGTTTCCTCAGAATTGTTTGTAACAATTGTATCTATTATTGTTGGTACTTGGGTTGGCTGTCCGTTATCAGATAAAATAACATCACCAATTGTATTAACTGGGTCTTGACCACATCCGATAATACAGAATAATATTCCAATAATACTTGATAGTTTTTGTATATTCATAGAAATAATAATCCTTTATATAGTCAATTCGATTTTATTATTGTATCTATGAATATGCAATTGCTATGCCAACAAGAAAAAATCAAAAACAAGAGATAAAGAAATGATAAAAGGGAAAAAGAGGAATATGAGAAATGGAAGCCTTTCAAAGTATAGTCAGACTGTAGGAATGTGATTGAAAAATAGACTATCAACGAATAACTTATATATTAGATGAGAATCTATTTGTAGTTACTTTACACAGAATTGTCCAGAAAATAAACAGCTTATGTGTGGTTAATTCTCATGTAATATTCGTAGTTATACAATTGACAAATCATAAGAATTTATTAATAACTTAATAGATTCTTTCTTTTTATATTAAAATTATATTATATTGTCAATATCAGTTGACCGTTTAGATAGGTTAGTTTTTGGTGGTATGTCCCAGGATATATAACCACAGATTTGACAACGCATTTTCAGTTCTACAAGATTTCGCACATCCCCTGTTTTCTGGGGCTTCTTCTCTGTATCACATTCTGGACAAAGATTAGCACGAAATTCTTCTGCATCACTCTTTCCATAAAATAAGAATATCTTTAGAAGAATGAATAGTATCCCAACAATTATAAGACAGATAAAACCATAAAGGAAAAATGATAACATCATGCTACCTCTGGTAAGTCTCTACTTATATACTATGTATTGATTTTTTCTATATTCGAAGTTGAATTAGCGGTTTAACATTGATTTTCTGATAAGTTTCTTCAGTTACAGAATCTGAGAAGAAGGGTGAGTAAAATGTATCTAATACTTCTAAGAATGCAGTTAGATTTATACCCATAAAAATTTCTTCTATCTCACCACATTCAATTAAAACCTTTTGTAGTTTATCCCTACCAGCGGTGGAAAGAGTGCGTAATGGTCGAAGCATACGCATATGGTATTTTATGAGTGAAGCAGATATTTGTATTAACCCCTGTAAGAAAAGCCGATATGTATCCTCTGCTTGATGCCATAAACCTTCCCATGCCTCATGTGCTTCCCACCAATATGCAAAATTGAATAAATCTACACCATACAAATATGAGGTATTTTGTCTCCACATATCAGGAGTGAGATTTGCATCTTCAACATTTTCATCAAATCCATAACTATGACCATTTGGATCTCGTAATGGATGTGGTGTTTGACCTGGAATATGTCTATATGCCGGAAATAGCGCTTCTGGACAATAGCGACACCAACTTAAATCAAAAGGAATTGGTTGAGCAAATTTTTCCATTTGGTATATAAAGGATTATCTACCTATTCCTATATAATGAATACCTGCATTAATGACATCTTGGGGAGAATATACATTTCGACCATCGATTAAAATCGGGGTTTTCATCAGTTTAGCAAGTCTACGAAGATCTAATTTATGATATAAATCCCATTCTGTCACAAGTACGATTGCATCTGTATTCATCGGTAGCTGGTAAACATCAGGAATAAAATGGATAGAATGGTCACTAAATGCATTTTTAGCATTTGGTATTGCAACAGGATCATGGGCACGGACAACTGCCCCCTCATCAACCAATTGTCTAATAATATCAAGTGATGGTGCTTCACGTACATCATCTGTATTTGGCTTAAAAGAAAGTCCAAGAATACCAATTGTCTTGCCTTCTAACGTCTTTAATACTTCACGTAACTTATCTACGATATGTTTACGTTGCTTAAAGTTTACTTTCCTTGCAGCCTCAGTTATAGGCATCTCATAATCATTTTCTGTTGCAACACCTAACAACGCTGCAGTATCTTTGGGATAACAACTACCACCCCACCCCAAACCTGCACGAAGGAATCTATGTCCTATACGAGAATCTAACCCTATTCCACGCGCAACCTCTGTTACGTCCGCTCTAACTTCCTCACATAAACCAGCAATTTCATTAATGAAACTAATTTTTAATGCTAAGAAAGTATTCGCTGCATACTTAATCATTTCAGCACTGTTTGGATCTGTGGTCATCATAGGCGGCAAATGATAGGACTCAGGACGGGGAAGTAAGGTTGGTGAATCAAAAGTCTGCTCTAATATAGGTTGGTATAGACGTCGTAAATCATTCAATGCATTCTCCGTATTAGCTCCTACAACTATTCGGTCAGGATATAATGCACCATGTAATGCCAGACCCTCCTGTAGGAATTCAGGATTGGATGCAACAGAAACATCTCCTTTAACCTGTCTTTGAGAAAAAACATCATTAATGACTTCAGCAACCCGTCGATTCGTACCAATTGGAACTGTCGATTTAATGACAAGTGTATAATGTTTATCTGGATGACATACTTCAGCTACCTCTTTCGCTGCCGTTTCAACATGACTTGTATCCGCTTCACCACTCTTTTTGGGTGGTGTTCCTACTGCTATCAGGACAAGATCTGAATCAGGAACTACATCTGCAATGTCTAAGGTAAATCGGATATTATAACCTACTTCATCAAGAAATTCTTGTAAATAAGGTTCATGTATTGGACAATTACCTTCTTGAAGCAGATTAAGTTTATTAATATCTTTATCAACAGCAGATACATCATGGTTTAAATACGACAATACCAATGCTGTTGTCAAACCAACATATCCTGTACCAATGATCGTGACTTTCATCTAATTCCTCTATTTCTTAGAAATCATATCAAATCCAACAGCGGTTACAAGTACTACACCTTTAACTATATCTTGCCATGCATTATCGAAATTTGCCATGCTCATACCATTACTCAGACTTGCCATTACAAACGCACCTAATATGGCACCAATGATTGTACCACGACCACCCATTAAACTTGCTCCACCGATTACACATGCAGCTATTGCATCTAATTCAAGCAATCGTCCTGCCTCAGGACCAGCACTACCCAGTCTTGCTGTCATAACTATTCCAGCAATTGCCATCAATACTCCCATAATGGCAAAAACACGTAGAGTGACACTTCGAACATTGATTCCAGATAGATATGCAGCTTCAGAATTACCTCCTACAGCATAAACATATCTACCAAATCGTGTATGGTTTGCTATGAAGTGGATTAAGATAGCTAAACCAATTAGAATACATGCTGGAACAGGAATTCCTTTATATGAATTCATTATAAAAACAAAAACTATTATACCAGCAAGGGTAAATATAAATCTAAGAATTATAGATACATAAGCACTCTTTGAATTTTCAGTTTGAATTGCAGATATTTGACGGATAAAGATATAACTACAAATACATATACCGACACCCATCAAAACCCATCCAATTGAATCAGATAAATGTGCAGTTCCAATAGATTTTAACCAGTTATCTTGAAGTAGAATTGTTTCTCCTCTTGTGAACCCTAACATCATTCCTCGATAGACTAAGAATCCACCAAGTGTTACAATAAAAGCGGGGATACGTTGATAAGCAACAAGGTAACCGTGAATTATTCCTATACACATACCAATCAGTATTACAATCAGAAGCGTCCAGAGAATTGGTATTCCATGCCTTATATGGAGAATTGCAGTAATTGCACCGATTAAACCTGCCCCAAATCCGACTGATAGATCAATGTTGGCTGAAATTATTACCAACACCATTCCTAAAGATAGGATTGCTGTAACTGCCCCTTGCTTTGAAAGATTAGAGAGATTGCGTGTATTCAGGAACAGTCCATTTGTTAGCAGTGAAAATACAATCCATATACATGCCAGTGCTATAACCATGCCATACATGCGTAAATTCAACTGCTTCATTGTTAGTTTATTAATTCCTTTATGTATTTATATCAAACAGAGAATTGAAGTTGTGAGTAGTAATATTCCCAATAGAATTAATTGTTGTATCTCGAATATCTGCAATTTTCTCGGCAACTACACGTACATAAGCAGGTTCATTACGCTTTCCTCTACGAAATTGCGGGGCAAGCCAAGGACAATCAGTTTCTATCAACAAACGATCTAAAGGAATTTCCTTAGCAACTTGTTGTACATCTTTTGCATTAGGGTAGGTTACAATTCCTCCAATACCAATATAGAAACCAGTTTCGAGACTTCTATACATCAATTCAACATCACCTGTAAAACAGTGTAATACTCCTCGCACCTTACCACGTCTTGCTTCCAATATGGGAAGAATATCCATATATGCGTCACGATTATGGATTATTATTGGCATATCTAACTCTTCTGCAAGATCTAATTGCTTCTCAAATGCTATCTTTTGTATTTCAGGTTCTGATAGATTTCTATAGTAATCTAAACCTATTTCACCAACAGCAATAACCTTAGAGTGTTCTAATTTACTGCGGAATGTATTTAAAATCTCTGAGGTTAGTTTTTTGGCATCGTGAGGATGCATTCCTACGGTGGCGTATAGATTATCGTGATTTTCAGCAATTTCAATCGCACTTATAGAAGTTTCTAAGTCAAATCCTATTATTAGAATGGTATTAACATCTGCTGCAACTGCACGTTCAAGAACAGAATCTCGATCTTGATTAAATTCAGATAGTTGGATATGTGCGTGTGAATCTACAAACATATAGTTTAAAAGAAGGAAGGAATACTTAATTTAGACCAGAAACTTCACATTTTCATCTACATCAATGGTGTCCTGATAATGCTCTCAAGTGTATGAGCCCGTGGGGATTGTGAAATTAAGAAAAGAATGAGATCTGCAACATCTTCTGGTTGTGTTAAATGCTCAATTATATCATCTGGATGGTTGTCACGTCGCATCTTGGTATCAACTGGTCCTGGACAAACAACTGAGGCTTTTACACCATATTGTCTTCCTTCATTATTGGTTGTCTCTGTGAATCCATTCACAGCGAATTTTGATGCACAATATGCACCCCCATTCACATGTCCAAACTTACCTGATACTGAAGAAATATTTACAATATGTCCATATTTCTGGTTACACATATGGCTAAACACTGCTTGTGTGCATAGGAACACACCCTTTAGATTGACAGCCATAGTCAAATCCCAATCCTCTTCTCGTATGTTTGGGATAGGATTGTGGATAGCAACTCCAGCGTTATTAACAAGGATATCAACCTTACCGAATGTCTTAAGTGTCTTATTTACCATTGAAATTACATCAGATTTAACATGAACATCGGTAACAATAGGTAGTGCTTGTCTACCCATATCGATAATTTCTTTTGCTACGCTGTCAATTTCTTTTTCTGTACGTGCAGCAAGAACGACGTTAGCACCTTCATTTGCAAATGATAAGGCGGTTGCACGACCTATACCGCGTCCACCGCCAGTGATTATGGCTATTCGGTTTTCAAGTTTCACAACATTACCTCAATTTTATATTACTAATATGTCCTAAATGACAATCTCCTATGATATTTGATACTGTTTTAATTTTTGATTATCAAACAGTATTCCATGTCCTGGACGATCAGGTGGTGAAAAATGTCCATCATTTAGGGTTAGAGTGTCACTCAGGACAAGGTCAAGTGATGGGATGTATTCTACAAAAAGCGAATGTGGTACCGCTGCTGAGAGATGAACATGTAAATCCATTAAAAAGTGTGGTGAGACTGACAAACCGAAGCATTCTGCAGTATGAGCAACCTTCATCCATTCTGATATACCTCCAACCCGAACTGCATCTGCTTGAAGTATGTCTGCTGCTCCTTGAGCAATGTACTCCTTAAATACAATCTTATTGTAGATAGTTTCACCGATTGCTATTGGAATTGTAGTTTTCTGTTTTAATTCAACATGACTTGCTACATCATCTGCTTCTATAGGTTCTTCAAACCAGAAAATATCTACCTCTTCTATGCGACAAGCAAGCTGTATTGCTTCACGTGCATTCCATTTCATATTTGCATCAATCATCAAATAAGGTTCTTGTCCAATTGCTTTTCTGACGGCAAATATTCTGGCAACATCTTCATGTAAACTATCTCGACCAACCTTGATTTTAATTCCTTTATATCCCTGCTCGATATAATTGACAGATTGTTTTACCAGTTCCTCTTCAGTTAAATGTAACCATCCACCATCAGTATTATAAACTGGAACTTTTGATCTTGCCCCACCAAGTAATTGATATAAAGGTAGTTCTGCCCGTTTTGCCATCAGATCCCATAAGGCAATATCAACAGCTGCCATTCCTAAGCCAACTATTCCTCCACGACCAACCCAATGGGTATCCATCCACATTCGATTCCAGATACGGTCTATATTAGACGCATCCTCTTCAAGAAGGATAGGCGTAAGGTAAGCATCCATAATCTGGCGGATAGCTTTACCTCCTTTACCTATTGTGTAAGAAAAACCTGTGCCAACAACTCCATCTTCATCCTCTATTTCAATATAGGGAAATTCCATAGAAACAAATGCTTGTATAGCATCAGTCCGTTGAACTTGAGGTGGAATATCATAAAGGGCTGTGCGAACTGCTTTGATTCTCATATCTGATGCTGTACCTATCAATCCAAAATATAGTTGATGTTACTTCAAGTTTTTAATCATTTCTTGTAGTTTTTCAATGCAAATACGTGAAGCTTCTTCACCTGCTTCTGAGAATGCTTTTCCACCGGGTCTATTGAGTAGATCTTCTTCAATTTTTAGGGTAGGTCTCCAGTGTGTTTCTAAACATAGATGTCCTTCATAACCCTCATCTACAAAAGCCTGTAATTGTCCTTGCCAATCAATTACACCATCCCCAACAGGGACAGATTCGATCTCACCAGATTCTGGGTTTGGTCCAGCATCTTTCAGATGTGCATGTATCATTGTCGGTTTCATCCGATTGTATGCATCAGGATAAGGTGTCTCACCATCTGTAGCATGTGCCTCATTGGCAGGATCCCAAATACCTCGTATATTAGGAGAGTCAATCTCTTCTATAAAACGTGCTGTGAGTTTTGCTGTGCTTAATGATGTAGTTGATTCATTCTCCATACCCAATATGATACCTTCACCCTCAATTAACTTTAAAGGTTCATCGTATGCTGCTATTACTTCATCCCAACGTTCCTCCGTCTTACCAGTATCCCAGAATACAAATGTTCTGATTAGATTAGTATCAAAGGCTTTGGCAGCGCGAATACAACCTTTAAGGATATCAAGATGTTCTTTTCTCTCATTCGCATTATCCATATCACATTTAAAGAATGGGGAAGCTATGCCAATTATTTCAATGTTTGTTCCATCTAATAAACCTTTCATTTTATCAATATCTGTCTCTGTAAGTTCATGTGGAGGTTTGTCCCATACAGATCGTATTTCTATTGAATCCAAATTGAAATCTTTGACAAAATTAACTACGGTTTCAAAGTCTTGTGAGACTTCATCCCCGATTACACCGACTTTAAACATTATTATTTATCTCCTTTATACTTTTATCGTATATTAGCATAGTCTCTGTTAAGACTCAAGATTAAAGGTTTTTGTATTTATTTACATTTATTATCTTGATGATGGGTTCATTAACAAGGTTGGAATTAGGTAATTGAATAGTGATATGATTTAGTGGAGGTTATACCTAAACCAAAATCCTACGGAACATGCTTAAGAAAATCACGAAGACATCTAATCAGATTAAAGCTGCGAAAAAATTGAATTATAGATTCTATTCAGACAGTTCATAATATCCTGAATGTCTGTTATAATATCCATACGACTTTGCATGCTTAGGATTTATCATATTACAAAGTACACCTATGCCTTTCTCAGGAAGGACTTCCTTTAGGTGTTTTATTCCGGTCAATACATCAAACTTTTTTGTTTTCGTAATATCGAATAGATAAACTACAGCATCAGATACCGTTGCCAATATAATTGGATCTGCAACAGCACGGACAGGAGGTGAATCTATGACAATTAGATCATACTCTGCTTTTGCTATATCTAATAATTGTGTCATCATTTCTGAATTCAATAATTCAATTGGGTTAGGAGGAACAGTTCCACCAGGAATTAAGTATAGATTTGGGATGTCTGTTTCTCTTACAATTGAGTTGAATACATCATAATGATTATCATCTTTAATAGATATTAGTGCTTCACTTAACCCAGGTTTCCGTCCATCGCTATGTACTACAGATTGTGAATTATCAGGATCATCTGACAAGGTGGTTCCATCAGTTGATATAATACGTGAAATTACTTCAGGTTCAAAATATGTATGTTGTGAAGGTCTTCGCATATCACCATCTATTAACAATACCTTCTTACCACTTTGTGCAAAAGTAGCAGCAAGATTTGATGAAACTGTACTCTTTCCTTCACCACGCGTTGAACTGGTAATTAGCACAGTCTTTAACCCATTACCGGGATTTAAAAAAGGTAGTTTAGCTATAATTACTCTAAATGCATCAGCACTTCGAGATGAAGGGGAATCATGACAGATAAGTGGAATTCGGTATGTACTACTCTTTTTTATAGATGGTATAACACCAAGGAAACTGGGCGGATCGGGTAGAGAGTCTAACTGACGAACTGAATCTTCTAAACGTAAATAGGTATCCTGAATATAGTTTTTACCTACTGCGTAGGTTAGACCCAATAAACCACCAAGAAAAGCACCTAAAACAAGATTTAACTTCATCCTTGGTTTGATCGGTTCTTGTGGGAGACGTGCTTGATCTAAGACCTTTAAACTATCTGGACTTGCTTCATCAATAAGTTTAGATTCACTTATCTTTGAGGTTAATGTTACAACTTGTGCATTATATAATTCAACATCACGTTTTTTTCTAAATAACTCCATCTGTTCTGTTGACCATTCACCAAATTGTCTTATTGTAGCAGTTAATTTTTCTGATATTTCTTTCTTCTGTTCTTTTAAGCTGGTTATTGCTGCCTCTGTCTCAGAGATCTTCTGTGATATTATTTGGTGTAATGGATTATATGTAGAAGTTGTACTTGTAAGGTCTTTTTCTTCCTGTTCAAGTCGTCTTTCTGTCTCACCGATTTTTTCATCTAATGCTGTAATCTCAGGATGAGAAACATTACCATACTTACCAATAAGAGATTTTCTTTCTATTTCATAGTTATTAAGGTCTTCTTTAAGTTGAGAATATGTTGGATTTCTGGAGATTGTACTTGATATTAGTTGTTCATCAATATCCTCAAGTTCGTTTTTAAATGCAGTATATTGTAATTCTGCACCAATGAGTTGACTTGTAACCTCATTTTCGCTTAATTGAAGAGAAATAATAATTTGCGCTTGTGTGCCACCTTCGGCATTCAAAGTCAATTCTGGATTGGATAATTGAAAATCAAAAAGTTCTTTCTCAGATGTTTTTAGTTTCTCTTCTGCTTCATTCAACATCTGTATTGTTAAAGGTTTTTCCCACCATTGTGTATTTTCTGCTTTTTCAGTTTCAACTACATTAATCAGAGTAGCAGAAATTCGATTACAAAGCAGTTGTGAATATTCAGGTTTCATTTGATTAACTGTAAGGGTGATTACATTTCCATCCTGAGATTCATCAATTTTAATTTTCTCATCAATTAGTGTTTTTACGTATAAATCTCTCCATTCTTCATCAGTCAGATCTCCCTGTTCTGTTTTAGATGAATCAAGATTGTTATTAACAAGACCTCCCAATGGTTTTAACCACTTACCATTATAAACAGGTTGTGGCTCAATCAACCCCTCAGCTATTAGTTCATTTACAGTTGGCGCGATTATAAGGTCTCTTGATTGTAATAACATTGAGTATGTACCTAAGGAAGGACCTTTAAGTAATCCTGTCAATGTTAGACCGGATAATAGAGAAGATGGTGTTTGACTTTCAAGTATACGAATTGTTGTTTCAGATTGATAAACTGGGGGAGTAAGATCTGTGACAATGAAGGCAGCTATTACACAGAAAATGAAAATTGCAATAACACCCCATTTATTTCTATAGAGTATCCAAAAATAATCTAATATACGTATTTCTGTAATTTCTTCAATTTGACGATCAGAATCAGACATGTGTTCCTTATGCTTGTTACAATATCATTGATCTGGGAAGATATTCTCTGTTGGGATTAGTCATTCCTGTTATTATCTATATCTTAACCAAACACTCACAACCAAGTTTGTTAAAGATGCTGCAAAACTTAAAACACGCCAATCTATACGTGTTCTTTCCAATATACGTAGTTGGTCGTTAGGGTATATAAGGACTTCAGATTGGATAATATTAAAGTTTAATTCCTCTTGTGTACCATTAGAACGGGTTAAGATACACTTTTTTGGATTTGCTTTTTCTTCATCTAATCCACCTGCCATTGCTACTGCATCTCGTAAAAGAACGGGTTCGGTAATAACATATTGTCCAGGTTTATCTACTGCCCCCACCACACTTATTTTAGCTTCTGCTAAAGGTATATATAAAGTATCACCTGCAGATAACATTGCAGTCACATTATCTGCTGTTAGATCAATAGAGGTATTACCAGTTTCAGTTATAATTTCCGCATTCTTTAAATCAGCAAAATCAGATCTTGACCCCCCTGCAAGTTTCAACCCTTGTAATGCTGGTATCTGTTCATTTTGAATTGCATAATGTCCTGGAACTACTACTGCGCCAATTACGCGTATACGTCTATGTTCATAGATTGATGGGACGAATACAATATCATAATCTTTCAATGGAATATCTACGTCTGTTGATTCTATATGTTTTAAAAAGTTAACACTCTTGAATACTTTTCCATCCCGTAAAATCGTGATTTTTGTCAAATCTGCCAATTCATAATTTATTCCTGCTGCAGCTAATGCATGCATTAGATATACTTGTCCTGTCTCAAATATATGTGAATTCCCACGTGCCCGTCGTTCAACTGCCCCAAATACCAAAATTGTACGTTTTGGCTGCATTAATGTTACAAATACGCGGGCACTTGGGAGTTTAGCTGAGAATACTTCCTGCATTCTATTTTCAAGATCAGAGACAGTTAATTCAGTTGCTTTTACTAATCCAATTAAAGGATATGAAATGAAGCCGTCAGGTTGGACTGGAATGGGGGTACGGTCTTTACTATATTCTGGAAATCCTTCTACTGAAACAACAATGCTGTCACCAATCTGTAATTTATAAGTAGACGTATCTGGAAAGACTGGAACATCAGTTACAATATTTTCATCTGTTATTATATCTTCAGCAAAATTAGCTTGTAAGAATATTAACTGAATAGAGACAATTAGGATGAGAATAACATTATCTCTTGAAGGTACATGCATCAATTTTAAGTTCACCTTTTACAGATCAATTTTGGTCTTTGTCAAATATGATGTTCTATAAGTAATTATTCTTCAATAAATTTATTCTTTTTTAGTGTGTAAGTAAAATGAATAAAGTCAATATATATGAAATTCACTATAAATATACTATACTTTGATAGGATTTTCCAATGAATACTCAATCAGGATTCTTGTTGATTCTAAGGACAAAAACTAATTATGTCTAAAACATTTTCAATACTATTATACAGTAGAAAAGCTACATACATAACACTGTATTTTAACAACAATATCTCAATAATACAAGTGAAATTGAAACGCATGTATGTGTAGTTTTTGACACCATTACCGTCAATTTAAGAGAAATGAAACCTTTACCAAGACGGTAAGTGCGTTTCTCGGTAAACTGCATCTACCGATCTATTGGATAGAGATATCTGGTAAAAGATGATTAATTGTATATTATTAATCCGTACATTTATGTAAAGCATTCAGATCATACAAATGACTTATATTTAATAAGATATTCCTTGTATCAGGTAAGTTATTAAAATTAAATATCAATTGAAAATGTTAACAGGTGATTTAATCCGTAATTTTACTACTTTAAAATTTCACATATATTATATATTTCTATGTTTGTAAAAGTTACACTTTTTGTCACATTGTGTGACATTGGTAAAACCCTTCTTCCGTCAGTATTACACAGGGTTTATAGATTTTTTTAGGTTTACATAATTTTGTTGAATTAACGGATTTTCTTTCTTTTACATTTCTTTCACCCAACCATTTTATAAAGTAATTTGAACCTATCTTATCAATCATAAAATTGGATTTTTGACTTTGCCAATTACCAAATTTTGAACCAATAGACGAGTAAAGCATGTGACTATGTAGAAAATTAATTTGTATGTACAATTCGTAGTGATGACAGATAGAGAAGTTTTTTGATGTTAATGATATTGTTTATTGTTTGATATAGATGCATTTTCAAGCTATTCAAGTAGGTTTTTAACAAGGGTTACTCGTTATGATGGTCCTCTTAATCTGTTTATTTAGGTGGCATAAAGCCAAGATTTGTGAATCAACTGCTAATGTTGATATATTCAATATTGTTTGTTGAATATATAACATGGATTATCCTGTTTTCTAAATGTTATTTTGTATGTATTTATCAGATATATGTCATTGAAGTATGAATTTGGGTAGACCTATATGCAATTGAAATTAATTATAGTATAAATTTATACAACGTTATAGTATTGTATAATATTATTTTGATTATGACAAATAATAATATATTATTTTATATGAATGTTATATAGATATTAGTTGTTAGAAATTACTATTTTCTTCATTTTATTTTTATGAATTTTGATTGTTTTGGGTAAACCGTACGGATCTATAATACATATATCTTTAGTGATACAAAATTAGGTGTAATCTGTGAAAAATATATCGACTGTATACTCATTAAAGCACTTAACTTCGTAATACTGATTTTTATTCCATTTATCGTGCTAAAGATATGAAAAGTTTCATATGCTGAATAATCTATAACTTACTTTATAATACCACCTCTGTTACTAACTATTCAACCCCTATAATACCTTGTCGTAGATATTTATAGACAATATGTTTACTATGATCCGTTTATAGATATTAAGAAAAGTTAAAGATTTATATTATGACACTGGTTATCTTATTTTAAATTTAACATATTAGTATTATTATAATATTTTACAATAAAGTATTGTATCTATCCGTAAACAGCATTTATAAAAGATACTGAATCTCATTATTATATGACATATTGATAATGAGATTCAGTATTGTTATCATATATTAGTAATGAGAATCAGTATCAGATTTAGTTATATTATACAAGATAGTATAAATGAAAATATATGATATTATGTATATTACATTAAATGATTTCTATAATGATATTAGTCCGTTCACAATTAAGATTTTATAATAAAATGTATCAATATATTATTCTTTTGGATTATGACTAATAAATATACAATTACCGAGTAATAGTGGTATAAAATAGGGGAATATAAAGTTTTTAATATTACAAATCATTCTAAAAGTTTATGTTGTATTCTTAGCAGATCTGCTATCTTTCCTCAAGATTTATATTCAAATTAAGACCAAAATTCACATTATATAGACTCGTATGTAAAGTTATATATTACATCCGTGAATCGAGAAGAATAAGGGTTTGTAAAATTGCTTCGTGCAGGTTGTCGTGAAAGTTCCATCAATTCAAAACGATAAATTTTAGCAACTTTTTACCATTGACATTATCAAGAATTCTAATATTAGTATGTATCAAAAGCCTATGTTGAAAGCACCACAGAATATAGGATATCAAATGTGTAGAGAGTAAAGTTTTCGGTTAGAAAATGTGTGATTAAAGAAGTATATTTTGTTAGAATATATCTTACGATAATTGTTGATAACCTAACACAATGACAGGATATACTTATGACAATTACATAAAATTCTTTATTCAGTATTGTATCTTGATAATCCTATTTATTTGTGATAATATAAGTCTGTGGACTATAGAACTCTAATTTCTCAATTTAATGAAAAAAGAATACTGGTAATTGGCGACATAATCGTTGATGAGTATTTATGGGGTGAGGTTAAACGAATATCACCTGAAGCACCTGTTCCTGTTTTTGAGATGTATGGAGAAACAATAGGATGTGGCGGTGCTGCAAATGTTGCTCAGAATATCACCAGTTTAGGGGCTAAAGCAGAATTAATAGGTGTAATTGGAAAAGATAGAGATGGAGAAAAGCTTCTTCAAATGATTAATTCGCAAAATGTAGATACTTCGAATATCTCTGTAGATGCACAGAGACCTACGAGCAAAAAAACTCGTGTAGTAGCAAATATCGATCAATCTGGCAAAGAACAGCAATCCATTGAAAAAAATACAGATAAAGGCCATCAATTATTAAGGATTGATAGAGAATCTAAACAAGAGATTAATGCAATGATTAAAGAGAGGCTTTTAGGTGCTGTTCAATCTAACTTATCAGATACAGATGGCATTATTTTTTCTGATTACGATAAAGGAGTTGTTACAAAAGAACTGATTCAATCAATAATACAATATGCGCAGCCATATAACATACCTATTGTTGCAGACCCAAAACGTAATAACTTTTGGAAGTATGAAGGTGTTACCTCAATTACACCAAATCATATTGAGGTTGGTGCTGCTGTAGAAAATGAAATATCTGATGTATCACATCTTATAGCTGCAGGAGAGAAGATATTGAATCGGTTAAGACTAAATAGTCTTCTTATAACGCGTGATGCAGATGGTATGACTTTATTTCAATTTGATTCAAATAAGAATTTACTCGTGGAACACATACCTCCTCAAACATCATTTGTAACTGATGTAACTGGGGCTGGTGATACAGTTGTAGCAATATTTACATTATGTCTTGGTACAAATGGGGATTTTCTATCCGCTGCACATCTTTCAAGTATGGCAGGCGGTATAGTTGTAGGAAAAATGGGATGTGCAACAGTTACAAAACAAGAACTAATTAATTCAATACCGGGTTTGTAATAAAAGTATATACACAGTGATTTTGATAAGTCGAGATTTACATTAAGAATAGTTAGAAAACCGATCCTACCGAATCTATAAGTAGGAATATTTATAAAAACAATTGAATGTATAAGTCTATTATCAAACTCATGCTATATTTATTAGCAATGGATAATTTTGATATATATTGATGAGAAATATAATTCTTGACCGCGACGGTGTAATTAATCAAAATCCACCGAATTTTGGTTATGTATGTGACTGGTCTGAATTTGCTTTCTTACCCTCATCTATTCGTGCAATAAGCGATCTAACATATGCAGATTTTAATATAATAATTGCAACAAATCAAGCAGGTATTGGAAGAGGTATTATTACTCAAGAGCAATTACATAAAATTCATTCAAACATGGTGTCTACCCTGAGAAATGCGGGTGGTATAATAAAAAACATTTACTTTTGTCCTCATCATCCAGATGCTGGATGTGAATGTCGTAAACCAAAACCAGGAATGCTACAAAAAGCTATACAAGATCATTGTTTTGACCCATCTACAACACATTTTATTGGTGATTCAATTTCAGATATTAAAGCAGCGAAAAATGCTGATATTGCTCCTGTTTTAGTTCTAACAGGACACGGTTTAGACACTTATCAACATTATGCTTCTTCACAATTTGAGTGTCGTAAATACCTTCCAGATAAGATTTTTACCAACCTTTTCTCAGCATCACAATGGTTGATTCAAGAATATGTCTAACCTGTCATATATACGAAACTATAAAGTTATTTTAATTTTTTAAATTATGTTGTTAGATAAAATTGAAAGTCGTACAGCTCATGCGGGGATAATTGGACTGGGGTATGTAGGATTATCACTTGCGATAGCTATTGCTGAGGTCGGGTTTCGGGTTACCGGTATTGATATAAATCCTGATAAAGTAAATAGATTAAAACAAGGTCTTTCAGATGTTCCAGATGTTTCTAACGAAAGGCTTAGTAGATTCGTAGATTCTGGTCAATTTAATGTCACTACAGATTATTCTGTACTTAACGAACTTGATACCATCAATATATGTGTACCAACACCATTGACTGAGAATAGAACACCTGACTTAAAATACATTAAAGCTGCTGTACAGAAAATTGCCATACATCTACATCAAGAACAGTTGGTAATACTTGAGAGTACTACTTATCCTGGTACAACTGAAGATGTAGTTCTACCTATACTTAAGTCCAGTGTCACTTTCAAATCTGATTCATTTTCAAGTCTAACTGAAGATTCTAATTTTAATATAAAAAAATCACTTAAAGTCGGATCAGATTTTTACCTTGCCTTTTCACCTGAACGCATAGAACCTGGAAATTGTGAATATTCCCTTACAGATACACCAAAAATAGTGGGTGGAGTAACACAGAAATGTACCCAGTTGGCATCAATCTTTTATCAACAATTCATCAATAAAGTCTATCCTATGTCATCTCCAAGAACAGCAGAAATGACAAAACTCCTTGAAAATACATTTAGGAGTGTCAATATAGGCTTAATTAATGAGATTGCTCTGATATGTGATCGAATGGAATTAGATGTATGGGAAATTATTGATGCTGCATCAACAAAACCATTTGGGTTTATGCCTTTTTATCCAGGACCAGGATTAGGAGGACATTGTATTCCTATTGATCCTCACTATCTTTCATGGATGACACAGAAATACCAATATCAAGCTCGATTCATAGAACTTGCAAGTGAAATCAATGATAGTATGCCCAAATATGTTCTTGATAAAGTTATAAACGCATTGAATATGAAGAAGAAAGCCATTAATGGTTCAAGCATATTGATTCTCGGTGTATCTTATAAAAAAGATATCGGGGACACCCGGGAATCACCTGCAATTGACCTAATACGAATTATGCTTGACAAAGGTGCACGGATTCTTTATCATGATTCGTATGTTTCAAACATAACCCTTGGGGAGAGGGGGACATTCACATCACAAGACCTTTCTACCAGATTGGTAGAAAGTGTAGATTGTGTTGTAATAATTGCTGATCATAGTCATATTGACTATGATCTAATATCTGAACATGCGAATCTTATCGTTGATACAAGAAACGCAACTCGTTCAATCCAGTCTACCCCCAATAATATTATAAAATTATAATATATAAGGTATTTATACTATAATTCTAAGTCTATTGATATATATTATATCTGTAGACTTGATACCTATATATTGCTTGTAATATTTTATATATCCCCCATATTACACTTAAGTTAGAGATTTACCTAAATATATTCGATGTCAACGGTATATTGGAGGACATACATGACCCCACTAAAGTTAAAATCGAATTTACAGCGTGAACAGTTAATGTGGTTTCTCGCATTAGTGTTAAATGAAAGAGATATTTTTCGTTTACTAATGCAAACTAACATATTAGCTGATCCAGATAGATTATATTCTACATCTAAACAAGAGTTGTTAAGCCGATTAACAAATGCACTATTTAAACATTCTAAAATTGATCGTATCGTTGCAGAACACCTCTCCAAAAAAGCAGAAGCGGCAATTGCACGTGTAGGATACATGGTCATTGATGAAATACATACATTCTTCAAATCACCTGGTCCACTTATTGAATCTGGTGAATTTGGTGAAGTAGTATGGGCATTATTAATTGACCCAAGAGAGGATGTTCATTTGCATGGATATAACCTTTTAAAAACTGCCTATGATAACCATAATCATCCATCAAATGTCCCACCTTTAAAATATCATCAATTATATGGTTCTGAAGAACAACATGACTTGCCTGATAAACCTGCCTTAAATGTAAGCATAAAAAGTGGAAACGATTTATCTGTTGAGGATGAAGATTTAAAGAATATAGATAGAGAACAACTACAACAAGATTTAACTCAGTTAAAAGCAGAATTTAACTCTATCAAGAAAAAGAATACACTACTTAGGGACCATTGTGAATTCCTTATTCAAGAAAATGATAATTTGAAATCTAAGGAAGGCACACATCAAGAAAATCGTAAGCAAGTCGTTTCTCTTCAACAAGAAAATCAAGATTTACATCATAAAGCCTCTCAATTTGATGAAACTAATGCATCATTATTACAGCTTGAATCTGAAAATAGAAAATTAGTTGCTGAGAATCAGGAGATTGTCACACAACTACAAGAACTGTCAGATATAAAATCTGCTAAAGAGGTATTCTCTGTTGAATTGAAGATGGTAGAAGAAGCTGTTTACAAGAAATATCAAGCATTAGAACAAATAAAGACAGATTTTGATACTCATTTTGATTTGATTGAAAGGTCATATACTGCATCACAAAAAGCTTTAAACCAGATTAGAAATACTGTAAATTTGATTGATAGTCCACAGCTTGAATTTGGAGAAAGTGAACAAGTAGAAGATCGAATTGACCAAGTTGGTGTCTTCGTTGATGTACAGAACTTGTTCTATGCTGCAAAAGATCGGTACGAAAGAAGAGTTGATCTCATAAAACTATTAGATTTGATTGTTGGGCCCAGACAACTTCTTACTGCTTTTGCATATATAGTTCAAATTCCTAAGATAAAACAATCAAATTTTATATCATTATTAGAACATAATGGTTATACCATACGGAGTAAAGACCTCAGATTAAGAGGAGATGGTTCAGCAAAAGGGGATTGGGATGTAGGAATTGCTGTTGATGTCGTTTCAATGCTTACATCATTAGACGTTGTCATACTTGCGAGTGGTGATGGGGATTTCTGTCCATTGGCAGAACTCATTAAGCAACAACATAAACGGATTGAAGTTGTAGCTTTTGAACACAACACCTCGATGGATTTACAAGCAGTGGCTGACCAGTTTTTCCCAATTGGTGAGGAATTATTAATGTAATAAGTTAGTAGAGGACAGTGTATTGAATACTGTCACAGACTCAATATAGAATAACAAGATGGGGTCTGCGACATACTTTTTTACCAATTAAGTCACTGGATACACAAATGACCATAACCACTACCTGACTGGATTAGAATTATAATCAGAATGGTATAACATGTATATCTATGTTCACCCTTCAATCAGCTCTCTTATAAACTGGTGAATACGCCATAAATTAGATTTAAGGAATCAATTAGTAAGGTTAATTCAAAATAACCTTACTAATAAACCCTCCTATGATGCTGTCAATTTATTCAATGTAATTGCACGCAATCTTCAATTCATACAACATTTATCTTCCTGCAAACATGTTTACTCATGACTGAGATTTCCCTATTATTGTTTGAAACAAATAGTTTTGATAGTATAATTTGGTGAGACATGCTATAACAATTATAACTAAACACTCCAAACAGAAACTATCAAATTATAACCATTAATTAATATGCTTGCAGACAAGTATGCATACCATAATCCTGTCTGTAATAAGTTTGATATTTTCCCAAGTTATTTAGATATCCTTATTTATAGAATTCTTTATCTCTAAATTATATTTATGACTAATCGTATACCATATTCACCCTCTGTTTTTCGAAAGTTGCAGTTATACATACTCAGTATCATTATGCTTACATTATTTCCATTAAATTCCAAAACTGAATTTGAGATGAAAGAGAATTTGGCTGTCTCTACTGCTGTAGATGATCAACATTTTCCTATGGTGATATCTGACGGTAAGGACGGGGTAATAATTACATGGCGTGATGCCCGTAACGGAAATTACGATATCTATGCTCAAAGAATTAATGATCAAGGAGAAACAGTCTGGCAACCCGATGGTATTCCAGTGTGTAAACATCCTGCTTCTCAAACAATTCCTGAAATTGTTTCTGATACCAATGGAGGTGCATTTATTGTATGGAGAGATTCACGAAATGGAAATCAAGACAGCTATGCCCAAAGAATTGATAGTAATGGAAGAATGATGTGGAATCCAGATGGTGTTGAGGTATGTACGGATAAGACCTTACAGGATGATATTACACTGATACCAGATGGAGATGATGGGTTTATAGCAGTATGGGAGGATTGGCGTACTGGTAATCAGGATATCTATGCTCAAAAAATAAACGCTGAGGGTAAATCAATCTGGGATGAAAATGGGGTTCCGGTTCTAACTATTGAAGGGGATCAATATGATCCAGTTATAATTAGCGATGATGCCGGTGGGGTAATAGTAGTATGGTGGGATATTGGTTCACCAGATTGGAATATATATGCTCAACGACTTGATAGAGATGGAAAACAGGTCTGGGATTTACCTATTCCAGTTTGTAGTGCAAAAGGTAATCAAGGGGGATCAATTATAGTGTCTGATGGCAAAGGAGGTGCATTTTGTATTTGGCCTGACTATAGAGACGATCCTAATTTTTTTACTTCTGCACGCTTGTATGCACAACATTTTACATCTGATGGAACAATACAGTGGAAGAAGGATGGAATTCTAATCTGTAAATCAGATTTTAATCAACAGCAGCCATCGGCAGTGAGTGATGGTAATGGTGGTTTTATTGTTATTTGGAGAGATGAAAGGGATGTCTTTGCCGACCTTTATATTCAGAGATTCAGACCTGATGGAAAACCCGTATGGGATTTGGAAGGCTTACCTGTATGTGTTGAAGGTGGAGTTCAGCAAATTCCAATTCTTGTACCTGATGGAAATAGTGGTGCAATTGCCACATGGCTTGACTATCGAAATGATTTTGGAAATGTTACAGAAGATGCTATCTATACCCAAAAGGTTACCAGTAATGGTGAGATGGTATGGGAAACAAATGGGAGAGCAGTATGTGTAGCAGATAAGGAACAGATTACCCCATCTGCTATTTCAACTGGGGATGGTGGAATCGTAGTTGTCTGGAGTGATGCACGTGGAGATGATTATGACATCTATCTCCAACGTGTTGATTAAATGATAGTATAGTCTATTATATCTTGCTTTCATATTCAGAAAGTCGTGTTAAATGCCAATTTGGGTCTTCTAACGCCTCATAAATTACCCCACCTTCAACGTTATCTGGCATAGGTAATCCTAAGAGATAGCAGATTGTTGGTGATACATCTACCACCCGAACTTGACGTTCCAAAGCAACTCCTTCACGTACACCTGCACCAGAAAGAATAAAGGTTGAATGTTGTCCACCGATACCGAAACTGACTGAAGGTAATTGTTTTCCGTGTGCACCATCAAATTCAGGTCGTAATGCATAGACAATATCACCTACTAGATCACCGTGTAGATTTAACATTTCCGCATCTTCTCGTGTTACTGCTAATGAGAACGGATGTCTCCCAGTTTCAGAATCACGGTATGCATGTAATGCTGCTATTATTTCTCTTTGTGTGGCTTCATATTCCTCAATGGAAACTATACCATTTGGTTCACGTCCAATTAGATTGATAAAGATATGTACTAAACCGACATTAACTGCTCTTGTTTTTGTCCAGTCTATTCTACCCTCAGAATCCTTTACAATGAACCCTGTATCCTCCAATACCTCTTCAATTTCTATAGCTCGAAATTGATTGGGTGTACCACCATGGTCTGCACATATTAAAACAACTGTATCTTCGTCAGCAAGTTCAACAATTTGTCCAATCATCTTATCAACTGATTCATAGGTGCGTCGTAATCCTTCCCGACACCGATGAGTAGTATCGGGTGTTGCCCCACTTATTTCGTCGGCTTGACTAAGAAAGAAGTGGCTTGCATAATCAGGAGCATGGGTTTCGACCATAAGGAGATCCCATTCATTATTAGATGCCAAGTAGGTCGCTACATCTCCCAAGCGTTGATGGTGGTAGTCTAATAATTCAAAATATGTATCATCATCTACTTGTCCAAGGGCATCGCGTGCAGGATTCTGTAGAAAAGATCCAACATTTTCGTCAATTGATGTCGCAACATCTGCAGGAACAGTATAATCAGTATTTGGCCATATCTGTGGAACAAAAAGTTCAAATGCATCGGCAGAACCAGTAAGAGTGATAAGTTTTATACGAACATACCCTTCAATTTCTTCTCCATCAATCTTGAATGAATCCAACCACCATTCACTCCAATCCCCTACACCTAAATCGGCAATAACCTCATCTGTAGAACGACTCTTACAGATTTTAACACGATCATAACCAGCTTCTTTAGAAGCGTAAATTAAACCGAAGAATGATTTGGGTATACCAGATTTACCGCGGTTCATATTCTCTCTACCCCGTGCTAACGGCTGGATAGTTAGTTTAACTTCAAGTAAAGATTCACTGGATTCCGGTAATTCTCCTTTCCATGTTTCAGTATTAAGGGGTATAATTTCCACAGGATCGACATGTTTAACCTTTTGTAAGGCACTCGGGTCAAGTGTTTCAGGATCTCTTTGCCCACCTATCGGTCTTGGAGCCCACTTTCCACTAACAAATAGATGATAGCCTGCAATCTGATGGTGGTTTGAAACACCTGGACCAGTTCCTTCTACCTGAATTCCAGAGTTTACTGTTGGTGGCCAAGACATTTCCCACTTAACTAATATCGGTATACGTCCTGCACGTTCTACAAGATTCCATAAGTATTCTGATTTACATAGTCCTGTATTGATTCCCCAAATAGTCCGGTCAAGTTGTTCGCCTAATGAACGTATATTAAAATCCATGACTTTGTGTGTACCTGGCCATGAACCTGTAGAAAGTGCTGTCCAACCAGGTGGAGTTAATGTTGGAAACACTCCAATCATAGGACGATATACACCTAAATTTCGTAGGCGTTCCATATTTGGGGTATGTCCCCATTCAATCATATTATTTACAAGTTCCATACTTGCGCCATCCATACCAATTATAATGGCTTTTTTTGCAGGTGCATGTGTCCTATTCATCTGCTACTCCTTTATTTTCTTGTATGTTTCAATGTTTCTACAAGTCTTTCAATTGTATAGGTATTAATTACATCGTCTTTTGTCAACCCACTACGACGAGCCACATTCACTCCATATTCTCTGCGTTCAAATTGAGGTATCGAATGTGCATCCGTATTGATAGAAAAGAGAATACCTAACTCTTTACCTTTCCGGACATATTCTGGTCCTAAGTCTAACCTACTTGGAGAACCATTAATTTCCATTATCTTATTATGTTCAGCAGCAGCAGCTAAGATTTCATCAATATTAATAGGATACATCGGCCTTCTTCCAAGTAAACGTCCAGTTGGATGACCGATTATATTGACAAATGGGTTTTCAATTGCACTAATCATCCTCTTTGTCATATCTGCTTCTGATATATTAAAATGGCTATGTACACTTGCCACAACAATATCCAATTTTGCAAGTACTTCATCAGAGTAATCAAGTGAACCATCCCTACGTATATCAACCTCCGAACCGGCAAGTAATTTTATGCCTTCAGTTACAGAATCCTTTTTTTGTACGTGTTCAATCTGTTGTAATAAACGTTCTTCGTCCAAACCATTTGCTACTGTAGATGAAACTGAATGATCGGTAATCGCAAAATACTCTAACCCAATTTTTATTGCAGTTGCCACCATTTCATTCATAGTATTTCTACCATCACTCCACTCAGTATGAGAATGTAAGTCGCCCCGCATATCATCAAACTCCAATAGAGTTGGTAGGTTGTCATCTATTGCGAGAGATACTGTATCACTATATTGGCGAAGTTCAGGTGGGATGAAACTCATACCTAATTTCTCAAATATATCCGTTTCATTGTGATTCTTGGTTTCCTCCAAGTAACGTGACGACTCAGCATAACTATCTGTTAGGTTGTCAAGTGGTAGAGCTTCCAGGTGTTCATTTGAAGGAGTTGTGATAAAGAGTGTTGCTTCATAGTTTTCAGTTGAAGATAAATATATCATTACAGGGAAATCGTTATCTATATAGAAATGAATGGTCTCTACATTTTGAATTAGAGTTGATTTTTCATTATTTTCTTGATTAGAGGGTAGATCATTAGAAACCTGAAAACCGTAGTCTTGTAATGCCTTTATCAACACTTCTTTTGTATTTTCAATATCTGAAGAACAGTCGATTACAAATTGAATACCATGGCATTCTTCTTCTTTTCTCCGAAGGTCTCCAGTAATATCAAATCGATGGATAGCAGAACAATTCTTGAGAATTTCAGATATTTTTTCTGCAAATGCGATAGACATAGAAATAATGCGAGATCCGCGTGTAGCTGATAGAAATTCAAGACTTTCACCAATAGTAACCAAAGTTTTCTTCCCTAAACCCTTAATTTGCTTAAGTGTTCCATCCTCAAGAGCATTGGCAAGTTGATCAATATTCCTAATTTCGTATTCGGTATATAGTCTGTTTGCTGTTTTTGGACCAATTCCTTGAATATCTAATAGTTCCAAAACACCTACACCCATCTCATCAATGAGTTTCTCATAAGCTTTGCAAGTTCCAGTATCTAAAATCTCTCTTGTTTTTTCTTCAATTGTCTTACCAATGCCTTGTATGTCTTGAAATTTTCCTGATTCAATTAATTCACTCGCTTCAACAGTTAAATCAGAAATAATTCTCGCAGCTTTTTCGTATGATCTAAATCTAAAAGAAGGTTCCCCTCGAACTTGAAGAAGTGTAGCTATATTCTCAAAGATATTACTAATTTCTATATTTTTCATTATAATTGCTCTTTATGTATACTGTTATATATGTCTGGTTAATTTCAACACTTAAAATCACTTTTTCCTATTAGTTGAAGGAATAGAATCTTTAGTGATGATGTCATAGTCTTTCTTAGAGTATAAACTATTATCATACAGTTACTCTAATTAAACTATACTCGTTTTCTACAAAATTTACTGAATTTACCAAGATTACTTTAATGATATTTCATCAAGAATTACTTCAAAATCCAGCATGTTTAATTAAGGATTTCCAAAATCTCAGATATTTGAATGGAGAGAGTCATATCTTGATTATCAGATATTTATATTACATTTAATAGGATTGAGGTTGTTTTAATGAGAATGAATTGTACTATTGAGAATGACTTGATGGTCTGTAGTGTTTATTTATTTTGTTCAGATATTGTTCAAATTAACTTCATACTCTAAATCAATCTGAGACATTTTCTTTGAGCTAAAATTCCAGAAATTATGCCTATAAATCCACCAGAAACAATAACACCTAAAATCTGATAGGCAGGAATAAATTCAAGAACACCAAGTTGAGATGTGAATATGCAATAAAGAATATAAAAACTAAAGACCCCGATTATGTTGCCAAATATACCAAGAAACATTCCATGTATTATGAATGGAGTTCTAAGATATCCTCGAGTCGCACCAATTAGGTTTAACAATTGAATCTCTGTTACTCTAATTCTTCCTGTTTTTAACACTGCTGCTCTAATAACGAACAGTGTAATTAATCCAGATAATATAATACATGCGATTGTTATTCTGTTAGTTTGACGAACAATATCAGAGATAACTCCATGACCAGTGAGTTTTACATCATCCACCTTATCGTAAGACTCAATTTCATAAGCTATTTTCTCTAAAGAAGTTCTGCTAACACCGGAAGGTTCAACATATATTTCCAGAGAAGCTGGAAATGGATTACTACCTGAAAAACTGTCTTTAATCCACCTACCAAGTCGTCCAAATTGTTTCTCATATCTCTTAAAATTTTCTTGTTTAGAAATGTAGTGTATATATAGTATTTTATGGTTCTTTTGAATTTGATTTGCAAAGAGACGGGCATCATCTTCAACGACAGTATCATTTAAAAAAGCGAGTAGTGGAGGGGTAGATTCTTTATTTTCAAGTTCTTTATAGACGGAACTATTATTAAATAAGAATGTCGTTAGGATGAGTATGAAGAAAGCAAGTGCTATCAGACATAAGAAATTAGTCAATCCTGCATATTTAAAGTGTCTTAAGGCATTTTCAATCTTATATCGCATTTGGAAATATCTAAATGATAAACTATTAATTTGACAGAATTAACGAAGATACAATTAAGCTTGATTAAGCAAAATATAATCTATGTGGAAATTTGTCCATCCTTTAATGTAAATACCCGTTTTACATTAGTATTCTTTTTTTCAGAATAGAAGTTTGGGAGTTCTGGGTCAGAAGTCGTAACCAATACAGTAGTCCCTTGAAAGTTCAATGCATCTAATAATGATAACATTTCAAGAGTTAAATTAGGATCGAATATCTCTGTAGGTTGGTCTGCAAGAATCAATAATGGACTATTTATGATAGCCATTGCTATGGTTAACCTCTGCCGTTCGTTCATTGAGATCTCTGATGGACGGGAATCCTTATGGTGAATTAGACCTATTTGGTGTAATAAGTTGTTAACATTTTCTCGTAAAATTCTAAGCTTAGTTCCAATTAATTTCTGTGGAATTTCAAGATTCTGTTCAACAGTCTTTGTTTCAAGCAGTTTACTATCTTGAAAAATTATACCAATTTTGCGTCTGAAGAATGGAAGTGTAGAGGAAGTTAGATCAGATAAATGTTGTCCCAAAACACTAATTGAACCAGCAGTAGGATATAATTCTCTATATAATAGTTTAAGAAGTGTACTTTTACCGGATCCACTTTCACCAACGAGAAACCCAAATTCTCCCCGTTCTAATCGGAAACTTGCTCTCTCAAGTACACTCAAATCGCTATATGCATAACTGACTTGATGAAGCTGAATCATGAGATTTTAAATTCCAAATTGTATTATATACCTACAATCTAAATAGGATTATAACTATGTTACTTGATTAGTATAATCACAGGTTTTTGATGGACAAGCATGAGAAGAATCACCCTCTTTATTAACTTTTTCTACAAGATAAGGTGAATCACAATCAGGACAAGAATCAGTAAGAGGTTTATCCCAACTTGCAAAACCGCAGGTCGGGTAGTTACTACATCCATAAAAAACTTTCCCACGTTTACTACGTCGTTCCCCTAAATAACCATCACAATCTGATTCTGGACAGTCAACACCCATGGGAACTGGTTTGGCATTTTTACATTTTGGATAAGAACTACATGCCAAAAATTTTGCGCCGGCTCTACTTTGTTTTATTACCATTGGTTCGCCGCATTTATCACAAGGAGTATCTGTTTCTTCAGGTTCTTCAACAGGGGTTTCATCTTCATTTAGAGCTTTTGTGTTTTGACAATCAGGATACTTCCCACATGCTAAGTACCGACCATATTTACCCCATTTTACAATCATACCCCCACCACATTTATCGCACTTCTCATCGGATTCTTTTTCCATTTCTTTACGAGCTTCATACATTTTATCAGGTGCTTTTTCTATTGCCTCTTGAAATGGCGGATAGAATTCGTCGAGTGTGTCAATCCATCCAACTTCACCATCAGCAATTGTATCAAGTTTTTGTTCCATGTCCTTTGTAAATTCAACATCAACAATTTTTGGAAATCCGCTGATCAATAGAGTGTTTACAAGTCTGCCAATATCGGTTGGATGTAGCCGTCCACTGTCTTTTTTCACATATTCTCGATCTTGTATTGTAGACATAATGGAAGCATATGTACTGGGTCTTCCAATTTCCTTTTCTTCTAATGCTTTTACAAGTGTAGCTTCACTATATCGTGGTGGTGGTTGAGTAAAGTGTTGTTTGGGGAGTAACTTTCTTAGATCAAGTTTGACACCTTCCTTAACCTCAGGCAATGTAGTATTTTCAGGATTAGGATTATCATCATTTCTATCAACATCATCCTGTCCTTCCATATAAATACGTCTGAACCCATCAAATTTAATTACAGAACCAGTAGCCCGAAAAATGTATTTTCCTGCTTTAATATCAATAGTTGTAGCATCAAGAATTGCAGGTTTCATTTGACAAGCAATAAATCTCTTCCAAATCAATTCATACAAGTTATATTGATCTTTAGCAAGATATGATTTTAAGGATTCAGGAGTACGTAACGGTAATGTAGGACGAATTGCTTCGTGTGCATCTTGTGCACTTCTATTTGTAGTATAGGTGACAGGTCGTGAGGGTAGGTATGAGTCCCCAAAAGTAGTTTTTATATAGTCTCTCACTTCGGAGATAGCATCTTGAGCTATTCGCGAAGAATCAGTTCTCATATAAGTGATAAGACCTTGTAAACCATCCTTCCCAATCTCTAAACCTTCATATAGTTGTTGTGCAACCATCATAGTCTTTTTAGCAGTAAAACGTAATTTTCTTGAGGCTTCCTGTTGTAGAGTGCTTGTTTTAAAAGGTGCAACAGGTTTCTGTTGCCGTTCCCGTTTTGTTACTTTATCAACAATAAAATCTTGTGTCTTGGCATCTGAAGTAAGTTCTTTTGCTCGTTCTTCATCAATGCGAAAACCATAATTGTTGATTTCGCCCTTTTTTGTTCCAATACGATTTAATTTTGCTGGGAACAAATGTTCCTTATCATGGGGAGTCAATGTAGCAGTAAGCGACCAATATTCTTCTGGAGTAAATGCCTCAATCTCCTCTTCACGTTCACAAATAAGACGTACAGCAACTGATTGTACCCTACCTGCACTTAGACCTGGTTTTACACTTCTCCACAATAAAGGACTGATTTTATAACCTACAAGTCTATCTAATACACGCCTTGCTTGCTGAGCATCTACAAGGGCTTGATCAATTTCGCCAGGATTTTCAATTGCTTCTAATAAAGCATTTTGTGTAACTTCATTGTATACGATTCTGAAAATAGGTTTCTTAGTTTTTTGTAATTCTTCTGCTAAATGCCAACAAATTGCCTCACCTTCTCTATCAGGGTCGGCAGCAAGATAGATCCGATCTACTTTTTTTGCTTTTTCCTTTATTTCTTTAACTACTGGACCTTTACCTCGTATAGTTACATATTTAGGTGTATAATTATTTTCTATATCAACCCCAAGCTCTTTTCTTGGTAGATCACGTATATGTCCAACGGAAGAGTCGACAATATAATCGTTCCCAAGTATCTTCTTAATGGTTTTTGCTTTTGCTGGTGATTCAACAACTACTAATGATTTTGGCATCTTCTTCTACTTTTTCCTTATATTTCTTATTGGGATCGAATGATCTGGTACTGAATACATATCCAATCAAAAGTCTCAAGTAGATAGTACTCAATGATGATCTATCTGAGGTTATCGTTAGTTAATACGTCAAAAATTCTGTTAAAGTGACAGAAATGGAGTGTTTTGCTTGATTGTCAGTAGGTTATCACAGGGGAATGAATACAATGGAGTAGAGTAAAATATAATTTATATTAATCAGAAAAAGTCCTACATTTATTCTAATAGTGATGTAACATTATCAAGTATATGAAATCAAATAAGTCAGTAGTCGTCGCATCTCGTTTCGATGTACAATATGATCTATAAAACCATGTGAAACTAATGATTCGGCTTTTTGAAAGTTCTCTGGTAATTCTTCCTGTAAACTTGCTACGGCAAGTGGTCCTGCAAAACCGACACGAGCCCCAGGTTCCGCTATAATCACATCCCCAAGTGAAGTATAACTTGCAGTTGCGCCACCAAATGTAGGATCAGTGACAACAGAAATATAGAAACCTCCATTGTTTACATATTTTGTACAGGCAGCAGCAGTTTTCGCCATTTGCATTAAGGCTAATGTACCTTCCTGCATTCGCATTCCACCGCTAACAGATACGATTACAAGAGGTAAATTCTTCTCTTCTGCAATCTCAATACATCTGGTTACTTTTTCACCAATTACCGCTCCACATGTTCCACCTATAAAACCGACATCTCCAATTGCAATTGCTACAGAAATACCACCAATTTTTGCAATTCCTGATAACATCTCAGATCTTAGTCCAGTTTTATTAATATCTCTCTCAAGTTTCTCTGTATACTCTGGAAATTCAAGTGCATCAATAGAGTATAGGTTTGCATCGTATTCTTCAAAACTACCTTTATCAACAAGAAGCTTCATACGATTTGATGCACTTAAGGGATAATGAGCATCACAATCCGGACATACGTTTAAATTCTTGATAAACGCGTCAAAATCAATTACGCTATTACAATTCTTGCATGTTATAGTTTTTGGTGTTTCCACAATTATCCCTTACCTCATTAAATAATAACCTCCATATCTGGGTTTGTCAATTGTATCGTACAACTAACACAAGAACAAGTCCAGATATGGAAGCTAAACTATAATAAAATACTATTTTTTTATTTCTGCCCAAATTGTACTGAGTTTTCCCTTTGATTTTACAGGTGCAAACTCTTCATAACCCTGCATAATAGCCTTAATTTCACCTTCATCTAACGCTCTGGAGAAAATAGCAGCATCATCGAGTGCTCCACCGAAACCCTCTCCTCCTTCACCACCTAATCTATAAATCTGGTTTTCTCCACGGGTTTCTTGGAAATCCGATTCTTGTGCCATCTCTCCATTTGCATAAATTCTGTATTTCTTTCCATCACTTTGAACAACAACATGTGTCCACTTATCCTTTTCTACAATTCCGTCGTTGGTTTGACAAAGTACTGTCCAACCCCCTACTTGTCCGCGCCAAGACAATAATCCTTGGTCTTTATTTACAAACAATGTATTGTGTCCAGATGCAGTTGGTAAACTTCTCCATATCTGTTGCCATGCCCCACCTTCAAAAGTAGGATTTATCCATACTGAAATTGTAAAGGGATCACTCTTAAATAGGTCCCCATGTAAAGTGTCAGAGACAGCCATTTCAACATGGGCTCCAACATCAAGATAAATAGCATCCCCGAATTTACCTTTATCAAATTTAGATCCATTTTTAATTTCACCATTATTTCCGTTCCCAGAACCATCTTCAGCATTCCCATCAAAAGAGTAAAATGCTACTAAAGATTCATCATCAGCAGCGATGCCTATGCTGACAAATGAGATGATGAATAAAAATGAAAACGTGATAGCTAATGTTCTCATGAATTAACTCCTTGCTTCAATGTATGACTAAACAATTTTGAATTTAGTTTTAACTATGTATATAGAAATAATATCTAAATCCTAACATACCTATTTATATATGTCAATTTCATAAATATAGATTAAGTCAATGAACCCCACCTATTATTTATTTTTGTCTTAGAATGATATTCTTATATGTGTCTATATTGATAGAAAAACTTGGTGGAACTACGCTTGTAGCACTATATTCTGTGATTATAGCAGGTCCATCAATTCTATTTCCAGGTAACAATTCCTCACGACGATAAAATCTGGTGGCATGTAGTTTATTATTAAAGACCACATCTTTTTCACCAATTAAAGCTGATGAGGGTTGCTTATCAGTTAATGGATTAGAATCTATATCTGGCTTCTCAGTCTCATATAATGCTGATAAACGTAGGTTTACAATTTCTATTTTTGCATCGGGATGTGAATAACTATACCTTTTTTTATGAATAGAGTGGAAACTGTCTACAAAATCTAAAGTATCATGAGAACAAGGTACATTCAATTCATAGGATTGTCCCAAATACCGTATATCCAACGATCGTAGCATTTTCAATTGAGATAATTCAAATCCTTCAAGTTCCATTTCATAAATTGCCTTCTGTTCTAATTCTTTATAGCACTTATCAAGTTTCTCAATAATGGAATGATTAGTATATTCCTGACCGGTTGATATTTGCATCAAGACTGTCTGAGAATAATCCTTAATGACATCCGCATAGAGCATACCATAAGCGGACAATAATCCTCCGTTAGGGGGAATTAGAATTGTTTGTATTCCAAGGCTATCAGCAAGAAATGCAGCGTGTAATCCACCTGCACCTCCAAATGAGACCAAAGTAAAATCCTTACAATCATACCCACGTTCAACTGAAATTACTTTGATTGCATTTACCATAATGGAATTTGCAATTTGAAGTATTCCTTCAGCAGTTTTCAATGGTGAAATATTAATTCGTTTTGAGAATTCTTCAATCATACGATTCGTTCTATCTGTTGATAGAGACATATTTCCATCTAAAAAATGTTGTGGTGATATACGTCTAAGGTAAAGATTTGCATCAGTTACCGTAATATTTTCACCGCCCTGGTCATAACATATTGGTCCAGGATCTGCTCCAGCACTTTCCGGTCCAACCCGTAAAGCACCACCGGAATCAAGAAATGCAATAGATCCACCGCCTGCACCTACAGTGTGTATATCAATTAGGGGTACCTTTATTGGTATACCATTAATTATGCTTTCAGTTGTCAACGATACATCATCATTACATAGACTTACATCAGTAGAAGTACCGCCCATATCAAAGGTAATAATCTTATGATAACCTGCAGTTTTTGCAATATGAAATGCCCCTATTACCCCACCGGCTGGACCAGATAATAGTGTCTGTATTCCTGTGGATTCAATGTTTTTTGATGATACCCGACCTCCATTTGACAACATTAAGCTGAGAGAGGGTGGGAATCTATTCGAAACATGAAGTGTCTTGAGATGTTTCTCTAATGTAGGACGTACATAAGCACTTGCCACTGTTGTACTAAATCGGGCAAATTCTCTATATTCAGGAAGGATTTGATGTGAACATGATATTGGTATATTATGTTTCGTAAGATATTCAGCGGCAAGTTGCTCATTTTGAGGATTTACATAAGAAAATAAAAAACAGATTGCAATAGCATCTAAATCAAATTTGAAAAGCTGTTCTGATAAACTATTCAGTTCCTCATTTTTTATTTCATATTTAATTTCACCTGTATATAATGTTCTTTCATTGATACCGAATCTAAGGTTGAAGGGAATTAATGGTTTGGGACGTTCAACATATAAATCATATAAGTTTGACCGCGCCTGTCTTCCTATTTCCAAAACATCCTCAAAACCCTTTGTAGTTATCAGAGCAATTCGAGCACCCTTTCTTTCTAATAGTGCATTTATTGCTACAGTAGAACCATGGATAATCTGTATTTCACTTAAATCCTTTTCAGAAGCCATGTTACAGATTTCATTGACACCAGTAATTACAGCATGTGCAGGATTTTCTGGAGTAGACATCACCTTATGAGTTGTAAGAGTAGTTCCTTCTGATAGAACTATGTCTGTAAATGTACCTCCTGTATCAACTCCAATTAATCTTGTATTCTTTGTATTTCCTTTACGATGATCTGAAGAATTCATGAATGCCTTAAACTACAACGTTTATAGGTGTACCATTTAAAAATGCGATGATATTATCTACAGCCCCTTCATTTAATAAATCAACACCTTCAGGAGTCATATCCGCACAATGCGGGGTTAGTATTACTTGTTCACATGTTAGTAGAGGATGATTCTCGGGTAATGGTTCTTGTTCATAAACATCTAAAGCAGCACCACCGATGTGCCCACCATTTAATGCCTTTATAAGTGCGTCCACATCAATTACTTGACCCCTTGAAACATTAACAATCAATACACCAGGTTTCATAATAGATAATTCATACTCACCAATTAAATGAAAACTATCATCTGTAAGTTTTACATGAAGACTAACGACATCAGATATTCTAAGAAGATCCTCAAAATCAACAAATTGAATACCCAGGTCTTTTCCGCGTTTGTCAGAAGGGTTATATGTCCATGCAACAACATTCATACCAATTGCTATTCCAAGACGTGCCATTTCAGAACCGATATGACCAGTTCCAATAATTCCGAGTGTTTTTCCTTGTAAAAACACATTATCCATACGTGGCCAGTTTCCATCTTTTAATGATGCAGTCATAAAAGCTGCACGTTTTGAAAGAGCAAACATCAAACCGAAACCATGTTCTGCCACTACAGGTGCAGTACGTCCTGGTTGATTACATACTACTATCCCTTGCTTTTTAGCTACATCAAGTGCAATCATATCGGTTCCAATAGAACATAGAGAAATTAACTTTAATCTTGGTAAATAGGGAAGTACATCTTCATTCCATTTTACCAAACCACGCGAGTTAATCAGTATATCGGCATTTTCTGCTCTTTTAATTTTTTCTTCTATACTCTCAGGTCGATCCGTATATACAACCACATCTCCATACGGTTTCAATCTATCCAAGTGGACTGAATCTTGAATTTGAGGAGGGGAATCACCCGGAACTACAATTGTTAACTTTTCCACACTTATTCCTTTACATTCTTTTTACGTATACTTGGTACCAAAATCTCTCCAGCAATTATTTTCGATTTATACTCTTCAACTTTCTGAATGATCGTATCCGATAGAAGGTCTTTATTAACATCATCAACAATATACTCTACTCCACCTTCTTTAAGTCCATAATTTTTAAGACCTCCGGTAAATGTACCATTTACGACATTCTCAATAGATTGGTAAACCGATAATTCAACACCTTTAATTATACTTGTAAGAACTAACCCTGGAGCAAGACTATTTCCATTCGAATCTACCCATATAATATATTTATTTGTTTCTTTTGCAGCTTCCAAAACCCCTAATCCACTTGCCCCAGCAGCGGCAAGAATAATATCTACACCCTTTTTGTATTGTGATAAAGCCAATTCTTTAGCTTTAGCAGGATCATCAAATGCTTGAGGTGTAACACCTACATAATTAGATATTAGTTCAATCTCCGGATTAATTACTTTAATTCCAGCCTCATATCCAATTTCAAATGCTTCGACCAGAGGAATTTTCATTCCACCAATAAATCCAACTCTATTTGTATCAGTTTTCATAGATGCGATTATACCAGCGAGATATGTACCTTCGTGTGCTTTATAGATTAATGAAGCAACATTTGTAGGTGTGGCTTCAGCATCAATCAAAACAAAATTAGTATTGGGAAAGTCTCCAGCAACCCGATTCATTGGTTCACGAAAAAGGAAGCCTACACCAACGATTATATCATACTTCAATTTTGCTAATCCTCTGACAGCCCTTTCGATATCAGTACTTTGTCCTGGGTTAACTTCCTTTATTTTAATATCCCATTGTTTTGATGCTCTTTCTGCTCCTGCGTATGCAGCATCACAAAAGGAGAGATCTCCCCGGCCGCGGATATCATAAATCAAACCGACAGTAATCTTATCTGAATAGACATCTGAAATAAATGAAAAGAGAATTAATATTGGAAGGACACACAATAATTTGTTTAGCAAGAATTTTCCTCCTGTATACGTATATTAAAGGTAACAGATGCTGAATTGATTATTAATGAGTAAAATGTAATGAGTGATATACGAAAATATTCATATTAATGTACTATATTAAAAGGATACATCATCCAATCTACTAATTCAACTTATTTCAAAAACAGATGGTTCTCAAAACAGATGGTTCTAAAAAATAGATGGTTCTCAAAAATAGATGGTTCTCAAAAATAGATGGTTCTCAAAAATAGATGGTTCTCAAAAATAGATG
>JAGFCA010000050.1 GCA_022394755.1 Candidatus Poribacteria bacterium
TCCACCATCCACCGACACCCATAGAATCCTAATAGATAATACCCTAAAATCCATAACCTCCAACATCAAAAACACCTTGAAAACCCACCCACCACCAATTATAATAATATCAATAAAAAGGAGACAACACAATGAAAACAATAAAACCAAACATCAGTTCTCAAAGTTATCACAAAATAAACCTAAACTATATGCATCGCGGAATTTTGAAGATTAAGCATCACAAAAACCATCCAGAAAGATTAAAAAGAATAAGAAAATGGAAAATGAAATGGAAAATTTTGTTGCCAGAATTGAAAGACATTATGAGCAACAGAACAAAGACAAAAGAACACACAATTAATTTTTTTTCAACATGGAAAAATACGGACGAACCCTTATGCACACTGAGCCAAAAGCCAATTTTGAAATAACACAGTTAATGTAAAAAACGTACAATTGCGTGTTATAGCGAAACCATAAATTCAAAGGAGAATCACAATGATTTTACAAGAACACCACAAGCAATTCGCAGCCAACTGTTTCGCACAATTCATACAACGTCACAAGTTGCCAACACATTTATGGAAGAATTCCAAGACGAACTGCCAAACCCGTTAACGAATTGGCGAATTGTGTCGTCAAAATCAACAAATATTATGAAAAGCACAAGAACAAAAAACACCAACAAAAAAATGCCAAATTCAAAACAACACACGAACCCTTATGCACACTAATCAGACAGCCAATTTGAAAAAAACACCATGATGTTAAAGTTGGTGTTTTTTGGTGATATTGAAAAGACTAAAAAATTCAAAGGAGATCAAAATGAAAGGACAAGAACACCACAGTTATTTCGCAGTCAAAACAACTCACAAAATAAAACGTAGGGATGGGGTTCCTCATCCGCATATTAGCGAATTAATCATTTATTCTTCATCCAGTTTGCGTCAAAAAGGGGTATACTGGTAGTAGACGCTACGATATCTCGGGTATTTTGCACTTTCCTTTCTTAAAAACGGAATCTGTAGTTCTAAATTCTTATAGGTTCCAACTTAGGTTATTTAGGAGAATTTAAGTATGAGACCGATTCATGCAGTCATTACGATATTACTGTTAACTTTGACATTTCTCTCGTTTTCCTATGCGGATGACTATACACGATGGGAATTACCAGAAGGAGCAAAGTTAAGACTTGGGAAAGGGAAAATATTAAACGTAGAAGGAAGAAATCCATTTAAATTCTTTTCTGATAGCAGTAAATTGTTTGTATTTACTTCAATCGGTATTTGGGTATACGATGTGCAAACTGGGAAAGAATTAAGATTAGTGACCAAACATACGGAAAATGGCGATAATTATGTGGTTCTTAGTCCTGATGCTCGAACATTCGCAGACATACATATTATAGTAAACTTTAGAATTAATGATACATGTTTATAACTTCATCAATGGTTATATCAGCATTGTATTCTCTGAGGCGTTTGATATTCGCAAAGTCGTTTTCAATCGGGTTGTAGTCC
>JAGFCA010000137.1 GCA_022394755.1 Candidatus Poribacteria bacterium
TATTACGTTACTCACCACAGATTTAAGCACCAACAATGCGACAGGTGAATTCTTAGATCTCATTGATACTTAACTGGATCATTAATCAAAGTCCTCAAGAAATTATCCAACTATTGTTATCCTATCATATCAATAGAATAGTTGCACTTTTAAATCGGATGAGTAAAGTTCAAATACTGCCTCTTTTACCATATCTAAAATTCAATTGCTCTATGATGAAGCAATTACATCTTGATTCTGATGACTGATTTTACGAGCGAAATGTGTTTCACTTAGAACTGTCCAAACTATAGTATAGTTAACACCGATAGTTACAAAAATATACCCACAATTGTAATATTCACTTGACAAATTCTATACGTTATGTTACAATATGTATTACACATATAATTTTAACAAAAGGACAGTGAGTTTTGCTCATATGTCACCAAAAAAGTATTTTTGAGAACAAAGACACCTTAAAATATGAAGTGTCATGTTCCGAGGACTACCTGAAAAGGAAAATGCTAGGAATGAAAAATAAAACATATTACAAAGAAATTAGCACATTTGTCTTATTATTCTATCGGATAACGTTGCAGAGATTCTATGTCTTAAAAGCACGATTCAGAACAACAGAAAACGGAATCAAAAAACGTACCTTTTTCAAAAAATTGACATTTTCAAAAATACCCGAAATAATTGTCAACAAACCCATATGTAGACTGGATTCATGTCGATACAGAAAACTGCAAAAGAAACGTACCGTAGTACGAAAAACCTTACCGTACGGTACGGTTTTAAGAATTAATAAAATCTATGTTTTGCTATTAAATCTCATACAGGATTTACAAAGAAAAATCTTAGTTTTAACAGATCTTTTACTGCACTTCAAGGAGGGGTTTACTAACCCCGAATTATAGCAATAGACGGTTAAATCAGTGAAAATCCTATTACTTAATCCAAAGTTGGTGTAAATTGTGAAATAGATTGTAGGTAGCAACTTGAACTATATATTAATGCCTCAATGTCTCAATGATTTCAAGGTTCACGTTATGATCAATACATACCCAAGATAGACAATTTATTTGTTTGACACATAAACACAGTATGTGATAATCTTATGTATCGTGATTCAATACTGTTTCAATGTGACAGAATGGGAAATATCAGACTTGTACTTGAATATGATGGTACAAATTATCATGGATGGCAGAAGCAACCAGATCTTCCTACAATACAGGAGACTGTTGAAGTTGCTTTATCTCAGTTGACAAAAACATCAATACAGATTGTTGGTGCAGGAAGGACAGACACTGGAGTTCATGCTGAAGGTCAAGTAGCAAACTTTCATACTGAGTTATCAATCCCAACAATTGCTTTTCAAAAAGGACTTAACACTTTTCTACCGCGTGACATTGTAGTTACGGATGTAAAGGAAGTTTCAACAGAATTTCACGCACGGTTCAGTGCTATTAGCCGACGTTATAAATATACGATTCTGAACAGGGGATATCCA
>JAGFCA010000221.1 GCA_022394755.1 Candidatus Poribacteria bacterium
GAACCAACACCGAGAGATTGAAAGCATGGCAGAATACATCAATGGAATGAACCCTGAAATCCTCAAATGGGCACGCGAACGCTCAGGATACTCCCCAGAAGCTGCTGCCAAAGTATTAAATAAGAAAAAATCATTCATCGTAGAATGTGAATCCGGTAATTGTTCTCTAACTTATGTACAGCTTGAAAAACTTGCAGATAAGTATAAACGTCCTGTTGCCCTCTTCTTCCTCCCAAATCCACCTGAAGAAGAAAACATCATTGATAAACTTGCGTTACGAAGATCTGAAGTTAAGGAGTTAGAACCAAGGATCCATATTCTATTACGACAAGCATACTCAAGACAACTCTCTTTAATGGAATTGAATAACAATACAAATCCATCAGAGAAGAAAATATTCTATGATTTCAATTCACAACCAAACGATTCTCCTAAGGAATTGGCAAATCAAACTCGTGTATATCTAAATATTGATATCAAGATCCAGACAGAATGGAAAAATGCTACTGATGCGTTGGAAAATTGGAGAAATTGCCTTGAAGAAAACGGTATTTTCATTTTCAAAGATGCCTTCAAAGATGATTCTGTAGATGGTTTCTGTCTTTTACATTCTGATTTTCCAGTGATATATCTGAATAATACTAGAGCTGCAGTAAGACAAATTTTTACTTTGTTCCACGAATTAGCACACCTATTACTTGGAAAAAACGGAGTTACGCGTGGAATTAATCCTCAAGGTGGAAGAATTGAATCATTCTGCAACAAATTTGCTGCTGAATTTCTTGTGCCTTCTGACGATATGGAATCCCAAACGAGTTTTGTTGAATTTGATGATGATACAGTAGAAAAGTTGGCTACACGTTATAAGGTTAGTCGACCTGTAATTTTGTTGAAATTGGTTGAAAAAGGCATTCTAAATTTTGAAGATTATCAACATAAAGTAAAGGGGTGGACTGCCTTATATGATTTACATAATAAGAAAAAGTCAAATGAGGATTCACCAAGTGGTGGTTCCTATTACAATACTCAAGCTACATATTTAGGCTACAAGTATATGACACTTGCATTTAAAAAATACAATCAAGGATTGTGTTCAATAGAGGAACTAGCAGATTATCTGAATGTAAAAGTCAAACACATTCCTCAATTTGAAGATCGTTTACTAAAAAGAACTCTCATATAATGGTTTATGTATTTGATACCAGTAGTTTCATAGTAACAAGTCATTATTATCCGCAGCAATTTCCAAGATTTTGGGAAAAATTCAATCTGGCTGTCAATAATGAAGAAATAATATCTGTACGTGAAGTCTTCAGGAATTAGACAATGATGCCCTTTCACCACATTTAATTACTTGGATAAATGACAATAAGAGAATATTTCAGATTCCAGATGCTGCAGTTACCCAATTTGCTAGAAGAATATTCCTTGTGCCCCATTTTCAAAATTTAGTAACTGAAAGAAATAGACTTACTGGACGACCAATTGCCGATCCGTTTGTCATCGCATTAGCAGAAGCAATAAACGGATGTGTGGTAACTCAAGAAAAAGAGAAACCTAACGCTGCCAAGATACCAAACGTATGTGATCATTTTGACATTGAATGCACAAACTTACAAGGATTCATGGAAAGAGAGGGTTGGAAATTCTAAACACTAAGACTTAAGTGGGTCATCATGAAATACGACAATACCAACCGAACTTATGACTGTGAACCGTCCCTCACAGATTCTCAAGTACTGCAATATTGCCACGATGGATTTTACCAACTTAAGTGTGTCGGTCCAGATAAAATTAACATAGAGACTGAATTCATGAACCAGAGTTTGAGTTCCAGACTGCTTCGAATAGCGGACATATATAGCCCTGGGCAGTGTAAACGAACTTGCATTATCTTATGGATTTGGTCAGACATAAGGTTACCTCCCTAATTGGTGAAAGAACAATCCAGACGATTAGGCAGTTGGGTAGTCCACGAACTATCTTTATCACCGATTTAGACTTATATAAGGAGATTAATGGATGAAAATAGATGCCTTTGATGGCATAATGGTGAAAGTCTTCTATGATAAAAACGGTGATTATCTTCCTCATCTTGTTGAACTTCCGAATGTCTCTGCATTTGGATCGCCTCCTGTGATTGCGTTAAAGAAATTAAAGGCAATTGGGTTTAGAAAACTCCTCATTATGAATGAAGGTAGCAACTTAGGCTATAATCTCGCTTTTATGTAGCACAAACTTTCCAGTTTGTGTCCTAAAATACTAAAACTATAGCAACCGTAATGAGACAATAATTTATAGAAATGGTATTAGATCTTATACCAAAAAGCAATTTCGACATTGGAGTACATATTGAAAATAGCAGTGCTTTCCTATAGCCACCACGGACGAAGTATGGCACAAACAGCACAATCTCTCGGACACGAGATTGTTGGTGTGATGGATGCCGAACATTCACCACGTGAACAGTTAGCACATCACTTCCAAGCACCAGCATTTGATTCTGCAGGCAACTGCCTTGATGCATGTAAACCGGATGCAGCACTTGTTGCAGGGAAGCACACCGAGATGCCATCACACGTTCAGACTTGTGTTGAAAGACGAATTCCATATCTTCTGGATAAACCGTTTGCTGATAGTGCAGATCGTCTGCGTCCTGCGGCGGAAGCAACCGATAGGCATGGTGTATTCAGCGCGCTTGTGTTGCCAAACAGAGTTAGCAAGATTGTAAGTGTCGTCACCGAGATGCTTGAAGATGGTAGTATGGGTGATCTTGTGTTATACAATAGCAGGTTGAACAACGGTCCTCCTTCTCGTTACGATCCGACTCCCTCCTATTG
>JAGFCA010000223.1 GCA_022394755.1 Candidatus Poribacteria bacterium
GGACTACAACCCGATTGAAAACGACTTTGCGAATATCAAACGTCTCAGAGAATACAATGCTGATATAACCATTGATGAAGTTATAAACATGTATCATTAATTCTAAAGTTTACTATAAACATAAGCACTAATACTGTCATGAATAAAGTGAAGCATGATTGGCTGAGAGAATAGGAAACAGTTGGAAATCGTTTCATAGTGTGACTCCTTTTATGTGTGATTAAAAAGACCTACAAGTTGTTGAATACACAAAACTGTCTATGTATGAAAGAAATCACATTAGAGCAACTCGGAACTTAGCTATCAAAACACCCTATTCTTTGAATTTGGATATTATTCCGCGAGTTCCTAAAAGTTACACATTACTTTGCTGACGAGAAATGATACCTTATCAGCAAATGTGTTTGTATAAGTCTTGAACTATTCAGTATTTGATGTATAGTGCATTCACCAATAATATAAGAACACAGCAATCGTGTACGGAGTTTAGATGCACGACCATCAGTAAATCAAAATCGTGGAATTTGGACGTTGTATTTCAGACGCATACCCAATTGCCAGTTGGGTGGAGATGGAGGTAGAGGGTTCTACCTGGCAATCCATCTCCAACGTCCATTCGTAATCGTACAAGATATTCCGAAGAAAATCAAGCATTACGATGCAGTTTATAATATCATGCATTTAAATAGTGAAGTATGATATAATAAGACCCGCACTGGCAATCTGTACTTGGCAGTGCCGCGGTTCGGGAGACTAGCCCTCTCGCCGAACCACCAAAAAAGGATTTCACGGATGCCGAAGGTATATTACCAAAAATGAAAACAAAATACAACGTTTTTTAATAATTGATCAATTTTTTCTAAACCTCAGTCGGTATTCAACAAATTTTGATGGTTCATAAATATTCCCCACGCAATTTCTGTATACCAGCGGACATTTTAATTTTCTTGTAGAACTCCCACACAATATGTTAGTATGCGCAAGTTTCATGCCAAGCAATTTTGGGCAGTTACGGACAGAAAAATGACGATTCCTACATAAGTTATGTCCGAATCAACATAAGTTATGTCTAAATCTGCATGAGTTATGCAGAAAGATGGTGTCCTGAAGTTCTTGTACTCCATAGAAGTGCTATGTATTGGGTACAGTGTTAACTTTTGGACCATTTACACTGCACCCGCGTCAAAAAATAGTCCTACAATAAAGAGTCCTTTTTTGCTATCCTTTTATATTATAAGGATAGATAGATGTCTCTGTTCCTCTGAAGGAAACACAGTTGGTTGTTTTAAAGTTGTCCATAAGTCAAACTGGCATTGGTGTATAGATG
>JAGFCA010000226.1 GCA_022394755.1 Candidatus Poribacteria bacterium
CAATAGCATCTTATTTAAACTCCTTATAAAAAATTCAAGTTAAGATTCAGGGATTTTATCCTCTTAATCTATTCAATCTAAAAAAATCAAATATTGTTAATCAATATTTTTCGTGTATCAAAAACAGGGATAACCTGTTTACCTATCTTTTAAATGATCTACTACCATATTTGAATTAGACAAAAGGGGAATTACATCACATTCAAATAATTGACGTATGAAAAAGTAATTGTCTAACACCAATATATAGTGTATCTGTTAATAATATAAGTCCGTATTAATACATAGATAATTTATACTTTACATAATAGTTATTTATATATCCTATTAAGACTATATAAAATTATAAGTCATATTCTAAGTGTATCTGACAATCATTTTTCAGTTGGCTGCAGTATGAAATATTAGAATGGAGGATGTATGGAAAAAGGAAGGAGGGAAGCGTCGGGTATGGAAAATAGTCTAAATCGCAGATTCTTCAGAATACACGGAATTACGCGGTTCTGATATACAAATGTTTTGCGTGTTGGGGACATGCGGTTTAAGTATGATTAGAACACGGTTTACAACGCCTACTGTTGCTAATTATCTTGCAACATGCATGTATGTTAAAACGTATATTTCTTATATAGCATATACTACGAAAATCATAAAATCTATATTTTAGGAGGTGTCCATGAAAGGCACAAGACCTCTCATGAACGATGAAATACGCCGGGTAATCTCATGTTTTGACGGCACTTTTGCCATCCGTAACAGAAGTCTGTTTATCCTCGGTATTTCTACCGGTGGCAGGATTTCTGAACTGTTGGGGTTGCGACTCACTGATGTCTATCAGAACAATGCGCCTGTGACGGATCTTCTGTTTGACAGATCAATTGTTAAAGGGCAGGAAACATCGCGTGCTGTGCCGATGAATTCTGACGGGATCTTGGCGGTACAAGAAATTATCCAGTGGCATCAAGAACAGTATGGTAATCCACTCATCGTCTCACGACCCCTATTTCCGTCACGCAACGGACAGGGAACACAACCGATGACACGTAAATCCGCACACCTTATATTAAAGGATGCATTTAAGAAAGCAGGATTAAACGGTAAGCTTGCGACACATTCTATGCGTAAAAGCTACGCACAACGTCTTTATGAACAGACAAACGATATATATACGGTACGTGAAATGCTGGGGCATAACGATGTTAAGACGACACAAAGTTATCTTGGTGTCAACTATACGAAACTACGTAAAGCTACCGAAGCGATGTCATTGATGTCAGAAAAAACGAATGTGTATACTTCAACATCTGTAGGAGAGGCGGCAGATGAAATCTTATTTGGAGAACTTGTTCGGCGTGGGTATGACCCTGGGGAGATGGTCAATAAAAAGGAAATTAGAAATATAAGCGCATCAGCGGTAGCGTGAAACTACGAAATTTTTCACGGCTACATAATACATTAATATAATATATATATAACAAACAGAAACAACAAGGGAACCGGATATCATATCTGTGTTCCCTTGTTGTTTTTTTGCAATCGGCTATCCGTTTTCTGGAGTGCAGATTCCGCTGAGTTCTGTATGGACGGAATGTTTATAGCAACAGATGTTATCGAAAAAAGAGTCCTGTATGGACGGAATGTTTATAGCAACAGATGTTATCGCAACAGAGTCCCGTAGGGACGGAATGTTTATAGCAACAGATATTATCGAAAAAAGAGTTCCATAGGGACGGAATGTTTATAGCAACAGATGTTATGGTAAAAAGAGTCCCATAGGGACGGAATGTTTAAGGTTAAGATTCATCATCTGAAACTGAATGAAACAGGTATTTATCATCATAATCAATATTAAACCGCTTTAACAACTCAACATATTCTTCTCTAAACGACCTATGTGAATGATGTTGTTCCTGATTAATGATATAATTTGATACACTATCTAATTGTGAATGTGCATAAGAAAAAGCTGAATACCCATTTTGCCATTTGAACTGACCAACACACCATTGTTTCTTATTAATGAATCGGGATGAATTTGCTTTAATATCTTTTACCAATTCTGATAGAGATACTGAAGGGGCTAAACCGATAAAAATATGCATATGGTCAGGCATAGAATTGATTCGGATCATTTTATGTTTATTATTGGTGATTATACCAGTGATAAATTTGTGGAGCTCTTCTTTATGTTCTTTCGGAATTAGATTACGACGATGTTCAACCGCAAAAACTATGTGTACATATAATTGTGTATAAGTGTTTGCCATGGTATTCCTCCTTACGGTTATACATATTTATCTATATTAACATTTCATTCTTATCAAATCAATATCAAAACCTGATTGCATCCCTAATCTATAAACATTGCGTCCCGAAGGGACTCAAGACACTTTTCAACGTTTTGCTATAAACATTGCATCCCGATGGGATTCATTTTTCTGAATCACGGATTACACGCGATTCTGACAAACAAAAACCTTTACCTGCACCAGAAACTGTTCTGTGAAATCTGTGAAATCCGCGTAATCAGCGATTCTGACAAACAAAAAACCTTCACCCACACCAAAACCCGTTCCGTGAAATCCGTGAAATCTGTGTAATCTGCGTAATCCGTGATTCTGACAAAAACACACCTCCAAAAAACTTTTTACATTTTTTGTATCCATTACCATTTTAATACGTATATATTAAGGAAAGGCACGGAAAGTTAGGCTAAACAACACTAACAAATACCGTCATATCGTCAAACACTTTTTAATCAGAGGTGTATGTTTTTTGTGATTATTGCTTGACATATAACGCATCATAGTGTATAATAATCCGTAATAGTGCGTAAAAAAGTAAGAAACGCAAAAAAATATTGACTATTTTTTTATTTAATGTTAACATAATTGTCAATATAAACAGAGACTTCAAATATCGGTAATGCCGATTGGGTGTATAGAACAGATACAGAAATAGATATTTTATGCAGTGAAGTCCCTTTTCTATTGCGTAAAAACTACAAACAATAGAAAAAATATTTGACATTATATTATTAATAACCTATAATAATTGACAAGTTTGCAGGATAACGGGATAAACACCCAACTGCAACATAGGTTTTAAAGATCTTGTGGATTGAAAGAAGCAATACTCAAAATCAAACTGGGAACAGCTTCAACAATTCAAAATGCGAGGATGATTGACTACCCAACTTTGAACGACATAGACATTTTTCCCCTTTTGTCATGTTCAGACATGGTGGTCGTCATAAGATAGGTAAACAGGTTATCCCTGTTTTAGATACACGAAAAATATTGATTAACAATATTTGATTTTTTTAGATTGAATAGATTAAGAGGATAAAATCCCTGAATCTTAACTTGAATTTTTTATAAGGAGTTTAAATAAGATGCTATTG
>JAGFCA010000087.1 GCA_022394755.1 Candidatus Poribacteria bacterium
AACAAATACCAAGAATGTTTTAGACATTATTTTCTCCATTGGAATTGTAAATTGATTTGTATTTGAACATAAGGATATTATAGCATGTTTTGATTATTATGGATATTAAATTTGGGATAGTAAAATATAGTCACGAGATCTTATTATGATGTAAATTGCTATATACATTTATTCTTTTATCATAGGTTCTATTGATTATTGAAACCGTACCGTACGGTAAGGTTTTTCGTACCACGGTACGTTTTGGTATGAAATTACACATCGAGTGTAAGTCCAGTCTGTGTATGGGTTAATTCGCATTTTATCTGTGTCTTTTTGGATTGTACTATTTTTCTAAAAAGGTACGTTTTTGATTTTAGTTCTTCTGTGTCCTGATATGTAATAGTTATTGTACAGATTAGTCTCTCAGAAATTGCCCGTTTTGAAAATATGACTTTAGTAATCTTGCAAATTGAGTCATTGAAATCCATCTTCCAGATATTCCTTACAAATTTTGAATTGTTTCTAAATTTAAAGAGAATTTTTCCTTTGTTCACACATTTTTTCATTGCATGCTTTAATACATCTGTTTTGTTACATATATTGTAACACATTTAGATTTGTTTGTCAAGTATAGATTCAATAAAATGTAAATATAACCTGTCATAGATTTGGAAACACTCCTTTAGGTGGATGTTTAGCGACATGTATCTGAATTGGTGCTTTAGGAAGGTATGTTTGTTGTCTCATTGTAAATTGGCTTAAAACCATAAAGTTGACATGACGTAAGAATCATGCTATAATCGTTTTAGGATTTCAAGAGAATCCATAGCTTTTTTGTCCGCCGTTGATCGCATGATGTAAAAATATTTGACGAAAGAAGTAACTAATACTTTGGAGAATAAACTATGAAATCGTATAGGCAAATCGTAGAGGAGGCAAAGTCAGAGATCCCAGAAGTCACAGTCGCTGATGTGAAGGAAGATCAAGAAAACGATAGCGACTTTGTCCTGTTAGATGTTCGCGATGAAGACGAATATCGTGCAGGATATATTCCAGATTCCGTACATGTGACTCGTGGAATGCTGGAATTTTCTGTAGAGGACTTTATTCCTGACCGTGGTAAGAAAGTAGTTGTATACTGTGCTGCTGGATCACGTTCACTACTTGCTGCAAAATCACTCCGAGAGATGGGATACACAGATACCGTTTCTATGGCTGGCGGATACAGAGATTGGTCTTCCGCAGGATACCCAACTGTACAAGACAAAGAGATGTCGCATGAGCAGCTTGATCGATATAGTCGCCATTTTATGCTGACAGAAGTTGGTGAACGGGGTCAAGGAAAGTTGCTTGATGCGAAAGTGTTACTCGTCGGCGCTGGCGGATTAGGTTCACCTGCAGGTGTCTATCTTGGTGCTGCTGGCATCGGACACATTGGCGTGATTGA
>JAGFCA010000044.1 GCA_022394755.1 Candidatus Poribacteria bacterium
ATTATAATCCCATTGAACACGATTTTGCCAATATAAAGCGACATCAGCAATACCACTCAGAAATGGCTATTGAGGATATTATTCAAATGTATTAGTAATTACAATTTTTACCATAATTAAAAAGACTAAAGCTGAAATGCAGCGGCGGAAAGTAATCGAATAATGGCGGTGATTGTAGATACAAATGTCGTAGTGGTCGCCAACGGACGGTCAGAACAAGCCTCCTCCGATTGCGTGGAGACCTGTGGAGACAGGCTTGAGGAAATTATGCAGGGCGAGATGAAGTTAGTTCTTGATAATAGATGGATAATCCTCCGCGAGTACATGCAAAATCTCCGATCCAATGGTGCCGATGTTGGCGATAGGTTTCTTGGATGGATCTTGGCAAACAGGGATGAACGGTGCAACTTAGTTTCGATTACGCCCGTCGATGGTTTAGAGAATGCGTTTGAAGAGTTCCCAGATGACCCGGCGTTGAATGACTTCGATCCAGATGATCGGAAATTTATCGCCGTTGCGTATGCCCATCCAGAGAGACCGGCTATCCTGCAAGCGGTGGATAGTCAATGGCGGGATTTCCGCGACGCCTTCCGTCGAAATGGTGTGACAGTGGAATTTATTTGTGAGGATGATATTCAACGGCTGCGCGAGGATATTTAAGATTTTCGCTCATGTTAAGATTTAGTGCAAAGAAACCGAGTTTTTCCGAAAAAACTCGGTTTCTCTTCGTGCTTTACACTTTCTTTTGACATGAACCAAGATTTTCTTCAAAATGTGCATTTCTAACATCAGAAATGGTATCATATATGTAGAGAGAAAAAAGAACGTGAAATCCCGCAAAACGAGGATCCTCGATGTATCGGGACGGGATGCGGTGCATGAGTGTATTTAGCCCCAGCGGGGCGACATGTCTATAGCCGGGCGATAGGCCCCTCTTTCAAGTCCCAGAAGGGCAATAGGAGATTAAACAATGTTTAAGAGCGATTTTATAGACGAAAATTATGAATTGTCTGATAGAGATAAAAGAACAGCTTTTTATCTTTTTAATGCCGAAGAATCTTGCAATTTCACCACTGAAAAATATGAGTACACAGAATTTTGTGACCTTAATGAACAGTTTTGTTCAGCATGCCATAGCGAGATGGCAGAAGAAATAAAAAGATATTCTGATGAACTCCAAAATCGCCTTATGCAATCATTGGCAAAAATGCAGAAAGATGCTTTTAAAGACGAGGTTTTCTATCGCATATTTCACCATAAATACTGTAACCACAAATACTGTTGCGAATGCAATAAAAAAATACAATTAAAACAAGATTATGTATTGGTAAACCCTGATAACAAGCAACATTTATTTTCCCACGTCAAACAAAATTACTTTGTATGCTCCTGTAATGATTTTATCTATTTGCCCGTAGTTGAGGACAACGTATTTCTTGAACAGCGACAAACAAGTGAAGATAATACAAAAATACTCTCACTTGATAGTATCAAAAAGGGATATTCATTATTAAAAAACCCCCTATTTCGTAATACCAACACCAAAATAATTAAAGTAAACAAAAATGATATTCAGGATAAAATTTGGTTTTTATCCGACCATATACCCTTGGAATGCAAAGAAAAGCACCCTAAACTAAAAGTATCGAATTGGAATAAGATAGAGAATATGATAAGAGGCTACTATGAAATATGGATCAAATTAAATAGAAATTATAGTATTCTTGATAGTTTGACACCAAGATTATTCTCATTCCGATTTATGAAGGATCCACTAATACAGGGTGTAGTAAGCAATATAGATACCATATACAATGAGAATCCGGTCTTTTGGTTTGATTATCGTAAAAGAATCTATACAGACATAGTAATAGATATATGTAATTTAATGGATAAACGCACAAATAACGATACCGTTTCCTTCTCTTTCTATACTAACTACGGGCATTTAAAAGGGACTGATATTGCTAAACAGATTGAAGTTTTATTACAACCATATCATAATGATAAAAACATTCCGCATGATTTGAAAACCTTGAAAGCATTACGAGACCAATTATTAACTCATACAGATTTGGATTATCTGCCTACTAAAAACGCAGATGAACTATTTTCAGAATTGCAAAATTTGCATATAGACCTTCAACTAATTCACAATTTCTTAAAA
>JAGFCA010000035.1 GCA_022394755.1 Candidatus Poribacteria bacterium
CAAGGATCACCCATTTTTTTCGGTGATATTCTGCACTGGATGTGTCAATTCCTGAATGCGACAAGTGATCTATGCGTTTCTCTTGATCCTTTGTCGTGTAAAATATCTTTCCCAAAAAGTACTCCATGTGCATTGGATTAGAAACGCCATCAACGCTAAAGCTACCACGTGGACTTTGAAATCGTGATTGATATTTTAGATTATGTTTTAGGAACATCACCATATTTTTATGCGGGTTGGTATAATCATATCCAGTAACAGTATCCCAATGTGCAGGACGCGGTATATTGACGGGAGACACACCACGAGCATTCCACAATAGAGTAGGATTTGCTATAACACTTTTTTTCTCTGTGAGCAGATGTGAATGACCTATATTGGCAGCAACTTCGCTTTTATACTTTTTTATTATACTTTCAAAACTCGGGTCAGGAAAAGGTGGTAATTCAAAAGGAATGCGACTGCCTGCTGAAACGGGCCCAAAATCTGCTTGGATGTATGATACGGTAGCGGTGTTATCTGTTGCGATGCCCAATACACTGCAGCCTAATAGCAAAATAACAGCAAACATCAGTAAAATTGTGAGTATTTCAATCCGATTTTTCATTATTTTTCTCCTTTAAATAATAAAATACCAAACAATAATGTAAATAGATCTTGTTTCGTAGAATCATTTGCGAGGCCACTCATATAACGACCTTAGAGAGAGTGATCAAGAATGTATAAAACCTTTCATACGAGAACTCCTTATTTTAGAATAATTTGTAAGTGCTAACAAATTTACGCTGTGTGTATCAATCTGACACCGGATATAGTTCCCACATAAATTTGTCCATCTCTTGATCTATATATCTTTCAAACTCTAAGGCAGCCTCGTCAAGTTCCATTTCATTCAATCTCTTTACTTCAGACAGCGGAGCATATCGCGAAGTTCCTGATTTGAAGGATTCAATATGGCTAATAATGACTTTGTAATATCTTTCGTCTTTAGGATCAGATCTTTTCGGATCAAACAATTCGCGTGCCATTTTGAGATGCGTAAGCGCAGATTTGTAGACGCCTATATTTTGATAAGCGAACCCTAAAGTAATATGAATATCTTCAGCGGTTGCCCATAAACCATATATCGTGTTCTCTGGATATAAACTGTGGTATTTGAGTTCTGCTTTACCATAAAAAATGGATTCACCAGGAAATTCCTCCTTGTCGCGAGTGCTAAATCATGCAAAGGCCGAGGGGAGTCTGGATGGTATTTGAGCATCTCCCTATAACTGTGTATCAAGGTGGGTTTGTCGTAAATCATTTCAAGATTTTCGTCATATTTAGCGAGTATGTATCTTGCATGAAGTGCTGCTTCGGAATACGGATATTCTTCTAGGACGCGCAGCGCGTATGGATTGGCTCTACGCGCACTTTGCCTTGTCTTCTTTTCAAGTTCTTCGTAGGTCAACACTTCTCCATTGACGCTGACTGACTCCGGTCTGTGCGGGACGGTTCTGTGCCATTTGTCCCCACGCCAGTAACCTGTTCCATCCGTTTCTCCTGGCGGTGGTGTTTTGAGTGTTGCTGGTTCTGTGTCTGTATGCTGCAATAACAAGACACCACCTGCACCAATGACCACACCGATAATCAGTGTTATAAGTATAATAAGTTGTGGGTGTTTACTCATGAGTTTGTCTCATTATTGGTTATATAAGTTCAGTAGGTAAACTGCTGGAGTGAGACTTCGTAAGATTAATCTAACGTACATATATCTTTGCACGATTTGATGGTTCGCCTGCGATGTTTCCATTCGTTGCTGCGACTCTAAATACATAAAATCCGCCGCTGCCTAATCCTGTGAAAGTATAAGATGTCTTTGTGCTGCCTGTTGAAATCCAATCTGTCCAGAAACCATTTTTGGCGTTTTCATTTTTTACATATTTGACCAGATAGTCAGTAACATTCTTTTCGTCAGCGTTTTGGGGCGCATGCCAAGTAAGTTTAACACTTCCTGGTGTGCTGCCAGCCGTTGCGGTGAGCAATGTGGGTGCATCTGGCTCAAAGATAAGCTGTGAAGCCTTGGGTGTCATTGAAACCGTCCCGTCAGAAAGTGGACCGAGAATAGGATTGTTTTTACGGATCTGTTCTATGTGGCGATATATGGAAGCATTCGGTGAAACGCCTACACTGAAAACTTTCTCATCATGTTTGGCTTTATATAGTTTTATTGCTTGACGATAATGTTCTATGGCAGTGTCGTAATGACCGAGCTCTTCATAGGCATAGCCCATAATCTCATGAATTCTTGCGGGATCGGCATTGTAACGTGAGTGCTTGTTATTTCTCTCTACAGATTTGAGTGCTTTTTTCCCATAACTGATTGCTGCTTCAATATCTATACTCCTTCCGTAAGATAATAAATCAAGGTGCAGGTTTGAGGAGTTGGGATGATACTTTAACAGTGGTTTTAGTTGTTGAAAAATAAATTCATGAGTCGTAATAAGATTTTCGTCAACACGTGTTGCGATATCACGTCGTGCGAAATATGCGATTTCTGAGGATGGGGATTCTGCTATGATATGTCTTAGTATTGGCACTTTTTCTTCCCAACTCTCAGCAGCAGACCTATTGTAGAATTCTTGTATGGGAAATGTTTCACCATTATACGTTATGGTATCGGGTTCTTGAACGGATCGGCAACCGATCATGGAACACGCACCAGTGATAATCAGTAGAACGAGGACACTAAATCCCAAATAGGTTTGCTTTTTCAGGTGAAGTCCATGCAGTTTCATTGTGATTCTCCTTTTAATTTGATTGTTTCATGGCTTCTATCTATTCAACAGAAACATCAGTGAGCATTCCATCGGACATATCTGGCTTTTCAATCCCCGCCGTTTTGAGGGCTTGTATCCAGTGTTGCTGTTCTTTTATGGAGAGTGTTAACTAAATAATGGTGCATTGATCAGTCTAATCAAATTTGTCAATGATCCAAATCAATCAGTTAAGCATAACACATGCAAAAAAAAACACAAAATTTTTTTTAAATATTTTAGACAGATAGTATTATCCTCATTATCAATATAAACATTTGCTATAGAGGAATACAATGTACTGCCCGAGATGTCAAGCAACTCAATACATCAAATATGGTTTGTTCAATAACATGCAACGCTATAAATGTAAAAACTGTCAATACCAATGGACACGCACAACACCACGAGGACATCCACCCGAACACAAGAAACTCACTGTCTTGTTATATTGCCACGGACTTTCAATGAACGCTATTTCAAAACTTTTTCAAGTCTCTACAACTGCTGTGCTGAAATGGATTAGAAACTTTGCTAAAAAGCAGACACCTAAACCCATACTCACACTCGGTACATCTGTCACTTTAGATCTTGATGAGATGTGGCACTATATCGGAAATAAGAAAAACAGACTTTGGATATGGAAAACTCTTGGCAGAAACATAGGACCCCTCATTGACTGGGAATGCGGAAATTGATATAAAGAAACACTTGAGAAACTCACAACACGCCTCGCTACCCTCAATGTAAAGGTATATTATACCGACAAATGGCACGTTTTTGATACCTTATTACCCATATCAACAAGGTTATTTAGTTTTAAGAATCTCTCGTTAATGTGTGTTACTTAGAGTTTATCTTGTAGATTAGGTTGAATTCGCGTAATCCAACAGGAACAAAAGATATCGGGTTTCACTTCGTTCTACCCGACCTACAGACATAATTCACGAGTGTGAACATTGTGTCTAAAATTATCGAAAACTAAATAATCCTGCCGCATCAAAACATGTTCAGACGAAATAAGAGACGCATCAAATTGAACGCAATAACTGCCGTATGAGACATTGGTTTGGGCGTTTCAAAAGAAAGTCTATTATTGTATCAAAAAGTAAAATAGATGGTTGATATAACGATTGCCTTGTTTTCACGTTTTCGTGGCAATGGTGATCTGTTTGACATCTGAGAGGATAGTGAAATGATACCCTCCATCATTATTTAGTTGATACCCTCCAGAAAAGAAAACCTTTTACACTCAAAAACCTCTTCTCCGCGTAATCCTCGTATTCCGTGGAATCGGCGATTTAGACAAATGGAAAGAACACCTTTAGTGATAAATTGTTTACGCATCCCATACAAGACTGATGTGTAAACTTTTTGTCACTTTACAACAGTGTATCAAAATTTATCTACAACACTGTCTTGATTTATAGGCTTCAATTTAAGAATGCTGCTCTGTGTAGGAGGGATCTCCGAATTCCGACTCCTTGTATTTCCGCAAGCTCCGGAGGAGTGAAATGTGTGTAGAAACCCTATATCCTCCAATGGTCAAGCCATAGAGGGGCGAAATGTGTGTAGTCCTATTCAGATTCGTTGATCAAAAAAATAAATGTAACAACCCCCTTCACCACCTAATCCTGTATAATCCGCTATTCAGACAAATTCTTTACACATATACAAGACAATTACATTGACATATCGAACCAATTATTGTTAGTATAAGTAATTCAGTATAGTTATTAGACAATATAATAACACCAAAGGATTTGCATGAAATTACTGGTCACTGGTGGTGCTGGATTCATAGGTACAAATTTTATTCGATACTGGCTTAATGAGTATTCTGAAGATATAGTAATTAATCTTGATCTTCTGACCTATGCTGGTAATCTGGTGAATTTAACTGATGTAGCATCAACTTATCCCCAGAGATACACTTTTATTCAAGGTGATATTCTTGATTCTGTATCGGTTTCAACCATATTGAAGAGACATAAACCGGATGTGATAGTGAACTTTGCTGCAGAATCCCATAACAGTCGAGCCATATTAAATCCTCGTAAGTTCTTTGAAACAAATGTAATGGGAACTCAAGTATTATTAGATATGGTAAGAGACTGTGAAATTTCTCGGTTTCATCATATTTCCACCTGTGAAGTGTATGGAGAGTTATCTTTAGATTCTTCAGATACATTTTCTGAAACTGCTCCGTTCAAACCACAAACTCCGTATAATGCTTCAAAAGCTGCCGCAGACCATTTAGTTAATTCATATTATCATAGTTTTGGTGTTCCAATTACCATTTCAAACTGTTCAAATAACTACGGTCCCTACCAACATCCAGAAAAACTGATTCCACTATTTACTACTAATGCAATCCAAAATAAATCCTTAACTCTTTATAAAAGTAGTCAGAATCGCAGAGAATGGTTACATGTACAAGATCACTGTCGAGCAATTGCTGCGGTTATACATACTGGTCAGGTAGGAGAAACATATAATATCGGGAGTGGTATAGAAAAAAGTATTGAAGAAATCAGTGATTATATTTTGGATATATTAGATAAACCACAAGCTCTAAAGACCTATGTTCCTGACAGACCGGGACATGATTGTAGATATTTGTTAAATTCTGAAAAAATACATTCTGAGTTAGGTTGGAAACCTACAATATCATTTGAAGAAGGAATGAAACAAACCATACAATGGTATATTGATAATCGTGATTGGTGGGAAAGAATACAGGAAAATTCTGCGGATCAGGTAATTGCAGAAGATAAATGGGAGTCTGTAATAAATAAAAAGAGGTGAATCTTATGAAATTGACATCTGAACAGATATCTAAATGGAAACAGGACGGTATACTTATAGTTCCCAATGTGTTCACTGAAGAAGAGATCACTCCTGCATTAGAAGAAACGGAAAGAAATGCTTATGACGGGTTAACTTATTCCGAATATAGAACAAAATGGAATGACAGACCAGATGAATTAAAAACTGCTTATGAGAAAAACGGTACAATGGATCGGCTTGCTGGACCATTTGGTAAAGCAGTACACTTTCCTACCGGTTTACCGGCAGTGGATAACTTGCTTGAAAATGAAAACTACTTGAGTATTGCGAAGCAGTTGTTATATACAGATGAGATCAGACTTGGATATGGACAGATTTTCTTACGGGAAGGTCTAACTGATTCTCGCCATAGTGAACATCCGTGGCAAGGTTACCATATTGACAATGCAACAAATTCTCCTCTTCCACCACACCCCGATTGGGAACGTTACGGTTATATTCTTACAAGTATATTTTTACATGATATTGATTTAGATGGTGCACCAATGCTTGTTTGTCCGGGTTCACAGGATAAATTAGATCTATTATGGGAGAAATATCCTGGGAGAGGTGGTGGACTGAGTATACCTGATCTACGTGAATTTGAGGAAATATCTGAACTGCTCCCTGTTGCTGGAAAAGCTGGTAGTGCTTCATTTCGTTCGAGTTACATCGTGCATGCTGCACAACCATTTATTAATAAAAGTAAACAACGTGCATTAATGGGATACCATTTCCATCGAGCGGATAATGACGATTGGTGCAAAACTACACGACCTATTCCTGGATGGTCAAGTCCATTATATATGAATTTTGTTACGAAGACTACTCCTGAAGTAAGACGTGTATTAGGCTGGCCTGCTCCGGGAGATGATTACTATTCTGAGGAAGCATTAAGTCGTTTAGAACAAGCATATCCTGGAATAGACCTTGAGCCGTATAGATAAATTCTATAATACTATTGTGGACACCATGCCATCACTGTCCCAAAACTTGCAAATATACTGTTTTCACCACTCGTGAGAATCCTTGAACCCTGCACAACAACACGCGCATCTCTACTTGTAACCTTGTAACTTACAGGGGCATCTTTTGCAATCAACGGGTCTCCATTATCATTTTTCAGTTTATCTAATCGATAGTGTATTGAACGATGTGCTGGAACATCAAACTCACAAGATACATTTTCAAACGAAGGATCTTCGTATAAAACTTCTAAAAGGCAACTTGTATCTATATCTGCTGTGTTTGAAATACAAATTGATTCGTGAGAGAAATAACCACCACCATGCTCTTCCCATTCTTGTTCTGATTCTGTTAATCCTGCCATATATCCATCTGGAATTATCCATACATAAGCACCATCACCATCTGAAGAGTATGACATCAATGCTGATGAAATAGAATTAGAATCTTCTATTTTATCAAGAGAGATAATAATAAATCGTGAATAGAATTCTATTCCAATTGAAGGATCATGTTCATTGAGCTGACCAATTACACTTAAACATATCTTATTATCATTAAGAAACTCAATATGACTAATACCTTGCGATGATAACCAATCCTCAAAGGTATCGTTTGTTAATGTGGTTAATGTCTTTTTATCTGTGATTCCTGCCTGTTTGTATTCCTGTATTGTATTAATTAATACATCAAAGGTCATATACTACTCCTAAGGTTAATAGTTATACCATCCATCTCCCTTCAATACCTAATAGTGCATATAAAACTTGCAATAATACTAAATCTGGCTTATCTCCTACAAACTGCCGATAAGTGTCAATGTATGTACCATAATCGGCTGCATATTCTTTAAAATACGTTTCGTATACCCATCCATCTTCAGTTTTGTAGAACTTGGAACGGTCTGGATAAGGAAGTTTTTCGTTTAATAGTATCTTGAGTTGTTCAAAGGTTGGTATCCAAGGGTTTGTGGTATTTTCAGTTTTAGGTTGAAGTGCTTGGATTTCCGGATGACAACACATCTGTAGGTATTTTTGGGAATGTTTCATCAATTCTTAAATATATAGATTTTGAAAATGATAACATACAAAACGAACTGATTCAATAGTATAGTTTTAATTCTCAAATAATAATCTGTGAGAAACTGTATCCAACATTATGTTGCTTACCAATTCAGTATGTATTATAATGTCTATCTAAATTCTCATGACCAATCTTAATTGTTATATCAATATAATAGGAATATGAAACTTAGTTGTCTTCCAGTATCTCTTTATGATGACATTTTCTCAGGAAAATGTACTGTAGTGGATTGGATTAATCTTGCTCATGACTTAGGCTTGGATGGAGTTGATTTTAGTATAAAGTTCTTTCCAGATCGTGATGTTGATAAAATAAATTCTATATGTTCAATGCTTACAAAATGTGGGATAGAAGCATGTATGATTGCATGTTATTCTGACTTCACACATCCAGATAATACTAAGCGTGCAGAGGAATTAGAAAATCTAAAATCTGACATCAAATTAGCACGAGATTTAGGAGCAAAATTTGTCAGAGTGACTGCAGGACAGAAACATCCTGGGATTAAACATGCAGATGGAATTCAATGGGTGGCCGATGGTTTTAGATATGCCCTCGATGAAGCACAGAAACATGGAATCACACTTGCTTATGAGAATCATACGAAAGGTGCACCTTGGCAGTATTGGGATTTTTCACAACCGTCAGAAATATTCTTAGAAATCCTTAACATACTATCAGATACACCTCTCGGAGTATGTTTCGACACAGCCAACCCTCTTGTCTTAAAAGAAGATGTTCTTGATCTGTTTAATAAAGTATTAGATCGAATTGTCGTCCTACATATATTTGATATGAAGGAAGTAGGTAAATTTGAACCGGTTCGAGTAGGAACAGGTGTTTCTCCTATACAAGAAATCCTGACTCAATTACATAAAGCAGAATACGACGGCTGGATCAGTATAGAGGAAGCCAGTCGTCAAGCCCGTAAAGGTTTTGAAGAGTCCGTTGAATATGTCAGAAATACGTGGAATCGAACATTAACCTCGTGATGGTTCACTCATACTTTCGCGGGCTTGTTGTGCAAGTCCTGCCAGATGGCTATCGTTTGCTCTAACTTGCTCTAAATGGATCTCACGTTCTGGTGTTGCGGTATTTACCATTATATCGCTATATTTTCTGTCTATCCAGAATCGTGCAGATCCAGCAATATACGCTTGTAATGCTTCCAGCTTTTCATCTGGATACCGTTGACAAAGATTCATGGTAAACATACGTCTTCTTTTTCCACCACCAAAGGCGGCATGCTTTGTATTGTGGTTAAATAGAACAAGATCACCAGGTGTAGTTTCAAACACTACAGCTGGTACATCCTTTCCGTGAATTTCCCACATATCCTGACTTTTTCCAACTTGTTGACTTAATCCATCAGCATAATTATCACCGAATAGATGACTACCAGGAATTACACGTAATGCACCTGAATCACGTGTCAAAGGATCCAGATAGAAGGCAATTTTTATGTGCATTGGATCCTCTAACTTATGTCCACCATCAGAATGCCATCCAGTATCACCTACATAAAAATTACCATCACTACCCATATAATTAAAATCATCTCCAAGGAGTGTTTTTGCTATGGCAAGAATGCGTGGATCGTCAAGTAATGAACATAACTCTTCACTTTGATCTATAAACGGGACAATACAGGAACGTGCTGTGCCTTCGTGGGGTTTACCGTTATGACCACCACCACGTTCTTCCCACACGGTTTCAAAGGCATCTTGAATCGCTTTGATTCTATCTGCCATCAATTTTGGAAAACTAAGGTAGCCGAAGGTCTTGAAAAAACTAACTTCCGATTCTGTGACTGTATAATCGTGTTGATTCATGTTTACAACCCCTAATGCTTGTTTGATGGTAATACCAATTCTAATTGAATTCCCCGTGACGCAAGAGCATAAAAATTCATAAAAGAGTTTGTAGCAATCCTATATCTATAGACAGTGTGACAATTATAATGTGGGTATTCGGATATTGTCAATCATATACTTCCATTGGGTGTGTAAACTTTTTGTCACCTTACAACAGTGTATCAGAATATATCTATAACACTGTCTTGATTCATAAGCTTCAATTTATGAATTCTGCTCATTGTAGGAGAGATCTCCGAATCCTGACTCCTTGTATTTCCGCAAGCTCCAGAGGAGCGAAAGGTGTGTAGAAACACCATACTAACCAAGATGCAAGCTCCAGAGGAGCGAAAGGTGTGTAGAAAAAACATTGACACAGAACACTAAGCCACTGTTTAGAAAAATAACTCATTCACGAAAATTCAAACTGAAAACTATAAACTGAAAACTAATTCAATCCGCGATTCTGATACAAGAAACACTTATAGTGACAAATTATTTACACACCCCTTCCATTAAGGACATTGAAATATGATTATTATATGAGTATAATTCTATAGTTAGAAACAGTTATATTTGTATAATTACTATCTTAACGAGTTGTGCTAAATAACTTTTAGTAATCAATAGTTTCACATGAATAATAATTGAAATGTATATCATTGATTAATTTAGATGCTCTTGAGTCCCGGGGAATACCCGGAGAACTCCTAATGGGGTTCATACCGTTGATTCTGATTCCTGATTCTGAATTGGTAGGGACGAAATGTTTATAGAGACCTCTAAATAACTCTTTTGAGTCCCATAGGGACGGAATGTTTAAAACATAAAAACGAATTTACATGAATATATACAACAGTTAGGTAACTGGCACAAGTCGTTATCTTAAGACATTATCTTCAAATAATGACATAGTTATATTTGTTAATGATGGTATTTGATGAAGAAGTTTATCCTCTTTACACTAAGCTTACTCCTATTAGGTTCGATTTCATTTTTCTTTTATTCTCGTTTAGTTTTTAATCCTACCCCAATACTCGTAAATATCCCACCCTCTGCTCCTCATGAGCATGTTACACCAGATGGTGAATCCGTTGAACACATTCATTCCTATGATCTCTCATTTGAACTTCCAAAATTATATAAAGATAAGTCTGAAACTGTAATAAAAAAGAAACACCCAATTCAACTCCAATGGGAACGGATAGACCTTGACATGATACGAAAGAAATATCAACCCTATACCGTTTCTGAAATGAAAGATAAATGGTATCAAGTATATCGTAATGAATTTGGTTCAAAATATCCGTCAAAATTAGACAGAATATATCCTCAAGAAAAATGGTTAAAAAAGAATTTGACATTAGGCCAACCGATAGCAGAATATAACGATTACAGAGTGGTAATGCAACGTAGGATTTATATGGTTAATAGACGGGACTTATGGAGGGTCGTTGGTCCAAAAGAAAAAAAGGCAATGCGTGAAAGCCTAAAATTACCTTCATATATTGATACATGGATTGAATATGAAGATGCATATCTTAAATTCTGGATTATAGCATCATACGAGTCTTTGGTATCAGACCAAATGCAAACTATCTCTGCTTATGTTGTTAACAAAGAGTTCTTCTCAAATTTCACTGGTGGACGGCTTACACGTAAAGAGAAATATGATCTGATGGTTTTTGGATTAATACCTGATGGGAAGAATATCGTATATTATAAGTCTGATGGTGAACTTTTGCCGCCAGGTGTAAAACCTCGGTATTATGAACGTTATATGAAAGAATTAAATCAAGCACAAATGAACTTAGATCAGATCATTAGTAAACATAAAGATTTTTTTCAAGCCAGCAAGAATGAAAAAAGAAGAACAAAACTTGAAAATCCAATTGCTTTTTCTTTATTAAGAGAACTTCATTGGGGTGAATATCCTAAGGATCTGCAGACTTTAGAAAAAGCAATTAATAAGCTTGAAAAAATAAGGGAAGATGGGAATGAGAAGTTGTCAAAAAGGTAAATTATAATTTCAGTATATCTGAACTCTGTTGGATGAAATGTCGGCAACTTTCACAGGATGTATTTTATGCAAATATTTTCTCTCATGCAACGACAGGCCTGTGAAACCTAATTTATAATCTTAATATACTCCTATTCTGGCAAATTATATACATACCTACTGAGTTCTATTCTCTTGAATAATTACTTTTTTTGTGTTACATTAAACAAGGTAATATCTTATACTAATAACCCACAATTATACTCTATTCTTGAATGTACTTCTGTCTTTTAGGATATACTGTGATGTTTCCTTAAATTCCAATCAAACAGACAACCATTAAAACTGGAAAACTACATACATGTCAAAAATAAAGATTCTATCATCAGATGTTGCAAATAAAATTGCTGCAGGAGAGGTAGTCGAACGTCCTGCATCTGTTGTTAAAGAACTATTAGAAAATGCAATTGATGCAGAAAGTACAAGTATTAGAGTAGAAATACGTGCAGGTGGAAAGGCATTGATACGCGTATCTGATAACGGGACAGGGATGGAACGTGAGGATGCCTTACTCGCGATAGAACGACATGCAACAAGTAAGGTTAGTCAAATTGAGGATCTTGATAATATACAAACTTTTGGGTTTAGAGGTGAAGCTTTAGCAAGTATTGCTTCTGTATCTGAATTTGAACTTCTTACACGAACTCCTGAGGCAATACATGGTACACAGATAAAAGTAGATGGAGGTGTCTTCCGATCCGTGGAAGAGAGTGGATGTTCTCCCGGAACACATATTTCTATTAGCAACCTATTCAATAACGTCCCCGCACGTCTAAAATTCCTAAAGACCGATACAACTGAAATTAACCATATTACTAACCATGTTACATGGGCAGCATTAGCACATCCGAAGATTCATTTTTCATTAACACATAATACCAAGACCATCTTAGATGTACGTGCTTGTGATTCATACCTTGAACGTACAAGACTATTGTATGGAAAGGATTTTGCCGACAATCTAATTGAATTCAATGAGGAATTACCCGAATTCAAACTCACTGGTTTATTAGGTAAGCCAGATTTTAACAAGTCAAATCGTGAATATCAACTTTTTTTCATGAATAAACGTCCGATCCGTAGTCAAATGCTCGGTGCAGCATTAAAAGAAGGTGTGAGTGCTACTGTACAAAAGGATCGTCAGGCCGTTACATTTCTCTTCATGACACTTGAACCTGATAATGTTGATGTGAATGTTCATCCTTCAAAAATTGAAGTGCGGTTCAGAAATGAACGGACTATCTTTAGTGGAATTGTTAAAATATTACGGAGTGTCATCAATAAAGAGAAATTCATACCAAAAATAGAAACCTCTATTGATACATCAGAAAACGATACTTCAAAAAAAATACAGACAGATCACACACCCGAAATTATTACAACTCAACAACAATCGAATCCTACCCCTTCAATTGATCATAAAATTGAACCTGTTGACACATCTGAATCTATAGAGCATCATACTGAAACACCTATTCACACATCTGAATCTATAGAGGATCATACTGAAAAAGCTGAAAAAGTTGAATCTAAACCTAAAGATTCTAACACCCAACCTGACAAAACGGATCCTATAAACCAAGTATCAGGAACTACGGTTGTTCATCCACAACAATCTATTCCTGAAGGTGTAAAACTAAGGCTACTTGATTTTGATAATGTCGAACTCAAAACCAATCTGTTTAAAACCTATATTGTGGCTGAAGGTGAAGATAGAATCTTCTTTATTGATCAACACGTTGCAGCTGAACGTGTTCTTTATGAACGATTTGTCAATCAACTAAAAACTGACGGTATACCAGTCCAAGGACTACTTCTACCTATTACCTTAGAAGTGACACCTCAACAGATTGGTTTACTCAAGGTACATGGAGATATATTTAAGAAAATCGGTTTCGATTTAGAGGATTTTGGTGGTAATACAATCCTCATCCGCGCGATACCTGCTACCCTTCCAACACGATCAGCAGGACAAACAGTCACTGATCTTCTTGATAAACTCCCAGAACAACAACATACCGATGTGGAGATTCCAAAAGCAATTGATGATGCACTGATTACATTATCGTGTAGATCCGCTGTTAAGGCTGGCGATACGTTAGATACCAAAGAGATGATTAATCTTGTACGAGAATTATCAAAAGCCAAACTTCCCTTCAATTGTCCTCATGCCAGACCGATCATTATAGAAATGGGTCGTGATGAATTAGAACGCCGTTTTCATCGCTCATAACAGTTTATTTCGCACATAATAGATAGGATTGTTAACTGTTATTACACCGACTATCACCTAAGTTATTGTTTTCCCATACTAATGTAAAGTCAACTTAATTTTGATAGTTTATTCAAATAATTGTATACTTAGACTCAAGATAATTATTCATTTACCTTGGAGTCTATTATGGCTGCTAAACAATTTAAAGTCATACT
>JAGFCA010000145.1 GCA_022394755.1 Candidatus Poribacteria bacterium
CCTGTCTGGGTTTGTAGCGAATTAAACCTCTAATTCTAAAATTTGAAAAAAGTTACAATTTTGTAGTTTTCCTTGATGAGCGATGATTCTGTTTTTACTATTATTATTCTCATAACATAGTATTTTTCGGCAGATTCACGCCTTAAAAATCAGTTTATTGGATTAGATTATAATATACATTATTTAACTGTTATGTATTATAATAATTCTCTATATGTTATTGTAACGTGTATTTATTATTATGTCAATGTATATTTACTAATATGATATTAGTTGCTTTGTTATTTATTTTCTTCAATTTATTTTTCTGTATTATACATGTTTCTGCATTATACATGTTGTTTACTGAAACGCTGATAGTCGACTGCTATTGCTCCTTATGTCAGAATCTTGGATTACACGGAGAAGAAGGCTTTGGGTCGAAAGGGTCTTCTTTTCTGAATCGCTGATGATACAGGATTACAGGGAGAAGCGGTCTTGCAACATTTATTGTTTGAACCTCGAGTCTGAAATGGATATCACACATTTCGTCCTCAAATCAGAAATCAGGAATCAACGCTATGAATGCGGTAGGGTATTCCCCGGGTATAAATGTCATTATGACGTATCCGGGCTACCCATTATATTATCCAAAAATCATTTTTGGAATTAGATTCTCGGTGTAAAATGTCGAAAATGCCATAACACTTTGAACTTTGGTTGTATCCTCTCTGAAATTTCCCATACTATAGTAGTGCTTAGTGAAAGTGCTAATTGATGGTCTTGAAAGGGTCGGGAATCGGAGTTCCCTCCTACCATAAGAATGCCATCGGTAGGGGTGAGCGACGAATCATGACCTACAATAATATGTTGACAAAGCAGTCGGTATAAATTACACAGTTGTAAAGTGCCAATAATTGAAATAAAAATATCGAAGAAAAACAGAACATATCGTAAGTAAAAGTAAATACTATACCAATTAGTTAGACTACAGCGTATCTCATAAATACTTTATTAACATAACGTGAGTTTGATAATATGAAAATGAGTTTCATATTTCCAAGATTATTACTTCTACAGACTCGGTAGGGGGGATGCCAAATGGCATGCATACCGTTGATTTTCGGTTTCCTAACCGCACTGATTTATAAAAGTAGATTTATCAAACTCACGTTAACATACGCATACAAGCAAAAAGTACAAAACCTAAGTAGTTTTCAGCATGATATTCCCAACACACGACCAAACGACGATAGTCCTCTAACCAACTGAAAAAACGCTCTACTTTGAAACGGTGTTTATACCGTCGTAAACGACGACCATCCTGTGTCGCCGGACGCTTACGGTTCTTTCTATGAGGGGCTACCATCTCAATACCTCTGCCCCGCAACGACGCATCTAAAGGATCTGAGTCATACGCTTTGTCTCCTATCAGTACTGCCGGGGTCTCACTCACAAAACAAGCATCTAATGTCGGTTCAACAAGACTCACTTCATGACAAGAAGCACTACAAATCAAAATACCAATTAACAGGAAATATGGAGAATTAAAAGAAATATGATCATATTACGATTTATGAGATACGCTGTAAACATATACAATGACAGGATTATTTAAGGATAGTTGTATATCTGTCTGTAATACACACTAATTAAACAGGGAGAGAATACTTTAATGTTAATACTTGAA
>JAGFCA010000180.1 GCA_022394755.1 Candidatus Poribacteria bacterium
ATGAGAATAATAATAGTAAAAACAGAATCATCGCTCATCAAGGAAAACTACAAAATTGTAACTTTTTTCAAATTTTAGAATTAGAGGTTTAATTCGCTACAAACCCAGACAGGGACTAACAGGAAAGCCAGTGTAATAGCAAGAGACATTCCTACACTTTGTAGGAAAAGTGTAACATTTTCTCACACATCTAATAAAATGTACTAAGTAGGAAAAACGATAAAAAAATCTTAATAATCTAATAGTTTAGATTTAATACTATTGTTAACTGTATACTGAAAACCAATAACTATAATCAATAAATATACACAAGGAAAATACGATATTTATGCCAAAAACTTTACATACCCCGCACGACCCTTTTAACTTGCGTAAACCAATCCAAGCATGCTATAGTTTAAGACTACATTCAGCATAAAAACATTACAAGTTGGTGTCAAAGTGGAGTTATCATTAACCAATCCTTACCTAACAAATTTACAACCCCCACCAGCACATAGTTATCGCTACAAACAGTGGGGTGCCAGGGGTTATCAACCCAATCTTTATCCCTTATCATCCGATAGTGAAATTGGCACTTGCATCGGTCAAATGGGATGGGTCGGAGCACATGCACATGCACACGATTACCTATGGGCGTCTGCAGGAAATATGGGGGTGATCTTGTCTGAGACAGTAGAGGAAAAATGTCTCCTCTCCTATGAACAGTCTCCTCGGTATGTACTCCCTGAAGCAATCGTCGTTAAAGGATTAGCAGGAAGACACATCCTCCTCTCCAAATCAGGATCGAGGTTGGATATGATAGGAATAGAACATCCAGCATTGAACCTCACAGTCATAGAAGTTGAACCGAACGGAACACATTATAGAATGCGGTTTGGTACACCAACACAAGAACAATTGAATCATGCCAATCTGGAGAATTCCGCCATAAAGTGTGTCCCAACCAGCGAAATGTTCCACTATCTACTTGTTTTTGAACAACTTGAAAACGACGGATTCCAAGCCTTAGTTCATTTGCAGCCCAAGTTCTTAAACCTAATTTCACGCACACAACACGGACACCCAGATAGGTTTTACAGTTTTCTCAGAGGATATGAACCCGAAACACCGATTATCTACGACACTTGTGGTGGGATTGGGTTCGTACAAGAAAGAGTTCCAGGAATACCCGATTTATCCTTTGAAAGTCTAAGACTATTTGAGAACGGATCTGATCCAATGCGTTACATATTATATTGGATTGGGCATGGAACATTCTCTCGCGGCTCAGACCTATTAGACGCATATAAACATGCAGAATACTTCGAAGCAGTCGCACGAATGGCATGGGAAGCAAATCAAGGACAAGTCTCCGCTGAAGCATATAGCGAGGACATAGTTGACTGTATCCTTCGTGAATTCAACGCAAGTCGTAATCAAGATACTGTAGAACCAATAACGCAAACAGAACAAGACGAAGATACGCCATCGAATTTGTATAACTATCCGTAATACTGGAAAATAGAATTATTCAAATTACATAAACAGATAATATAAACAAAAAAGATAGGTAATACATCTAAGTATAAAATTGTCCAAGGAGAATGGTAATGCGAGAAATAAAACCTTCTGAGGCTGAAGAATCAGATCAGGAAGAAACACAACAACCAAACTTAGAATCCTATCTACGCGACAATATTTTTGGCGATGATTTCCGTGTATATGATGAGAAATTACAGAAATTAACACAAGAACTTCAAGAAACACGAAAAAGTATCACTGATGTTGAAGCAAGGCTTGTGAGTGAACTCTCAGAGATTAAGGAACAACATGGGAATATTCCCGACAATATAGTACAACGGGTTGATACACGCATTGATGAGTTAATCAGTCGAAGTGAAAATGATATTGATAAATTATCACAACTTATCAATGAGTTTGCTACTGAATTCCAAGCGAAAATAGAAGAACTACAAACACAATCCCAAACGATGCAGACGAATAATCAAGTAGACAAAAATTCGCTTGCGGATGCCTTGATTAGAATTGGTTCACAACTAAAGAATGAAGATGCAGAATGAAAGCACATTTTCTCTACTTCACGCTCGCAATCGTTATATTCCAAAGTGGGATTCCGCCAATAGCAGCATCCACGACCCCACAAGAAAATGAGAGTGAAATTTCTATAATTGCTGTGGGTGATATAACCATCGGAAGCACTTTCACCCCTCTGATTGAACGGAGTGGAGCAGGCGTGTTTTTCGAGGGAACTGCATCAATTATTCAATCTGCAGATATCGCTACTGTGTCTCTCAATTCCAGTATATCTGATAGAGGTGAACCAGACCCCATTCGGGAAACCCGATTTCGTGCAGCACCCGGACTCGCTCGTGCTTTGGCAAATGCAGGTTTTGATGCTATTTCATTAGCAACACCCAATATCATGGATTTCGGTATTGTCGCACTTGAAGATACTGTTACAAATCTTGAGTGGTATAATCTGAAATCAATGGGAGCAGGAATTACATCTGAAGCAGCAAACGAACCCGCATGGATAAAAGATAACGATAAGAAGATCGCCTTATTCGCATATCTTCGTGGAAATGAGTTCAATATGGCTTCATTAGACCCAGTTGCTTCTGCTGCATATAGTCAGATGATACAAGCCGTTAAAAACGTTGAAAATCAGGCTGATCTGGTTATCGTCTGGATACATTGGGGGAAAAGCGATGCTGATGCAAAGACCCGAAAAGCAAGTATTGGTCGACAACGCATCTTTGCAAAAGCACTGATTGACCAAGGGGCAGATTTAGTCTTATGTCAACAACTTCATTCACTTGGTGGAATTGAAATCTATAACGAAAAGCCTATAGTTTATAGTTTAGCAGACTTTATCTATGATAATTACTCCTTACAATATGCCCGAACTATTATTCCAAGAATTGTTTATAATGATGGTAAACTAAAATTTATAGAATTAATTCCTATCTTAGCAGATAAGATGGATAAAGCAATTCCACAACCAAGTCTACTACATACAAAAGAAATCGTTCAGAAAACAAAAAAACTAAACCTACAGGGCACAGCAATAGATACTTTAAAGGACTATCAGAAACGGTGTGCTGAACTTAATACAGAGGTTATTATTAAGGAAGAGCGTGGTTGGATTGAAACTACCAATATAACAGACGATAATTAGACATTATTATCAAATATTGATAAAATATACCACGGATATTGGCTATAGGAAAGTGAGTTAATACTTAGGATCATATCGGTAGGGTATTGGTTCTGTAAATTATTAAGTTGGTATTATATCCTAACTCTACCTGTAACCACCGTATCGATACCCCTGAATATGAAAGGAGACGATCGCTGTGGAAAATGAAAACACAATAGAACAAGAAGATACTGAAGATATCAAAGAGGTTGAAGAGAATAAACCCTCAGATGATATTAAAGAGGAAATAGAAGAGGGAGAAGAGGAAGAAATAGTAGAATTACCTATTCTACCTGTAGATGATCTCGTTGTATTCCCTCTAATGCCACCTGTCCCTCCCTTTCCTCCACATCATGTCGCGCTCTCAGGAAAAACAGTTATGGATGCTGTTGACGATGCAATGTTAAATTGTGATCGAGTTCTCTGTATCTTCCAAACAACTTCTGGCCGGAGTTTAGACACAGACCCTAATGTTGTCAAGGATATGACTATAGATGAATTAAGTCCCATCGGTAGTCAGATTAATATTCTACGTTCGAAAAAAGATGATGATGATGTTCTGTTTCTTGCATACGGACGCTCCAGAGTTCAGATAGAAGAAATTCTTCACACTGAGCCTTTTCTAAAAGCACGGGTACGACTCATAAAAGATGAAGAAACCCCAGAATTACTTGATAAATCATCTGAGACATCAGATCAAGATGATATGGAGATTGAAGCTCTTGTCCGAAGTATAGATGAGATGTTTCAACGAATTGTCCAGCTTTCTTCACGCTATCAAGAAGAACATGGACTTATGACGAAGAATATTGATGAACCGGGACAATTAGCAGATTATGTCGCAGCAGTTTTAGACTTAAAACCTCAGGAAAAACAACAGATACTTGAAACCGTTGATATTCCTGAAAGACTTAACAAACTCACTGTTATCCTTGCAAAAGAAGTTGACCTTCATGAATTAGAGAGTAAAATCCAATCAAATGCACAGGCAGTTATTAATAAAGGACAACGTGAGTATTTCCTCCGTGAACAGTTAAAGGCTATACAGACTGAACTCGGTGAGGCAGATGATTTAAGTGCAGATATTGAGGAAATGCGGGAACAATTAGAATCCGCAGATCTACCTGAAAAAGCAGAAAAAGCAGCAACTAAAGAACTTAATAGATTATCAAAAATGCAATCATTCTCACCAGAATCGACTGTGTCACGGAATTATCTGGATTGGCTCCTAAACCTGCCTTGGTCGGTAAGTACGGAGGGATCCATCGAGCTTACGAAGGCTATGGAGATACTTGATGAAGATCACTACAACCTGACAAAGGTAAAAGAGAGAATCGTAGATTATCTCGCTGTACAGTTACTCAAATCCGATATGAAGGGTCCTATTTTCTGTTTTGTAGGTCCACCAGGAGTCGGTAAAACCTCTTTAGGTAAATCAATCGCTCGTGCAATCGGAAGAAAATTTGTTCGTATCTCTTTAGGTGGTATGCACGACGAAGCCGAAATTCGTGGACATCGTCGAACATACATAGGATCTATGCCGGGACGAATTGTTAAGGGATTAAGACAAGCTGAATCTAATAATCCTGTATTCATGTTGGATGAAATTGATAAACTGGGTTCTGATTTTCGGGGTGATCCTGCTGCAGCGCTCCTTGAAGTGCTTGATCCTGAGCAAAATAACGCATTTACAGATAACTATTTAGATGTACCATTTGATTTATCCAACATAATGTTTATCACTACTGCTAATCAAGTTCATACGATTCCTCCTCCCCTTCGTGATCGTATGGAAACAATTGATTTACCAGGTTATACATCTAATGAGAAAAAACAGATTGCCAAACAATATCTTATTCCGCGACAACTTACTGCCAACGGTATCACTGATGAACAATTAGAGATTTCTGATGATGCTATTGAAAATGTAATTACAAAGTATACACGTGAAGCGGGTGTTCGGAACTTGGAACGAGAACTCGGTACACTTTGTCGTAAATCTGCTCGTAAAGTCGCAGAAGGCGAAACTGAGCATTCAACAATTGGAGACGATGAGATTCCTAAATATCTTGGTCCTCCAAAATTTGAATCCGAGATTGCAGGACGCGAGCCAGATGTTGGAGTGGCTACAGGTCTTTCTGTTACACCTGCTGGAGGTGAAATACTCTTTGTTGAAGCTACAGCAACTTATAGTCAAACAGGAAAGAGCGATATAAAGATTACAGGACAGTTAGGGGATGTCATGCAGGAATCCGCGCAAACTGCACTCACCTATGTTAAATCACAATCCACTGAACTCAAATTTGAATCGGATGTATTGCAGGATGATATACATATCCATGTTCCAGCAGGGGCAATTCCAAAAGATGGTCCTTCCGCGGGTATAACTATAGCAACAGCAATCGCTTCCATTGCTACAAAACGTGGTGTGAATCCAGAAATCGCTATGACTGGTGAAATGACATTAAGAGGTAGAGTTCTGCCTATCGGTGGTATAAAAGAGAAAATACTCGCTGCGAAACAGGCAGGTATCAAGACAGTTATCGTACCCCAAGGTAATGAAAAAGATTTTGTTGAAATCCCTGAAGATATTCAAGACGGACTTAACTTCCATTTTGTTGAACATGTTTCTGAAGTTTTCTCTGAAGTTTTTGTATAACATACCAGCCTGAGATATGATATACTTATATATTATAAGGAATCTTTTAAAACTTGGAAACACGCGATTTCTTTCATATACCCGTCGCACATTTTCCCGATAAAAGTGCCAGATGGTTATTTAAAGAAAAAGAAAACCTACGTGGATTACTTGAAATAGTTGCTAACGATCTCGTTGAATATATTGATTTTGAGCAACTCGTAGAACTCAATCGAAGTTTCATATCGGATGCTTTAAGAGAACAAGAATCCGATATGGTATTTTGTGTTCCGTATCAGACAGCAGCCAACAAAGATGATTTATACATCTATATCTTACTTGAACATCAATCAACAGTTGATCCAATTATGCCATTTCGTGTATTATTCTATATGTGTCAGATTTGGGATGCTCAACGGCGTGAATTGGAATCAGGAAATATACCCAGACAGGAATGGCGTTTACAACCTATACTTCCAATTGTGTTTTACACAGGGAAGTCAAAGTGGCAAAACCACTTTTCTTTAAAAAATCTTATTGACCTACCGGATTCATTATATAGGTTTGTTCCACAGTATGACACACTGTTTCTTGATGTAAAAGAGACAACTGAAGAGGATCTAACGAAGACAAATCACTCTCTCGGATTATTACTCACTGTTCTGAAAAATGAGGATTCCGATAAACCTGAACTTATCAATGTTTTACAAAGGGTATTACCCTTTCTTGAAAGATTAGATCTGGTTCAGCATCGAAATGCGTTAATCTACCTAAGTCATCTCATACTTTTTCGTAGACCACCGCATGAACGAGATGAGTTAATGGAGATTATACAAGTTTATACTAAAGATGAGGAGGTAGAAAACATGGTGCTTTCCACAGCAGAAATGCTTGAAAAACGCGGTATTGAACAAGGTAGAGAAGAAGGTATTGAACAAGGTAGAGAAGAAGGTATTAGCACTATGCAAACCTCTATCCTTGAACTGTTAAAACATCAATTTGGTATCCTACCAGATACCGTTATAAACCAGATTAAGGAAATTCAGAATCTACAACAACTTGATATAATCTTTAAACAAGCACTCAATGCCGGAACACTTAACGACATCAATTTTCGTGGCAAAGATCATTAATAGTGACATTGAATACTGATTGATTACAATATTCGCTATGAATTCCCTAATATGGGAAGGAGATACGATATGAAAGGCGTTAGATGGAAAATCACAATACCCATACTAATAGTGTATGCAATCACTGCATATACATTTATGTTTGTACCAACAAATAGTTTGGGAAATGTGGATGGTGAAACACTACCCAATGACGATACAACTGAACGTACTCCTCTATTCCTCAAAGATATAGCACCTATTCTTGACAAACAAGGATGCTCTGTAGGATTATGCCACGGAAAATTTGGTGGCCAAGGTGGTCTGAATCTTTCTCTACTCACACTCAATCCAGAATCAGACCATAAACCAATTGTATTCCATAATCGTGGTAGACGTATCAACCTACTTGAACCTGAACAGAGTCTGTTATACCTCAAGCCTACAGGACAAATACCACATGCCGGTGGTATGAGATTTGAACCTGATTCTGATGAAGCCAACACCATCCTAAATTGGATTTCTGCAGGGGCTCCTTTTTCCCCTGATGAACCCCGTCTGGACAAGCTTAAAATGCAACCAAAAGAAGCTGTCTTTAATACAGTTGGAGAAACAAAGCAGCTAAAGGTTATCGCACATTTTACAGATGGATCTATAGAAGATGTAACACAACAAGCCGTGTTTGAATCTAAAGACGAACCGGTTGCAGCAGTTACAGAAAATGGATTAGTCACCAGCGAACGTTGGGGTGGCACGGCTGTCTTAGCAAGATACTTAGGTGTCGTCTCATCTACATTCATCACGGTCCCACGAGATTCCGACGGTGAACCCTATCCAGAATTGCAAAAGAACAATTTTATTGACGATTTTGTCGCTGCAAAACTTGAAAAATTAAACGTCCGTCCCTCTGAACTTTCTTCAGATGAAGTATTCATTCGTAGGATATATTTAGATACAATTGGAGAATTACCTACTACTGAAGATGTGCGTACTTTTCTCAATAACGAAAATCCTGATAAACGATCAATACTAATAGATTCCCTGATGAACACTCCTGAGTGGATTGACTTACGGACACTGAAAATGGCTGATATGTTACGCGTACATCCACGCAGTCTTGGAAATGGGCAATATGGTGAAAGGGCTGCAACGATTTTCCATGAATTTATTAGAGATTCAGTCGCAGAAGATAAACCGTATAACGAATTTGTCCATGAAATTATAACCGCACGAGGGAGTACATATCAGCATGGACCAACGAACTATTATCGAATTGAACGACAACCTTCAGGTAGAGCTGAAACCACCGCACAAGTCTTCTTAGGTATCCGTCTAAGTTGTGCAAGGTGTCATAAACACCCATTTGACGAATGGACAACTGACGACTATTGGAACTTTGCTGCATTCAATGGTAAAGTTAATACTCGTGGTGGGGAAATATATCAAGAACTCGTTGTATTCCACAATCCTGGTGGACGGGTCATAAATCAATCTGTTCAAGGAAATAGAGGACAGGTGGCAGTACCGACTTTCCTTGGTGGTAATACACTACCTGAGGCATATAGACCAGATGCCATAACCCATCTCGCGGATTGGATTATAGCTGATACAAATCCATATTTTGCAAAAGCTACTGTTAACCGTCTATGGAGCTACTACTTTGGTAGAGGTATCGTTGATCCTGTGGATGATATGCGTGCTACCACACCCGCAAGTGTTGAAGGACTATTAGATGCTTTAGCAGAGGAATTTATTCGTAGTGGATATGATACCAAACATATCATCAAACTGATTCTTAATTCTCGCACCTATCAACTTTCTGCAGAACCGAATCAGACTAATGAATTAGATGATAGATTCTTCTCACGTTTTATGCCAAGACCTCTCATGGCACAAATATTATTGGATGTACTCAACGATGTGACTGGTACATCGGAGAAATATGGTCGGTATCCTGACGGTACACGAGCAATTGAAGTACCACTCCCCGTCAGTTCACGATTCCTAAATCTTTTTGGACGTTCTGAAAGGGAATTCTTAGGGAACTTGGATCCATTGCTTGAACCAACACTCACACAGGCTTTGCATATCATAAATTCTCGTAATGTGAATGATAAGTTGAAGAGCCACAACGGAACTATCACACAACTTCTTGAACCGAAGACGGGAGAAAAGTTAGCTCCAAAAGAATTAATTAATGAATTGTATCTAATGACACTCAGTCGCTATCCCAGTGAAGTGGAACTTGATACTGCATTAACACATCTATCTGAAGAATCAAGAAGAAGGGATGATACAGAAGACCTTCTTTGGGCGTTGATATCATCTCGCTCTTTTCTCTTCAACAGATAATGTACTTACAATTCCTACCAAATAAGGCAGATGGGTAGTTACCCATCTGCCTTATTGTATTTGTAATTTCTCCCTTTCAAGACTGGTATAAGACGGTTTATTCAGTTAATGCCTCAAATGCCCCTGATGTTACTATGAGATCTATTTGGTCTTTACAAATTACCTTATTTACCAAACGATTCTTGAAGTCAGTGATAGATTCAAATATACCATTCCGATTTCTTTCTACAATAATTGAATTCACTGTCTCTTCATTAAGTTCGTTGATACTGAGTAAACCAGTTCGGATCCCCTTTCCTTCAATGGTGAAGTCTTTTGCACTATAGTTGATATCTAATGGAAGTAGTTTGATTTCTAAATCCAAAAAATCCTGAAGTCTTGAGCATTCTGCTTTGTATAGACTAATTTTCTCTGAATTAGCGATCTTACTATTCATAATTGCTGTCATAAATTCATGTGGATAATGGACTTTGAGATATGCCATTCTATAAGCTAACAATGAATAAGCAACAGAATGCGATCTAAGAAAAGCATATTCACCATCAGATTTCAAGTAATCAAAAATTCTTTGAGCATCATCTCTGTTTATCCCATTATTCATAGATCCGGTAATGAATTGGGTATGAAACTCATTTATTGTAAAATCATCCTTCTGACTTAATGCACTCCGAAGTATTTCTGCCTTTCCAAGGGAAAAACCTGCAATATCACATACTATCTGTATTACCTGTTCTTGATATATACATAACCCGTATGTATTTTTCAGGATTGGTTCAACGGACGGATGTATGTATTCTATCGGTTCATTTCCATGTTTTAGATCTATGAATAATTGAAAAATACCTTTATGAATCGGGACAGGACGAAACAGCGTAATGATAGCAGAAAATTCTTCAAAGTTATCAGGTCTTAGTTTCGCAACATACTGTTTGATTTCTGGTGAAGTATCAAATTGAAATATACCATCAAGTATTCCTTCACTGAATAATGAATAAGTCTCTATATCATCAAGAGGAATATCTTCAAGACTAATGTTGACATTATGATTTTCAGTAATCAGTTTTAAACAGTCAGCAGTTTTTGATAAACTGACAACACCGAGTGTATCAAATCTAACTATCCCAATATCTTCAACGGTTTTACCTCCAAACTGAACTGCTATTTGCCCTTTTCTATCCTTAAAGAGTGGTACATTATCAGTGAGTGGACCGTTTGCAATAACGATTGCAGAGGCATGGCAGAAAACGTCACGTTTCAGCCCTTCTATTGATCTGCTAATCTCGATTAATTCTCTGTTCTCTGGTAGCTCAGCGAGGCATTGTAATTCTGTATTTCGTTTTATTATCTCATCAATTGAAAAACCTTTTGAACCAGGTAAAAGATCTGTCAACTCCTTTATTCTTTTATTCGAAATTTCCAGAACGTGTCCAACATTTTTTATAGCATCCTTTACTCCGAATGTTGTGAAGGATGCTATTTTTCCTACTGAATCATGTCCGTATTTTCTTACGATGTAATCTATGACATCGTCACAAGCATTATCCGCAAAATCAATGTTAATATCAGGTGTTTTTATTCTTTCAGGGTTTAGAAATCTTTCAAATAAACACCCATAATCCATCGGATTAAAGTTAATTACACCTAATGTATATAGAGCAAGACTACTCGCTGCTGAACCGCGAGCTGTCATTAAGTGTCCTTGTTTGATTGCATAATTGACATAATCTGCAACGATTAAGAACATGTCAACACTACCTGTCTTTTCTATTACATCTAATTCGTAATCCATTCGTTTTCGAAGCGGATCAGAGAGATGACTCCCATATTTTTCATGTAAACCATCATAACACAGTTTTCTTAAGTATGTACTTTGTGTATGTCCTTCTGGAATATCAAACTTTGCCATCACCTGATCATCGTAGTTAAGTCGTAAGTTACATCGTTCTGCAATCTCAAGTGTATTAATAATAGCATCAGATGGATACTCATTTAAGGCATGCTGCATTTCCTCAAGATTCTTAAAATAATAATGGTTATTGAAACGTAGCCGATCAGGATCGTTGATAGATTTCTTTCCTTTAATACAGAGCAGAATATCGTGCATTTTATGGTCGGTTTTTCTTAGATAATGACAATCATTTGTTCCGACTAATGGAATGTTATACTCTTTGGCAATATCCACCATAATTGGATTTACAGACATTTCTTGATCCATAAAATGATTCTGTATCTCAACGTATAGATGATCTTCCCTCATTATATCCTTGAGTGTTAATAGATTTCGAACGGCTTCCTCACTCTGATTCGAATGAATTGGTTTTGGTAATATTCCATTCATACACCCTGTAAGTGCGATAATACCAGAATGATGTTCCCGTAACATTTCCATATTGATGAATGGTTTCTTATGAATGCCATGTGTATAACCCAATGATGTCAATTCTAATAGATTATGATATCCTTCGTTATTTTCAGCCAATAAAGTAAGTTCGTAAGATATCCCGTTCTCTTTCAGGGAGTTTGATGAATCTTCCATCTTAACATTTACTTCACACCCAATAATTGGATTAACACCTTCAGCTCTGGCGGTTTTGTAAAATTCAACCGCTCCGAACATGTTCCCGTGATCTGTCAATGCTAATGCAGGAGAACTATTCTCAACTGCCCAACGTACCATATCTTGAAGTTTACATGCCCCATCAAGTAGACTATATTCACTATGATTATGTAGATGGACAAAACCTTTATCCGATGTATTCGTAATGGAATGAATCTTTTTGTTTGACCTATCACTTCTTAATTCTTTGGAATAATTTGTTTTATCTGTCATAATTCCACCTTCTACAGGTTCAACCTGAAATTCTTTTCGAAGAAGTTTCCTAATTTCACTTAGTCTGGATTTAACTGTTCCAATTGGAATATCAAGTTCTTCTGAAATCTCTTTTATGCTACACAGATCAAGATAATACAGTTCCGCAATATGACGAACTTTATGTGGAAGATGCTTCACAGCTTCTATTGCATCAGCACAGATTCTTGCATCATTAAAACGTTGCTCAGCTTCTCTATCAATTAGTAATGCAATGTCTTCGTAGTTCAGTAATTCTTCTGTGTTCCTCATAGTATTGGCGGAATAATATCTGTTGCATGCAGTAAAGGCAATTCGTCGTAACCATCCACCAAAACTTTCTATTTTTCGAAGTCCGATGATATTGTCCCAGACCGTAAACCAGATATCCATTAAGATCTCTTCAGCATCACGTCGCTGTCTTGAGTTTTGCACAATTAAGTTCCAAATTCTTGGACTGTATCTTGACATTAATTCTGCGAATGCTCCTTCATTTCGATTTTGGACATGTCGTACCAGTTCTTCATCAGTATATGTGCTTGGAACAATAAAAATGTATTCCATTAATAACTCCCAATCAGATTCAGTTGGTTATAATGAGGACAACTTTTGGGATTTAGGTTTAAAAAAATGACAAATTAATGTGAAGTATAGTAGAGATTGTTTGATATTTCACCAACTATCTGTATTTTCTATTGAGGTGTGTGATAGAATCACAAGGATAACAAAAATTAAATTGATTTACCGTTCTACCCATTTCTTTACAGAATAATCTTAAATATGATATAATTACAATCATATCATGGTTTGTAAATCAGGAGAAACATAATGAGTAGCAGTCCAGCCTATAACCTGTTAGCAGAAACATTAGAAAGACAAGGAATACAGATTGAGACTATCAAGACATACCTCAAACAACAACATATAGAAACACCATCATGGGGTTATGGAAATTCTGGCACACGATTCGGAGTCTTTGAACAACCGGGAGCCGCGAGAAACGCAGCTGAACGACTCGAAGACGCTGCCACAGTTCACAAATTCACGGGAGTTTCACCTACTGTCGCTTTACACATCCCTTGGGATAAAACGGATGATTGGGGCGCATTAAAACAATACGCCGCGGATGTCGGTATCGGTATTGGGGCGATAAACCCAAATGTATTCCAAGATCAAGAATACAAACTCGGTAGTGTCTGCAATCCACATTCAGACATTCGTCGTATGGCAATTGATCATATGCTGGAGTGTGTTGACATCATGGAAAAAACCGGTTCAGATTTACTGAGTCTATGGTTTGCAGATGGCACAAACTTCCCTGGTCAAGCGAACTTCAGAAAAAGAAAACAGTGGATGTTTAATGCATTAAGTGAAGTTTATGACGCGCTTCCAGAAGCAACTCGTATGCTAATCGAATATAAGTTCTTTGAACCTGCGTTTTATCACACCGATTTAGCAGATTGGGGTACCGCATACCTGATGGCAACAAAACTGGGTGAAAAAGCACAAGTCTTAGTTGATCTCGGTCATCACCCTCAAGGTGTAAATATCGAATTTATCGTTGCATATCTTATTGATGAAGGTAAACTTGGAGGTTTTCATTTTAATTGCCGAAAATACGCAGATGATGATCTTACTGTTGGTTCCATCAACCCTCAAGAGCTTTTCCTAATTTACACAGAGCTTGTTGCGGCTGAACTTGATCCTGATACAGAAACCGATATCGCATACATGATTGATCAAAGTCATAATTTGAAACCGAAAGTCGAAGCCAGTATACAGTCAGTATGTAATCTGCAAAAGGCTTATGCAAAGGCACTATTAGTTGACCGAGATGCATTAGCAGAAGCACAAGACGCAGCTGATATTGTAGAAGCTGAAAGCATTCTTCAACGTGCTAACGATACGGATGTTAACCCACTACTTGAGCAAGTTCGTCTTGAGATGGGATGCGATCCTCACCCATTAACAGCATATCGAAAGAGTGGTTATTACGAGAAAATTAGTAAAACTCGTGTCGGTGGTGAGAGCCAAGGATGGGCATGAGTACATTTAAAATCGGTATAATTGGCTCAGGAGGTATGGCACGACATCATTTACAGCGGTTTTCATCAATTGAAAAAGTGGGTATTGTTGCTATTACTTCCAGAAATCGTGATACTGGAACTCATCTTGCTGATGAATACAAAACATCATATATATCAGATTGGCAACAATTGTTAGACAACGATGTTTTAGAAGGTATCGTAATTTGCACACACAACGACAGTCATGGTGAAATTGCCCTTAAGGCATTGGAATCAGGCAAGCATGTTTTTGTTGAATATCCTCTTGCTAACAATATAAGCCAAGCAGAAGAAGCCATAAACCTTGCTAAAGCTTGCAATCTTATATTACGAGTTTCCCATCCAGAGGTTGTATCTAATAATCATCAATCACTTAAAAAGAAAACAAAAGCACTCGGTGATTTATTACTCTCCTCATTTACCAGATTAACCCCAAGACGTGGTACTCGTCCTGAAATCCTATTTAATCTGTCTGTATCAGGTATTCCTGCACATTTCTTCATATACCATATATATCCTATTGTTGATCTATTCGGTGAACCTGCATGGGTAGAGGGTGCAGCATGCTACGAAGGACTTACTGAAACTGGACAGTACAATCGTTTCGTTAATACTGTTACTATTGTATTCAAACAGGGCGGTATAGGACAATGGAGTTGGGCAGGCGGTATTGATATTAATGAATCACAACAACACCAACGATATGTTCTTACTAATGGATCACTAATCAATGATGGTGATGGGTGGTACTGTTCTACAGTAGATGGTGTTACAGAATTGAAAGTCTCTAAGACACCACAGCCCTCTCTTCAGGAACTATGGTTAACTGAAATACAAGCTTCAAAATACAGTGAACCCAATTATAATGATGTTGATGTTGCCCTATCGGCAATCAAGATTAGTCTTGCAGCAGAACAGTCAATACAAGAGGATAGACGGATAGAGTTGTAAAATGAATATAGAACAACAAAAAAAGATTGCCGCAGAAAAAGCAACTGAGGAAGTAAAGAACGGTATGATTCTCGGATTAGGAACAGGATCTACTGTTTACTATGCATTGTTGAAATTGGGGGAAATGATTCGCGATGGTCTAAATATCATTGGTATACCTACATCTGAAGGAACTGAGAAGATTGCCTTAGAACAAAACATTCCCCTTTCCACTCTTACCACACATCCTACAATAGAACTTACAATTGATGGGGCTGACGAGGTAGATGCAAAACTTAATCTCATCAAAGGTGGTGGTGCTGCTTTGGTGAGAGAGAAGATTATTGCAAACGCTTCAAAACGGATAGTTATCGTTGTTGATGAAAGCAAGGTATCACAAGTACTCGGCACCACGTTTTCTCTGCCAGTAGAAGTCATCAGATTTGGATGGGATGCAACACAACGGGAGGTCAATAGGATTTGTGGAAAATCTGATTTACGCGGTGGAATAGAAGACCCGTTGATTACAGATAACGGAAATTATATACTTGATTGCCACTTTGAAGGAATACCTGAACCAGATAAAATTGAACTCCAGCTAAACAATATCCCAGGTGTTGTTGAAAACGGTATTTTTGTAGATCGCGCTGATAAAGTCATTATTGGTACATCTAACGGTATCAAATACATGGAATAGTCAATCATACAACATATGAGACGATACCTGACCCTACTCTTTTTAATATTGAGTATAAACCTATTATTTTCTCCAATCGTTAGTGGAGAAATCTTCACAGATAGTGGATTGGTCGATATTCCGACTGGTAAGGTATTAAAACATGGCATATTCGGTGTAGGTGTAAATACTTCCTTCCTCAATGAACCCTCCTTATCGCGTGAAGTTACATCCCTCAGCGTAAACTTTGGAATGTTTGATAGATTAGAAATTGGTCTGTCACACTTATTAGAGATAAAAAATGGATTACCCAGCGGATCATTAGCACACCTAAAGACACAAGTCATTGCAGAATCAGGATTGATACCGAATATAGCATTAGGTGTGGAGAATCTGGGGGACAAGATACAACCAAAATGGATAACTTACCAACCACAATCGGCTTTTCTTGTAATCAGTAAAACCTTTACCATACCTAAACTACCAATTTTTATGGGGCATATCGGGATAGGTAATCATCGATTTGCATCAACAGACCAGAATTTTGGTGTGTTCGGAGGTGTGAGTATGGAGTCTCAACCATCATATATAAGAGGTATTTTGAAGCTAAATTTGGAGTTTGATGGAAACGGTATTAACACAGGGTTACGCCATACTGCTGATACAGGACTACAGGTAGCAATTGGTGTAGATACACTCAACAAACCAGAAGAAACACGTTATCTGTTTTCAGTTTCATGGACGAATGAAAAGATGATTGAACAGATAGCAGGTGCAAATCGACTCGCACGTCAAGCCGCAAGACTCGCAACTCAGGCTAAAAACAGATCCATCAATACAGAAACTCAAGAAGAATAGACTACTGTTTTTCCTCAATTGATTCCATAACACTTTGAAGTGACTGTAGCAACTCAGATAAGAAATCTTGTGGAGGAACAAGGATAATTTCAATTCGACGATTTTTCGCCTTCGCTTCCGCCGTTTCCGCTATATCTATCGGTTGGTAGAAAGCGTAACCTGTTCCTGATAGACGTTCTGGGGTAACTTTAGCATTCTCCTGTAAATACTTAACCGCAGAGATAGAACGTTGTGTTGATAGATCCCAATTTCGTAGGGCTGACCCTGCAATCGGGTTATTATCTGTATGTCCTTCAACACGAATGGCATAAGATGTATAATCTTCATTGAGCAACACCTCTTCAGCAATTGCATCTAAGAGAGCTTTGCCTTCCTTACTCAGTACAGCACTACCTGTCTCAAAAAGGATTTTCCCTTTTACATCAAGCGTTAACCGTCCAGCGTCATCCAGAACTGCTCCCACAGTGTCCTTAAATCTTTCCTGAATTGCAGCAATTGAACGTTGTGACTGTTCCCGAATACGTTGTAGTTCCGATTCAATTTCTGTCAATTTTGCGCGTAGACTTTCTTTTTCCGTTTCAAGATTTGTTTTATCCTGTTGTAGTTTGTTCCGTTCTGCAGCAATTTTCCGAGCAGCTTCACTCTCATCTTCCAAGATCTCATTTGTTTGATTCAACTTTTCCTGTGTATCCTTTAAAGTCTGCTCTGTTTCTGCTAACTTCTTTTCTACATCTGCTTTATTTGATTCAGTCGTTGTTAATTTATTATTTGTAGTGTTTAAATCTGCTTGCGTCTGTTTGAGTTCTTCAGAGGTTAAATAAAGAAGGACTCCTAAACCCATAATCCCAATTACCACTGCTACGATAACTATAATTAACGGAATCTTTTTCTTATCCATTTATCACTCCTTGTAAACTAAGAATCGTATCAAAATTATCATTCTTTGACGCCTTATTTCTTTTTGTTACCCCACACACAGTACACTGATGCGTTATAACATGAACACCCTGTTTTTGGGTATACCCTATAGGTTCCATTAGACCATGGCAGGTTTCAGCACGATCCCCAGGATTGACATCTACATGTCGGCTCCAAAGACATTCGGGGCAGTGATTGGTATAACCATCACCTACGACCGATACCCCACAGTTTCCGCATATAAAATCTTCAATGTGACGTTGAAATCTTTTATTCATCAGTCTGAACCTATGCCCCTTGCTTGATAGAGACGCTCTAAAGTACGGTTTAGACTTGGAGATACCAAGGCTGCACGATGCATATCCCATTGGTCTTGAACAAATTCACTCAATAGTATGTTATATTCAAATCCTACAGAAGCGTTAGCCCCTGGGACAGGAACTAACGCTTCCCTCATTCTTTTCTTCTGACTCTTTCGTGCTAAAGATACAAGAAATTCTTTAGGATTCAATATATCATCTGTGGGTGACGGAATTCGATGTAGAGGTATGGATAGAAAATCAGAAAAACCTACTCGATCTGCCATCACCCATGATTCTACTTCCATAACTGCTACGCGAAACAATAATCTTGGATTGAGAGAACCTTTAATCCATGACTGAATCAATCCTGAGGGACAATCTTGAGGTGAATCTAAGTCCGTCAACAGAAAAATATCTAAAGCATTAGCAGATCTGTTTAGTTCAGGAGCTTTTTGTCTCAGCGAAACATTTCCTTTTCCGAAAATTGTGTGACGGATTTCGATATCCAATTGATTTAGTATCTGCCTTGATATAACCTCGCTGAGTTCGTCCTCTACCACAAGGATTACGTTGGATATGCTCATTCTGGTAGAATCAAACCTCCAATATGGTTGGGACGTGTTTGCGATAGTACGACTTCACCAACTGTGAACCCATTCTTAAGTAGTATTCGGATATCGTCAATATCCGACGAAACTTGAACGGACGTGCCTTTTTTCGTAGGTGTTAACAACAATACTTCTTTACCATCAATACCTTCCTCAATAAGTAACACATCACTTTGTGTACTAATTAACACCTGAGATTTTTGACTTCTTTGTATCCGAGAAATTGAAGGAGCAAGTTTTGAGACAATACCTATGTTTAAGGAAAGTTCTGGTTCTTCTAACAATACTACTGAATCGTTTTCAAAAAGATTCCATAAGAGTCCAATCAATCTAAGTGTTCCATCTGAAAATTGATCTTCGCGATGTCCACCTTTCTTCAAATCCCAATGTGAATAATGTGTCTGTAAATGTGGATGTCCTGTAGTCTTGTCACGAATAAATTCTAATTTATCAAACTGCGGGAGTGCAATTTTAAGGGCATGTTCAATCTTTTTAAGACGTGAACGGCGGGTGCTTGGATGCATACTGGCAATCCTTTCAAGTAGTCCTTGTCCAAAAGGGTCATCTTCAATAACCTTTCCTTGAATCATATTTGCATATTGGATAAATTGGGGAACCAAATGTAGATAATTGACTTGTCTGAAAAATTTGCAGATCTCTCGAAACCTTATATTTAAGGCACTTTGTTCTAAGGCAGTTTGAGTCAGCCGGTCTGGATCATCGGTGTCGTCTTTATCTGGTCTCTCAAGAATTAACTCATTCTCCTTCCATACTCTTTCATGTTTAAGATAAGTATAGTGATGCCCTCGAGGTTCCTGGCTAAAACCTATCTCATATCGCCAAATTGCAGAAGCATCTGCAGTATTTCCTATGTGTACTTCAATAGCAATATCCGGATCGTTCCTTGCAGATAAACACCGAATTTTGGAGACACCACCCCGCTCCTTAACCGCTTTTTGAAAACCACCTCCATTTACTTTAACAATATCCCGAAGAAAACGAAATATGTCCAGTAGATTAGATTTACCTGAGGCGTTAGGTCCTACGATAAATTGCCGTTCACGAAGAGGGACATCTATCTGTTGAAAATTTCTCCAATTTTTAACAATAAGCCTAGTGATAATCATTTAATAATCCCTTTGAAGTAGATCAATCAATAATCCGTTTATTAAATGATAGCATGTTTGAAAGAAAGATTCTAATCTAACACCCAATCATCTCAAATAGTAAGAACAGATTCTTTTCTTTGATTATAACTTACATACCAATTAAAGGCTTCAAATCCCATAGTAGAATAGTTCCGTCATAACTACCACTTGCGAATAATGTTCCATCTGGTGAAAAGGTAAGAGTTTGTATATCTGTTGAATGTCCTTTGAAAGTATGGATATTCTCACCAGTTGCAACATCCCATAAACGGATTGACATTTTCTCCATACCTCTTTGCCACCAAGTGCCTGATGCCAAATATTTGCCACATGAAGAAAAAGAAAGGACATATCGCTGTTGTTTTCTCTCTGAGTACGGAATGGAGTATAGGGTTGTAAGTCGTTCTGAACACCACAAAAGAATTTCTCCATACGCTCCAACAGCTATTATCTTACTACACGGAGAAACCGCTATTGTGTGCCAATCAACTGAAGAAAATGTTGAATCTTTCTTCAGTGTTTCTTGTGCTCGTTCTTTTTCTGTTCTTTGCTCAGTGAGTAATGTTTCAAACACCTGTTGTCGTACAGACTGAGTAAACATGGCACGCAGGATTCTTGAATATGCCCTTTTCAAAAACGTCTTGTGTTTCGGTCTGATACCCCATAACACGACACCGCCTCCGTCGCTGTTACATACGACATTTTGTCCATCTGCCGTAAACCATAGTGAATCTAAATTTTGTCCTTTACCCATTCGAGACTGATGCAAAAAAGTATATTCACGAAGTGTAGCCCATGATTTTGAATTGTCACTCATTGCCGATATATTGGAAAGTGTCCATGCGACAACCAACTCAGGACATTTCTCTAAATATATTGACCCGTTAGTTCCAGGCAATCGTTCTATTGATTGTAGCTTTTCACGCCGTTCTACATCCCATAATTCAGCAGTATCAGTTTCATCAGGAAATACAACGACAAATAGTTTTCCTCCGGTCAAATATGATGGTGTTATACGAGTCAGCTTAAATTCTGAAAGGTACCATTTAGTATCCCAATGGTTCATGTCCCACTGTTCAGCATCAATCCCAGAGTGTGACCAATCGTCTCTCTGTGTTCCTGTTACCAGTTCCCACACACGTAAATTGCCTCCCCTGTCTGCTGATGTGATGAGCTGACCACACGGTGAAAAGCTGACAGCGTTTATCCAATGTTCATGTCCTTTGAAATATGCGATGCGTTCACCTGTTGTTATATCCCATACTGATATAAAGCGATGATGTGTGTCCTCAACACCATTACCAGTATTATCCGGACACGCGCATGCCAGTAATTTGCTATCTGCTGAAAATGCAAACTTGCTACAAGGAAACCTGGCAATTAGGTCACCTGTCCGCGGATCCCAAACAGCAGTTTGTGAACCATCTCGTAATGGGGTGTATCCTCCGTTTTCAGAATGTGTTGCCGTCTCTGTTACAGCAAGGTATTGTCCATCCGGAGAAAATTCAACACCCGCAATGATATTGAACTCTCCCTCACTTGAGTCTAATTTCATTTGTGCAATACACTTACCCCGATGAACATCCAACACTTCAACACCTTGCTTCCGAGTAGCAGCGGCTACCCATTGATTATCTGGTGAAAATGTAAGAAAATTTATAAATGAATACAACTTGTATCGCTCCATCTGAGCAACGCACTTACCGTTCTGGATATCCAAGATCTTAACGATACCATCCCAATTACCAGTAGCAACCAACTTACCATCAGATGAAATATCCACTGATGAAATAAGTCCACGTTCCGTTTCCCATAACGAAACTGGAGACATTGTAGAAACATCGTACCACCATAACCCCATACCCGTACCTATGGCAAAATAAGCTCCATCAGGGGTAAGCGCAATACTTCCAAAATCTGGACTTGTTCTGCGTGCTCCTTTTCCAAATCGTGCAATTGCTCCTTCGGGTAATCCCCATGTATTACCTGTAAGATCGTCCGCTAAAACATTTAAGGGTGCCGGTCTCGGTGTTACCATTATATGAAGTCCTTCATTACAATTCTGATCGTGTCATAAAAACAGCATAGATAGCACATGTCCGAACAAGATCAGGAATATGTACACGTTCATTTATCGCATGTCCCCTCTCACCTTTTGGTCCATATCCTATTCCCGGTAATCCTGTATTCACAAAGTAATGTAAATCTGTGAAACCAGCAGTGCTTTTAAATTTTGGTTGATGAAACCGAACTGTACGTACAGCATCCGCGAAACTTTGTGCTAATGGTGAATCCGTATCCGTTAAACACGGTTCAATCCGTAAAATCGCTTTCACATCAGCCTTTAAATCAGGATAGTATTCACAGGCTCCTACAATTCCTTCTCTCAACTCAAGTTCTGCAAACTCCAACTTTTCATTTGGTACAACCCGTCTATCAATCGAAAACGTAAGACTTGCAGGAACAGTATTTACCTTATCTCCATCTGTACCGTAAAACGTGCCTCCAATATTCATAGTTGGAAAACGTTCAGCACCGTCATTGGTCTTAAAAGCACGGTCAGGTGATTTCAATCCTCGTTTTACCCGCTGTAATGCTGAAACAAGCTCTGCTGTTTTCTCAAAAGCATTTATTCCTTTATCGGGTTGAGACCCATGTGCAGCTTTTCCGTGAACATCAATTTCCAACCAAAGAACACCATTATGTCCGTTTCCGATGTTCATCTCCGTTCCACCTTCACAATTAACAACATAGTCAGCGTTAACCAAGCCTTTCTCAACAATATAACCTGCACCTAACTGTCCGCCTGTCTCTTCATCGCACGTAAACGAACATTCAATGTTAAACTGGGGTTCAATATCACTCTTCTGAATTGCTTCAATGGCAAATAACAATGCAGCGATAGAATCCTTCATATCATCGGAACCGCGTCCATACAGCCAATCACCGTCAATCTTTCCACTAAAAGGATCATTGAAACGCCATTTACCTGCAACAGGAACAACATCGAAATGTGCATTGAAATGTACTGTTTTTTCTGCCCCAACATCCCATCGTGCAATCAGATTTAACCGTGGGTGGGTTGCAGCGTTTGAAATAATCTCATCAGCTCGACGTTTGGTTACCTTTACCACTTTGGTCTTCATATCTAACGACTGACATTTCGCTTCAAGCAGTTCTACAATTTCAGCATAATTCTCACCCGGAGGATTAACTGTAGGAATTCTAACAAGTTCTTGAAGTAATTCACATAATGATGATTGATTATCTTTAATATACTTTTGTACGGACATTCTCAAGCCTCCTTTACAATCAAAGTCTACGATACGACAGCTTGATCACCTGCCGACAAATGCCCCACAGTTTCACCCGTGTCCGTGAAAGTGCGAGTCACCTCTACAGAAGCGTATGTCCATAGTATCTTCATAGGAGCATTACTTTCATTCCAAAAACGATGTGGAATTCCGGCGGGGACAAATGTTGTGTCATACGCATTCATCACAAAAACATCTCCATCCACTTCGCATGTCGCTTCACCCTCAAGTATAGTTACAGATTCATCGCAGTTATGGAAATGTCTGGCAATTGCAGCCCCAGGTTCAAAGATTGTTACACCATTTGTAAGCGATGTCGAATCAATCCATTTACCAGTTAACGGTACCGTTTTAACCCCCGTGCCACGATCTATAGGGGTCTGCTTATTGAAATTAATTACATGTGCTTTATTGCTCATAACCTAACTTCTCTCTCAGTAGTATTTATCATAGTTTCACATAAAATCTTACAAATATCAACCTGTAATTATATCCAGATATAATAAGTCTATATTGATATTAAATTTTAATTACTCATTTATCTTGAAAGGTAATCATGTTGAGGGATTTTACTATAATTATGGAAGTTGTATTACACAGTGTGATGACGTTCTTGTATGGTATTCTACAAATGCTGTCTTATCTGTTCTATTTTTCATATAACTGCTTCCAAACCTTTGCAAAACCATTTTCAGCAACCTGTATATCAAGATCTGTATGTGTTGCCATTGCAGTAACACGCAAACGGCTTGTCCCTTCAGGCACAGCAGGGGGACGAATTGCAGGTGCATACACATCTTCTGTAATAAGTGCTTCAGCAATCTCTGTTGCGCGCTGCGTATCTCCTAAGATGACAGGTATAATTTGCGTTTGAGTCGGTAAGATAGTATAGCCTATACCCGTTAGAATTGTTTTCATATCCTCTGCATTTTTCAGTAACTGTTTCCGTAAAGACGGTGTAGAACTCATTATTTCTATAGCCGTATTTGCAGCAGATAACACAACAGGAGGAAGGCCAGTCGTAAAAATAAACCCGCGGGCTTTGTTGATTAGCAATTCAATTAGTTGTCGACTCCCCGATACATACCCTCCTAATGCTCCTACTGCTTTACTCAACGTCCCCATTTGAATAATATCTTCACCTTCTAACCCGCAATGTGACACAGTTCCTCTGCCTTTTTCTCCCAATACACCAAATCCGTGAGCATCATCTACCAGCAGCATGGCATCATACGTCTTTGAAAGTTGGAATATATCCTGTAATGGAGCAATATCACCATCCATACTGAAAACACCATCGGTTATAATAAGTCGACGTCTAAAACCTGAGGATTCTTGTAATAGAGATTTAAGGTGTTCTACATCACAGTGTCGGTAGATTTGTTTAGTGGCACGACTCAGACGACATCCATCAATGATGCTTGCATGGTTGAGTGCATCGCTTAAAATAAGATCACCTTCCCCGGCAAGCACAGGAATGATGCTTGTGTTCGCTGCATAACCTGAACTAAAAACTAATGATGCTTCTGTCCTTTTTAAATCGGATAGGGTATTTTCCAAAGTAGTATAAAGTTCGGTATTTCCTGTTAGAAGACGAGAACCGCTTGCACCTACACCATAAACCGTGGCTGCCGATGCTGCAGCAGAAACAACACTGGGATGGGTGCTTAACCCTAAATAGTTATTTGAACCCAACATAACAACATAGTTGTCATCAATGGTGACTGTGTTTGCTGGTGGACTACTTACGGTGCGAAGATGACGTAGCAATCCTGCTTCTTCCAGTTCTGTGCAATCTGTTTGTATCCAATCGTAAACATTCATTTATTACCCAATGTATTGTCTTAAGTAGATATGACTCTGTCTTAACGCACGTTGTCGCAATTCTAAAGTGTCTTCATAAGCGCGGTCCTCAACTTCTACGCAAACTGAACCTGTATACCCAGTTTCACTCAGAGTTGAGAAAAAATTACCCCAATCCACATCACCCAGTCCGGGGAGTTTTGGTGTATGATACGATAACGGTGTCGCAAGAATACCTACCTCATTAAGTCGATCTCTATCCAAACGTACATCCTTTGCATGCACATGAAAAATACGGTCAGAGAAAGTCACAAGGGGTTTCAGATAGTCCATCTGAAGCCAAATAAAATGGGAAGGGTCAAAGTTGAGTCCAAAATTAGGGGATGGTATCTCTTCAAACATCCGTTCCCAAATGGCAGGAGAATAGGCAAGATTTTGTCCTGATGGCCATTCGTCTTCTGTAAAGAACATTGGACAGTTTTCTATGCCAATACGTATACCATTATCTTCAGCAAATTGGATTATAGGTTTCCACACCTGTTTGAACCGATCCCAATTTTCATCTATCGTCCGAGTTTGATCTCTCCCTATAAATGTATTGACAATATCCAAGGAAAGACGTTTCGCAGCAAGTATAAGATCTTTGAGATGTTCACTATAGATATTTGCTTCTGTTTCATCAGGTGTTAAAGGATTGGGATAGTAACCTAATCCACTAATTGTTACCTCCGCATCTGATACTGTCTGTAGGATATTATCCACATCAGTATCAGTAAGTGAAACCACATCAATATGGGTTACCCCTGCATAACGGCGTTCCGCTTTCCCTTTGGGCCAACACATCACTTCCACACAATCATAACCAGTTTCCGCAGCAAAACTTACTACTTCATCCAATGTTTTTTCAGGTAATATCGCACTTACAAATCCAAGTTTCATACATAACCTCCATATTATACTATTTCTAAAATATATTTTCTCATTGATGGTGGAGATTCTGCAGGAACAATCTCCATATCGCGGCCGGGAGGTCGCTCCTACAGAAGATAGTTTCCATTAATAATCAATTCCAAAAAATCTATGTCGTGGCATATTATTCATTAGAATTTGGTGTTACTTTTCAGATATTATACAATAATTATTATCTTGAGAGTGCTTTGTTCTTGTATGTATTATATTGAATTAAGGGTAATTCTTTTATAAATTTACTGTTTTAGTTGTTCACAATAGTAATACCATTTCTATTATATTTTTTCTCATTACCGACTGTTTAGAGATGAAACGGGTAACGGCACAAACTAACAGTTTGTGCTACAAAAAAGAGAAATCTTCAATTAGAAATGGTATTAGATGTATAGATAATGTCATTGTAAAATGTGTTAATATTTATTGTTCTGAGATGATAGCACTTGCACGGAAACCTTCACGGAGCAATTTTGCGAGCCTTTATTCTATAAGGGTTTATAATTTTAAGTATACCCATTCTCCGTGAATCACATATGTTAACTTTTATTTAACTTAATTGAATTGTAGGTGGAATACACTCTTGAATCACAATCCGATTAATATTGAAACTCAACTTCCTCATTAATAAGAATTGTCCAAACTATTGTAATACTAATATACTAAAATATAAGGTATAAAACAGATATTTAATCCTAAATACTCAGATAGTAAATCGTGGAATGTTGTATTAACTGGGTTTACAGTCATTTTCTTCAGGTCCCAAGAATTTTCACGAATTAAAAGAAATGTAAGATCGGGGATCGGAATCCCGGAATCAAGGAATCAACGGTATGAATGACATTTGTCATTCCCCGGGTATGAATATTTAGGCATTCACCGACTACAGAAGAGTCTTAGGTTAGGTTGAAACATAGGTGAAAACCAGCATTTGCTATATGTCCAGCTTTACATGTTGTGTTTCGTTCCTCAACTCGACCTACAGGTAGTTTATATAGAAATGTGAAATATAGCAAAAAATACCATAACTAAATATCCTTACTATAATAAAAACTCGCATAACAGATGAAAAAGTTGTATTATATCAGGAATATGTATATATTGTGAAAAATAAACATTGCCAAAAAATATAATATATAACATCTGTTGTAAAACATAAAAAGATGTTAAAATTCACGAGATGTGTGGATAACATCGGAGGGTGCTTAATAAATGCACCCTCCGATGCGGGAACACCGTCGATGCGTAGTACTGCCGTAGCAACATTACGACAGCTCTGGTTTCTATGATAGCATATTTTGGCAATTTGTCAGGGGTTATATGGAGACCAGCAGGATTATTTAGTTTTCGATAATTTTAGACACAATGTTCACACTCGTAAATAATGTCTGTAGGTCGGGTAGAACGAAGTGAAACCCGACATCTTTTGTTCCTGTTGGATTTCGCAAATTCAACCTAATCTACAAGATAAACTCTAAGTAACACACATTAACGAGAGA
>JAGFCA010000068.1 GCA_022394755.1 Candidatus Poribacteria bacterium
CCCCGATGGACCAGAATTCGTGTAGGAATTCATAGTTTTTATGGTTTTCGACTGCCAATCGGGATGAGAAAACCCCTCCTACATACGAAAGGTAGCAACTTAGGTTATTTTATGTTGACTTAGTCTTTTGTAATCGCATCACAACAAGATATAGTATTAATGACAAGCTAATTAACGCACAGAGGATTGGCAACCAATCACCATATCGTGTATAGAGAGTAGTCTTCCCATCTGAAAGAGCTATCTCTGCAATGAGAAATTCATCAGAAGTCTTTGGTGTTACAAAACGAGTATAAACCCGTCCATATTCATCAATGGCGCATGTAAATCCACCATTAGCACACCTAAAAACAGATATACGGTTCTCTACTGCACGCATCGGTGCCATTGCTAAATGGAGTTCAGGTAAAGCAGTACCTGCAAACCATGCATCGTTTGTAAGAATACCCATCGCAGCTGCACCTCTCTTCACAAACTGCCGAAAGTGATTGGGAAAAGACGATTCAAAACATATAGATGTACCAACTTGGGTAAGCAGTTCTTCACCTTGTTCTTCTGAGACATTTTTTAACGGCAAAAGATTATGTGTTTTCCCATGTTCAAATGGATAGAACTGAATAAAATTTGGCAGAAAATCTGCTAACGGAACATACTCGCCAAAGGGAACAAGATGCATTTTGGCATATTTCCCTTGTATTTCTCCATTTGAAGAGACCGATATTGCTCTGTTGTAAATATCTCCTGACTTCTCGTTATCGGTCGCTCCAACAAGTAGTGGAATATCACCAATCCTATCCAACATCTGTTTGAAATGCTTACTATAATTCGCCCATTCTCCTGATAAAACTTGACCTCTAATCGTTGTTTCTGGCAAAACGATTACATCTGGTTGTTCCTTCGCTGCTTTTTCTGTCAAATTGAGATACTTCATAAATATCTCAGGATATTTCGTCGGATTCCATTTGTCAAGTTGGGATATGTTTCCTGGAACCAAAGCAACTTCTATACTTTCTGTTTCATTGTTAGCACTTCTTCCTGTTACAACATACCCGTAAACAAGTGTAAACACCGCAAGTATAAAAGGGATTATAGTAGCGACCAATTCCTTTCGCCATAAATGTCTTTGACGAATGAGTAAAGCAACTCCTGCATTAAAGCAAACTATTACAAAACTTACACCATATACCCCAGCAATTGATGCAATTTGTATACCGGCATGATAATTCCATTGTGAATATCCAACATTACCCCACGGAAAACCTGTCAACAACCATCCACGCAACCATTCTAAACTAACCCAGATAGTAGCAACACCAAAAGGAAATAAAATACCTGACTTCCAAGGGAAATGATAGACTAAAACCGAGAATACAGCAAAATAGAGAGCAGTATACCCAACAAGCAACAAATATCCGAGTATTGTGACAAAGATATTCGCATAAGGATATAAAAGCGCGATTGCTATCAGTAATCCAGCGCAAAACAGAAAACCTGCAACATACCCAATACGGAATGTAAATTTCCAGTTCTCAACACCATCAAGTGCTACCAGTAAGGGTACTAACGCTATCCATGCCAGAGGAAAAAAATTGACACTTGGAAAACTACAAAATAATAGTATTCCTGAACTTGCAGCGAACAAATAACGATAGCGTTTTCGTAAACTCAAAATGACTTCCACTGGATCTGATATTGTTTTGACCTATTATACCATGCCGATGTCCTTGAGTCAATTAATTTGTATGTTGGCTGTGTGTAAAGTTAGACAATAATTAACCACGAATTACCAATTACCTCGTTGTAGTTTCACAATTCATTACGCCGCTTCCATTCCAGTCAAAGAGTGTTTTTCATTTTAAGAATCTGGTATATTCATTAGTTGTATGTAATCTCTAAATTCTTTACTATTTCTTTTCCAGCAAAACAACCATAAATATACATGAAACCTATTGTTTCCTAAGTGCATAAAACCTTCATACTATCTCACATCTCGGTTATTATAACTCAAGTTGCCACATAAGCCCTGTAGGAGGGATTTCCAAACCCCGATGCCCATCGTAGGGACGGGGTTGCCCCATCCGTCTAACATTGTAGGACGGGTTTCCAAATCCCGAATGACAGGATTTGAACTAAATCGGGGTTAGGAAACCCCTCTTACAACAATTGGTCATAGAAAACAGTAGAAACAAGTAAAACGAAAAAACGGAATTTACTCGTTTTTTTATCTGTTTGTCAACATCAACAACCCAACATGAATCCATATTGCAACAGCATCGAGGAAACATTCCAAAATGTGTCAAAATTATGACAAAAAAAAAACGAGGAAGTCATCTGCAACATTCCATATTTATGCATTATCCGCATCAGAAAGATGAAAAAATGACGAACATTATGAACATGAAATTAA
>JAGFCA010000149.1 GCA_022394755.1 Candidatus Poribacteria bacterium
CTCAATCATTGTAAATAGAGTCACGGCAAACTATCTGAATTGCATGAATTCGTCGAGAATTTTGACAATTTAATTGAGCTTCTTGAGAATCTTAATGAACTGAGAGAATTTATTGAAAATCAAGATGCAGAAACTCAAAGTCTTATTGGTAATGCTCGCGAGGTTAGCAATAGGAGTGAGGATTTCAAGGAACTACCACAACTTAGACACAGACTTGATATAGAATTACCTCATCTTAGCGAAAAACGTGATAAGATATCTAAACCACTTCAGGATATCAAGGAAATTTTTGCTGAAATTTCAAAGCATAACAATAGCCTGTTACAACTTGCTGATGACTATGAGATACTACTTGAACGGGTTGAGGATCCTAAGAATCGACAACAAGTTACAGAAAATTTACATAAGATTGCTAAACTGCTTGAAGATCCTAATGAACTGCCTTATTTGAGAGATAACCTTGATAAAGAAATGTTGAATCTTCAAGAAATTCTAAATGAATTAGGGGAAATACCTCAACTTAGGGACAGATTAGGTAAGATTAATGTGAAGCTTGAGGATCCTAATGAACTGTTACAACAAAGAAGTGTTCTTGCCCAAGATATTCATAAGTTAATAGACAAACTTATTACGACATGTGAATTTCCTAGGCTTAGACACAAACTTGATAGCTTACCTATTTTGTTTAAGAAACTCATTCCTATTGCCCAGGAATTATTGGATTATATGGATGAAGAAAAAGAAAAAATTCGTGAAATCCATAATGATGTAGATTCCATCGTAGTTCATCGTGAATCTGAGAAAATTAAGAACTACAAAATACAAATATGGTATGTTGAGGTGACAGCGATTGAGGAAAAGTTGTTTACTTTCTTGCCAGAAACAGAAACCAAACTTGTTGAACAAAGTCAAGATGTAAAAGGGTTTAATCCTGTACATCTTATGGCAGACAGTGGTGCCCGTGCTAGAAAGAATCCTTTCAGACAAATCAGTGCCATTATTGGTCAGAAGTCTAAGCAGGATGGTGATATTTTACCAGAACCGATCAGGAATTCTTATCGTAAAGGTTTAAGTATGCTTGATTACTTTAACTCTACATATGGGTCACGAAAAGGGTTGGTGGATACTGCTATGAAAACTGCCGCTTC
>JAGFCA010000142.1 GCA_022394755.1 Candidatus Poribacteria bacterium
AGTGTATCAGAATATATCTACAACACTGTCTTGATTCATAGGCTTCAATTTATGAATTCTGCTCATTGTAGAAGGGATCTCCAAATCCTGACTCCTTGTATTTCCGCAAGCTCCAGAGGAGCGAAAGGTTTGTAGAAAAAACAGACTAACCAAGATGCAAGCTCCAGAGGAGCGAAAGGTGTGTAGAAAAAACGTTGACACAAGACACTAAGCCACGGTTCAGAAAAATAACTCATTCACGAAAATTCAAACTGAAAACTATAAAATGAAAACTAATCCAATCCGCTATTCTGATACAAGAAACACTTATAGTGACAAAAACTTTACACACCCGTATGAAGCTTGTTAAGTTGACCCCATATCCTATATATGATAAATTAGAAATTGATTGAAATCTGTATAAATAAGAAGAATTACAGATGAATTTAAAAGTTGATACATGTTTAATTGTGTTCGCAAAGAATCCGATTCCTAATCAGGTGAAAACACGACTCATTCCAGATGTCTCTCCTGAACAAGCAGCATCTTTGTATAGTGCTTTCCTGATAGACTGGTGTGAAACACTGTCAGAACTCTCAAATATAGATTTAGTGATTGCATACACACCAAAAGAAAGTCAAGCCGATTTACAATCATTACTGGGTGAAGATGTTGATTACATTCCCCAAGAAGGTATTGACCTTGGTGAACGGCTCACATCAGCGACACAGTGGGCATCTGAAAACAGATATAATAAAATTATACTTGTCGGATCAGACAGTCCAACACTCCCAATTTCATATATCTTTCAAGCAGTTGTAGGTCTGGATACCCGTGATGTTGTCATAGGTCCAAGCGTAGACGGTGGATATTATCTAATCGGTTTCTCATCAACGAATCTGACAACAACAGTTCCGTCTGTCTTTGAAAACATTGCTTGGAGTACTGCCAACGTCTTCCAACAGACGGTCGAACGGATCCATGCTATAGATGCAACACTCAAACTACTACCACCTTGGTATGACGTAGATACACCCGAAGATTTAGCGTTTTTGCATGCACACATTTCCGCAATGCGGCTATCTGAAGACAGTGTGCAGGCAAGCCGAACAGAAAAATTTTTAATAGAATTATCAAAGGAGATTAAATAATGGGACAATTAGATGGAAAAGTTGCAATTGTTACTGGTGGCAATAGAGGTATTGGTAAAGGGATTGCGAAAGGACTCGCTGCTGAAGGAGCAAGTCTAACTATTGCTGCCAGAGATGCAGAGCTACTTACGGAAACAGCTAATGAAATCCGAGAAAGTGGTGCTAAAGTCTTAACTGTACCAACAGATGTTACCGATGAAGATCAAATTAAGGCACTCTTTGAACAAGCTATGGGAGAATATAATCGTTTGGATATTCTCGTGAACAACGCGGGGGCATTTGATGGAGGTCCAATACATGAATTATCAACTGAAGCATGGGACAAGGTAATTGCAGTAAATCTCAGCGCTCCCTTTCTATGTTCACGTGAAGCAATGGGTATAATGATTGAACAAGGTGAAGGGGGACGTATTATCAACGTAGGTAGTATTTCGGCACATCGAGTCCGTCCACGAACTGCTCCGTATAGTGCAAGTAAATTCGGAATATGGGGGTTAACACAAGTAATTGCATTAGAAGGAAGACCGCATGGAATCACTGCAAGTTGTCTACAACCCGGTAATACTTATGTTGAACGTATTCAGAACCGTCCACACCCACCGACTGAACCAATGATGGATGTTGATGACCTTGCTCAAGCTGCTGTGCTAATGGCAACACTACCGCCTAACATTAATATGTTAGAGGCAACAGTATTACCTGTGGGACAACTTTATGTCGGACGAGGATAGCGTATTCCATTTAATACCTTATATCAAGTTATTAGAAGACAATCATTAGGAGTGAAATCATGAGGGTGAATCGGTCACAATTCATGGATGAAGGATACCTTGTTGTAAGAAATGTTATCCCGCATGACGAACTGGATGCACTTCGAGAGAGTTATGAATTGATGGTATCTCGTCAACGCGAGATTTGGATAGAAAACCGAAAACCTGATGATCCACCCGAAGGTGTATGGGAGACTTCCGCACAACCACGTTTACATCTCGGACGAAGGCCATTGGCTGGACTTGTTGATGAAAAAACTGCAAGTACAGTTGAAATTTGGGCACACGAAAATATGCAAGGTGTGAGTAGTCAACTACTCGGTGTTGAGGATGCGGGTGTCACTGAGATGATGCTCATGTGTAGTCCTGTGAAAGACTGTGGACCTGCTACATGGCATAGAGATCATCATCCTATTGATACTGCGCCATTACAAGGATACCTTGATGACATTCTGGAAACTGGTCCACGATATCTACAATGGAATCTATCACTTTACGATGATAGTGTGTTATGGGTGGTCCCGGGTAGCCATTTACGCGTCAACACTGATGAAGAAAACGAACAATTGTTAGTAAATCCACGTATACCACTACCAAACGCTGTACAAACACATCTGAAGGCTGGTGACGGTGTGGTTTACATCTTGCCTATATTGCATTGGGGTAGCGACTATAGCAGAAAAATACGACGTACAATCCACGGTGGTTTCTCAAACTATACACAGTATAATGATTTTGAATATATTGAACATCTCGCACCTAAGGTGCAAGCTATGTTCAATCGATGGAATAAACGTAGTCAAGAAATGCAAAAATGGACAGAAAATGCCCTTAAAGGAGTAATCGAAAAGGACTCAAATGCCTATCACACAGCCTTGGAGAATCTACATCCAGACAGAGGTGAGAAAGGCAAATTGTTATCTACAGTCTTTCTATGTAAAGCTGCTTGTTTTGTGGCATTAGAACACGGATGGAAATTGGAAGATATTCCAGATGATCTTAGAAACCGAGGGAAAGGGTTTCACTCCATAACACTTAATTGGGGACCACCATTCGCGCAAGCTTTCACTAAAGACGAAGCAGGTATTCTATGGAAACGATTTAAACCTCTTGACGCATTATTAAAAACAGACGTAGAACAATTCTATCCGGGGTTTCAATCCGGTCCGATGAATTACTTTTTCAATGAGATGCCACCCGATTATAGCGTCTCAGATTTTATTTCTGGTTGGTAATTGACACATAGATACAAAAATCATCAAGAACAGAACAACCAATCCAAAAATCACATTCACTTGTATTCTTTTTTAGCATCGGCGAGTTGCATGCGGAGTTGTTCTATTTCTTCTTCCATTTCTTTTCTTCGTTGTATTTCTTTCGCCATCCTTTCTTCCGCTGCTGCCATCCTTTCTTCCGCTTCCTCATGTAGATTTTCTGCTTGTATTCGTAAGCTTTCCTCCTCTATAGAGGTATTAATAGGTGTTTCATCAGGGAGAGACGGACGTAAAAGCCTCACGCCAGTTTCCACATGTTCTTCCCATCGCAACCAAAGATTTAGTACTTCGCTGAAAATACCCCCTTCAGCGTCTTTATCCATTTCTACAATCTCACGTGAAGGGCTTAACTGCCATCCAGAAAACTCTGAGCGTTTATCCATTTCAGGTTGATGTATGTAATATTCTTGCACACCTATATCATTTAGATATAGACCAACTTTCTGGTTCCTATCATGATGAGCAGTAGAATCCGATAGAAATTCAAAAACAGCAACTGGTGCTGCTCCTTCTGCCCAAGTATAAAAACTACGTCGAAGTGGATACTTATCTACACCAAAAACAACATAGATATCTGGAGCAACAAATTTTGTTATATCCCCTTCTTGATAGTAAATAAAGTTATCAACCCCAATATGGATGTGAGGATCGATTGCAAAATATCGTGAAAGTTGGTCAGAAAATGTCGTAATCTGCTCAGAATGGAATCCGGTCGCTCCCATGGGTTCGTCGTCCTCAAAAGGATAACATTTGATGTAAACAGTCGGTTTTCCACTGGCTTTCGGAAAAACAGGAATATATTTTTTCTGTTTGATGCTGAAATCGTCTAAGGTATCCATGCCTATCTCCGTTGTTTATATTGGAAGATATTCATTAAGATTATGAATTATTCGTATATTTTAAAGAATAATGCGTATTTAATGTCTCATGCTTATTGGCTATTTTAACAGAATGCAACCTATTTTTCAAATAGAATGTATTCCTTAAAACCCTATTAATATACCTACAATTGCAGTCCTAACATGCCGCTTAGATAGAAATATGCTTCTTCAGTATACCGTGGTAGATTCTCTGGATCTTCAACCTCCAATTCCAGTGTTAGATCCCCTTGATAACCTACATCCTTTAGCGTCCCAATAATCTCTTTTAGATTTAGTTCACCGCGTCCAATACCTACGGATACGGCACCTATGTGATCTTTGAGATGTACCGCATAGATTCGAGAACCGAAGTGATGAATGGCAGCAAGTGTATCAACGCCAGATGAATGAAAATGTCCTGTATCTATACAAACACCAACCCGTTCGTCAGGAATAGCGTCTAACACCCGCTGAAAATCCTCAGGTTGTTCAAGTACATTACCGTGATGAGGTTCAAGTGTCAATTTGATAGAACTATCTGTTGGCATTCTCTCCAATACACCACGCACACAAGCAATCACTCTATCTAATGCTCCAGATTCGGTTCTGCGTTGTGCACCGCTTGTCGTTAGATGTGTTGCATTCAGTTGTTCGGTAATTTCCACACATTTCGCAATTGCTTCTGCACGTACATCAACGTCATCACCATCATTACCACTCCACCCCGGAGGATAGAGACCTGCACACCTCATACCGGATTTATTAATGTCGTTCTTCATCCCATCTATGTCAAAATTGTGAACAGCGTCAACACTCCAGATAAGAGGTCCGTGAATTTCCATCGCACGGTAACCGATTTTAGGTGCGTTTTCCAAAGTTGCCGCCACCTCATCTTCAGCATAGCCTCGGTAGCAAATAGAAGCACAAATTATGTCCATAAATACTCCTTATAGTATATAATAGTGAATTAACCTTAGTTCATAACTTCACAATGTGACTAAAACTTGTAAAAATAATTATCGGAGTTGCCCCAAATGATACAACAAATTGAATTAACCTTACCTGAATACCCGCGTGGATTTCATCTTGTTACAGATGAAATCATAAATTCTCTTGGAGAATTACCGAAACAGGGGATGCTGCATCTTTTCATTAAGCATACATCCGCTGGATTGACTATTAATGAAAATGCCGATCCAACCGTACGAAAAGATTTTGCCAATAGTTTCGACCATATCGTCAAAGAACGGGAACCTTTTTATAGACATACTATAGAAGGTGATGATGATATGCCGGCACACATTAAAGCATCGCTCGTTGGTTTTGCAGTGTCTATTCCGATTACGGACCACTTCTTAAATTTGGGTGTGTGGCAAGGCATCTATCTCTGTGAATTCCGCAATCACGGAGGAAAACGCAACTTAACTGCTACCATTTATTCATAAGTGAACAATTATGACAATTTGGAAATACCTCATTCGTTCTATATATTATAAATCATGAAGTTATCCAAGATGCATAACAACAAGCTTATCCAATTGAGCAGCCCAAGATTCAGGTGAATGGACTTTTCCTGAACGCGCATGAATGACCTCACCATCTTTATCAATGAGTATATAGGCTGGCAGTTCAACCTTTCTACTTCCTGAACTATACTTGAAACCGAACTGATTAGCCAATGCAGCTTGTTGTCCGTCATGATCAGCATAGATATAATGTCCTTGATGATCTTGTCTTTGAACTACATTTCGTAATGCGTCTTCATCTCTCCAACCACTGATATTTACACCGATTACCTCAAACCCGTTGTCGTGATGTTTTTTGTGCATTGTGTCAATATGTTTCAGTTCTGGCTCTTGGTGTATGGAACCAAAATGGAGTAGGACAACTTTTCCTTGTAATGTAGTGGTAGAAATTGAATTTCCATCTACATCCACTGCGGTAAAATCTGGGATAACGTTCCCCAAACGTGTAATCTCTGTCCATCTCACAAGTTGTCCAAGTTGTTCTCCTCTTGTAGCCACAGAGATTATTGTACCATCCCTGTCAATCAACCATTGTGAAGGCACCGAGGTAATGCCAAAAAATTGTGCCAGTTCGCTTTTCCATCCTTTACCATCAAATATCTGTAACCAAGGGATTTCGTGTTCTTTCGTAAACTCATGTATTTCATTTTCATTTTTATCCAGACTCACACCGATTACCTCTAATCCTTTGTCGTGATGCTCCTCATAGACCTCTTTAAGATACGGAATTTCTGGCGCACAGAAACCACATGACTTTGCACAGAAATTGAGTACCACCATTTTACCACGATAATCCGAGGCAGAAATAGGTGTACCATCGAGTGTAGTTGCAGTAAAATTGGGTAGTTCCAATCCTTTCCAGGCTTTCTGTTCCCACATAACTTCAAAAGAATCTTTATGAGCTTTCCATGGATATTTTTTCGCTAATTCGGTTTCTCCCAAAGTTTGATAAATATCACCAAGACCCCGTAAAGCGTACCAGTCATCTGGTTCATTTGATAGTTTATCCTGAAAGACATGTTGCATTTTAGTTATCAAAGGTATACATCTTGAAATAAGTTCGGTATTTGCATCAGGATTTCTCATGAGCGAACGATAGATATAACACGGTGTTCTACCAGTCTCATTATACAATTTTGTTAACCAACCATACAGTCCAGACTCACCTTGCTGCATTGATCGCTCAAACAGCCTCTCAAGTGCTGTAAGTGAAAAACAATGGAATGGATCAAAGTATTCCTCATATTTACTGGCTGCATAAAAGCAAGTTTCTGGATCGTTGGGTGCTGTTACCATCGCTTTTTCAAGGATGTTAAGGTCTTTATCTGATTCTCCATAATAAACATTTTTACTCTCCCATACAATGATCATTAACATAATCACTGCAGCCCCGTTTTCCGGTTCTGATTCAAGTACATCTTCGGCGAATTCACGAAGTTCCAGATGCATTACCTCAGGAAAATCTGAGATATATTCATGAAGTTGTGTAGGTAAGGATGTCTTACCTCCAACAACCCCTTCCTTGATCTTCGCTTTGAAATACTCCAGAAGTTGGTCTTGGTCATTCTGAGTAAGACTTCTTGGTGGTGCTTTTTTACGGTTCTCTTGTGATTTAAGATACACCTGCCATATATCTGTATTATCGGATAACATATCAAGTAAGTCTTGCTGATCCGCCGATTGTTCCTCTAAGTTTTTCCGGAATGCAGCATTTTCCAAACTGACAAAATCTCTACACTTCTTGATTAGAGATTTACAGTTATTAATTTCTTCTGAAATTGCCGTTGTGTTAGTTGAATTCTCAAGATCATTTTTAAAATCTTGAAGATTATCCTTTAATGTCTTATAGACTATATAAGGAGTTATCCTATGGTCGTGATAGAATGACTTTGCCTCTTGGTAACGAGCAGTGTCCTCTTGTTCGATTGCCCATAAATAAAGATTTTCAAGTGAAATTAGGACTTTTTCTTTTCTCTCAATGTCCGTAAAGAAATGGCGCCAAAGTCTAAAATCGTTTATGACAACTAAATTCATTCCAGGGTCATTCGGAATCAACGAAAATGTATCATCTATATGTGGATCATTTTTAGCATCCCTGTCTGAAACTTCAACAATTGTGCGAAGTAAGGCAGCCGCAGCGTTTTTCGAATCAGATTGAAGGAAACTGTCGGTTAACTCTCGTGCTTTCGGTAAAATCTCTTTTGGAAGTCGCCATAAGTAATCGTGAAGACCGGGCGGTAGTGCCGTTTCACCATTGATGACCCCCTCTTCAATCTTTTCTTTTAAATAAACGAGAAGCTTTTCTTGGGTTTCCTCATCTATTTCTGATATACCACTGGCAGATGAGAGACCTTGGTTATAGAGTGAGTTGATAAAGGTGTACCAGAATTCTGTGGAATCGTATTTTTCAAGCATATTTTCCTCCGTATATTATATTCTTAAGGTATTGTATATTTTGTCATTATAACTCTTAACTGTCAGATAGTTTTGCAAGACAATAACAACGACTCTCAGATTACTCTCATTCAAATGAACCTGAGATTAATCTTGTGCCTTGATAATAGAAGGAAGATCCCACAGATACACGACACCATCAAGTGCACCACTTGCAATAAGTTCTCCATTCGGACTAAAACTAACTGTATGAACACCTTGATTATGTGCATCAAGACTTGCTATCTGGATTTTGGTCGCAACATCCCATACACAGATTTTACCATGATGACCACTCACCAACATCTTCCCGTCTGGACTAAATGAAATTGAATGGAATCCATACTCCTTATAGGGAATGGTTGCTATGTTTGTCAATGTGGTAACATCCCATAAATGTATCGTGTTATCGTCACTCCCACTTGCAAGAATCTTCCCAACTTGACTGTAAGCTAACGAACTAACGTCCTTTGAATGTTTAGTTAGAGTAGTTAGGTGTTTGCCTGTATCAGCATGCCATATTCGTATAGTCTTATCTCTACTTCCACTTGCTAATATTCTACCCTCTGGAATAAACAAAACGGTCAAGACTGAATCTGTATGACCATCAAGCGTTGTCTTGAGTTCACCCGTATCGACATCCCAAAGTCGAACAGTCTTATCTCTACTTCCACTTGCTAACGATTTTCCATCTGGACTAAATGCCACTGAAGTAACTATACCAGTATGTCCTAAAAGAACATTTCTTGGTTGTATAGTGTCAAGATCCCACAGTTGGATACTATTGTCGTAACTCCCACTGGCAAGTATTTCACCATTGGGACTAAACACTGCGGATCTTACACTTGTTGTATGTCGCTCCAATGATTTTATATATGTGGCAGTATTGATATCCCATAGACGTAAAGTGCTATCTGCTGAACTTACCAGGGTCATTCCATCTGGACTAAATGCAACGAAATTTATGGAAGAAATATGTCCGCGAATCGTATTAACATGTTCTCCAGTAGCGATATCCCAAAAGCGAATCGTGCCATCATTGCTTGCACTCGCAAGTTGTTTACCGTTTGGACTATACGCTATTGATGTAATAGGATAAGTATGACCAACAAACGTATTAATTGATTCATTTTGAAATTCCTGCACTTGATGGACATTCCAAAACTGGATAGTATAGTCAAATGCACCACCACTTGCAACTGTATTACCATCTGGACTGAATATCACGGATTCAGACCAACCACTATGACCTTTGAAGGTTGTTTTAAGACTTCCAGTAGCCACGTTCCATAATCTAACAGTGCTATCCCAACTTCCACTGGTTAACATATCACCATCAGGATTAAACGCTACCGATGTAACCTGTCGCGTATGTCCTGTTAAAGTTGACTTAATCGTCCCTGTATTAACATTCCATAGTCGAATGTCTTTATCAGTAGACCCACTTGCAATTAGACTCCCATCCGGACTGAATGCCACCACATTAGGACGAAACTTCTTTGAAGAATGTAGGTTATCATCACCTTCATCATATTCACTGAGAGTTGTTTGGAGGGCGGCAGTTGCAGTATCCCAAATAAAGATTCTGTCGAACTCTGCAGTTGCTAACATTTTACCGTCTGAACTATAGACAATTGAATTTACAGGATTCTGTCCACCAGGAGATTTGAGGGTTGCTATAGCAGTGCGACTGTTAACATCCCACAATTTAGCATAAGCCCCGTTAGCACCACTTGCAAGGGTTATTCCATCTGGACTAAATGCTACAGTATATACCTCTGATGTTGCGTCCATTAAAGCAAGTTCTTGAGTCGTCTCTACATCATAAAGCCAAATCCCCGCATAAGTTGCTACGGCAAGAAGTTTACCGTCTGGTGAATATACAATTTCATTCACCCCACCTTTTCCTAAACGAGCAATTGCACCGTCAGGTAAACCCCAACGGGTGTAGTCTTGTTGTGCATAACTTGTGGATAGAAATAGTAACAATATTGAAATTATAGCATACAGAATTGTTGGCTTCTTTACCATTTAGTCCTACCTTTAATATAATATTGTCTTATTTTAATTTGTATAACACGTTTGATAACTAAATGCTTAATAGCATGTTTATTCTTATCAGTATTCCGTAGGACAAAAGTACATACACCATCCAAGAGTCTTCAGGCACAAGACCTGTTTTGGATTTGCACAGTTACTTCTCAGGCATGTATTTTCATGATAATAACATGCTAAACCGAAACATCTTCTAACTGACGTTTCAGTTTAGAATGTATTAATGTGTTTATAAGCAATAAGAATACCATATTTTCTAATTTTGTGTAAGTACTGAGGAAAAGTCAGACCTGTAATGCCATAGATATATGCTGTAAAGTCGAATTATCCTTCATTTATAGTAAATGTAATGTGAGTTTAAAAGCTCAAGTCTTCATATTTAAATCAAAGGTATGAAGGTTGTTTAGACATTCAAAAAGTTAATAACCATACCTACCGAGTCTATATGAATAATAAGTTAGAAGAATGGAGTAAACAACATGATCAAACTCACGTTAAGTATAAAATACCTCATTTTTGACATTATACCCCTATCGAAATATGCTCAACAGTAATATAGCATATCACAATACCAAGAACACATTAATATAACGACTTGTGCTAGTTTCGCATCAGTTATGTTGTATTTCACAACTGTTCACATTTTGTAGGAGCGATCTCCGAATCGCGACCTGTTTGTAGTCGGGAATCGGAGTTCCCTCCTACCTATGAAGTTGTCAGAAATCAGAAAGATCTAAAAATCAACCCAAATGAGACGAACATGTGAAATATAAAAACACTAAATGTTAACTAACACAACGCGTTAATATATTACTGATACCACAGATTTAAATGTGGGATATGGATTCCAATTCATATCTGATTATAGAAAATATTAAGCTATAGAAGATATTAAAACATCAAATCAGAATAATAATGACTACCTGTTTAGTTTCTGTTAGGATAATAGTGTTTAATTATTTTATAATCATACATAGGTCAATACTTTTAATAATGATTATATAACTTTTTAATTACCTACTATTTGACAGATTTCAGCAAATATTGACGTCTCAGATGTATATGTTGAAGACATAAAAAACACTTACCATAAAACGAATGACAGATATATCTCGATAGAAAACAGGCAATATCACTAAGACAATTCGTAATGTCATATTAATCAAGAAAATAAAAAATATATTAAATTCTAAAGTGTATGATTACTACATACTCTCAATAGACATTTTAAATTATCATGTTCCAATTCACGCAAAGAGGAGATTCCACATAATGTTATTACTTGCCCGAAAATATTACCAATCTAAATTATCGCTTCTTATTCTTTTTCTTCTTATACCATTCACAAGTTCCGCAAATATCACACCAGTGGAGGACCGTACAGCACAAGTGCGCGATGCCATTGTAACTGCAGCCGGTGTTGAATCTCACACAGATGTTACCAATACACACCTCGCAGCAATTACAAGCTTGAATTTAAAAAACAAAGGTATCACTGAACTAAAATCTGGTGATTTCTCTGGAATGACGGGTTTGGAAAACATCAATTTGTATCAAAATAAACTTAGCAATCTTCCAGATAGGATCTTTGAAGGTTTGACTGCATTGACTACACTTCGATTAGGTCGCAATTCTGTTGATCTCTTGACAATTAGTGTATCACTTGAAAAGGTTGGAACAGAACAGATTAAAGCGGTAGTACCAACAGGTGCTCCTTTTGATATTGTTCTCCCTATTAGTGTTATCAACGGCAGTATTTCTGGAGATGCCACCTCACTTACAGTTTCCAAAGGTTCAGTTGAAAGTGGAACAGTTTCACTATCTCGAACTATAGGTATCACAGATGCTGTCACCTCGAATATTGGTATGCTACCCAATCTGCCTATAAACCACTACGGTTATGTTCTATCAAAATCAGACACCTTACCACTTGAAATCTTTGGTGCTGACAGCACACCTCCTGTTACCCCTGAACCCCCAGCTGAAACAGAGACTCCTACACAACCAGAAACAACTGAAAATACTGCCCCGTCTTTCACCGATGGCAGCACTACAGTCCGTTCTATAGTTGAAAATAGTGACGCTGCGGTTGCGATAGGAAGTAAGGTTTCGGCTACCGATACTGAAGACAATACTTTAGAATACACACTCAGTGGTGTCGATGCTGCATCTTTCGATATTGTCAGGGCAACAGGACAGTTGCAGACTAAAGCAGCATTAGATTATGAAACAAAAAAAGTATATATAGTGACAGTTACTGTTTCAGATGGTAATCTAACAGATTCTATTTCTGTCATCATAAGTGTAATAGATGTAGATGAAACCCCTTTCGTTTCCACATTTATTCCTGTAAGTGAACGTACCTCACAGGTTCAAGAGGCAATCCTCGAAGCACTTCCGAGTGAACTTGTTGCTGCTGATGTAACACAGGAACATCTTTCTACAATTACCAGTCTGAGTCTACGAAATTCCGACATTACAGAACTAAAAACCGGCGATTTTTCTGGACTTAACAAACTCACAAGTCTCAATCTCTTTGGAAATATGTTAGAAGGTCTACCTACGGGTATCTTCGACGGACTAACAGCTTTAACATCATTACGATTAGGTGGAAATTCTGTCGATCCAATGCCACTCATAGTCGCATTGCAGCAGGTTGCCGAAAATCAGTACCAAGCGGTTGTACATACTGGCGCACCGTTCAATATTGTACTACCGATTGAAGTGAACAACGGCATGATTAGCGATGGTTCTACAGATATAGTGATTCAGAAGGGGAGTGTAAAAAGTGGTCCATTTACAGTTACATCCACTACAGGTGAAATCAGTGTTGAAATTGGTTTTTTACCCTCCTTGCCGAGAAATCATTTTGGATATATCCTTGCCAAGTCTGCGGTGTGTAATCGTACTTCACAGGTTGCTGATGCTATCACCGAAGTAGTTCCCGGGGCAACCGATTGTAATAATGTGACGGATGTCGATCTGGCATTGATTACCTCACTTGATTTGAGCGACATGTCCATTACATCACTTCGCAGTGATGACTTTTATGGATTAATTTCTCTTACAAGTCTTAACCTCAGTAATAACCAATTAGACAGCCTTCCCGATGGAATCTTTTCGAATCTCACAGGTCTTACAGACCTTGATTTAAGTGGAAATTCAGTAGACCCATTCCCTCTCACACTTTCCTTACTGAAAACAGGAGATAACCAATTCAAGGTGGTTGCACCAATAGGAGCACCTTTTGACATAGTACTACCCATCAGTATTGCTAACGGTAGTTTAAGTGATAGTATATCAACAGTTTCGATTCTTCAAGGTAATACAGAAAGCATAAACGTAAGTGTTACCCGAATTCCTGATACATCTGATGCAGTCACGGTTGATCTCGGTACTTTACCAAACCTTCCGGCAACCCATTCAGGATATTCACTTGTGAAGTCCAATCAAGTGCCATTGGAAATTTTCCCTTCGCTCAATGTCGCCCCTGTTTTCACAGATGGAGAAAGCACAACACGGTACATTGCTGAACGAACAGTCGCCAATGTTAATATCGGTGATGCTGTATCGGCTACCGATGATGATGGTGACACATTAACTTATACATTGAGTGGAACTGATGCTGCCTCTTTTACTATTGACAGCACAAATGGACAACTAAAAACAATGGTTGATCTGGATTATGAGAAAAAAACCTCTTATTCAGTAACAATCTCTGTTTCCGATAGTATCCTCTCCGATAGCATTAGTGTAACCATCAAGGTCACCGATATCGATGATAACCGACGCCCTGTATTCACAGAAGGGGACAGTGCAACCCGTATTGTCGCTGAAAATACAGTGGCTGGTGTTGATATTGGGAGTCCAGTATCTGCAACCGACCCAGATCAGGATATATTGACCTATACCTTAAGTGGAACAGATGCTTCCTCATTTACTGTTGACAGTCGTTCTGGCCAGATCCGCACAAATGGTGCATTAGATTATGAAACAAAAGCCTCATACGCAGTTACACTGACTGTTTCTGATAGTGAATATTCAGAGAGTATTGAAATCACAATCAACATAACAGATTTAGACGAAACCGGAGATGGAACAGATACAGATGATACCAATACTGATCCTGTCTTCACAGAGGGTGATAGTGCAACGCGTAGTATAGCCGAGAATACAGGTTCTGGTGTAGATATCGGCAATGCTGTTTCTGCTACGGATGCTGATGAAAATCCCTTGACCTATAGTTTAGGTGGGACAGATGCCTCTTCATTTAGTATTGATAGTACTTCAGGACAGTTGCGTACAAAGGGATCTCTTGATTATGAAACAAAGTCGTCTTATTCCCTTACAGTGTCTGTTTCTGATGGAAATGAAGGTAGTGATACTATTACAATTACGATTAATATCACTGATGTAGATGAGACAGTGAATACACCACCTGTATTTACTGATGGTGTAAGTGTAACTCGTTCCATATCAGAAAATACCGGTTCTGGAGTAGACATTGGCACTGTTGTGTCTGCGACAGATCCTGATGAGGATACTTTATCATATAGCTTAGGTGGTACAGATGCATCGTCGTTTAGTATTGATAGTAGTTCAGGACAGTTACGTACAAAGGCATCTCTTGATTATGAAACGAAATCATCATATTCCGTAACGGTTTCTGTATCAGATGAAGAAGGAGGGAGTGCCAGCATTACCGTCACGATTAATATAACAGATATTGACGAAAGTCCAGCTAATAACGCACCAGTATTCACTGATGGTACAAACACCACACGTACAATTCCTGAAAACACTTCCTCTAATGTAAATATCGGTAACGCTATTTCAGCTACTGATGATGACGATGATACGGTGTCATATAGTCTCGATGGAACAGATGCGTCCTCATTTAGTATTGATAGCAGTTCAGGACAGTTACGAACAAGCTCATCTCTTGATTATGAAACGAAATCATCTTATTCCGTAACTGTGTCTGCTTCTGATGGTCAAGGTGGAAGTACAAGTATAAGTGTAACGATTAACATTACGAATGTCAATGAAGCACCAGTCTTCACTGATGGCACAAGCACCACACGATCCATAGCAGAAAACGCCAGTGCAGGAATCAACATCGGTAGTGTTGTCTCTGCCACCGATGTTGACAGTACTAATTTGACATACACCCTCGGCGGAACAGATGCTGCATCGTTTAGTATTGAGTCTACAACAGGACAGTTGAAAACAAAGACAGCTTTAGATTATGAAACAAAAATCTCGTTTTCCGTGACAATTACTGTATCAGACGGGAGTCTTACGGATTCTATAGCAGTCACAATCAATGTACGCGATTTAGATGAGACTCCTTCTAACATCGCACCAGTCTTTACTGATGGTGAGAAAACAACCCGGTCTATTGCAGAAAACACAGCGGCAAATACCAACATTGGAAGGGCAATTGCTGCAACAGACGAGGATAGTGAAAACCTGGCTTATCTACTCAGCGGTACAGATGCATCTGTATTTACTATTGATGGCACCACAGGACAGTTAAAAACAAGTGCTGCCCTCAACTTTGAAACCAAAAACACATATACTGTTACTGTTACTGTATCCGATGGTAGTCTTAAAGATGAGATTACAGTCACAATCAACGTAACAAACGTCAACGAAGCTCCTGAGTTTGCACCTGATGCCATAACACGTGAAGTCGCAGAGAATACTGAGGCAGGTACGAATTTAGGTAGTGCCATTACGGCTACAGATCCTGATGCTAATGATACTATTGCATACAGTCTTAGCGGTACCGATGCTGCTTCGTTCGATATTGTTAGTACATCTGGACAACTTAAAACAAAAACGGCACTTGATTATGAAACAAAAACATCCTATTCGGTCATAGTTACAGCAACCGACTCAGAGGATGCTACAGATACGATCCCTGTCACGATCAATATTACGGATGTTGATGAAAATAGACAACCTATTTTTCCCAGCGAAACCACGACACGCTCAGTGGCAGAGAATACCGGGGCAGGGGTCAACATTGGCGATCCTGTCTCTGCTACAGATCTCGATACTAATGACACACTTGAATATTCTCTTGGTGGTACAGATTCCGCTTCATTTGATATTGGCAGTACAAATGGACAACTCAGAACAAAAGCTGCTCTTGACTATGAAACAAAGATGACGTACTCACTGACTGTTTCAGTATCGGATGGCAATGGTGGAACAGATTCAATAATGGTCACTATCAACGTAACAGATGTACTCGAGAATACGGTTCCATCATTTAGTACTGAAACCACAACACGCTCCATCCCTGAAAACACAGGTTCAGGTGTCAACATTGGCGATCCTGTTTCTGCGACAGATCCTGACACCGATGACACACTTGAATATTCACTCGGTGGCACAGATTCCGCATCATTTTCCATTAACAGTACAAATGGACAACTCAGAACAAACGCTGTTCTTGACTATGAAACAAAGGCTTCATATTCCGTAACGGTTTCAGTATCAGATGGTAATGGTGGTTCGGATTCAATAACGGTATCCATCAACATTACAAATGTGAATGAAAAACCAGCCTTTACAGATACTTCACCTACAAAACGGTTAATAGCAGAAAACACAGCAACCAATCAAAATATCGGCAGTGCGGTATCCGCAACAGACCCCGATTCCGGAGACTCTTTAACCTACGGTCTTGGTGGTACTGATGCTGCCTCTTTTAGTATTGATAGTAATTCCGGACAACTGAAAACAAGATCTTCACTTGACCATGAAGATGACGATACCTATACAGTCATCGTTACTGTCTCTGATAGGGATAACTTATCCGCTTCAATCACTGTCAACATATCTATCACGGATGTCAACGAAGCACCCTCATTCACAGACGGAACGAGTACCACGCGAAGTGTAGCGGAAAATACCGCCTCTGGAGAGAATATTGGAAGTGTTGTTGCAGCTACTGATCCCGAAGAGGACTCCTTGACATATACCCTCGGTGGTACAGATGCATCGTCGTTTAACATTGTTAGTACTTCAGGACAGTTGCAGACGAAGGGTGCATTGGATTATGAAACGACGACATCTTATTCTGTAACAATCACCGTTTCTGACGACTCTCTTACTGACACCATCACGGTAACCATCAATGTTACCGACGTCAATGAGAACCGTGCCCCCTCCTTTGCTAATAGTAGTTTTACCATTCGAATAACGGATATTAGCACAGTGAGTGCCGGTGATTCTATTGGCACGGCGGTTACAGCTACAGATCCGGATGACAACACTTTATCCTACAGTCTCGGTGGAGATGATGCCGACAATTTCACGATTGATAGTAATTCAGGACAGATCAAGGCGACGCAAGACCTTATTGATGATACAAGTTCATCATACTCAATAAAAGTGATTGCAGATGATGGGAATACTGCCACAGCAGAGATCTCAGGCACAGTATATGTCACCCGTAAAGCAACACAAATAACTAATAACGCTCCTGTGTTTGACGATGGTGATAGTACTACCCGTTCTGTCCCAGAAAACACTGCCTCGGGGGCAAATATCGGAGATCCGATAACTGCTACAGATGTTGATACTGATGATATATTGACATATAGTTTGGAAGGTACAGATGCATCATCGTTTAGTATTGTCAGCTCGAGCGGTCAAATACAAACGGGTGAGGCGTTAGATTATGATACAAAGAACACTTATTCTGTGACTGTAAAGGTCGAAGATGATAGTGGTGCGAGCAATAATAGTGATACGATTTCGGTTACAATCAATGTAACCGCCGTAACGGAGGATACTACTATTACCGCTGTAAGTGACCGCACAGAAACTGTTCGTGATGCTATTGTAGATGCTATTGATACTATAGACGATGCAGCGAATGTGACAGAAACACATCTCTCTGCAATCACTTCACTGGATATCGGATATAAAGGACTAACAACTCTATTATCTGGTGATTTTGACGGTCTCACTGGTTTAACATCATTAGACATCAGTGGCAATAAATTTAGTTCGCTACCAGTGAATATCTTTGAAGATCTTACATCACTCACTCATCTTGAGATATCATTTAATAACTTCTTTCAAGATGACCCAAACGGTTTAACAACACTACCCGATGGTATTTTTGATAATCTTTCTTCTCTGATTGAACTTAATCTCGGTTTCAGTGGATTAACTTCTCTACCTGATGGTATTTTTGATAAACTTTCATCTTTGGAAACACTTGACTTAGTTGTAAGTGAATTCACAACCTTGTCCGCAGATGTATTTGATGGACTTTCATCCTTAAAATCACTTGATTTAACTACCCAATCCAATGAAACAGAAAATCAATTGACATCAATCCCAAGTGGTTTATTTGATGATCTTACAGCTCTGGAAATACTCTATTTGTCTGGACATAGTTTTTCTTCATTGCCAACCGGTTTATTTGACAAGAATACCACACTAACAACCCTACATTTATTCAATAACGGCATTACCACTATACCTGACGGCATATTTGACAAACTCACCTCTCTGACCCGTCTATTCTTTCATGGAAACAATCTTCCTTCCTTATCTGATGGCATTTTCGATAAGAATACACTTCTGGAACATCTGGATATACGGGCTAATCGGATTAGTTCCTTAAGGTCTGATGTATTTGATACCTTAACGAATTTAAGAATACTATCTTTACGTAATAACATGCTGACATCTTTATCAGCTGATATCTTTGACCAATTAACAAATTTAACCTCTCTATATTTACAATATAACAAACTAACCGCTTTACCAAGTAATATCTTTGACAACAATACAAACATAACAACCCTTAATATCACAAGCAATAATATCAGTTCTCTACCGTCAGGTCTATTTAGCAATTTAACCAACTTAACTGGGCTTTATTTGGACTATAACAACATAACTTCGTTTCCAGATGGTCTATTTGTAGGTCTTACGCAACTAACTTACTTCACATGTGGTTTCCAAGGTGAAAATCCTTTATTGAATAGTATACCCATCAAGGCAGGACTGGAAAAGGTTGACGTAGGTCAATTCAAAGTTGTTTGCCCAAGCGGTCTACCTTTTAGTAGCAATCTTATACACGTCTCAATCACTAATGGTGCAATTCCTACGGAGGAAGATTCTACCTATATAGTTACGGCTGAGAATGGAAATCCTGTCATAAAAATACCTGTCGGTGAATCAGAATCCGATGCAATAGACGTTGTCAGATTGGATGGTACGACGGAGGCAGTTACTGTAACTATTAATACTGCTCTTTTTGGAGTAAGTCTTCAAAGCTATGGTTATTATTTTTTGATTGATAATTCGAATCTTCCATTGGAACTGATTCCTGCTGTAAGTGAAGCCCCAAATAATAATCTTCAGATTCCAGAACACACTGCACTTCTAACTAACTTCCCCAATCCATTCAATCCAGAAACATGGATACCGTATCAGTTGTCAAAAGCTTCTGATGTTACGATGACAATATGCAATATACAAGGGGTTGTTGTACGTGAATTGGTTTTGGGATATCAACCGGCTGGATATTACCGAAGCCGTGCGGAAGCTGCTTATTGGGACGGCAGGAATAGTGTCGGTGAAAAGGTATCAACAGGAGTATATTTTTACACTTTCAAAACAAGCAACTTTGAGGCAACCCGCAGAATGCTGATAATTAAATAATTCGACACAATGATTGTCATATGAAGATAAGTGTATATTCACAAAATATACACTTATCTAACGTGAGCTTGATAATAATACCATTCTGATCATTAAAGTCTCTACATTAAATCTTTTTAATGTAGCATAAACTTCCAGTTTGTGCAGTATTTCAAGACAGACAAAGTATTTATTCATGGGATCATCGTTTTTAGAAATGGTATTACACAAAAAATTTAACCCCAGCGGGTGAAAGTGTATAGAAAATCCATATCCTCATGGTAGGAACACCTAAAGACCTTCATACTGTTGATTCGAACACAAATCCGACTTTCATACTCACGTTATCATGTAGGTGTAATTTCACTTTATTTTTTATCTGACACGATTAATCACTAAATCGTCAATAGATTGTCCGTTTTGATCTGTAATCCGTAGGATAAAAGCACATGCCCCTTCCTCATTACATACCTTAACAAGAATACTGTTTTTTCCGGGCTGAAGGGTTGCAGGAATAGAGTATCTATCAATTATTGCCATAAAGGCTTTGGTATGCAAAAAGATTTCACTACCATTTAACCATACTTTTCCTTGGTCATCACTATCAAACCGGAATTGAACTTCACGTGCATCAGGAGAGATGACAGTTGCAGAGGCATAGGTAACTTCCCAGTTAACATTCTTTTCTCCGATATGGATATACCCATCTAACTCTGCATCGTTAAACCTTTTCCAACTTACTGTTCCATTGAGCCCATCATATTTTGCATTCAAGTCAATTGGTGTAATATCTTCAGGGATGTATTCTGTATCATAGCCGACTCCACCTGCATTATCAAATGGACCAATCACCATCCAGGAGTCTTCAGTAACAAAACCTGTTTTTTGAATATATTCAGATGCTTTCTCTGGCATGCCATTGTTATGATAATAGCCTGCCAAACCAAAGTTAGCTTCTAATTGGAGTTTCAGAGCAGGCAATTGATTAGGATCAAGCTCATTAACCATATTATTGATCTTCTGAATATGTTCCTCTCCAATCTCAGGTAATTCAATTTCATGATAATAGTTAGCCAAACTAAGATAGCTATTCAATCGTAGCCTAAAACTCCCTGTTTGGAGATTTTCAGTTAATGAATCGATTATTTGAAATTGCTCCTTAACCTTATCATACATACCATGATGGTGATAGAACCTTGCCAATACCAAGTGTCCATTTAACTCAATGCTAAAACTATCAGGGATAGTCTCAATCAATTTTTTCACCATATCAACGAAACCCTTTTTGTCTTGTATCTGTTTGCTGGCTTTACCAATTTTTTCAAAGAGTTCGCGCTGGAATTTTTGAGTTGTTGTGATATTCTGACTCATTTCGTTTCGAAAATCAGCAGCTGTTAGATAGGTCGTAAATTTTTCTAACGCTGCCTCATACCATTCGTTTGTAAGATATATTTCTCCTTGCGTTAGTAAACGATCTACACTTTTCGCTGGATGCGATGAATGTTCAATGAACTGTATGACATTTTCTTCTGATTGGTCTTCGGTGTTAATGTCCATATCAGTCTTATCTTCATGATTCTCTCCACCCACACTTCTAAGAACAGTATCCCAGTCCCAAAATAGAACGTACCCATCACCAACACTGATAAGAGTCTTCTTATCAGATGAAAATCTCAACTCCTCTATAAATGAGTGTCCATGAAGTGTCGTCAGTAAAGTTCCGGTTGGCACATCCAACAACCCAATATCACCATTGGGAAGGCTTCTAAGAAGCACACTATCATCTGGTGAAAAAACTAATAAATCGTCATAGACGTTGTCATCTTCGGACACCTCCTTAAAATAGGGTTGGTTCGAACTCCCCAATAAACGGATCTTTTTCCTGCTCCCTACAGCAAGGAGTGAACCATCTGAAGAGAAAGCAAAAGCTCTAATAGGATCCTGATAACTGCCATCAATTGGAGGTTGTTCTTCAAAGAAAGAAGATAATTCAACGCCTGTTTCCACATCCCACATCTGAACAAGTCCCCCGTCTGTACCACTGACAATCTTTTTCCCGTCCGGCGTGAATCCAAAAACATTGAGTTCTGGGGTATGCTTATCGGAATCATCATCCGGTTCTTCAGCTATAATGATCTCCCACATTTCACCCGTTTCAGTATTCAACAAATCGATTCTATTATCTCCATAACCAGCTAAGATTTTTCCATTAGGTGAAAAAACCCTAACATTTACAAAGGGGAATATCTCCAATTCACGTTCTGTTCGGACATCAGTCAAGCGAGTTACATAGCTATTAAAATTCGGTTTTGACGGATTGCTTTGTCTGCCACTATTTGCGAATATTGATCCATCAGGTGATAACACAAAATGTCTATACATACCCCAATACAACGGTTCCTCAAGTGTAGCTTTTGTGTGAAAAGTTCTTTTTTCTAAATTCTCAAGATCCCATACGGTGATGATGCCGTTAGACGAAACACTCGTTAATTTAGAGCTATCCTCTAACATTGATGCAGTCCTTAGCCACATGTGTCCTACGATTTGGTTATCGAGTACTTCTCGTAATTTGATATTCCAAAATCGGATAGTACCATCATCGCTTGCACTTGCAAGCGTTTTTCCATCTGGAGAAAATATTAACGGACCAACGGAACTGAGATGACCTGTGAACATAGTAATTAATTCTCCTGTAGCTGTATTCCACAATTTAATAGTACTATCGTCACTTCCACAAGCAAGCAGTGTACCATCAGGAGAATATGCCAATGACGTTGGTCTACCCAAGTTTTCGTCCTTCATAGGATTGTTTACTACCTCTTTACCATTTTCAGTTGAGACTCTCCACATTTCACCTTCATCAACAGGTTTTTGGTAAACTATCAATTCTTCTCCTGTGGATGTATCCCAAAGTTGGACCGTTGTATCAAGGTTCCCTGTTGCCAGTCGCTTACCGTCTGGTGAAAAAGCAAGGGATAGTGCATGGTTTGTCTCAAAAAATAGATCTGGTGTAGTAAGTTTCTTCCCAACTTTTCTTAGTGTAATTAATTTCTTACCAGTATTTATATCCCACAATTCAATTCTTCCACTGTTGTTACTAACGGCTAACTTGTATTCTGAAAATGCATATATATCAGGATACTTAGGGTTTAATCTATCTTCTAATTTTATCTCCGTGTACTCTCCTGTCTCCACATTCAACTTGATAATCGTATCACCTGATACACTAATACATACAAACGTATTACTGTTAGAATTAAATTGAAACTGAGTAGACAAAAAAGGACCCCATCGTGGTGTAATATCATTAGGCGGTGTTATGTTTCTTCCGGTTGTTGTATCCCATACTTCCAATTTTTTTTCACCTTTTACAATGATACTACCATCTGGAGAAAATGCAAGAGCTCCGCGTTCTGTGGGGTATACTTTTATTTCTTTCCCTGTCTTCACATCGTAAAACCAGATACCCAATGTAGAACTCACAGCGAGTTGCTTACTATCTGGTGAAAACTGCATTGCCCATATACTACCCTTCCCTAAACGCATTTTGGCTTCTTTTGGCAGATGCCATTGTGGGTAATTCTCCATTTTATCCTCTCCTGTTTCTGCAGATTGAAGATGTGTATTAGCAGATTGTTGATTAGGAACAGGAATTTCAGGTTGCCGATTATTGTTCTCCACTTGTCGATGCTCATTCGGTTCTAATATGGGCTTATCTACAACAGGAGCTTCTACTATTTCAACCGACACCTCTGAACTGGCATCTAAACTATACGGTTGCTGAATAAGTGACAAATTTTTATTACTGCCAATACCTAACATTATCAATACGACTACTAATGTTGAGGCAGCGGTTAACCATGGGACAAATGGTTTGCTGGTAGGTGAAACTATGGGATTAGAAAAAGCCTCGTCATCCCCTTCAAGGGTACGGGGCATAAGTACAGCATCTTTATGTTCCATCGTTATATCCTGGCTTAAAGTAGTTGATTATCTATTTAATCACTGTGACGCGGAATAGAATGCAAACGGGTGCATAAATTTACAATTTGTGGTGGGTAGGATTTATAATGGATGGTTATCTCCATAGTAAGTGAGTTTTGGAATCCCACTTACTATGGAAGAAAGTGCGTCTATGAACAAGCACCATTAGATTACACCCAAGATGATTTCAGTTCATGTATTTTCAACGACGCAAGCGTTGCAGAACCACCCTCAGAATAAATTCCAATATCCGCATTATCAAGGTCCGGAAGGAAATAGGATGTCATTGATAATGCACCCGAATTTCCAAATGCTTCAATAGAGATACGATCCACCAGAATTTGCAACTTGATCTTACCGTCTTGAGGCGCAAGTGGACCACTCCTTTCAAGGAACGTCAGTTGATTTTCCTCTACACTGTATCGTACATCTTGACCACGAATTTTAAAACCGACTGCCGATGCATCATTAAGTTCAATTTCAGCTCGGATATCAAAGAGTTCACCTGTTAATCCATCAAGCAGATTTTCATCAGGATTAAGTGGCACATTACTCCAAGCGTGTGTATAATCATGGATATTTACGATCTCTTCTACAGGTTCACGATGTAAACGGATACCCTCTGATGTCGTACGGAGTGTTAACACGCAGGGGAAACTCATCTGCTGATTAAACGGCATCTCTGGTGGATTACTACCGTTCATCCATGAGATTTGAATACGACGTCCATCCGAATCCGGTATATCACTCCAAGTTTGTGCAGCGTAAAAGTTTGCCCCGTAATCTGCTCTGTGGGATTCACCGTCTGGCGTAAATGTGGTACCATCAAAATCACCAACATAGTATTTGCCACCAGCACCCCAGAACACCCATTTTGTATTGTCAGAATCTCCATCAATCGGCAATTCAAAAAGATCGGGACATTCTCCATCAGGTATTTCAATATCAGATAGCCGTTCCCATTTCTTTAGATCCGTAGATCCAAAAAATGTGAAATCATTCTTATCAAGAAATAACGTCATCACCCATTTTTGAGTAGGTTCGTGCCAAACCACCTTTGGATCACGGTTACTCGCAACAATATGTTCAATAACTGGATTACCTTCATATTTCGTCCAACTTCTACCACGGTCATTACTATAGGCAATGCTCTGTGTAAATGGCACCTGTTCTGGGGCATGACTCCCTGCAGAGGTATAAAATACAACCAGTACTGCCTCGTCCCCAGTCTGAAAACCAGCTGTATTATTCCAATCGACTACACCAGATCCTGAAAAAATTGTGCCAAGTTCATCAGGATGAATGGCATGTGGTAATTGTTTCCAATGGACAAGATCTCGGCTTACAGCATGTCCCCAAGTCATATTACCCCAATTGATACCTGTTGGATTATGTTGAAAAAATAGGTGATATTCACCTTTATAATAAATCAATCCGTTCGGATCATTTGTCCAATTTGTCTTCGGCGTAAAATGGAATTGGGGTCGATACGTTTCATTATATGCAGTCTGAATCATAACCTGTTCCTCTCTATAATTGTAGGATAGTTGTGCTTACTTCTTTCAAAATACTTTAGTTGACATTCTATACCTCGTATTCTATTTTGTCAAGAAAGGCTTGTTGGAACGTAGGTTTATTTAGTTTTCGGTATTTTCTTCTATAATGTTCACATTCGTGAATAATGTCTGTAGGTCGGGTAGAACGAAGTGAAACCCGACATCTTTTGTTCCTGTTGGATTTCGCAAATTCAACCTAATCTACAAGATAAACTCTAAGTAACACACATTAACGAGAGA
>JAGFCA010000150.1 GCA_022394755.1 Candidatus Poribacteria bacterium
GGTTACAGAAATTTAATACACCTGTCGCACTCTAAGGCTTATAGTATGCAGTATATCGGTTTTCTATACACCTGTCACCCCGCGAAATCAAGAAATCAAGGTATGAATGCCATTAGGCATTCACTGGGGTTTACTCGTTGTCTGGACATTGGTTACTATACACATTCCACACCTTTGGTGCTGAAGAGACCTCGGTTGAAAAACCGTTCCAACCATGTTAGGAAACTGCTCCAACAAATCACGTATTTGTGCGAAAATCGGATTACGCTGATAATGTCCGAGGTGCAATGATGAATATTAGATTATTAAATCGGTAATATGCGGACGGGGAAACCCCGTCCTACGAAGATGTCTATTGAAAGAATTACCGAAATTTTTATACTGCGAATTGTTCGTGGTGTTCTTGTAAAACCGTGGTGATATCCTTTGTGTTTCTAATATCGCCATGATACTAAATTGTACGTTTTTTCACTTCGCGGTATCATTTGAATATTGGCTGTTAGACCAGTGTGCATAAGGGATAACAAGTTATTTTTAATTTTGAAAAAATTTTAAATTGGTATCTTTTTTGTTTTTGTGTTGTTGTTTAAAATGTTTGTCAATTCTGGCGACAAATTTCACCATTCCATTTATATATTGGCATAATATTTCTGATCTATCTGGATGGCATTTGTCATGTGTAATCTGCAATAATTCGCGACACATACAGTTTAGGGTTATTTTGAGATAACATTCATAACTTATGTCAGGTATTGTAGTTTTCATTGTGGTTGTCCTCCAGTTATTGTTGTGATTATTATAATTGGTGATGGGTCGGTTGTGAAAGGGTTTTTAAAGTTGATGCCAATAGAATACAGGTATAATCTATTGAGATTCTATTGGTGTAATTTTCTTGTTTTATCTGAACTTCGAAAAGTTCAAAGAATGTAAGAGGCGGGGAATGCCATAGGGCGTTCCCTGGGCTTTATTGTGGTTGTGCCAACGTGTACTACACATTCCGCACCTTTGTGACTTATAGTATGGAGGATAGTCGTTTTCTATACACCTTAGCCCCTCTAAATCAAGAAATCAAACGTATCAATGTCGTTGGACGAATACGCGTATGGTATTCGCCATGATTGTCCGGCCTGTTCTATATTATTCATAGAGGATTGCTGATTAATCTAAAGCGTTTATATTGGCGAAGGTATTGGTAAATAAGTTGACATTTTAAGTTTGACAAAGGCAACCAAGCATGTTAAAATGTAATATACATATTGTTGAGCAATAACATTTAGAAAGTATGAACATAATGAAAAACCAAATATTCACATTCAATACCTTGTAGTATGAATGGTATCATACAACAATTTCTGTCCGCTTTCTGATCCAAATATTACGAGATAATTTGTTCAACATCAAGGAACCAGATTATAATGATTGTTCAAATCTTCTGATCACTAATCCTGTGTACACCAGATATCCTTGTTATATCCATTCTGTGAATGGTGCGATTTTATAGATGACACAGATAAATATTTTGAAACAGTAGAAGAAATAAGAGATAATAAGATGGTTACGATGTCACAAAAATAGTAAGAGATTGAAACATGGACGAGTCTGCTTTCAAAATGATATTGACAAATTCAACTATAGTTTGTAAAGTTTAACTATTAACAACCAGACTGCCAGATAAAAAGTTGGGGCATGACAATCCTCATTGCAGCAATAGACAGCGCACCAGAAAGAGGTGGAAGATTGGCAAATTAAACATGAAGACTCAGGACTCGGTATAGTTAAGGTAATTCATAATGATTAAGAATGATCAAGAACTTCAAGCAACGCTGAATCGTATAGAGCGTTTTCAAAACAGGTAGAAAACTCCAGATGGATCTCAGCAAGCATAAAGGTAAACCGAAAAGTAGTTGGATCTCCGCTATTTTCTCGGTCACGCTTATCATCTTTACTTGATACAAATGCTTTTTGTGGGTGCAATTGTCTATTTTTCTAATTGATACGAAGTTGATGTGAGATATGTCTTCTCAAGAATACAAAGAATTCATATAGCTGCAATGCTAACACTACCATAACAGCAAAACAGCGAACACAAACCATAACAGATAACCTAATGTTTCAGATTTCAATTCCGCTTTCTCCGCGCTTTCCACGATTCAGCCAGAAGGATAACTTCTCTATAGATTGAAAATCACACATGACCAATCCTCACGAAAACCTTGATTTTTCCCTAAAATTACATTATAATTCTTTACAAATCTTATGTTCAAAAGGAAGTTCACATGGGAATCACAGATAAAGAAGTCCAATTCTATGAAACCAACGGTTATCTACTCAAAAAAAGCCTCGTCTCACCAGAAGACATCACAAGTATTTT
>JAGFCA010000203.1 GCA_022394755.1 Candidatus Poribacteria bacterium
GAGTTGAATGTGGTCGTTACAGGTGGTGATGGTGATGGATACGGTATTGGTGGAAACCATTTTGTTCATACCATGCGAAAAAATATTGATCTCCTTTACATTGTTATGAACAATGAGACTTATGGTTTAACAGTTGGACAAGCCTCTCCAACTACTGTGGTAGGTGAAAAGACAAAAAGCACTCCGTTTGGCAACTTAGAAACACCACTTAACCCAGTTGCAATGGCAATTGTCGCAGGAGCTACTTATGTCGCCAGAGCATTTAGTGCTGAACGTGCACTACTCGCAGAATTGATGTACGAGGGCATGCAGCATAAGGGTTTTTCCTTCATTGATGTCATTAGTCCTTGTGTAACATGGAAGAATGATGAAATCTACGATTTTTGGAAAGAAAGAGTCAATTTCCTTGAAAACCATGATACAAGCGACAAAACAGGTGCCCTTGAACAAGCAGTTAAGACTGGTCATGATACCCAAATAGGTTTATTCTACCATGACACAAGTCGTCCATCATTGGATCAATCTGAACCGGTATTAGAAAATGGTCCTATGGCACATCAGACTGCTGGTGTTACACCTGAGCAAGCTTCCGCTATTATACAACGAATGATGTAAAAACTTCTTTTTGAAAGGGCAGGAATACCAACCTGCCCTTTCTTTTTGTCTTCACCGGAAAGTCCAAACTACTTTTATGTATTATGCGTCTCAATGCTTCGCAGATAACAAAAATCATTGGACACCGTACGATTGTTAAGGATGTCACACTCTCCATTAATCCTGGTGAAATCGTAGTGATTTTCGGTCCAAACGGTGCTGGAAAGACTACACTTATCAAGATCCTGTCAACTCTTCTTCGCCCTACATCTGGGAAACTTAAAATTGAAAACACTGATGCTATTGCAGATTATTTACAAGTCCGGCACACATTAGGTGTTATTGTACATGAGCAATTGGCTTATCCTGTCCTCACTCCCTATGAAAACCTTAAGTTTTTTGGACAAATGTATGATGTTGAAGATATAGAAACTCGTTGTAATACACTGTTAGATGAAGTTGGATTAAATCGTTTTATTCATGAACCTGTTCATACTTTTTCACGAGGTATGACACAGCGGTTTATGATTGCTAAAGCACTTCTTCATAACCCTTCAATTTTATTACTGGATGAACCTTTTTCTGGACTTGATGCATCTGCCAAACAATTTGTTACTGACCGAATTACACAAGAACAGCAGAATGATAAAAGTGTTGTTGTGACAACACACAATATTGAATTGGGATATATTGTAGGAACAAGGTTTCTCTTCATGATCAATGGAGAATTAGAAGAAATCGCACATAAGAATACAATTGAACAAGACACGTTACAGCAGATGTATGAAGAAAGGTTAATAGATACAGTTCAAAAGAGGTTGTAGGTGAGTTCATTAAATTGAGATATGTATGAAGGCACTTCGTCAAATTACCGCGTTGATACGAAAAGACCTTAGACTCCAATTTGGTTCTAAGGAGACACTGGCATTAATTTTCGTTTTTAGCGTGTTGGTTGTTCTAATTTTCGCTTTTGCTTTTGGTCCTATTTTCCCTGATAGGTTGGAACGCGGAAAATTAACAGCGAGTGTGCTTTGGACAGCATTTGTATTTTCGGGGATTATCACCTTAAATCGTTCATTTACATTAGAACGTGCACATGGAGCATTACACGGTATTCGACTTACTGGGGTCGACGCAGGTAGTTTATATTTATCTAAAGTTGCAAGTAGTGTCATTTTTCTGTTTCTATTGGAAATTGTGATTACACCAATTGCCTTACAATTATTGGATGTTTTTGATGTTGTAACTATTGAGATTTTACTAAAATTATTCGGGATACTTTTTATCGGTACATTAGGTTTTTGTTCTGTCGGTGTGTTGTTAGCAGGTATATCAACAAGCACAACCGGTGGTGAAAGTCTACTCTCTGTCCTCCTGCTTCCGCTTGTGATTCCAATCATTATGAGTGGAACAAAATGTACAGTCTCTATTTTAGTAATGGGTGGATTAAGGGACATGTTATGGTTGTATATGTTAATAGGTTCAAGCCTACTTTTTTTCGCATCTGCATACTTGTTGGCAGATGCTGTTATTGAGGAATAATTGTTGTTGAAATATCAGAATTTAGGCAATAAGTTATTCTGACAGGACAACAACACATATCAGAATATTAAGATATGGAAGGAAAGAAATTGTCAGAAATTATCTTTATTAACGCTCGAGAAATATTGGATTCACGCGGTAACCCTACAGTTGAAGTAGACGTTAATTTAGCATCTGGTGCGGTAGGCAGGGCAGCTGTTCCGTCCGGTGCTTCTACTGGTGAACACGAAGCCGTGGAACTACGCGACAAGGATCCAGATCGCTATTTAGGTAAAGGTGTCCAAAAGGCAGTAGAAAATGTGAACACAACCATTGCTGCTACACTTATTGGACAAGATGTCTTCGCACAAAGTGAAATTGATGCTACTATGTGCGAACTTGATGGTACAGAGAACAAAGGTAGTCTTGGCGCAAATGCAATTTTAGGTGTGTCTCTGGCAGTTGCTAAAGCTGCTGCTGATGAACTCGGACAACCTCTATTTCGCTATATCGGTGGATCAAATGCTAAAGAACTCCCTTTACCAATGATGAATATCCTCAATGGTGGTTCACATGCAGATAATAACGTCGATATTCAAGAATTTATGGTAATGCCTGCAGGAGCAAGCAGTTTTGCAGAAGCTCTTCGTATGGGAGCAGAAATATTCCACAGTCTTAAAGCTGTACTGCAAAGTCGTAATTGTAATACGGCTGTTGGCGATGAAGGTGGTTTCGCCCCAGATTTGGGGTCAAATGAAGAGGCTATTTCGGTTATAATTGAGGCTATAGAACAAGCGAAATATACACCTGGTGAAGATGTTCTATTAGCATTGGATGCTGCTTCAAGTGAATTCTATAATCGTGAAACGGGTTCCTATGAATTAAAAGCTGAAGCACAACCTAATAAAACACCTGAACAGATGGTAGATTTTTACACAGAACTGTGTGAAAAATATCCGATTGTTTCTATTGAAGATGGAATGGATGAAAACGATTGGGATGGTTGGAAGAGTCTAACTGAGGCTATTGGGGATAAAGTTCAACTTGTTGGAGATGATCTGTTTGTTACCAATACTACTCGACTCCAGCAAGGGATTGATGGACAAATTGGGAACTCCATTCTAATTAAAGTTAATCAGATCGGTACTTTGACTGAGACGCTTGACGCTATTGAACTTGCAAAACGGTTCAATTATACCGCAGTTGTTTCACATCGGTCAGGTGAGACTGAGGATACAACAATTTCAGACTTAGTTGTTGGCACAAATGCTGGACAGATTAAAACTGGATCTCTTTCACGAACGGATCGTGTCTGTAAATATAACCAACTTCTACGTATTGAAGAAGAACTCGGTGATAGTGCTATTTTTGATGGAAAAAAAGTTTTCTATAATTTGCCAGATTTCCGTTAGTATATCTATAAACATTGGGACAGATCAATACTGTCCCAATGTCCTTTAATAGTAATCTTATGTATATCTTTAGAATTATTCTTATTCTTGTCGCATTGGCTTTACTTGCTGTCAGTGTCAGCCAATTTATGAATGGCTATAAAGCTTGGCAGGATGCACAACGGCTGGAACAAGAGATTCAAATGGAAATTCTAAGACTTGAAAATAGATTAGAACAACTAAGAAAACGAGTTGAATTGTTGAAGGAGGATACACTTACAAAGGAACGACTTGTGAGAAAAAGATTCGGTTATGTCAAACCAGGTGAAGTAAAAATCAAGATCACTAAACCAACCTCTATTGAGTAATCTTCCGACCAACTACACTTCTGATTCATATTAAATACATACTGCCTATACACACTTCTTAAACCCATTGCAATATCCATATATATCAGTTATAATGTGATAAATCATAATACGGTAACTGCTTAATATTTAACTCTCCTAACCTTTATCTTATAGGTTGGCATAATCCTATCTTAAAATACTGGTGATACCACCAAATAGGGAAGAAATATGCTCTCAGAAAATAGACAGCGAAGTCCTTTACCTAAACTGATTGCTATATGTGGACTTCTTCTACTCTTTCTACTTGTTGTAAATGCTATGCGAGTTATTGAGAAGAGAAGGGAACCTGATACTACACATAAGATTAGGGTACGGGAATCTAACACACAGACTTTCTCCAGTCCACGACCTAATATCGCAGAATCTAAAGAAAAAAAAATAAATTCTGTAAGACGTAAAGAGAATCTCACTACCAAACGAAGTCCTGATGGGTTTCAACTTTATCGCTATTGGTGGCGTGGCGGTGCAGCTGTTTATGTAGCTGAAATGGACCGTAATGCTGAAGATCTGAAATTCGATGTAGAACTTGCTAATGGACAAATACTCAGACGCGAAACTGTCTCCAGTGCCACAAGACGACTAAAAAGAAAAGGTATTGAGTCTATTGCAGGTGTTAATGGTAGTTTTGGTATACGCGAGGATAACTGGGGGCGAGGCGGCATGATCTTTAACCTGCATATACAAAATGGTGAACTCGTCAGCATTCCAAAACTTATTAACAGATGGGGATATTCACCACCTACACCTTGGGGTGAAACAAGCTTCGGTGTTACACCAGATGGTGAATTCCTTTTGGAAGCTGTAAAATTAAATGGGAACCTACACATCGGTAATGACACTCTCCAGATTGACGCGATTAATCAGATCTGTGATATATATTGTCCGGTTGTCATATTTACACCACGTTTTGGAAGATCTACTCTCACCCGACGATGTTATGAATTTACACTCAAAAACCTCACTCTTCCAATTACCGGAAAGTATAAGAGCAAGCTTGTTGTTACAAGTGTAAATCCGAGAGGAAATAGTATTATTCCATCTGACGGTATTGTTTTGGCAATTGAACCACGCTTAGCCAGAAGTTGGTATAGGAAGATTACAGAATTTACAAAAGGTGAATTAGAAATCGCACTTACACCTAAAAAATGGCAGACTGTCAACGAAGGTATTGGTGGGAATCTACGATTATTACGGGATGGTAGAATTGAACCAGAACTAACTCAGTTTAACCGTTCCAGAGGTGGGAGTGCAATCGGACATCATAACGGAGCACAACGGCATCCAAGGAGCGCATTAGGTTTCAACGATGAAAAACTATTCCTAATTGTTGTTGATGGTAGACAACATGGGTATAGTATGGGGATGACACTATATGAAATGGCTGATTTCTTTAACGATATTGGTGTTAAGAACGCTATAAACTTTGATGGTGGGAGTTCTTCAGCATTATGGACTTTAGGGGAAATTGTCAATAGTCCAGCACATGGATATGAGCGACCTATCTTCAATGTTGCGGTGATACGTAAGAAAAATGAGTAAATACAGAATATTTGGATATGCAATAGCAACTATCTTGGTCTTCGTTGCTTGTTCAAATAGGAATACCCCACAAGGTGTAACAGAAGATTTTATTTATCAATACTATAAGAATGCAAACCAAGGAGCATCCCTCAAATTGTGTGCTGGACGGGCAGAGGAGAAACTTCAGGATGAAATCGCTCGAGTGCAAGAGGTACGTTCTCAGGACCAACCTGTCACAAACATGCCACAAATTGAATATAAACAGACAAGGAAAGAAACATCAACTGAATTTGAAGGTGTTATACACGAACTATTTAACTATAAATTAACAATTAAGAGTCGAGATGGTACAACAACACATTCTCGAAATGTCGTAATTACAACTGAAAATATAAATGGACTGTGGAAAGTAGTGAATTTTGATGAATATCAATGATGTAAGATTTACGGGGAATACAAATATCTGCTAATGGAGAATATATGAAAACTGGCAGAGTTGCAATTTTTACACAACCTCAAACCCCGTTGGAATTCCGGGAATATCCTATACCCTCTGTAACACCTGATGACATGCTCATACGAATCCGAATGGCAAATATATGCGGTTCGGATTTACATTTTTGGCGTGGACACGGTCCAAAGATCGAAAGTGGAATACCACAAGTTCTGGGACACGAGATGATCGGTACAATTGAAGAAATGGGACGAAATATACAAGCTGATAGTATTGGACAACCTTTAAAAGAAGGTGATCGAATTGTATATTCCTATTTCAAACCGTGTCAACGCTGTTGGATGTGTCTTAACGGTAAACCCGGATGTCCTAACCGTTACCGAGATTGGCTTGGTGTTTCCAGCGAACAACCCCCGCACTTCCATGGTGCCTATGGAGAATACTACTATATGAAGGCTGGACATTGGGTGTTTAAAGTGCCTGATGATCTATCAGATGAACTCGTTTCGCCTATTAACTGTGCATTATCAGAAGTAATCTATGGATTAAATCAAATAGGAATCACACTCGGAGATACGGTTGTTATTCAAGGGGCAGGTGGATTAGGACTTTATGCCACGGCGGTTGCCAGGGAAATGGGCGCGGGGAAATTAATTGTTCTTGATAAACTTCCGGCACGTCTTACGCTTGCAAAAGAATTCGGAGCAGATTATACCATAAATGTAGATGAAATTGAAATAGAAGACCGTGTTACTTATGTATTAGATCAGACGAGTGGTATTGGAGCTGATCTCATTGCTGAATTCGTAGGGTCACCACGTGTGCTCGCTGAAGGCGTTGAAATGCTTCGGTGGGGTGGTCGTTATTTATGGATTGGTAATATAAATCTCGGATTTCCAACCGAAATTGATCCGGGTAATATTGTTCGGTGTAGCAAGACAATCCGTGGTGTCATCGTTTATGAACCGTGGGTTATTCCACGTGCTCTTGATTTCCTTAGTCGCACTCGAGACAAATATCCGTTCCATAAAATCATTTCTGACACCTTCGTATTTGATAATATAAATGAAGCATTTTCCTATGCCGATGAAGGTTCAGCCATCAGAGTCGGATTGGACTTTAATGCGAATTCTAAAGTTAACAGACTATAGCTAACGCTCATGAATACCCCGCCTAAATTGCCTACATCACTATATATCCATATTCCTTTCTGTGCTACAAAATGCTATTACTGTGCGTTCAATACCTATTCTTTCCATAAAGAACAAGCGAAAGCATACTTAGACGCTCTTAGTACAGAAATGCAGATCTATTCACCACAAACAAGTCCATTAAAAACTATCTTTATCGGTGGTGGAACCCCATCTATTCTCTCTGCAAACAGTTTAGACCGTTTATTTACCGATTTATACTCTAAATTCCAGATTTGTAAAGATATTGAGATCACTGTTGAATGTAATCCTGGAACTGTCGATGCAGAAAAACTGGGTATTATGAAGGAAGCGGGGGTAAACCGATTAAGTTTCGGTTTACAAGCCATGCAGGATGAGGTGTTACGTCAGTTAGGACGAATCCATTCCGTTGAAGAATTTCACCATAGTTATCGTTTAGCACGAGAATCCGGTTTTCAAAATATAAACACCGATCTAATTTTCGCTCTTCCTGAACAGACAATGGAAATGTGGCAATACACTTTAACAAAAACAATCTCACTACAACCCGAACATATCTCTGCCTATAATCTTGTTATGGAAGAGTCAACACCATTTTATGAACGGTGGAAAAATGGCCAGTTTAATCTACCATCTGAAGACACAGAAGCTGATATGTTTCAATATACAATTGACACCCTTACAGCACACGGTTATAAACACTATGAAATCTGCAATTATGCTAAACCAAACCGAGAAGTGAAGCATAACATTGTATATTGGAATAACCAGGCATATATAGGATTAGGTGTTGGAGCGTGTGGATATGTTGATAGTGTAAGATATACCAACATAAGAGGTATACCACATTATAATAAATCGCTACGTGAACTGAAGAAACCGATTGCAGATACTGAAGTTCTTACTGGGAAGGCAGAAAAAGCAGAAACTCTTATGCTATCACTTCGTAAGCGAGAGGGAATTTGTACAGAGGATTATACATTGCGTTTCGGTGAATCAATTGATGTAGAATTTGGAGATATAATTCAAAAATGGAAAGACTTAGGGGTGTTGGAACAGACTGCAACCCATCTCCGTCTTACTGATCGTGGTCTGTTTATAGCCAATGAGGTATTTTTGGAACTGATGTAAGACTACCTCTTATGTATCCTTTTATGACAGCATCCACATACAGCGGTTAGATCACTAAGCCGTTCTCTACCAATCCGTTTATATGTTTCATGGTGGACTTGAGTAGCACGTCTCTTTTTGCACTTCCGGCACTTATATCCTGCACGCTTCATTATAGTTCTACGTTTTGATTGCCATCGCTTTGTCTTACGGTATTTGCTATAAGTATACTTCCGCATATATATTCCTAATAATCGTTAAAAATAGTCAATGGATTATTCACATACTAATTTTAATTATTACGTAATTTTATGACTATTGGCAAGAAAAATTCATATTAACAATACATAATATATGGGTTAGTCTGTATTATTACAAACTTGACACATCCCAAAGAATATGCCAAAATACCCTCATGCCACGCAAAAACAAAATTCTCAACATTGGCGATGCTGCCCCACCATTCTCACTGCCCTCCCATAGAAGACAAACAGTATCCCTCACGTCTTATCGAGATAATCAACACATCATATTGGTCTTTTTTCGAGGTACATGGTGACCAAACAGTCGCCGTCAGTTGACTGCCATACAAGAACATACCGACGATTACGCACAACACAATGCATCCCCATTAGCAATTGCGGGGCAGTGGCCCCGAGAGTTACGCGGATATGCTGAACGCAACGGAATTACCTATCCACTCTTAGTTGACAAGGAACGAAACGTCATAAAGAGTTATGGCGTCTATCACTGGCTTAGCTTTGAGGCATATAATATCGCAAGACCCTCTACCTTCCTTATCGACAAACAAGGTATTATTAAATATATGTATATAGGATCACACCAATTCGACTTGGTAGATCAAACTGAGTTAATAGACTGCTTAAAATCCTTAAATACAGACAAAGGACTACAGGTTGTGTAGGATTCAATAACTACTCATTTACTGAATAGAATATACATTTAAACCTCCCAAGAATACTCTCAAATAATGTTATCTTAACGTGTTTCATGACTACTGCTCTTCATCATTGTAGATTCACAGCAGAACAGTAGATGGGTGTGTAGAGTTTTTGGCACTTTACAACAGTGTTTCTTATACCTACATACCGTTGATTCTGATTCGAGGGGGAAATGTGTGAAATCCTATTCAGATTTGGGATCAAACAGTAAATGTTGCAAGACCGCTTCTCCGCGTAATCCTGTATCATCCGTTATTCAGAAAAGAAAACCATCACTACCCAAGCCTTCTTCTCCCTGTAATCCGAGATTCTGACATAAGGAACAATAGCAGACGACTATCAGCGTTTCAGACAACATGCATAATACATAAAAATAAATTGAAGAAAATAAATGACAAAGCAACTAATACCATATAGATTAACACACATTGACATAATAAATACACGTTACAATAACATAGAGAGAATTATTATACTACATAGTAGTAAAACAAAGTGTATTGTAATCTAATCCAATAATCTGATTTTTAAGGAGTGAATCTGCCGATAAATATTATGTTAACGAGTTGTGCTAAATGACTTTTAGTAACCAATAGTTTCACATTAATAATAATTGAAATGTATATCATTCATTAATTTAGATGCTTTTGAGTCCCTGGGAATGCCCGGGGAACGCCTAATGGCGTTCATACCGTTGATTCATGGCATTCATACCGTTGATTCATGGCATTCATACCGTTGATTCTGATTGGTAGGGACGAAATGTTTATAGAAAAAGTCTAAATAACTCTTTTGAGTCCTATAGGGACGGAATGTTTATAGAAAAAGTTGATATCCACTGTATTGAGTCCCATAGGGACGGAATGTTTATAGAATAACTCTAAATAACTCTTTTGAGTCCCATAGGGACGGAATGTTTATTACATAAAATCGAATTTACTTGAATATATACAACAGTCAGTTAGCTGGCACAAGTCGTTATGTTATCAGAATATTAATAGTAAAAACAGAATCATCCCTCATCAAGGAAAACTACAAAATTGTAACTTTTTTCAAATTTTAGAATTAGAGATTAAATTCGTTTCAAACCCAGACGGGGACTAACAGGAAAGCCAGTGTAATAGCAAGAGACATTCCTACACTTTGTAGGAAAAGTGTAACATTTTCTCACACATCTAATAAAATGTACTAAGTTAGAAAAACGATAAAATCATCATAATAATGTAATAGCTTAGATTTAATACTACTGTAAACTGTATACTGAAAACCAATAACTGAAATCAATAAAATATACACATGGAAAATACGATATTTATGCCAAGAACTTTACATACCTACAGTAGATAAATGATTTTGAATTACGGTAATTCTGTGGTATACTATAAGAAGCGTACAGCATTGTAGGTGAAGCATCACAATGAACGAGTCGCACATTTACTTTATGAATCGCGCACTTACATTGGCAGAGATAGCAAAGGGACGTACAAATCCAAATCCTCTTGTCGGTGCTGTGGTTGTTAAAGACGGAGAGATAATTGCTGAAGGGTATCATGCGAAAGCAGGTGAACCACATGCCGAAATCCACGCTTTAGGTGCAGCGGGAGAGAAAGCAGATGGCGCAACACTCTACGTTACCCTTGAGCCTTGTTGTCATTGGGGACGAACACCGCCATGCACAGATGCGATCATCAAATCTGGAATTGCCAGTGTTTATATTGCACATTTAGATCCAAATCCGAAAGTTGCAGGAAAGGGTATACAAGAGTTAGAGACGGCAGGCATAAAAACCACTGTTGGCGTTTGTGCTGAAGCCGCGGAAACTCTTAATGAAGTCTATATTAAACATATAACCACTGGATACCCGTTTGTTATCTTAAAAACAGCGATGAGTCTTGATGGTAAAATCGCAACTTCTACGGGAGAATCAAAATGGATTACATCAGAAGTATCACGCGAAAAAGTGCATGAGTTACGGGATCAGGTAGATGCAATTCTCGTTGGTATTGGTACGATTTTAAGTGATGATCCTGCCCTAACCACGAGACTTCAAGATAAAAAAGGAAAAGATCCAACACGGATAGTTTTAGATTCACATGCACGAACACCGCTAACAGCAAGAATTATAAACCCAGATAGTCTGGCAGAGGTAATCATTGCTGTAACATCTCAAGCACCAAAAGAAAAGATCGTTCAACTTGAAAAAAGGAATGCTAAAGTAATTGTTATACCGGAGAAAGATGGAAGAGTCTGTTTCAAAACTTTGATGCAAAATATAGGGGAACGTGGCTTAACAAGTGTGTTAGTAGAAGGCGGAGGTAAAGTTAACGAAAGCGTACTAAAATCAGGTGTAGTGGATAAAGTTATGTGTTTCATCGCTCCTAAATTTATCGGTGGAAGACAATCTCCAGGTATAATAGATGGAGACGGAATAAAGCGATTAAGAGATGCACATGAACTGGAAAGACTTACTGTCACCCAACTTGACAACGACTTACTGATTGAAGGATATATCACTAACAAATGTTTACAGGGATAATTGAGGAAATTGGAACGGTTTCTCAAGTGCATCCACAATCCAGCGGTATAACTGTTAAGATTAACGCACATACTATTCTTGAAGACACCAAAATTGGGGATAGTATTGCTGTTAATGGACCTTGTCTTACTGTTCGAGAACTTGAAACGGATGGATTTATTGCTGATATCAGTGAAGAAACCTGTCGTAAAACCACTTTACGTTCATGTAAAGTTGGCACACGGGTAAACTTGGAACGTTCCTTACGGTTAAATGATCGTCTTGGTGGACATTTGGTCTTAGGACATATTGATGAAGTCGCTACTATCAGCGGATGGAAACACGAAGGCACATCAATAATTATGGAAATTACTGTTGGTGAGAATGTAAGACCATACATTGCATATAAAGGGTCAATTGCTGTTGATGGTGTTAGTCTTACAATCGCAAACGTCTTGGAAAATAGATTTGAAGTAGCACTGATTCCACATACCTTACAAGTTACAACTTTTGGTGAAAAGCAGCCAGGGAACGGTGTGAACATAGAAGTTGATGTGATGGCACGATACGTTGAAACCCTATTGCGTAACCAAGTTACACCACCTCAAACACTAAATATAGATTTCTTACAAAAACATGGGTACGGTTAAAGAAACGAAGACGAGAATACATTATGAATTTTAGCACTATTTCTGATGCCCTTTCTGCCATTAAAGATGGAGAAATGATTATTGTTGTTGATGAACCGGATCGCGAAAATGAAGGTGATCTCATTATGGCTGCCGAAAAGGTGACAGCCGAATCCATCAACTTCATGGCAAAATACGGGCGCGGACTTATATGTCTTCCGACATGTACAGAACGCCTAACAGAACTTCAACTTAATCCCATGGTTATGGATAACACAGCACAGATGCAGACAGCATTCACTGTGACAATTGATGCCAAGGAAGTTACCACGGGAATTTCTGCACAGGAACGCGCTTATACCATACGGAAATTTGTAGATGAAAATGCAGTTCCCTCCGATTTTGTCCGTCCCGGACATATTTTTCCACTGGAAGCACAACCCGGTGGTGTGCTCCGACGGGCTGGACATACAGAGGCTACAGTCGATTTAGCACGACTCGCAGGTCTATATCCTGCGGGTGTCTTATGTGAAGTACTCAATGATGATGGAACAATGGCGCGCGTTCCAGAATTGTTGGAATTCGCACAGGAACACGATCTCAAAATCATTACTATTTCTGATCTTATCGCATATCGTAGACATACCGAAACGCTCATTAAAAAGGTTTCAACTGCTACAATACCCAGCGAACATGGAGAATTTAAACTTCACGCTTATGAAAGCAACGTCGACGGTTCACCATCTCCAAGTGATTCTGCCGAAACACATGTCGCTCTAACCAAAGGAACTATAACAGATGGAAGTCCTATCTTGGTCAGAGTTCATTCACAATGTCTGACAGGAGACGTATTTGGTTCACTCCGTTGTGATTGCGGAGAACAACTCCAAATCGCTCTTGGATATATTGAGGAAGAGGGTAAAGGCGTATTACTATATATGCGTCAAGAAGGTAGAGGTATGGGACTCAAAGACAAAATTCGTGCATATCATCTTCAAGATAACGAAGGTTTGGACACTGTGGAAGCAAATGAACGCCTTGGATTTCCACCAGATTTACGGGATTATGGAATTGGAGCACAGATCCTCGCAGATTTAGGTGTCAAAAAAATGCGACTTATGACAAATAATCCTCATAAAGTAAAAGGGTTATCTGGATACGGGTTAGAGATTGTAGAACAAATTCCGTTACAAACTACTCCCAACTCACATAATAAACATTATCTACAAACGAAACGCACAAAACTTGGACACCTACTCTGATTATACATCCACTCTTTTATAGGAAATAAGGAATATGCCAAATATATATGAAGGCAACCTGAATAGTACAGATCTTAAATTCGGTATTATTGTAAGCCGATTCAACAGTTTTATTACCACTAAGCTCTTGGATGGTGCTCTTGATGCCTTCAAACGGCACGGTGGTAATTTGGATGATGTCGATGTAGTGTGGATACCCGGAGCATTTGAAACTCCCAGTATCGCTAAACAACTTGCTGAAAGCGGACGATATGACGCACTTATCTGTATTGGGGCTGTCATACGTGGAGCTACACCGCACTTCGATTATGTAGCAGGTGAAAGTGCAAAAGGCATTTCACAAGTTTCATTACAGACAGGTATACCGGTTATCTACGGTGTTATTACTACTGATACAATCGAGCAGGCTATTGAAAGGGCAGGTACAAAGTCTGGGAACAAAGGCGCGGAGGCTGCTGTAACCGCAATTGAAATGGCAAATCTTCGCAAACAACTTGACACCCTTGATTCATGAGATGTCTTAGATTGTATACTATCTGAAGAGTAAAATCCTATAATTCTAACTATTCATAAAAAATCGGTTCTAAAACATAAATGATTGCAATTATTGACTACAAAGCAGGAAACCTAACAAGTGTTGCTCGAGCTTTAGATATACTTGGATATAAAAACAAAATAACTGATGATGCTGATACAATATTAAACGCAGAACGTGTTATTTTCCCCGGTGTTGGGGCTGCAAAAGCAACAATGGAAAACTTGCAGAACCGTTCCCTTGATAATATCCTCCGCAAATATTATGAATCCGGTAAACCTATGTTAGGAATCTGTATCGGTATCCAAATCTTATTTCAACATAGTGAGGAAGAAGAGACAGAATGTCTCGGTCTGTTTCCCGGGTACGTCAAAAAATATCCCAATCAAAAACGGCTTAAAGTGCCGCAAATCGGTTGGAATGAAGTATGCCAGATACAACCTCACCCTATATTTAAAGATGTACCAAATCCAGCACATTTTTATTTTGTTAACGCATACTATCCTGTACCAGAGATGGAGGAAACCATCATAGGAAAGACTACCTACGGTCTCGAATTTTGTAGCGCAATAGCACATAACAACCTTATCGCAACCCAATTTCATTTAGAGAAAAGTGGACGTGTCGGATTGAAAATGTTAGAAAACTTCCTGAAAATGTAGAGTCAATCATAATCCAATACTCACAACAATGCCATGAAAGCTTTATTATTAGCATTCGGTGTAATATGCATAAATATAATTGTTTATGTATCGGGATGGCATCAGTATTATTTTACAGTTTCACATCTCTATTATGGTGTGATTATGTTGGCAGCACTTTATGTAAGCCAACAGAAACAACAAGCTCTTCTCGGACTAACAACAATAGCAAATTGGATCTATGTATTACGATTTCCACAACAGGTTGAAGGTATTGCTATAGCGTTCCTCTATCCGGTTATAGCAATTCTATTAGGTAGAACTATCCGTCAATTGCAGATTCAACGTTTGAATCGTACCAAAGAGATGGATAGAATTAGCATTGATATTGCTACTTTGGAAAAACGGGTAAGGGATTTATCGATTGTCTTTGAGGTGAGTCAAGCAGCCAATGATGCACTTGAATTTGATGAACTTTTTCAACGGATTATTGAAATATTATCAGAACGACTCGGCATTTTTCGCGGGACATTAAACCTTTATGATGAGGGTGAGGTGGTAACATCCGCTGAGGTAATTTTAGGATTAACCGCTGCTGAGCAAAAACGTGGAACTGATCACCAGATTGAGGAGATAGAGAGAAAAGTACTTGCGGATGGGGAAGCACGAGGTGTACCACAGTATAGGATTCCCAGGTCTTCCGTAGAACTTTATCCACCTGAACAGGTAGAATCGAAAGATAATATCGATTTCTGGTGTTTACCAGTAATTGTTGAAGAACAGGTCATCGGTACTCTCAGAATTGACAAGGCAAAAGATGAGCTTTCAGCATCAGAAGATCTACAAGTATTGGAAATTATTGCTTCTATCATTGCGCAGAGAGTAAAAATACAGCAGACCATAGATGCTTTAGTTCAAGCAGAACGGTTAGCTGCACTTGGAAAATTGGTGACTACCATTGCACACGAAGTACGAAATCCACTTGGAAGTATTCGATTGGCAACACAACTTCTCAGCGAACCTTCCGATAGATTTGAAAAACTACCAAGTGCGGAACAAGAGGAGATTGCTGAATATACCTCAATTATTATTAAAGAGGTAGACAGATTAAACCGCTCTATTGAGCAACTACTGGCGTTCGGTAAACCAGCAACAACTGACGCAGAACTTTGTGATATACAGAAATTGCTTGATAACTGTCTCGCAACCTATCAACCTGAATTAGATAGGCACAATATTGAAGTTATATGTGAATTGGATGAATGTCCATCCGTATATCTAAATCAAGACGGGATAACACAGGTGATCTTCAACCTATTTTCAAATGCAATTGAAGCAATGGAAACTGGTGGTACGTTAACAATTAAAACTTATACGGAGAATGATACAAAAACCGTTTTCATTAGGATACAAGATACAGGACAGGGGATTTCGCAGGCTGACATCCCGAATTTATTTGATGCCTTTTATACGACAAAACAAAAGGGCACAGGACTTGGACTTTATATCAGTCGTAAAATTTTAGCTGAACACGAGGGAAATATTGAAGTGGATGCCTCTCTTACAACTGGCTCCGCTTTTATTATATCTCTTCCCAGTGTAATTTAGATCTAAGTATTGGTCTTTGGAACAGATAACAGAGATTTCTATTACAATATAGAAATGATATTAGATAGTTGATTAACGAGATACAATTATGTCTTATTCAGTTCTCATAGCAGATGATGACAACAGTCTACGACAAGTCCTAAGTGCCGCTCTCAATAAGGCTGGATATAATACTGTAAAAGCTCGAAATGGTAAAGAGACCATTGAGTGTATACAAGAAAATGAGATTGATGTCATGTTACTTGATATCTTCTTAGGGGATGTCGATGGACTTGAATTGATAGAGTCTATTCAAGAGATAAACCCAACTGTCGCAATCATAATAATTACTGGACACGGCACAACACAAACGGCTATTGAAGCCGCAAAAAGACGGGCTTACGGTTACCTCACAAAACCTATTGACCGAGAAGAATTGCTTGATTTGGTTGAACGCGCAGCATCTGCTGTTAATATCACAAAAGAGGAAACAGAAGGTACACAAGAAAATGAGCAAATTGATGCTCAAGGGAGAATGGTCGGGAAGAGTCCGGCTATGCAGGTAGTATATCAAGTAATTGGACGGGCAGCTGTCAGTGATGAAACCGTTCTGATTATGGGTGAAAGTGGTACCGGTAAAGAATTGGTCGCAGAACTTATTCATAAAAATAGTCCACGGTCTGAAAACCCTTTTATTGTCGTGGATTGTAGTGCTATATCTCCCAGTCTTATTGAAAGTACACTCTTTGGGCACGTTAAAGGTGCTTATACTGATGCACACGCGGATAGGAAAGGTAAATTTGAACAGGCAGATTCCGGGACAATTTTTCTTGACGAAGTTGGAGAATTATCTATTGATGTGCAGATGAAATTGTTACGAGTTTTACAAGAACGAGAGATTGAACCGGTTGGTAGTAATGATACACGCTCGGTAAACGTAAGAATTATTGCTGCAACTAACCAAAAACTCGAAACTAGCATAACAGATAAGACATTTAGAGATGATCTCTATTACAGGTTGAATGTTGTTCCTATTTCTCTCCCGCCATTAAGAGAACGTAGGGAGGATATTCCAGATCTAATTGACCTCTTTACAAGTCGATTTGCTCAGGAGTATCAAATACCTAAAATCGGGATTTCTACCGAGACAATTGATAAACTTACCGAACATGAATGGCACGGGAATGTACGTGAACTTGAAAACGCAATTAAACGCGCTCTCGTCATGTGTTCTGGACAAATGCTACTCCCTGAACACTTTGCTGAGATACTGGATAAACCTGTCTTAGATAGTAATGTAAATAACCAAGACCTCGATTTACAGATGCAATCTCTACTTCAAATGCAAGTGACACAACTTCTGGAATCTGAAATGGATTTAGGACATCTATACGCTAAAATAACAGCTGTTTTTGAGAAACCTCTATTTGAAATTGTCCTTGAGTATACTGATGGCAATCAGAGTAAAGCATCAGAAATTCTTGGAATCAACCGAAATACCCTAAGTGCAAGGTTAAAAGTATACGACATCAAGTGATTGCTCATAACCTTGATTTATTGTAGTAGAAATACAGATAATTTTAAAAAATCTAAAAAAATATGAAGAAAATCAATACGAGATTACACTAATGGATATAGGAAAAGTAATTGGAACAGTAGTCGCAACACGTAAAGATCCAAGTTTAGACGGTACACGTCTCCTCATTGTGCAACCATTGGACGAGAAACAGAATCCTATAAAGACGCCAATCGTTGCTGTGGATACATTAAAGGATGCAGGAGAAGGAGAAATTGTCTACTATGTCACTGGAGGGGACGCAGTAGGTGTGCTTCCAGGAAAAAGAATGCCTGTAGATGTGGCTATTGTCGGACTTGTTGATTCAATTTCACTACTTGAAGAACACAGTAATACATCTACATAATCAGAATTTAGAAGGTCTCTATGTATCTGGCAAAAGTAATTGGCAAAGCCGTTTCAGTACTTAAACATCCAGCGTATGAAAATCGGACGCTGCTACTTGTTCAACCCCTAAGTCTAAAATCACACGTTGTACGAACACCAACTATTGCTGTTGATTACGTCGGCGCGGGTGAAGGAGATACTGTAATTGTAGGCGCAGGTCCCGGTGCTGCAGAAGAAGTTTTCGGTATAGAAAATGCACCTATCCGAGAACTAATTATGGGAATTGTTGATCATTTTGATATGACCTTTCCGGAGGAAACAAATGATACATAAACATACAGTGAGAATACGTAACCTATCATACATTCAACCTACTTCCTCAGTTACAATTTGTAGAAATGTCTTCCTGAGTATTCTACTCTTATTTGTATGTTTGCAATTGAATGCTTGCCGTCTGGCACAGGTCTTATCCACTCAATATAGTGAGAATATAGCAACTGCTGATTATGGAACTGAAGCAAACCATCCCGGTCTAAACGATGGAAACTTGGAAACCATCGCAACCCTCCCCGCAAAGAACGATCGAAACTTTATTATTCGTTTTGATGAAATACATCCAATTCGAAAAATTGTCATACATAATGGCAATCTATTCCGATTTCAAATGGAATATCTAAATTCTGAATCAGATAAATGGGAGACTTTCCACTCAGTTATTCAGCGACGGAACTTAGAAGGTAAAAGAGCTCAACCCACCTTTGTTATTGACAGATTAAACATAAATACGAAAATGATTCGTATCGTTGTAAGTCGTACTGTCGATGACGTCGTTGTAAATAAAGTTAAACTCGACCAAGGAGATAAAGTGGTAAATAAACGGATGACTATTGGCAATCAGTATTATCCTCACTATCGTGTGGTACGACCTTCAATAGCTCAAGTTCGAGAAATTGAAATATACCACCTTGCAAGTAACAATTAATTACCACTACATCCTCTAATCTACATTTAGAAAACTAATTCCCATGATAAGACATTTTATATATCCTACAACTATTTTACTGTTTTTTGCGATTATCACCTTTTGTGCTGCTCTGCCTGTAGATACAACACCAGATTTTCACGCTAACAAGATTACTACCACTGGAAAGATTGAGTTGGTGAAAGATACACCACAAGGTGTGACTATACAACTCAATATTGAAAAGTCAGATCTGAAAATCAATATTGAAGAACAAAACAGTCAACTATATCAGACACTCTCCTTCCCAAATTGTAGGTATACCACAGGAAAAGGACTACCACGTATTCCTATGCAAACTACTTTAATAGGAGTACCGTCTGATACAAATTTTACGGTACATATAGTTGATCGTGGAGATTTCAGCACATTTACACTTCCACATAAAATTGCAAACAGTAGAGATGGCTATATTGAAGAGTTATCTGAACAAAAAATAACATCAAATAATATATATACTACCAATCAATATATACCCCAAGACCTTGCTGAAATTGGGTCTCCAGGATGGATACGTGATAATCGTATTCTACCCATTCAAGTTTATCCTATACAGTATAATCCTGTCACTGGGATGGTTAAACTATATCATCGGCTTGTGGTAGAAGTTCGGTTCAAAAGATTAGCAAACGCACCATCACCTGTTCAGAGAATTTCCCGTCCAGAATCATCTGTTTATCAAAAAACGTTTGAGAATCTAATTGTAAATCCAAAAACTGCGAATCAATGGCGTTCACCAGTTAATCAGCAATTTACAAATAATGAATCCACTGCAAACCTATATCTTAAAAACCCATCATTCTTCTCTTTACCTGCTGCTGGCAGGTATAAGATCCTTACCGACCAATCAGGTATGTACCGTATTACTGCAAGTGATTTGGCTGCTGCTGGTATTGATCTTCCCACAATAAAAGTTTCTACATTGACACTATCAAACAAAGGACGACATGTACCTATTTTGGTTCGAAATGCAACGAGTGGGCAAGAAATATCAGTCACTGGAGATAATTTTACTGGATTCGATCCAGAAGGTGAAATCATATTTTACGCTCAACGGCATTCCGGAGATAAAACATATATCGATCCCTATTCTGATGAAAATATATATTGGTTAACTTGGAATGCTGGACCAGGACTCCGAATGGAAACGAAGACTGTATCTGTTGACGCATCACTACGATACCAGCCAAGAAACTTCCTTACACGAGTTCATTTTGAAAAGGATAACCAATTTCGTAGATTTAAGGATTTTGGCCTCTCAGCAGGTAGCGAATATGATGATTTTGGCGAAGGTCTTCAAGAACGACACTTCCAACTAAATTCCTTACCAGACCTACCTGATGATAGTTGGTTCTGGGCACAACTCAGCGCACCAACAACACGAGATTTCCCTTTTACAATTAACGGAGTTGCAGGAACAGGAAATAAGGCTACAATACGGATCGCACTCCATGGTAGATCAGTGGACACACATTTCGCTGAATTATGGTTAAACAATGATATTATTATCGGCACACCACGTTGGGAAGGGGATATAGAATACATACTTGAAAATACTACTGTATCACAATCCTTTCTAAAAAATGGTAGAAATACATTTCGCGCTGTTCTCCCCGGAAGTCAAGAATTAGATCTACTGATGTTAAACTGGTTTGAAGTGGATTATTGGCGAAATTATAAAGCTACAAATAACGTGCTTCCATTTGCAATTACACTAATACCAGATGAAACGGGGATTGTTAATCCAAACTTTAGGGTAGAATTAAAGAACTTTAATACACCTGATATAGAAATATATGGGATTGACGGAACACGATATGTCGGTCTATCCCCACAACAAGATGAAGACCTACAAGGAAAATATAACGTCGTTTTTCAATCAACACAAATTGAAGGCACTTCAACAAACAACATTAATCAACCTTTAAATACTGAAATCCAATATATCGCATTGACAAGAGATCAATATCTTACACCAATAGATATAATAAAGGATTCACCCTCCGATTTACGGAACTCAAACAACGCTGCCGATTACATCATTATTACCGATACAGAATTTATTCGAGAAGTACAACCACTCGCAAGTTTTCGTAGCCAACAAGGGTTACGGTCTAAAATTGTAACTGTTGAGGATATATATGATGAATTTAATCACGGTATTCCAAATCCTTATGCACTCCGGGATTTTCTAAAATATGCCTATGAGAATTGGCAATCCCCTGCCCCAACTTATGTACTGTTAGTTGGAGATACAAATTTACAAGATAAAAGTAGTACTGTTCCAACAATACAAGTCCAAATCCCAGGATACGGATCATCCGCAAGCGATTACAAGTTTGTCACTTTCCGTGGAAATGATAATTTTCCTGAAATGTTTATCGGGAGAGTGCCAGTATCACATAGTGTTGATGTACGTGTTTTTGTAGAACGGGCAATAAATTATGAAACAAACGCAGATGTTGGACCCTGGCATAAACGTATTCTAATGCTGGCTGGCTCGGATGAAAGGTTTCATTTCCAGACTGATCTTCTAACAAATGCAAGTCACCTAACTGACAAGTATGAAACTGTGCCAATTTACGCACCACCTACTCCAGAAGATGAATTACCATTAGGAGAAGCAAGTACACCTGTCGGTAGACAAGTAATTAATGGATTCAACGATGGGGCAAGTTTAGTCAATTACATAGGACACGGTGGTGGAGGTGTTTGGTCATCAAGTCGTATGATGGATTTAGAAGATCCTGAAAAAAATCTAACAAATATAGCAAGGATGCCATTTGTTATTAGCATGACCTGTTTTACTGGGGAATTTGATAGTCCTACAGGTTGTTTAGCTGAAGCATTACTCCAATCTGAAAGTGGCGGCGCAATTGCTGTAATCGGGGGTACCAGTATTGGACTCTTAGATGGTGATTTTTTACTAAATCAGGAAATATTTGAGGTGATGTTTAATGACAAAACAGAACATATCGGGGCTATCCTTGCGGAAGCAAAAACTCAGTTCCTTATTAATTCTCCAGGATACCTTGATCTCACAGAGGTCTTCACGCTTTTCGGTGATCCGGCAACGCGGTTGAGATTGCCACATACAGAAATGGAGTTAACTCTCAATCTGAACGATCCAAAGCAGGGAAATAACGACCGTGAAGATACACTCCTAAATGTTACTGGGAGTCTCCCGATTCCAGATTTTACTGGAGATGCCGAGATTACGGTTATTCCCAACCCACCAGAAAGAAGAGAAAAGAGAAGACCAATTGGGCAACGGAACATAAAGGCACCACTCGTCCGATCTATTGACAATTTACCTCGTACCGAAACTGTATCCGTTGTTGATGGAAAGTTCAATACACAAATGCAAATTCCATATAATAGTGCTTTCGATGCATTAAAGTTGAGAGTATACGCATGGAATACACAAGAAGATGCAATTGGGTATACCTCATATACCCCTCTTGAACGATTTGTTAAGAATGTACGTCTGGAACCTGATCCTGTACCACCAAATGAACCTGTTCATGTCTATGCACAGGTTGTAAATAATACAGCAATAAATGCAATGAGCTTATATTGGAGTTATCAGGTTATTGACGATCGACGGCAAGTGCGAGATGTAGAAAAAATTCCTATGGTGCATCAAGAGTCAGGAATTTATAGAACTGAATTCCCGATCCCTGCTGCTGAAAGAGGAGATCTGATTGACTATTATCTACTCGTTGAACCTAAGGATGAACGTATATTACAAACAAAGGTTGTCACCTATGGAGTAGGTGAACCAGATTTCTCTGTTTTAGGACACACTATCCATTGGAGTACGGATGCTTCTTTCCATCTTTCCGCGCAGATTAAGAACTTTGGTGACATTTCAGGTAAAGACGTTCCAGTCTATTTCTTGCAATTGCCTGTGAATACATCTAACCAGGGGCAGGAAATTACGCTTGCAGACCTTAAAAATGCAACACCAATCGGAGTTGTGCAGATTATTCCAGAAATACCACCTGATGAATATGTTATTGCAAGTGTTCCTTGGAAACCTCATCCTGGTGAATATACTGTTACTGTCTTTGTTGATATGCCAACGGACGAACAACCGCGTGGGATAATTAAGGAATTAAGAGAATTCAACAACAGTTCCTCCAGAGAATTCGTTAACAATACTGTTTTCCTCAACTCAGACAATATCGACCAACCGATCCAAAGTATTGATGGGGCTTTTCGTATCACAATTCCGAAGGACAGCCTACAAGAGACATCAACACTACTCTTTGAAACACAGGAGTTAATAATCAAAAATCAACCAGACATAATAAATCCATCTGGAATTGAACAGGCAGCTCCTACCGCATATCATATTAACTTGAATCAACAATCTGAATTGACAGGAACAGCCACATTTGTTACTAAGACTGAAGTAAATTCGCATATCTATATGCGTGATGATGAAACAGGGAATTGGATACGGGTAGGAAACCAAAGTGAAGATGGTGAAACAATCTCTGCAGAGGTTAAATTACCTGGAACTTTCGCACTACTATCACATTCAGATAATCGTCCGCCCGTACTTGAATTAACAGTGGAAGATCAAGGGTTCGTTGATGGTGATTACATCTCGGATATTCCCACAATAACTGCAAGGATCGTAGACGCGAATGGAATAGATCCCAGACCGGACAATATTATTCTTACTAAGAACGGTAATCGTGTTTTACAGTCTGAGTATATTATATCCACTTCTCCCACAAGTAGTAATGTGTTATTACTGACATATTCTCCAGACCATGCATTACCAGCAGGTGAGTATCGGATTCGATTGCAGGCTTTGGATGCAAACGGCAATACAGCGGAAACAGAGCTCAACGGAAAAGTAGCAGGTGGGTTAGAGATAAAGAACATTGCGAATTTTCCAAATCCATTTCGTCCTGGCAAAGGCACAGACTTCGCATACTATCTGACAGAAAACGCAGATACAGTTAGCCTGAAGATCTATACACTCACGGGAAGACTCATCAGAAATGTGGATACACTTGACGCAGATACATCATACAATGAATATCATTTTGATGGATTAGACGAAGATGGAGACCCACTTGCCAACGGTGTCTATATATACAAATTCACTGCCACCAAAAATGATGAACGTGTACAAAAGGTCGGGAAGATTCTGATTCTTAAGTAGGACTACTTTATAAGTAGTATTCCTTATTATTTACCGAATGTGAGGAAATGGCTTCCGTATGATTGATTTTACCGAATAAAGCTACTTATAACATAGTGTGAACCCTATACTTATAACTTATTGTAATAAGTTATAAGTATATTGCCTGCATTATGTTATAATAATATCCTCAATAATATTCTATCATAATTTAATTGTCACCATACCTCTATTCATGTATAATTACAATGTTGAAATAAATTATCAAATTATAGTGTCACGAAATTTGATTAATTTAGTTTTTGTATAATCCAAAGAATAGAAAGTATGATGACACCTCCGAAACCTATCATCCTAAATCAATCCGAACTTCAGTGGGAAGGGTGGGATGACCCAGAAATTGCAGCTAAAAGTCCTATACGCTGGAAACTTCTAATCACAAGTGAACGCATGCCGAGTAGTGGTATCGTAACGGGGATAGCTGAAATACCACCCGGTGAGTCACTATTACTACATCACCACGAACCCGAAGAAACGTATTACATCATCAGTGGGAATGGACACATGCAAATTGACGATTCTGAAGCGGAAGTTTCTCCTGGATCAACAATATACATTCCACCCAATGCAAAACATTCTCTCCGTTGCATTGGAAGTGAACCCCTCGTTTTCATATTCACATTTGCTCGAGATTCTTTTGACCAAATTACATACATTTTTGATGCGTAACACATAACACAACTATATTGAGTTTTATCTATTAAGGGAATCATTAGAATGCCAACAATCAAAACATCCGACACCAAACCCATTAAAACCTCTGAAGAAGCAAGTCTTTTTGATTTAGGCGAAGGTATCGCCTATTTTGAAATGCACGGCAAGCTGAATATTATAGAAGATAACCTATTATCAATGCTTAATTCGGCTTTGGACGAAGTAGAAACGAATTATTCAGGTTTGGTTGTTGGGACAGAAGCAGACCATTTTTCTGTAGGGCTTAACCTTAAACTATTACTGGAACGCGCCCGAAGTCAAAACTGGAAAGCAATTTCAAATACGTTAAGAAACCTGCAGAAGGTATGTATACGGATGCGTCTTTCTTCAATACCAGTCGTAGCAGCTACAACAGGTATGGCACTCGGGGGTGGATGTGAACTTGCCTTCGGAGCAGATGCTGTACAGGCACATACAAACAGTAAACTTGGACTCGTTGAACTTCGTGTGGGACTGATCCCTGGTGGCGGCGGAACAACAGAAATGGCATTCAGATGTTTAGATGATAAAGACACATCAACACCGATTCAGCAGCTAATGCCGTCATTACTGAAGACATTTAACACCATCCGTGAAGCCAAAGTATCAGAAAACAGCGTTGAAGCGAAAAAACTCGGTTTTCTACGTGAATCTGATCTCATCACAACCGACAGAATAAACCTACTACATGATGCCAAACAATTTGCCATATCACTACACAACAATAATTATCAGCCACATCAACCACGAAATATATTTGTATTAGGCGAAGAAGGGATAAACTATATAAATCTACATATTCAGAAATTGAGAGAGCAAAACGCTATTAACGATTATGAGCAGACTCTTGCTGAAAAGTTGGCTTATGTTATCTGTGGAGGTAGGCTTTCAAAACCGCAGTTCGTCACAGAACAGTACATGTTGGATCTTGAGCATGAAATATTTCTCAGTTTATGTAGTGAACCTGATACACATGCAATGATTGAGTCAACTATCAACAAAAGTAAAAAGTGACATATTAGAGCACAATTCATCCACGTCCAAAAACCAGCACATCGTAATCCTCACCACCATACGAAAACTGATCTTTAAACTCACCTTCACATTCAAACCCCACAGACTCCAAAACCTCTGCCTTCTTCACAGATGTACTATCAACATAGCATTGAATCTTCAAATCAGGAAAGTCCACTGCAGAAATTAAATCAGGTACAGATTCAGAAAAATTGGGATGAAAAAACAGATCCAGAAGAGCAATATTATCACGCCAGTTGTTATCCCTACACACCGTTGTCCAACCAACAATCGCTCCATTCTCAGAGATGAGCAGTTTCGCATCATCATACACTTCTTCTGTCTCAAAAATATGTTTAAAAGATAGAAATATACCTTCAAGATTCGTTGGACCGTAGATGTTCCAAGCAAGACTCCGTAAAATATCCACACCGACAATTCCTGACAATGCGGTCAGCTTTGGCCAATCATGCCATTCAACCCGTTTTGGAGACGCTGTTGATGAAGCGAAATAATCATCAAGAAAATTCGATTCCACATGATATTCCATAAAACCGGATTCAGTAAAAACACTATCAAAACCAAAACTGTGGTAGATATGATAAGGATGGCTATCGTATCCTGTTCCTAAGTAGAGAGCACGACCATTACGATCTCGAAAGTGCTCCATCTGGTGAACCATTGTACCTTTACATGCACCTTTTCTCCGCTGGTCAGGTAATGTAAATACATGCCCTAAAATTCCAATCCCTTCGTGTTCAACAGTCATGATATTGGTAATTATATTACCATCCACTTTCCCAACATAGAAAAACGTTGATAAATCGTCAAGTCGTTCATCAACACATCTTTCAATATGCCACTTATAATTACCCGGTTTATGTCCAAGGAATTCCTTCATTTCGGCTGCATGGTGCGCATCAGGAGCGTGAATTACACCTACCTCCATGCATTCTCCTGATTTCAATACTGACTCACCCAATTTCTCATACATATCTCTACAACGCCTCCATTTTTTAATGATTTGACAATAATTACTAAATATTATAATATACTCTCATCAGGTTAAGTGTCAAGAAAAGGCACTTATATAAGTATTACAGGAACATGTTTAACATTGAAACGGAGTTGAGATGGAAATAGAAAAGACACTGATTCTGGTGAAGCCAGATGGTGTTCAACGCGGACTTATCGGAGAGATAATTTCCCGTTATGAACGAAAGGGACTCACACTTATAGGGTTGAAATTGGTACAATTGTCACGGGCAAAGGCAGAAGAACTTTACGAAGTACATTTAGGACAACCCTTTTACGATAAACTCATTGATTTCATGACCACAACACCTATTGTTGCAATCGGGGTTGAGGGGAAGAATGCGATTCAATTAGCACGACTTATTAATGGTGCAACTGATCCACTTGAATCGGAACCGGGAAGTATCCGTGGAGACTACTCAACTGACATCACTGAGAATCTTGTGCACGCATCCGATTGTTTGGAAAACGCCAAACGCGAATTATCTATATTGTTCTCGCCTCAAGAACTCTGTTAATGTAATTACAAATTCTAAAATCATTGTTTCTTAGGGTATAACAACCTTATTAATAAAGTCTCAATTATACAATGTTACTTATATCTCGTTTGATGACGGATTGTGATTAAGAGTTAGTAATCAGAGGTTTAAATATAGTGTTCCTGTATACAAAACATAATATCAATTTGGAGGTTTAGTTTATATGAACATTGTTAATACGTATAGGGCAATTAATCATAAAGGGAGTAAGTTATATATCATCCTTATTATGATGGCACTAATTATAGGTATTTCTTTCACAGTATATGCTGCAAAAGATGATTGTACAAATATTGATGGTGATGGTGCCGTACCCATTAAAGAGGTGGGTAAAGAAGATGTAGGTGTTACGAATGATTACGATGAAGTCGTAGAAGAAGACGAACGCAAAGGGGTTGTCTATCTTGCGTTAATTGGTGGAGATACACCAAAACCAAATGACTGTGGACTTATTCCAAAGAATCCTGCTGGTGAATGGACAGGATGGGGTGGACCTCTAAACTTTGACAATGTTACTATTGGTGAAGGTGGAGACACAAGAAACCACATCGTAATCGGTGGTACACTGTTTGTACGTGGATTTGGTGCACATGCTATAGGTACACTTGTTTATGATCTATCTGGTGGAAAATACCTTAAATTTGAAGCCTATGTCGGAATGTCTGATGAAAAAGATCCTGGTGGGTGTGGACACGGCGGTAGTAGCGATTTTACCTTCTCTATTGATGGAAAACAAGCCTTCAAATCCGAAACACTTAAGGGGGCTGAAGGTGGAGAAAATATTGAAGCAGTCAAAGTTGAATTTGACATCCCTAATGGTGCTAAAGAACTTACTATCGTCATGGGAGATGGTGGTGATGGTATCGGATGTGACCATTCCACTGTAGGAGATGCAAAACTCCTTACCGCACAAGCACTCGATGTTGATCCTGCAAACAAAGTATCTACTACCTGGGGTTCAATCAAGGCAAGTTATTAGACTGATGAGTGTATAATTTATTATCATAACTATGGTAGGTACGGATTCCTAACCGTGCCTACCTGGCATTATTTATACATAATTTTCTGCAAACAATGTGTTTACATAAAAGTTGTGGTAAGATTTAGTTGAGTAATGGATGAATCCTAATGTGTTCACTCAAGATAGAAACTTACCTACAATTTATTTCGTTTATTAATAGAACTAAGATATGGAGGTTAATTACATTGAAAATTATAAATATTTTTATATTAACAACTCTTCTAATCATCGGTCTCACATTCAACCTATATGCAGCAAAGAGCGACTGTACAAATCTTGAAGGAGACGGTGCTGTACCGATTACAAAAGTAGGATCAGAAGATCTTGATACCCCAAATGATTATGATGAAGTCGTTGAAGAAGATACACGAGATGGTGTCGTTTATCTCGCTGTAGTTGGTGGAAATCAACCTACTCCAAATGAATGTGGTCTTATACCTAAAAACCCCGCTGGAGAATGGACTGGTTGGGGTGGTCCCTTAAACTTTGACAATGTCACTATCGGTGAAGGGGCAACAACACGAAACCATATCGTTATCGGTGGAACATATTTTGAACGCGGTATAGGTGCTCATTCTGTTGGAACTTTCGTCTACGACTTAACTGGTGCGGATTACGTCAGATTTGAAGGATATGCAGGTATGTCTGATGAAAAAGATCCGGGCGGTTGTGGACACGGTGGTAGTAGTCATTTCACATTTTCTGTTGATGGAAGTGATAAAGTAACTACTGAGACCTTAACAGGATCTGCTGACGGTGAAAATGTTGAACCGTTCAAGGTGGAATTTGATATTCCTGGAGACGCAAAAGAACTTACTATCGTTATGGGAGATGGTGGTGATGGATTAGGTTGTGATCATTCTTCATTAGGAGACGCAAAACTCATTACTTCCGCTGTCGTTGCCGTAGACCCCGCAAACAAAGTTTCTACTACCTGGGGTTCAATCAAAGCAAGTTATTAAATCTTACCTGTTTATAGGTAGTGTCATAATTTGGAACCTGATTCAGTTAAAACGCACTGCGGATAACTGAATCAGGTTTTTTCATTGTAATCCAAACACAAGATAAGGGAATTCATACCCAAAACTTTAAGCTCACTTAACACTCAATAGAATTGAAATCGGACACCTGCTGTGATAAAATTACATTAGACACATTGCATTTATATAAGGAGTTATTGATGCCAAACCTCTCTCATAATTTATTTGACACCCGTATGACACTTAAAAGCGGAGATTCTGAATGTACATATTATTCACTACCAGCATTAGCTGAAGCAGGAAAAGGGACGATAGAAAGCTTACCTGTCAGTATACGAATTTTGCTTGAATCCTTATTGCGGAATTACGACGGACACCAAATTACCGAACAGGATGTTATAAATTTAGCCAATTGGGAGGCAAGTTCGCCACAGACTGCAGAAATCCCATTTAAACCCGCACGGGTAGTAGCACAAGATTTCACTGGTGTACCTCTTGTCGTTGATATTGCCGCAATGCGTACTGCTGTTGCTGAACTCGGCGGGGACGCAAGCATGATTGAACCTCTTGTTCCTGTCGATTTAGTAATTGACCACTCTATACAAGTAGATGCTTACGGTACAGAAAATGCTTTTCAGTTTAACACACAGAGAGAGTTTGAGCGAAATAAAGAAAGATATGAATTTCTGAAATGGGGACAACAAGCTTTTGATAAGTTTAAGATTATTCCTCCATCTATCGGTATTGTTCATCAAGTAAATCTTGAATACCTCGCACAGGTAGTAATGACAGAAGAATCCGTTGCATATCCAGATACTGTTGTTGGAACAGATTCTCATACTACTATGATTAACGGACTCGGAATTGTCGGTTGGGGTGTCGGTGGTATTGAGGCTGAAGCCGCTATGTTAGGACAGCCGGTATACATACTAACACCTGAAGTACTCGGTGTTTATATGAAAGGTGAACTCCAAGAAGGTGTTACCGCTACTGATCTTGTATTAACCGTTACACAACGACTACGAGAGGCTGCTGTAGTTGGAAAATTTGTTGAGTTTTTCGGGGAAGGCGTAGATGCACTATCACTACCAGATAGAGCTACTCTTTCAAACATGTGTCCTGAATACGGCGCTACAATTGGTTTCTTCCCACCTGACGATGAGACCATAAACTATCTACGTCTCACAGGAAGAGATGATTCACATGTTGATTTTGTGGAATCATACCTTAAAGCACAAGGATTATTTGGAATTCCACGGATCGGTGAAGTTGAATATTCAGATGTGTTAGAAGTCGATTTAGGTGAGATTGAGCCAAGTATTGCCGGACCAAAACGGCCACAAGACCGTATTGCATTATCAGATGTAAAAGATAAATTCAATGAGCTACTTACACGTCCAGTAGCAGATGATGGATTTGGTGTAACTGTTGATGATCAAACTGATGACGATATAACTCACGGTTCCGTTGTGATTTCAGCTATTACAAGTTGTACAAACACAAGCAACCCTTCTGTAATGATAGGAGCAGGATTACTTGCCAAAAAAGCTGTTGAGAAAGGATTGCATGTTCCTGATTACGTCAAAACAAGCTTAGCTCCAGGCTCTCGTGTTGTAACAGAGTATCTACGCAACACAGGTTTGTTGCCCTATTTGGAAAAGATCGGATATAACGTAGTAGGCTATGGTTGCACCACCTGTATTGGTAATAGCGGACCACTCAATGATGTTGTTCAAGAAGCTATTGATGAGAAAAATCTTGTAACTGCCAGTGTCCTCAGCGGAAATCGAAATTTCGAAGCACGGGTACATCCTGAGATAAAAGCCAACTTCCTTATGTCTCCTCCACTTGTCGTAGCTTATGGACTTGCAGGAAGAATTGATATCGATCTTGCTACTGAACCCCTTGGACATAATGATAGCGGTGATGTCGTTTATCTGCGGGATATTTGGCCAACACGACAAGAAATCGCTGAAATGATTGCCAATGCTGTTAACCGAAAAACATTCAAAGAAATGTACGAATCAATTGGTGATCAAGCTCCAGAATGGGAAGAACTTGAAGGTGCTACCGGTGTACTGTACCCATGGAATGAAAGAAGTACATATATACAGCACCCACCATTCTTTGAAGGATTTTCTCGTGACCCCGAACCTATTTCTGATATTACCGATGCACGTATTCTTGGTATCTTTGGCGATTCTGTTACGACTGATCATATTTCTCCTGCAGGGGCAATTGCAGCAGCAAGTCCAGCAGGGAGTTATCTGCAAGAACGCGGGGTTGAGACACGCGATTTCAATACATATGGTGCAAGACGCGGTAATGATCGCGTCATGAGTCGTGGTACATTTGCAAACAGACGTGTCCGAAACTTGATGACGCCTGATGTTGAAGGAGGATATACCATCCAATATCCTGATGAAACCCAAACCACCATTTACGAAGCATCACTTAACTATAGTAAAAATAATGTTCCAACTGTTCTTTTCGCTGGACAAGATTACGGTATGGGTAGTTCACGAGATTGGGCAGCAAAAGGCCCAAAACTTCTCGGTGTTAAGGCTGTTGTTGTAGAAAGTTACGAACGGATTCACCGTAGCAACCTTATCGGTATGGGTATTCTACCTTTGCAGTTTAAGGATGGAGAAAATGTTCAATCACTTGGACTTGATGGAAGTGAGGTAATAAGCATTACCGGTTTTGAGGATAATCTCCAACCCGGACAAATGGCAACTCTAACTATCGCAAAATCAAATGGGGATGTACAGACAACCGAGGCACGCATCCGAATTGATTCCCCTGTCGAGGTAGAATACTACAAACACGGCGGAATTTTGGATTACGTAATCCGGAACTTCTTATCTACGTAATAGAAATGCTATAAGCTACAGCGAGGCAAAGGTATGTAGAAAACGTGTCTATAAAATGAAGTAAGCCCCGGACAGGCAAAAAGGTGTGTAGAAAACGTGTCTATGAAATAAAATAAGCCTCGGAGGGACGAAAGGTGTATCGTTTACGAGGAATAATTTATGGCGGATACTTATACACAAATTTACATTCATATAGTCTTTGCAGTCAAAGGAAGACAACGACTAATACCCAAAGAACATAAAGAGACATTACATCAATATATCACTCGTATAATTACCAACAAAAAACAGACTATGCTTCGGATTAATTCAATGCCTGATCATATACATATTTTTATTGGTCTTACACCTGATATTGCAATATCAGATTTGGTGAGAGATATTAAGGCAAATTCAACGAAATTTATCAATAATAACGAATGGGTTTTGGGAGGGTTTGAATGGCAAACAGGGTATTCTGCATTTTCTTATGGTCGTTCTCAGATTGATGATGTGATTGAGTATATTAAGAATCAAGAGAAACATCATAAACGAATAACTTTCCAAGAAGAATATCTTGAGTTTCTACAACGTTTTGATGTTTCATATAATCCAAAATATGTTTTTGATCCAGATGATGAGTCAGAAACTTAATACACCTTTCGCTCCTCTGGAGCTTATTGGCTTGGTGATATAGTGTTTTCTACACACCTTTCGCTCCTCTGGAGCTTATATATTAGTAGAATGAGTTTCTCTACAAATCTTTCACTCCTCTAGCGTTTTGTGTTGGTTTGTTTTTGAATCGTGTATTCCGTGGCGATGAGTGATAGCCCCGATGAATGACTAAATGTCATTCATACCGTTGATTTCTTGATTCCTGATTTGAGGGGCGAAAGGTGTGTAGAAAAAGGGGTATATAATTTTCCTAAGCCCCGGAGGGGCGAAAGGTGTGTAGAAAACGTGTCTATGAAATGAAATAAGCCCCGGAGGGGCGAAAGGTGTTTAATATTGGTTAAGGAAAAGAAAACATGACATTCTCAACAAAATATATACTTCTAATTAAACTAATCCTTCTCTCCCTTACCATCGGATGCGGAACCGATTCAGAATTCAAGAGTCCATGTAAAGGATCGTGGATTACACGGTGTGAAGCGAATACAAAAATCCTAATAATCGGTCCCTACAGAACAACCTGTATAGGAGCCTTTGAACAAGAATGTTATCTGGAATTCAACGAGGAAGCGCAGAAATGGTTTTTCTTCTATGATGGAATAGACGGATTTGATTATGAACCGGGATATATCTATACACTAAAAGTTAGTGTTTTTGAATACGCTTATGAAATTCAAGATGTGGGAATTTATGATTATCGTTTAATTGAAGTGTTGAATAAGGTAGAAGCTTCGGTTGATGTAAGACCACCACGACATCCTGATTCCTACCAATAAAATTAAAAGACGGAATAATTATAAATCTTAATAGTACGGCTGTATTTCCTTATACTATTTACCTTCCATGAATCGCATTCAGATCTAACCGTCCATTAACATTATCAGAAACAGCCTTTGTCCAATCTACATCCTTTATACTCTGCAGACTCATCAATGCAACATTTACCAATGGGTTTGAGAGTGTATAATTCAACAGAAAACTATCAATATCAACATCTGCCATCTCATCTGCAAAACACTGTTTAATTAGATTTTGGAAAGCGTTGCTTGTGGTAGAACGCATCAGCACAATACCCATATTTTGTTTAATGGCATCAGGAATAATACCTTGTCCACTAAATGCATCATAAGTGCTCTGATACATAAGGTTATAATGAGTCTGTATCATATCAAAATTACCTGTATCAATTAGCAACTCAATTCCTCCTGAAGGACCATCAGCAGAAAATCCTATATACCGAACCTTACCTTCTTCTTTCAGTTTTAGGTAAGTTTCCAATCCACCGTTATTCAAAATCTGTTTTGCTTCATCAGTATGAAACCAACCACCATGAAATTGAAGCACATCAATAAAATCTGTACCGAGACGTTGTAAACTCCCTTCTACTTCAGTAGTAATTCCTTCTGGGTCAATCGCTTTCGTTTTAGTGGCAACAATACAAGCATTCCGTCGTCCAGCAATCGCTTTACCGAGTACTGTTTCACTATAACCACCTCCATAGGAAGATGCAGTATCAAAATAATTTACGCCATTACCAATGGCATAGTGAAGCATGTTGACCAAAGCATCTTCATCATGCTCTGGACGAACTCTACCACCACCATAACCAATTTCTGAAACACGGAGTCCTGTTTTGCCGAGTGTACGATATTGCATATTTACTTTATTCCTTATACGATTAAGATGGATAGATTGTAGTTGTCCATTATATGAAAAAGTGGTTTTAAACAAAATCCATTCGTGAAAAACCGTTGCTTTTCTTCTTTTTTGGTTTTGTCCTATTACTACGTTTAATTGAATCTTCACCAAACAGGTTCTCAACCTCGTCAAAAACTGTATCTACATCAGTTATTTTATACTTAGATCCACAACGAGCAATTACTTCACCGAATTGTGGACTCATCAAACGTAAAACTAAATCAAGTTTGCCTCTGTTCGCAGACACGATCTCCCTGAATGCTTTCATCTTGTCAAGATTTTCAATATCCGTTTCCGAAATTAATACTTCTACAGCACAAGTCTGTTGTTCTGCAACTGTATCTATATCAATAATTTCGTTGGCTTGAATTTGACGTTCCTCTTCTTGTTCCTCAGTTTCGTCGTCTGAATTTCGATTTCTTCCATTCTGATTAATCTTAACTTTACCTTCAATCCAAACGATCCTTCCTTCAATAAGCTCACCCGCCTCTTTATATGCTTCAGGAAAAACAACAACCTCTATGGAACCCTCTAAATCCTCAAACATTAAAACTGCCATTGAATCCCCTTTTCTTGTCGTCAGGTTTTTTACTTCCGTAATCATTCCTGCTACAGATACATCGGAGTCAACCGGATGTACACTAAGAGTTTGTGTACTTGCTGTTGTATAGTTTTCGATGATATCTTTATATTCTTGTAGAGGATGTCCTGAAACATAAAATCCAAGTTGATCTTTTTCCAACTTCAGCCGTTCTAAAAATTCAAATTCAGGGGTTTCTGTGAGTACAATATTCGACGACGGTGTTTCATTGGCTTCCATAAAGAGATTCATTTGTCCACGATCACGTTCGGCTTGAGCGTTCTGTGCAACTTTCAAGATATTCTCTAAGTTAGCAAGAAGTCGCGCTCGGTTTCCATCGAGAAGATCGAAAGCACCACACTGAATAAGACTCTCAATAGCACGTTTGTTGACCACTCTTGTATCTACACGTTCACAGAAATCTTGTAGGGATGTGAATGAACCGTCTTCGTCACGTGCATCAACAATCGCGTCTATGGCGTTATCCCCAACGTTCTTAACTGCTACAAAACCGAAGCAGATATCGTTTCCATCTACTGCAAAATCTTTATTACTACTGTTGACATCTGGCGGTAGTACGTTTATTTCTACTTCAAGGAATTCTGCCAGTTTCGCACATTCGGTTCGATAGCGTGTGACTTTTTCGGTGTTTCCCGCTTCCCCGGTCATCATGGCAGCCATGAATTCGCGGGGATAGTGGGCTTTCAAATATGCCATATAATACCCTAACATGGCATAAACAACACAGTGTGATTTATTGAAGGCATATCCACTAAACGGTTCAAGTAGATCGTAGATTTTCTCTGCCTCTTCCTTCGGAATATCATTGTTTAAGGCACCATCAACAAATTTAACTCGCTGGGCTTGAAGAAGTTCTGGATTTTTCTTACCCATAGCAGAACGCAGAACATCAGCTTCGCCAAGTGTGAATCCTGCCAAATCACGTGCTATTTGCATTACCTGTTCTTGATAAACACAGACTCCATAGGTTTTCTGAAGTGCATCTTCCAGTAAGGGATGTATATATTCTATCTCTTCCAAACCGTTTTTTCGATCAATGAATTGCTGCATCATTCCACTTTTTATTGGACCTGGACGGTAAAGGGCAGGTATTGCTACAAAATCTTCAAAATTATCTGCCTTTAGTTGGGTTACAACTCTATACATCCCAGCAGATGTTTCCATCTGGAACAAGCCAGCAATTAAACCTCTACTAATCAAGGTGAAGGTTTCTTTGTCGTCAAACGGAATTTCTTTTAACTTGATAACTACACCATGATTCTCCTGAATCATCTTGAGACAGTCATAAATTTCTGTGAGAGTACGGACACCAAGAAAATCAAATTTAACGATACCGACATTTTCAACTGTTTTCCCTTCAAATTGTGTAGCGACTTGATCATGTTTATCCTTAAAAAGAGGGGCAAAATCCGTCAAATTTCCATTTGATATAACAATAGCAGAAGCATGACAGGAGACGTGACGTTTCATGCCTTCAACAGCCAAACTCAGATCCATCAACTCTCTGTTTTCCGGCTGTTCGGCAAGAGTCTTAAATTCTGGGACTTGATCCAACGCATCGTCAAGTGTGATACCGGGAGTGCTTGGAATCAACTGAGTTAACTTGTTGACATTCTCTAATGGAACATCAAGTGCACGCCCAACATCCTTGATAGACGCTTTGGCACCCATAGTCGCAAATGTTGCAACTTTACCTACAGAATCATGTCCATATTTATTTACGATATATTCAATCACATGTTCACGGGCACGATCAGCAAAATCAATATCAATATCTGGGGGACTTATCCGTTCAAGATTCAGAAACCTTTCAAACATGCAGTCATAATCCATCGGATTAAAGGTAATTACATCAAGGGCATAAAGCACAAGACTCCCAGCAGCAGAACCTCGAGCTGTGAGAGGATACCCTTGTTGGTTAGCATGTTTAACATAATCCCAAACGATCAAAAAATATCCTGGGTAACCTGTCTTGTTGATTATATCAAGTTCGTGATTTAACCTATCCTGTACATCTGAAGAGAAGTCAGGTCCAATCTTTTCGCGTAACCCTTGATAGCATAATTCCTTTAAGTAGCTTTCATTAGTATGTCCTTCTGGCACATCGTATTTAGGCATCACGTTTTCGCTGTAATCAAGTTTAAGGTTACACCTATTCGCAATTTCAACTGTGTTACTGATAGCCTCAGGCGGATAATCTTTGAGTACTTCCCGCATCTCATCTACATTCTTAAAATAAAAATGATTGTCAAAACGCATACGGTCAGTGTCATTTACAGTTTTCTTCGTTTGGATACACAGTAGGACGTCATGCATTAGATGGTCGGATTTTCTAAGGTAATGACAATCGTTTGTTCCGACAAGAGGAAGGTTGAATTCTTTTGCTAAATCCACCATTATGGGATAAGCCTGAAGTTCCTTGTCAATGTAATGGTTTTGCACCTCAACATATAAGTTGCGTTCCCCCATTATATCAATCAAAGTCTTGAAATTTTGAATCCCTTCTTCACGTTTGTTGGAGGATAGAAGTTGTGGTACTTGTCCTTGAATACAACCTGTCAGAGCAATTATCCCTTCACGATGTTCACGCAATTTTTCCATATCAATACGCGGTTTACTATAGAAACCTTCTGTGTAGCCAAGCGAGACCAATTCAAGAAGATTCTGATAGCCAGTAGAATTCTCTACAAGAAGGGTTAAGTGGTAAGGATTACCTTGTTCTTTGCCACGGGTTAACCGTGAGCCAGGAGCAACATATACCTCACAACCAACAATTGGGTTTACTCCTGCTTTTTCGGCAGTTTTGTAAAATTCCCATGCCCCAAACATATTTCCGTGATCAGTGAGTGCAACTGCAGGAGCACTGTTCTCAACTGCCCACTCAATCATATGCGAAATGCGACATGCCCCATCAAGCATACTGTATTCGCTGTGGTTATGTAAATGGACAAATTCCGATGACATGCATCCCCCTGCTATATGTTATTATGTGTATTTTAAGGTTTAAAAGTAGGTCAGATTTTAATCAATTTTCTCAAAATTATATTATATTATTATAACAGAAAACATGTCAGAAATGATACAAGAAAAATGCAAATGATTGGTTGGAATTTAAGGAAAATATTGAAAATTAGAGGGTATCAACTAATAATGATGTTCGGTATCATTTCACTACCCTCTAATATGTCAAACACACTACCATTTACACGAAATCGGGCAAACAAGGCAATCGTTAAATCAACCACCTCTTTACTTTTTGATACAATAATAGACTTCCGTTTGAAACGCCAAACCAATGTCTCATACGGCAGTTATTGCGTTCAATTTAATGCATCTCTCCTTTCGTCTGAACATGTTTTCTGACGGGTAATAAGGTTTCATATACGTGCCATTTGTCCGTATAATATACCTTTACATTAATGTATTAGAAGTAACATATCATTGAGTACTGAAAGTCTTCTTCCTGTAGCTGTCTATGTTTGAGTGAAGGTTTCTTCTTCAGACCGGTATAAGCGATCAAGGCAGCAATCGTATTCACTTGAAAGTTAGTAC
>JAGFCA010000019.1 GCA_022394755.1 Candidatus Poribacteria bacterium
TATTGGTGCCACATTCTCACCACTTTCTGTTACATTTGTCACATTTATAGTAACAGCAATTGTATCTGTAGCATCATCTCCATCTGTAGCGGTTACCGTAACTGAGTAAGAATTCTTCGTTTCATAGTCTAAACTGGCATTTGTCCGTATCTGTCCAATGGTTCTCAAAATACTGAAGGACGCTGCATCTGTTCCACTTAGGCTATAGCTTAGGGTATCACCATCATCATCTGTCGCTGTAACAGCACTACCAATATACACGCCTGGTTCGGTATTCTCTGCAATACTTAGAGTAAGGCTATCTGATGAAAACACAGGTGCTTCATTGACATCGGTCACGTTAATTGTAACGGTAATCGTACCTGATTGACTCTCTGTATCTGTGGCTGTAATAATGACAGAATAGGACGACTTCGTTTCATAGTCCAGCGCGACTTTAGTCTGGAGTTGACCAGATGTACTTACAATATCAAAGGACGCTGCATCTGTACCACTTAAACTATAGGTAATGGTATCCCCGTTTTCATCGGTCGCGACAACAGATGTACCGATGTTTTGCCCTGCATTTGTATTTTCAGTAATGGATCGTGATGTTGTTGTGCCCTCTGAAAATACCGGGGCGAACTCATTGGAGGGATGGCGATTTATCAAAATCGGCAAGGAATCGGGTTTGGTTAAAGTATAACCGTAATGATTTATAGACGGAAGGCTTGGTAATGTACCAATATCGGCAGTGACATCATCAGTGGTGCCTGCAGTACGAGTTACCGTTAGACTCCCGCTATAAATTTCTCCTGTAGAGATTGTAAGTGTGTTTGCTCCGCCATTAACGGTGCCCGTCGTAACACTAACTGGTACAACTATAGAAAAAGGTGCACCTGTTGGAACTTTAGCTTTAAATTCATTGGCTGCAACCCTTTCAAGTGTCACGGAAATTACCATTGGATCAACCGTGTTCTTTCCTAAACGGAGTTTAGTCAATAAAGTTAACCCATCAAATATACCATCAGGCAGGCTGCTTAGCTGATTACCATATAAGTTAAGACTATCGAGTTTAGTCATACCAGAGAAATCACCAGATTTTAGTTTTGTAATTCCTTTATTTTTAAGGTTTAGTAATGTGATCTCTGCAAGGTGTGTCTCAGTTACATCATCAATAGAGCTCACACCTACTGCTGCTACAATAGCAGTCTGCACCTCTGTTGTACGCTCACTCATTGGTGTGATTTCAGCATGACCCAATAGATTCAGCATTAATAATACATACACACATAATGCGACTTTTAAAATATGACCTTTATTTTTTAGAATATATAATTTATTTATTGTTAACACTTAATATCTCCCCTTTTAAATTAAATGAACTATTTATTAATCAATACCCATGAATATTATGATTTTGAAGAATTTCTTAGGATTGTGGTCGGATTAGCTCTGGTCCTTCAAAACAAAGAACAGATAATCAACACTCTTTCCGCCTCACATTTGCCTTGATGCAATATAAATCCTACTTTGAATATATTTAAATATATAACCCACTGTAGTTAGAACAGAATTCGACCTATACATAATGATAATGAAGAATATCTTCCTTCAACTATGTCAATGGGTATACTATGATTTTTTATTAAGTGAAATAATTCTTGTGACTAATTTCCAAATACTAAAACCTAGTGTAAAGTCAACTTAATTTTGATAGTTTATTCAAATAATTGTATACTTAGACTCAAGATAATTATTCATTTACCTTGGAGTCTATTATGGCTGCTAAACAATTTAAAGTCATA
>JAGFCA010000039.1 GCA_022394755.1 Candidatus Poribacteria bacterium
TTTCAAGTTTTTCAAGTTTTGAAAATTTTACTCGTATAGTCCAATCACTCATAAACCTTCTCTCCAACTGGGTTTATAGGCTATTTCAAAAGCCTATTCTTAAAAACCGACTTGAAAAACTTGAAAAACTTGAAGAACACGAAAAACTTGAAAACAGACCTACTTTAAACACCAGAGGAAAAATAATTATCATACCTAACACTGTCCTCACAAATACATATCGTCCATACAGAAATAAATCTATGCATAGAGTCGGACAATCTCCCTCCATTGGCTCAGAATATACCTCATGGCTACATCAAAGATACCTCATCTATACGGTTAATGAGTTATATTCAAACATATTGTCAAAATGGCAGGTTAAGAACTTGCACATTCATAAGATTCCGAATTAAGGCATTAGAATAAGAGAAAAGGACAAAGAATATATCATTTATGCAAATTCTTGTTACAATAAAAAAATGGCTATAAACATACTATACCACTGGCGGGATAGAGGTTTTATCAATGTTACACGATGTGACAAAAAGTGTAACTTTATTCAACATATAAATAATACCATTTTCAATTGATTTATTTACATTATGACCTTATTTCGTGTTCTGTTCTTTGGTAGGAGGGATCTCCGAATCCCGACTCTTTTAATGAGACATTACTTATTAAAAATGGTATAACATAAATTTTATGGAATTGAATATTATTGGAAACTATTTTCTATGTGAGCGACCTCACGGCACGATATTGGAGATTGGACCTGAAGAATCTACAATATCAATGAGACTTAAATCTCTAAAATGGTATAATATAGCACTTTGTAAGGGATAAAAGCACTCTCAATATAATGATTTATGAGATATGACTAATAAACTATACACAAGTTGGAATTCACATAATAATTACTAATTTTCAGAGTATTCAGAGTAAATCAAAGAAACAGCAATTTTAGAAACACATAGGAACCCAGACTATTACTGACTTTACAGCAAATATTAAACAACACCTAACGTATTTACTCTGAAAATTACACTGCTGATATTTCTTAGAATTGTGTTTAAGCTACATACAATAAGGACTAAGTCTTTAAAGCGTCATGAAAATGCGTTTTTTAGATTATTCTTCACATTTAGTGCAATCGTATCCTCTTTCACGGAAAAAGTAACTGTGTGATGGATATAAAATACGAGAACATAAGCTCTCTCAACATAAAAAACAGATAGATATAAACCCCAACAAGGGTGTAATAAGCCTCACTATCGTACCCAAGCTACAAGTCCAACATTCTGCAATTGGTGATACTGTTCTTTTTATATGTGGGTAAGCCTCAAACAATGTTGGTATTTGGTATGTTCTTGTGAGATACTCAGGATTTGGTCTCAACACCATAGTATTGAACAATTTTGGAGATACCTTAAGACAGTTCTAAAGTTATCAAAAATGAGCTTAGAAACCCGAAAAGGAGCATATACGAACTTAAGAGTCAAGGTAATAAGTTATCTCCTGTAGAAACATGTCAGTCAATCTGTAGGAAAAACGTTACATCAAATCCAACTTGAATTATCAGAGCAAAACCATATCTTGTCTGATCTATGCAAGTATTTTCATGAACAAGTACAATCTAAACATTGATAAACAATGAATGTTGAAGTGTTTTGATATATATCAGTTAAACTATAAAGATGATGACACGTAACTACATTGTAGAAGATAGGGTTACTATACGTTTAAGAAATGTTCTGAATTTAAAATCTATAGGACTTACGTAGATTGACAATATAGGAACATTTGTTGGACTTACACATTAGCTTTCATCTGTAGCCCCGGGGAATGCCCAACGGCATTCATACCCGGGGAACTCCTAAATGGGGTTCATACCCGGGGAACCCTAAATAGGGTTCATACCGTTGATTTCTGATTCCTGATTCGAGGGGCAAAATGTGTGTAGAAACACCAGACTAACTAAGATGCCAGCTCCAGAGGAGCGAAATGTGTGTAGAAACCATCTTGCACCGAAAACTAAGCCCCAGCGGGGCGAAATGTGTGTAGAAACCATCTCTACCAAAAGGCTTCTTCTCCGTGAAATCCGTGATTCTGACATAAAGAGCAATAGCAGTCGACTATCACCGTTTCAGATAACAACATGCATAATACATAAAATAAATTGAAGAAAATAAATGACAAAGCAACTAATATCATATAAATATACGTTACAATAACATATAGAGAATTAATATAATACATAGTAGCAAAATAAAGTGGATAATAATCTAATCCAATAAACTGATTTTTCAGGAGTGAATCTGCCGATAAAAATTATGTTATGAGAATAATAATAGTAAAAAAAGAATCAGCGCTCATCAAGGAAAACTACAAAATTGTAACTTTTTTCAAATTTTAGAATTAGAGGCTTAATTCGTTACAAACCCAGACAGGGACTAATAGGAAAGGCAGTGTAATAACAAGATACAATCCTACACTTTGTAGGAAAAGTGTAACATTTTCTCACACATCCTCTAAAATGTACTAAGTTGGAAAAACGATAAAATTACCTTAATAATCTAATAGTTTAGATCTAATACTACTGGAAATTGTATACTGAAAACCAAGTAGGAGAGATCTCCGAATCCTGACTCCTTGTATTTCCGCAAGCTCCAGAGGAGCGAAATGTGTGTAGAAACACCAGACTAACCAAGATACAAGCTCCAGAGGAGCGAAATGTGTGTAGAAACACCAGACTAACCAAGATGCAAGCTCCAGAGGAGCGAAATGTGTGTAGAAACACCAGACTAACCAAGATGCAAGCTCCAGAGGAGCGAAAGGTGTAGAAACACCAGACTAACCAAGATGCAAGCTCCAGAGGAGCGAAATGTGTGTAGAAACACCAGACTAACCAAGATGCAAGCTCCAGAGGAGCGGAATGTGTGTAGAAACACCAGACTAACCAAGATGTAAGCTCCAGAGGAGCGAAATGTGTGTAGAAACACCAGACTAACCAAGATGCAAGCTCCAGAGGAGCGAAATGTGTGTAGAACACCAGACTAACCAAGATGCAAGCTCCAGAGGAGCGAAAGGTGTGTAGAAAAAACATTGGCACAGAACACTAAGCCACGATTCAGAAAAATAACTCATTCACGAAAATTCAAACTGTTAACTATAAACTGAAAACTAATCCAATCCGCGATTCTGATACAAGAAACACTTATAATGACAAATTATTTACACACCCGTCATATACGCGTAAGTAGATATTTTTCAGGAGTTATGGTATCCTTTAGGTAGGAGGGAACTATGGGGAAAACACGTAATATATATAGTATTCTAATTTTAGGGTGTATTGTATTCTGTAGTATCTTTGCATGGGCACAAAAGAATAGTCAAACAGAAAAAGAAAAGGTGTCTTTGGCTGAAATAGGAGTGACACCGGAGCAGAAAACGCAAATTGATGCTATGTGGAAACTAAAACTACAAAAGCATAGGAAAGCAGTTAAAGATCTCAAGACATTAAATCGTTATGTTAAAGATACACTTATTAGTGAGAAAGAGATTCGAGAAACACTGGAGAAATTTCGAAGGGAAAGAGTAGAGCTGCAAGGTCAGATTGATAAAGCAGAGGAAACATTGATTAAGAGTTTAACTCCTCGGGCACAACTACATCTGACTGTATTTGGGATTTTAGATAACGGATTACCTCGAAGAACAACAAAGACACAGGCTGGTAAAGAGACGGGACAAAAAAATAGCGGTCTTACAACTCCTGTTGAACAACCGCAGTCAAACACATCAAAATAAAATGGTGGAGGATACCAGACTTGAACTGGTGACCTCTTGCATGCCATGCAAGCGCTCTCCCAACTGAGCTAACCCCCCACAATACTAACGATTTAATAATAACATGTCGATACAAAAAAAGCAAATAAATTTAGGACTACTACAAGATGCGTAATAGCGAATCAGATACCTTTTTTAATTTCGCTGATCAACCGGATAGTGAGGTCGGACTTGCTGTGGGAGCTCTGCTTATTGCACAAAGCGAATATCCTGAGGTTGATATAGATAATTATATAGATAAATTAGACGAGATGGCTCAAGAGGTGAGAGATCGAATTTCTGGTATTGTCGTGCCTCACCAACAAATTGCTGAATACAATCGTTATTTCTTTGATGAGAACAGGTTTAGAAGAGAAGTTATTGGATTTTATGACCCCGCGAACAATTTTCTTAATGATGTGATTGATAGAAAAATTGGGATTGATGTAACTCTTTATATTCTTTATATAGAAATTGGCAGAAAAGCCGGATTACCTCTTTCTGCAATAAACTTGCCTTCTTATTGTATTGTCAGGTATAAATTCAAACATTTTGATATTTTCTTAGACTTAGGTGACGAAGGAAATATTATGTCTGAAGATGCATTTCAAGAGAAATTAGAACTCGTATTTGGTGATGAGGCTGGTCTACAACGCAGATTTCTCAATGAGGATGCAAATAAAGAAACTTTAGCACGGATTTTACGCAATCTGGCACGAATTTATACGGATGATAATGAATATGATAAAGCAATACAAGCATTGAAACGGATTACATGGCTAACACCACAATACATGACTCCCTACCGTCGACTTGGCAACCTATTTTATCAGGTCGGGGATTATAATGAAGCTTTAGATGCTTTTGAGACCTATCTCAATGGGATAGATAGTCCAAACAGTGAAGAGAATGTCATTGAGAATATTCGGATACTTCGTAAGATAATTGCCAAAATGAACTGATACAATAAATCATATATTTTGAATATATCGGTTAGAAAACCGAACAAGGAGTATAAATTTAGAGACCCGATGATTGATACGGTTTATACCGTGGAATGTCTAAATAACATTCATACCGTTGATTCAAGGCATTCATACTGTTGATTCCTGTTCGCGGGACGAAATGTATATTCCATAAACATTGGCAAACTTTAGTATATAACACATAATGAAAATATTAGGAATTGACACTTCTACCCCTATTGGGAGTGTCGCTCTCATTGAGGATGATAATATCGTTGCTGAACATACCCTGAATATCGTCCAAGCACATTCTTCCAGACTTATGCCTGCAATAGATATGGTATTAAAAAAATGGGGTGATATAACACCTAAAGATTTAGATGGATGTGCTGTTGGAATTGGTCCAGGATCATTCACAGGTATTCGTATCGGAGTAGCAACTGCTAAATCCCTTTGCTATGCTGTCGACAAACCGATTGTTGGCATATCTACATTAGAGGCAATTGGCTATAACCTTCGCTGGACAAATGGGTTAGTATGTCCAATTCTTGATGCACGGAGAAGTGAGATTTATGGTGCTATCTTCCACGGTGGTACAGATTGGAAACGATTGACTGACGATCTATGCCTACCAATTGACGGATTTCTTGATGAATTGGATAAGCACACCACTTCAAATTCCGCTGTTCATTTTGTTGGTGATGGACTTGCATCCTACGGAGACGCTATCCAAGAAAGACTTGGTGAACGTGCATATTTTGCTGAATCAATTTTCAATGTGCCACGCGGAGCAACAATTGCACACCTCGGGGCACATCGTCTCAAACAAGGTGATAGTGATAGTTATTGGACTATTGTTCCCAATTATGTTAGAGAAGGTTTATACTAATTTCTAAGGAGTTTCGATAGCTATGTTACATCTACAGAGGTATTTCATCACATCACTTCTCGTCATAATTCTAAGTATGTGTTTTACGACATTTTCACATGCTATAAAGATCGGTACACGGATATTTTCTACGGATCTTGCAAACGAGATAGCATATTCCGAGATATATTATGGGAAAGTGAATTTGCTTGTAGTATATTCACCTAAATTGAAGAAGACAGAGGACATTACAAAACAATTTAGTAAGAAATATGACACTTCGATTGTGTGGAGACTCCAGCCAGACAGCAATGAGATTGGTATGGTCATTGTTGATAAGTCTGGTTATATCCGTTGGAAACACTTATATCAGACATTGGATTTCAAAGCACAAGATCTACTATCAGAACTTGGAAAACTCAAAAGAAGTACACCGTTATCTATTGATTCACCTATCCCTGATTTTAGATTGACAGATACTGATGGAAAAACTGAATATGCTCTCTCGGATTATAAGGGGAAAAAGAACGTTATTGTTAACATTCTACTCCAAACCTACTGACCGGTATGTTCTAACTATACGTCGCAGTTTGCGACAGACAAGCAACTATTTGACGAAGAATACGATACCGTTACCCTAATGATCAAACCCGAACCCCACGCAATTGTAAAGACATTTAAAGATCCTGAAACAATGGATATACCCATACTTGCTGATCCAGGATCTTCTGTTCATGAAGCCATCGGAATTATTAAACCTTATCGTTTCCATAGGCGCGACATGTATTTACCTGCGACATTCTTAGTTGATAAAGAAGGTAAGTTAAAGTGGCTTTATGTTGGAAAAAGAAATACTGATCGTCCTTCCCGAGAACAAATTCTTGAACAACTCTCCAAATTAAAAGAATAGTAGATGTGTGTAACACACAATCACCTTCCTAATACAAGGTACGACGTGATGAACAATGAACCGTATTATTAGAAACACGTCCTCCCTTTTTAGTGCACATTTAATTGGTCGTCTCGGTTCTCTCGTAATAACAGCGTGGTTGATGCCTCGTTTCTTTACGGAGAATGCCCAAGGCGGCTATTTTGTTGCCATTGCACTTACGAATCTCATAGCAAGCCTAACAGAACTCGGTATGCAGAATCCCTTAATAAGGGAGATGACACTACATCCTGAAAAAACACGACACTACCTTGGGAATGCCCTTCTTGTTCGTCTCGTATTGTCAGTGATCGCTTATACTCTAATGATCGTTGCCGGTATATCTCTCGGGTATAGTTCAATAATCGTTATGATGATTGTCTATTTAGGGTTAGCAGAGATAGTGAATTCTATCGCTCAACTTTATCGGTGTGTCTTCCGCGCACATGAAGATATGAAATATGAAGGAATTACGGTGATCGTTGAACGTGGATTATACTTTTTGATTGGAGGGGCATTAATTCTACGCGGTTATGATCTCCTTAATGTCTGTCAAGTATTGTTAATCGCGAGTGGTGTTAATCTATTTATGAGTGTAGGTTTTACAAAATACCGTTTTACACCGCTCCGCTTTGAACCGAGTCGTAAAATTGTAACTGTTCTCATGCAACAGGCATTACCTTTTTCTATAGGAAATCTATTCAATCTACTCTACTTCCGAGTAGATGCGATTATGCTGTCGAAACTTAGTCCATACGGTGTGGAAGCGAATACATGGTACGGGTTGCCGTATACAATAGTAAATGCATTCACCATTTTGCCGGGAGCATTTATCATGGGTGCCATGTTTCCCGTGCTTTCCCGTGCTTTTGAACAGGAACGTGATAAGTTAGCGGAAACATATACGTATGGTGTACGATGGATGGCGATAACAGGTGTGCCATTAGCTGTCGGTTTGGCAACGCTCTCTCATGAGATTTCTGCAGTTCTATTTGCAACCAAATCTTTTGATACAATAGAGAAAATCGCATCTGCATGGACTTGGTTAGGTATATCTGGTGGAATGCTCTTTTTGACAAGTGTTGTATTGACAGTACTACGGGCAGCAGATAAACGTCGTGCTTTTTCAATTCTCATGGGAACGACAGCACTCTTGAACATCCTATTGAATGTATATTTGATTCCACGGTACAGTCATGTGGGGGCAGCAATAGCCATGGTTGTCAGTGAAACTTATATACTTATAATAGGATTCTATTATATATCTAAATACATTACCAAACTTACCGCCATAGGTTTCATATTTAAAACTATCGTAATCTCTATACTGATGGGGATAGGTTTAGTATTATTAAAAGGGATATTATCAGTTTGGATTTTAATTCCGTTGGCAATACTGTTTTATGGTGGTGGGATGTATATCTTAGGTGAACTTCGTACAGAATTTGAGTTTGAATAGAATATGTTCCTTCAAGTGATTTGGGAATCAATTATGCAGTTTTTCTTTCCTCCAGCATCTGATGATGAAGCAAGATGAGTTGGGATGCTTACAAGGTCTCTAATGCATTTGTCTTACCATTAAGATCAATAAACTCCACCTCTTCACGACGATTTAAGTCGTTAGTTATCCCGTATCGGACTATTTGGTTGCCGTTTTTAGATGGTATTTATAGGTGTTTCGCTATGGTTCAATGGACACCCCTCTCCCCTTAGTACTTTTTCAACAGCTCGTTCGACTTTTGTTCTTGAGAGGAAGATGAATATATCGAAACAATGTTTATATGAAAAATCCACTCTGATTAGGCTCCGATATTTACAATTTCCATGTGAGTAACATTTCCTTTGCTAATACCGATACCTATATAGCTTGCTTATGACTAACAGAAGGGAAATCCTCCAAAAATTCTTCTAAACTGTCACTTGCTTCCAAATAGTTAATCAGGTTCTTGAGATGTTAGAATTGAGAATATAAACTTTGCAAGACTTCAAAATAGTTAGGAAATGTCTTACTAACACATTCAGGATCGTTGATCCGGATTCCCGGAACTTTCAAACCGATAAGCGAAAATGCCATTGCTACACGATGGTCACTATAGGTGTCTATTGCAGCAGGCGTAATTGGTGAAGGTGTTATATCAAGACCGTCTTGGTGTTCATCTACCGATACCCCCAACTTCCTCAACTCGGTAACCATTGCATGAATCCGATCAGTTTCCTGCCATCGGGTATGTTCAATATTTCTGATACACACTTTACTATCGGCAAAAGGAGCAATTGCCGCCAAGGTTAATGCTGTATCTGATATATCCTTCATATCAACATCAATACTTTTCAGTTGATCCGGTCCCTTTACCGTAATACCTCTATCAGAAACAGAGACAAGACACCCCATCTTTTCTAAGACATCCACAAATTGTATATCACCTTGTGCAGAATCTGTGGATAAGTGCTTAACCGTAACACAACCCCCTGTGATTGCAGCAGCAGCAAAAAAGTAGGATGCACTGGAGGCATCAGGTTCAATGTGGTAAGAACAGGGTTGATACTGCTGTCTGCCAGGAATGTGGAAATGTTGATAGTCTTTGTTGATAATTTGTGCACCGAACGCTTCCATAACTGCAATCGTAATGTCAATATAAGGTGTTTTTAGATGACCAACTACCTCTATATCCATGTCTTTTTTCGCATAAGGTGCACTGAGCATCAAAGATGTTAGAAATTGACTACTTTTACTCGTATCAAGCGTAGTTTTACCACCTTCAAGTCCATTTGCTTTTATAATAACAGGCAGATAACCATTTTCATATTGTGTATGTGCCGAAACACCAAGCTGCTGTAAAGCATCTAACAAATCTGAGATAGGACGACCCTGACGCATCGGTTCATCACCATCAATTACAAACTCACCATGTCCAAGTGAAATATAACTGATTATGGATCGGGTTGTTGTCCCAGAATTCCCAACATAAAGCTTGGCTTCCTGAACTGGTATATTTCCACCATTTCCAGTAACGTGAAAGGTCGCTTGTTCTGAGTCTTCGATAATATGGACGCCAAGTTTTCGGAGAGCATCACACATATAGTACGTATCATCACTAAAAAGTGCACCTGTTAATATAGAATCCCCATGTGCCAGAGCAGCAACTAACAAGGCGCGGTTAGTATAACTTTTTGAGCCGGGGACTTCTATTTCTACGTTGGGAGGGTTGTGAATCGGTTGTATTTCGATCATGTATCTTAGGACAGGAGTCCTAATTCAGTCAGCAATTCCCTAAGTTCGGCTTTAGCGGTATCATCCAAAGGCAGCAATGGACTCGTTGTGTATGCATTACAGACACCTAAGATTTCCAAGCATGCTTTCATCCCGCTTACTCCTTGTCCGTAGGTATACATTTTACTGAGTTTAATCATCCAATTTTGAAGTCGATTAACCTCATCAAGGTCGCCTGCTTTTGCTGCGTTGTAAAGTGCTACGGATTCCTTCGGGGCAACATTTGCAATTGAGATAACACCGCCATCCGCGCCAAATAACAAGGCAGCCGCTAATGCGAAATGAGAACCAAGCATTATGGTAAAATCTTCACGGTCACCTAACAATGCAATTAGATTTATACTATTCGCCCAATCTCCTGAACTATCCTTGATCCCTACTATATTATCACAATCATCTGCAAGTTGAACCACAATTTCAGGTTTGATCGCTGTCTTGACTGTAGAAGGAATGTTGTATACGAGTAATGGGAGTTCTGTGCTGGCGGCTACTTCCTGATAGAATTGAATTATGTCTGCATCATCAGTAGAAGGATAATAATACCCAGGAGTTGCAGCTACCGCTTCAATTTCATATTGCTCAACGAGTTGGATGTTCTGTATCACGCGTTGTGTACTTGTATCCATCACACAACAGATTATAGGGATACGTCCTGCAACAGTATTGGTGGCAATATCCAAGGCACGTTCACGTTCCGCATTTGTTAATGTCGTAAATTCACCAGAAGATCCTAATAGATAGATACCATGAACACCATTATCTATTAAGCGATTAAGTTGTCGTATAAATCCTGCTTCATCAACACGTTCTTTTTCATCAAGTGGCGTAACAGTCGGTGTAAAAATTCCCTCATATCGGATGTTCATTATTGTCCTCTTATGTATCCCTAAGTTATACTCAGTCAGTTTAGCAAAGCCTATTTTAAATGTCAATAACTTCTAAATGTGGTATTATAGACACAATTTGAAATAATTTTGATAATTCATCCATATTTTATTTTTCTCATCGAATGAAGCATGATGTATTGAGAATCTGTTAATCGATGCATACATTATTATGAATATCCGAACTCAATTAACACTTACTTATATAGGCATTGTTGTATTTGTAATGTTGGGAATGTATTTTATATTTGAAAGTACACTAAAGAGTCTGTTTAGTGATCAAATAACCAATGAATTGGAAATACAGGCATCATTGACAAGAGAGTTTCTTCTTGAAGAACTCCCTCAAAAACAGAATTTTACTTATGGGATTATTGATGGTCTTGTGGATAGACTTGCAGAGTCAGGAAAGGTGCGTTTAACTTTCATCGGTGAGGATGGTATTGTTTGGGGGGATTCAGATAGAGATGGACAATCCTTAATTGAGATGGATAACCACCTGAATCGGCCAGAAGTTCAAGATACTATCAAAGATGGGAAAGGTCTCAGAAATCGACTTAGTTCCACAACAAATACTGAATTTCGATATTTTACATTACCAATAAAAAGGGGTGAAAACTTAATAGGATTTACACGCGTGGCAATGCCGATTGAAACAGTGAATGAATCGCTTAGCAAAATCAGGAAAACCCTTTTATTCGTAAGTTTCGCAGGTCTCGTTCTCGTCATCATTATCACTGTTTTCACAACAGGGACAATTGTAAAACCAATTAAGAAGCTAACCCAGATGACACAATCTGTTGCATCAGGTGAACTTACGACTCCTGTTGAAGTTAATTCTACAAATGAATTAGGACAACTCTCTCGAAATTTCAACCTTATGACAGATAGAGTTCAGACCCAGATTGATAGGATTTCTTTAGAGAACCAACGTTTAGAAACTATCTTAAACAGTATGAGTGAAGGCGTGTTATTGGTTAATGGACTCTCTGAAATTACCTATGCGAATCCAGCTGCTATTGCTATGTTGAATTTGCCAGAGAATTATGTGGGGAGAGCGTTAATTGAGATTAACCGTATCCCACAGCTACAAGAATTGGTACGAAACGCTGAAAAGACACAGGAACTCGCTTTCTCCGAAATACGACTTGCCAATCTTAACGAATCGGAAGCGGAGGTTACTGTTGTTCCTGTGCCTTCGCAAAGTGAATATGTAATCGTAATCCATGATGTTAGTAAACTACGTAAATTGGAACGTATACGAGCTGATTTTGTCGCGAATGTATCACATGAATTACGGACGCCGCTAACTTCCATACGCGGATATACGGAAACTTTGCTTACTAATGGCAACACAAAAAATAAAAAGCGGAAAGAATTCCTTGTCAAGATTCTAAAGCACTCTGAAGGACTTTCACGTTTAGTTTCTGATCTGCTCGAATTAGCACGGCTTGAAACTGGTGATGTGGAATTGAAGCGAACACAGTGTCATCTAAAGGATTTCCATCAACAGGTTTTGGATGTGTTCGAACCGGTTTTAGAAGATTCTGGGGTAACTCTTCAATGGGAAATACAAGAAGATCTTCCTCAGGTGAGTGTTGATAGTCAACTCTTTATGCAGGTATTTGTTAATTTAATTGATAATGCAATTAAATATACACCTGATGGAGGTGTAATAACGGTTTCAGCGGAAGCGAATGGTACAAACTCTGATGCTGTAAATGAGGTCGTTGTTCACATTCAGGATACAGGTATCGGTATTCCATCAGAGTCACAATCCCGGGTTTTTGAACGGTTTTATCGTGTTGATAAGGGAAGGGCGCGGAAAATGGGAGGAACAGGTTTAGGATTGGCTATTGCTAAACATATCTTGTTATGCCACAACGGACGGATATGGTTGGATAGTGAATTAGGTGAAGGAACTGTGTTTCATTTTGCATTACCTATCGATTTTCCTACCTAAATTTGCCACTGTTGTTCTGTCCATGCCATCTCCCAAAACATGTACTCATACCGGCTACTCATAAGAAAATTTTGCTGAATTCTTGACTTTTCTGTAGTGCTACTTTCCGTTGTGATTTCGTTTAACAAACTCCTCAACCATTCACCTAATGCATGGAATTCAGGTGAAGCATACATATCTATCCACTCTTGATAAAGCGGGTCCGGTGAACCACCTTGTTCAGAAAGAGTAGTGCCGATCTCAGCATAACCCCATTGGCACGGTAATACACCTGCTATTACGTCTGCTAATGTGCCGATTTGTGCTACTTGAAGCAGATGACGGGTGTAAGCGTGTGTTGTAGGTGCCATAGGGGCAGCCTCCATTTCTTCTGGAGAGATGCCAAATTTCTCACAATACCCACGATGTAAATCCATTTCGGTGTTCAGTGTTTCGTTTAGTAAATTTGCAAAAAGTGCCATTGTTGATTCGTCAGGAGCTTTGATTACTCCATACGCGAAGACACGACTATAATCCAATAGGAAAAGATAATCCTGAATTAAATAGAACTTAAACTTTTCTTTCGGTAGACTTCCATCTGCCATACCTCGAACGAATGGATGTTTCAGGTCTGCTTCCCAAATAGGTGAAGCGTATTGTCTAAGTTCATCTGTGAATTTTGCCATTGTTGTCACATAATCCTTTATTATAATAGAATCGTATATATTATTCATAATACCTTAAATACTGTAAGGATGTCAAAATGTTTGAAAAACTTGGAATTGTTACGAATATCTGGGCAGAAGAGATCGAAAACGGGGCGCGTTTTAGTGATCTTATGGTTGAATTCGGGGAAAACGGATTTAAAGATATGGAGGTACGAGAAGGAGATTATCTGCATAACTCCGAATTTGGACAATTGATTGATGACTTGGAAAAGGTTATGCCGTCCTACACCGACTCAGAATTCAAAAATATTTGTGATTCAGTAGACGATTCTGTTAGGACGCGAAGAGACTATGATTCGAAAAATACCAATCATCATGAGTTATTTGATGAAGTGGCTGTTTTCGCTCGAAAGGCAACTGGATTGACGCTTAGTTATGCAATGTCTCATCCATGGTTGTCTGAACCTAATGATTCTGGTACAGATACACAGCAGATTATCATTGCCAAGAAATTAGCGTATATATTATGTCCATCAAGTGCAAGGTTACGACTTGTAGATTTGGATACTGAAGGAGAAATTGATGAAAACACCGCGATAGCTAATATCAAAAGGTATAATTCTATATTGCCAGAATATCCAATGACTTTTGCAGTTGAAAATGCACGTCAGTCTGCATCTTTCACCCTAAAGTTAGCAGTTGCTGGAGGTGCTAAACTTACCTATGATGAAACAAACACATACCGACCTGATGGGACAACTCTAAATACTCCTGCAGAATTCTGGGGATCCGTTAAGATGGACGATCTTACATCGGTACATTTTAAGCAGAAAACAGAAGACGGTGTGTTATCAGAGGTAGGGGATGGGTTTGTAGATTTTAAGGCGATAAAAGAGTATCTAAAATCTGGGAATTATACGGGTGATCTGTTACTTGAAAATACGGCGACTACACGCTCTTTAATCGATGCAATTAACAGTAGGGAATATCTGCTTGGATGTTAGAGTAGAAATCTAACCCAACAATGATGCAACCAATGCTTCCATCGCTGACACTGTACCCACGGCTGGAAGAGATGACATGGCTGCCCACGTTTCATATCCACCTTGTTCAGTTAATGCTTCGTCTGTACAAATATAGCCTATATATCCATTCGCCAAACTTACAAGAAACAGAGGTTTAGCATCGGATTTTGATTTTATGTTCATTCCTGTCTCAACGAAAACTTCTCCGGGTAGAGCAACAATAGCAGCTTCACCAAGACGTAAGACTTGTACAGGGGATGTAAGTTGTTTTGGGAGAGATGCTAAACGTTGGCATTCAAGAGCATAAACATCAACAAGAGCTTTTGGAATGGCTTGTCCGACGACCCAACTAAACGGACCAGTTTCGTATGCATCATAAGTTCCCGGTTCAACGGCTAATATCTTTTCTGCAAGGGTTAAATCGTCGTCCGTAATCTTTTTACGTGGAAACGTTAAGCTTCCAATCTTTCCGCTAAACTGTAAAGTGTCATACATCTCCATAAACTGCATTTCTGTAATGAAATGTCCTGCGATAACATTTGCCATTTTCACCGCTTGTTTATGTCCACCCGTAGTCCATTTCGTTTTTCCACTATAGTCTATATTATTAATTTGTCCCGATGCCGCATTCCAAAGGAGTGATATACAAGATTCACCTAAATAGCGTCGCATCAGTCGATCAAAGTGACCAAAGTAATCTGCTGAAATAGCACTTCCATTATCTGTACCAATATAGTGAAGTGAAAAGTTGGCGACTGCAGATATAGGTGTACTGTCTTCAGCTTCCACATATATCATAGCGATTTCAGGATCAATAGGACCGGTAGGTTTCACAAGATCAGGATTTCCAACCCCAGGATTCATTTGAACAGTGCCATTTTTCATGTGCCATCGACGGTTGAAAGTAATCCTATCTTCATTAACACTTGAAAAACCAACTCGAGCAGATTTTAAACGTACTACTGCTAATTCAACAGCATCTGCGATTTTTAGTGGAACCCAATCAGTATAATATGAATCCTCATCAACACCAAGTAAGTTAGCCACCGCCACAGCAGTGTGTGTATGGGTAGCATTTACCATGACATGTTCAGGGGGAATGTCGCATCGATCTGCTATACGTTGTTTTGCCTGATCAACCATCTGTTCTGTTACTGCTATCAAGTCACAGGTAACCATAGCAATTCGTGTGGATTCGTTTTCAAGAACAAGGGCTTTTGCAAACAGTTCATCATGGATGTTCTGAGCATATCTTGGACGAAACCCACCTGGAATTGCTGTTCCGAGTGGAGGAGTAATATTTGAGGTTGCGGATCCGGCGTTGATAGACATAATTATATATTAAAAAGGAGTAGGTTTTGGTTTGGTTTCTTCAGATTTAGATTCCTTTTGGTCGGTATCGGTCTCATAAAGAGATTCGGCTTCCTGTACTTCTTCAGCTGGTGGGACTTCACTTTCATCCTTTGCAGTTGTTAATTGCTTCACACGTTTACATAAATCTTCAAATAGGGTTTGATCTGTTTCTGCAGCCTTAAACTCAGCAGAAAGTTGTGTCCACTGTTGTTCGGAGATATCGTTTTTGGATTCTACACTGCATTTACATTTCATATAGTTCCACAGGTCGGCTTTGCTAACATCCGCTTTTTCCAGTCTTTCAGAAAGTTGATTAGCAATAGCAAAAGTAGCTTTTTGTGCATTAGAGATATTATCACCGGATTGTAATTTTTGAGGATGCTTCGTATTACCACCACCTGCTTTACGATTCAGGTAGAAATTTAATACCTCTCTGATTACAGGTACAGGTAATAACTGCTTGATAGCATTTCGCTGTGCTTTATGTATTGCTTTGGTAAATGCATAGGGGTCTGGTCGACTTCCATTCATTTTTGCCTGTTCATACGCACCCCATCGAGACGATCCCGTGAGAGTGTCCACTGCCTTGACAGTAGCAATCCATGAATTTTCGAGTTCTTCGTATTCTACCTCTTCTACTTGTATTCCACCTCTTCGGTTCGCAGCTTCGTTGATACCTGCTAACGTTAAGCCTTCAACGACACGTCCGCCCTGTTTAAAAGAGTAAACATAGTCCTGAATCGTTTGCCCTGTCATCAGTTCAACGATTGCTTGATCGTCAACTTGATCTACAACTTCAAATTCCGCAGAAACTGGAACTAATTCTTCCTTCTTTTCTTCAGACATAAATACCTCCGACTATATTACATATAATACTAACTACTAATCATATCACTTTTTTCATTATACTTCAAGTGTATGTAAGGTAAGGGGTGTGTAAAGTTTTTGCCACTATACAAAAGTGTATCAAAATATACCTACAACATCTCTTGAGTTTCGGGGAATGCCATTTAGATATTCCGCGGGGTTATTCTTATGGGCTGATATTCTGTTTCTACAAACATTTCACCCCGCTGGGGCTACAGAGAAGAAATGCGTAAGTTTAACAAATGTTCCTTTCTTATCAAACTGCGTAAGTACCGAACTAACAACTAATATAACAAATTCAATACACGAAGAAAACTGAATGTTTAATAATAAAAAGTTTACATACCCATAGCATCGTGATAACTTGAATTGACCCTATATATTTGATATAATAAACCGAATCTCAGTGTTGGTGAACTACAATTATGACATCTCCTCTGCTCAGTATGCAGTCAATTACAAAAGATTTTCCAGGTGTGCGTGCACTTGATGATGTCAATTTTCAGGTGTGTTCGGGTGAGATTCATGCACTCTGCGGGGAGAATGGAGCAGGGAAATCAACACTAATTAAGATTCTCGGGGGAGTGCATCCTCATGGAACTTATGAAGGGGAACTACATATTAATGGTAAGACCCAAAGGTTTCGCAATGTACGGGATGCCGAACACTCTGGAATTGCCGTCATTCATCAAGAATTAGCTCTGATTCCAGAGATGTCAGTCGCAGAAAACATATACCTTGGTAGAGAACCGCAAAAGTATGGCGTAATTGATAAACCCCGCTTATATAAAGAAGCAGGAGAGTTGTTAGCCCAATTTGGATTGGAGATTCCATTACAAGGACAGGTCTATAAACTTGGTATTGGTCAACAACAACTTGTTGAAATTGCAAAAGCGTTATCCAGAAACGCACGATTGCTTGTCCTTGATGAACCTACTGCAGCCTTAACCCAGACCGAGGTCGAGATCCTTTATCAGATTCTCGGGCAGTTACGGGAAAAAGGGGTTGCTTGTGTATATATTACACATAAATTAAAAGAGGTATTCCAGATTGCTGATCGTGTGACGGTATTACGTGATGGTAAGACAGTCGGCACACAATCTATTGAGGAATGTACAGAAGATAAACTCATTTCTCAAATGGTTGGACGGGAGTTAACCTCACTATTTCCAGTACGAGAAGCCCCATTGTCATCATCAAAAAATAATGAAGTTGCATTACGAGTTGAAAACATAAGTACCTATCCTCATGAGCCACCATCTCTAAAAAACATCTCGTTTGAAGTACACCGTGGGGAGATTCTTGGGATAGCTGGACTTATGGGAGCAGGGAGAACAGAATTAATTAACACTATTTTTGGTGCGAATACTGGTAAATGGGATGGAAATATATACAAGAACGGAATACATGTCAAAATTCACACGCCAAGAGATGCTATACAACAAGGTATGGCATTAGTTAGTGAAGATCGAAAACGGTATGGACTCATTTTAGATGACGATGTTGTTCAGAACATGACACTGGCAAATCTAACTTCGGCAGGAGAAATCACATCACTTGGCATCATAAATCGTAGTGTGTCGTATCGCAAAAGTAAAGAATATGTTGAATCGCTACGCATAAAAACAGCTTCGTATGATTTGCCTGTGAGGCAATTGAGTGGCGGAAATCAGCAGAAAGTTGTTTTAGGTAAATGGTTGATGACGCGTCCAAAAGTTCTGTTCTTAGATGAACCTACACGAGGGATAGATGTTGGCGCAAAAACCGAAATACATTCTTTGACTGCCCAATTGGCTAATGAAGGTGTAGCTATTGTATTGGTTTCTTCAGAATTACCTGAGATTTTAGGAATGAGTGATCGAGTCTTGGTATTACATGAAGGTAGAATCACAGGTGAATTTAACAACGACAATTTGACGCAAGAGGACATCATGCGTTGTGCTACAGGAACGTAATGGAAAAGGTATTTAGGACAGAGAGTCCGATAGAGACCCAAAATATCGGTGAAGAATTTGGGAAGACTTTGAAACCTGGGGATGTGGTTGCACTCATAGGCGACCTTGGAGCAGGGAAGACCTGCCTAACCCAAGGGATTGCACGGGGTGTAGGTATCGCGAAGGGTGAAGTTGTCAGTAGTCCTTCTTATATACTTATCAACGAATACAACGGAAAAATTCCTATTTATCATATTGATTTATATCGTTTGGAAAATATCGCAGAGATAGCGGATCTCGGTATAGGTGAATACGTGGAGAGTGATGGTATCTGTATTATTGAGTGGGCAGAACGAATGAAAGAAGGCTTGCCCAAAAACTGTATAACAATTAATATTACGTGGGAAGATGAAAACACCCGAACCATCAAAATACAACATTCTATACCTTGATAGCGGTTCTGGAATAGGTGGTGGACAACGCAGCTTACTACTCCTGTTGCAGATGTTAGACAAACATCGATTTACTCCTTTTGTTGGCTGTCTTGGAGGGAGTCCATTTGCAGAGGAAGTGACCAAGACCGAAGCACAGATCATACCATTAGCGCTTCCTGAAGCACATAATAAGACTGATAAGGTGAAGAGATTCACATTCAAAGATTTATACAACGATTTTAGCCAACTTCGAGTAATACCACAACTCCATCGCGTAGTAAAACAGCATTCAATTAATCTTATTCATGCCAATTCCCTTGCTGTAGCCCTCCTCGGTGGAATTGTTGCGAAATTGAATGGTATTCCTATTTTGATGCACAAACGATATGCTACATCCTATGGAGTTTTGGACAAGATATGTGAAAAACTGCTCAACCGTGTCATATTGGTTTCCGAGGCAACAAGATGGGAGTTCGCATCCGCTGCAAAACAGACATTAATATATAACGGGGTTGATTTAGAGACATTCCAAGCCTCTCAGAATGAAGTAGACAATCTACGGGGTGAACTCTTATCGGAAGATATGAGTCATGTGGAGAGTAGAGGTAAATCTCCGATTCTCGTTGGGGTTGTTACAAGAATAACGCCTGAAAAAGGTATCCACATTCTGGTTAAAGCTTTATCAGAATTAAAAAAGATAAACTTAGAGGAAACTGTGGATGTTAAACTGCTGATTGTCGGTGGTCCTTATTTTCAGAAAGATCACGAATATTTAGAATCACTAAAACGGGAAGTAACCGAATTAGGTGTTGAGAATTCCGTGATTTTTACAGGGTTTTTAGCTGATACACGGGTTGTAACATCATTACTTGATATTGTATTAGTGCCTTCTATCATACCAGAGGCATGTCCACGGACAATCATTGAAGCGATGGCTGTGGGAAGACCAGTCATTTCAACGCCACTTGGCGGTAGTAAAGAGTTAGTTACACCTGAGACAGGAATCTTAGTTCCTCCAGAAGATCCAAAGGCATTTGCAACGGCAATTAATACACTTATAAAAGATAACATAAAGTTAACTAAAATGGGAGATTCGGCACGTCAACGATCTGAAGAATTATTCAGTATCCAGAAGAACATGACATTAACAGAGTCCGTGTATACTGAATTATTGACATTATGTTGATAACATGTGCATAACTTTGTTTGAAACGACTAAAATTGCAAATTTATTAACATTTTTTATAGAAAGCGTTTGTGACAACGCATACCGACAGTTTGAGTTACAGAAATATCAATTTTTTCATAAAAATTCTTTTTGTTGGATTATGTGGATGTCATATATTAACATAGAGTAATCTACTTTATGAATTTATTTCGACTATTACTCATGCATAATTCTAAGGTATTGGAGATTTGAAATGGATGGTGGAAGAGGTAAATCAACAAATCCTTCTCAAGGAACTGAGGTTAGTCAGGGAAGATTAAATCAGGTATCTGAATTTATTGGTGAGGAGGTGTCTGATACATCAAATTGGATTGAGATTTATCGGACTGCTGATGAATGGGAAATTAAACTAATTCTCGCAACATTGGCTGCGCAACAGATACGGTGTCGTCCCATACAATTAAAAAAGCAACGTCAGACAGCGCTTTTTGTTGCTCCTGAGCATGAAGTTAGTGCTATGGAATTGGTCAGTCGAATTGATGTCGCAATAGCAGATAATGAAGTAGTAATGCAATCAAAAGAGAAAGCAGATGCCTTGAAGCAACGGGACATGGCGGCAGTTGTAGAGGAGGACCAACAAGTGGAGACTGAATCTGGTGAAACTATTTTAGCACAAAGAGAAGATATTGGAAGTGTTGTTCATGTTGAAGGACAAGGGTATGAACTACGGGTTGGACCGGAACCGTATATAACTATTCCAGATCGCGATTGGGAAGAATTTACCGATTTCAGTGCTCAACGACAAGAATTCGTAATGTTGCTGCGTCATGAATATCCTGCATTATATGATTGGATCCAAGACGAAAAGTTATTATCGGAATTTACACGACTCATTGAGACGACATATCAAGATGGATCAATTATTCCAGTTGCACATCGTCAATATATTGAAAATACAGATGAAGATGAAATGGATGGAACGCCTTTCAACGGGTTTGCTCAGTTGAGTATAACAGTAGCCGTAATATCCCTTATCACGGTCTTATTTCGAGTTCCTTGGCAGGTTAACGTACTGTTTTTAGTAGTGGTTGTTTTATCAGCTATCATAGCATTTTTCCAGATTCGAACATCTGTAGAACGTAATTTGGATGAGGAGAAAGAGAAACCGGGTGGTAATATGTTGGCATTCAGTGCAATTATATTATCCTGCTTAGTGGTTCTGTTTTCTTGGTGGTTGGACCAGCGTCCAGAACCCGAAACACCTGAAAATCTACCTGTAAGAGAGAATACAGGAAACCGGTAATGATGTGTACGAAGCTTGAACCGATATTGGTTGCTCACCAAGTAAGACTTAGCAGTACCATTTAAGTTAAAAGAACAGACTTGCTTGGAAGCAAGCGAATCGGTTGACTTCAAATGGAACAGGTATATGTCCATACTTCAAGTGATCGGTTTTGCGTACCTGTGCACAGGTATGGATAATTACAGTTCATAATGAATTGATATGGAATGGGATAATATTTTTTCAAATATGTGTAAATCTCCCAAATAAATCCAAGCATTCACAATGATCCATAGTTTTCTCTATCCTCCTTTTAAATCTTTTTCAAGTATATTAGCAATAAGCCAACTCCAAATATTAACTTATGGATTAGATATCTGTTCTACGGTTTTGGTTTTTTCAAATTAATAATTTAATGGGGAACAAATTTATGAAAAATCAGATAAAAACCAGTATATGTTTTTATTTTTTCTTGTTATTTATGTGTCTTAATTTTTATTTTAATCTAAGCACCGATGCACAGAGCCGTGCATCGGCCAGTGATAACTATACTTTTGAGACCATCAACGTGCCAGGTGTAGACTTTTTAGCAGTAACAGCAAGTAGCGATCTTGAAGACTACGCCGGCAACACGCCAAGTGCTGATGGTGAAAAAATGGTTGGCTTTACGCTCATTGATGGCGTGTTTACTATCCATGAATTCCCTGGAGCACAAGGCACTTATTTCTATGCACTTGGTAATAATGGCGTAGCAGCGGGACACTATCAAGGCATCGATGGACTTTACCACGGAGTCATCTTAGGAGAAGATGGTGAATTACGCCAATACGATTTTCCAGGGGCTGTCGAAACACAAATCTTCGGGTATAGCGATTCTACTGGAAAACTAACGGGTAATTTTATTGGGACTGATGGTGTTCGCAGAGGGTTCTCTGGGGACACAATCGTTGAGTATCCCGGCGCATCGGAAACTTATGCCGATTTTGTCAGCAGTTCAAATACTCTCGTGGGTAGTTATGTAGATGCATCGGGAGCATATTATCCATATTTGCGTGGAGCTGGTGGTAGTTTTGCAACGCTCGATCTTCCATACGAAGGAGAGTTAGACTACTTTTTTCTCCATGGACTCAACGATGGACTGATTGCTGTTGGTCGTGCCAAACCAGTGGAAGGTGTCCCACTTACTTATGTCGGCAATCCTCTCAATTTACAAGAATTACGGGTTCCAGAGAGCATGGGCACTGAGGGATGGAATATTAATCAAGATGGTTCTGTTGTTGGACACTACGATACAGCAGATGGACGCAGACACGGATTCATTGCAACACCAAAAATCACTGTTCCAAGCGTCAGCAGACGCTTTGGTGCGGCTCCTGGTTATACATTTGTAAGTATTGATGTTCCGGGTGTAGATTTCTTAGCATTGACTGCAAGTAGTGACTTTGAGGACTACGCCGGCTATACACGAAGTGTCGATGGAGAAAAAGAGGTCGCCTTTACGTTGATTGATGGGGTATTTACAACCTATGAGTTCCCTGGCTCACAGAAAACGCATTTCTATGCACTCAGTAATAATGGGAATGCCGCTGGACACTACGAAGATGGCGAAGGACTGTATCACGGTGTCGTCTTAGAAGATGGTGTATTACGGCAATATGATTTCACGGGGGCTGTGGAAACGGAGATTTACGGTATTAGTGATGCGACAGGTGCGCTAACAGGAAATTTTATAGATGAATCAGGTGTTCGTCGTGGGTTTTCAGGAGATACTATAGTAGAGGTGCCAGGTGCATCGGTGACTTATTCTGATTTTGTGAGTTGGACAGGTCATATCGTCGGTAGTTATGCTGATGCTGCAGGCATATATCATGCCTACATGCGTAGCGTGACCGGTAGTTTTTTATATATTGACCTTCCAGCGGCACTAAATCTGGAATACTTTTTTCTCCACGGTCTTACCGAGTCAAGAAGTGTCGTTGGGAGAGCGAAAGAGGTGGGTGATAAACCACGTACTTATGTCGGACACCCCCTCAATCTACGTGAGTTGTACTTTCCCGGTAGTGTTAGCACGGAGGGTTGGAATATCAATCAGGATGGATCCGTTGTAGGTCACTACGACTCACTGGATGGACGTAGACATGGATTTATCGCCAAACCCACTGATAAGGAAGAAGGTGATGCTTATAGCAACGTTTTTAATATGACGTTGAGCAAAGGATTGAACATGCTTTCTTTGCCATTAGCATTACCTGAACCAATGACTGCAAAATCACTTGCTGGTATAACGGGTGCGACTGTTGTTATAGCACTTGATGCTGAAAAACAAAGTTTTATCGGTTGGACACCAAGTGCACCTGACCATGGATTTCCAATTGAAGGTGGAGAGGGGTATATTGTGAATGTACCAGAGGCACGTAATTTTGCCTTCGTCGGATCACGCTGGGAAAATCAGCCTCATCAAACCGCATCTGCCCCAGCCATATCCAAGGAGAAAGAAACTTGGGCATTTGTTGTTAGTGGAAAATTAGATGGTACACAGAAATACAATGGCTATCATATTACAGTCCGAAACACACGGACAAATACCATCATGACAACACAAGTCAGTGATAACTACTTCGCGGCTGCAACTGCCGACCTTTCATATCGGAGTGTAGTGCATGTAGGCGATACACTTGAAGTGACCGTCACTGACAACAATGGGAATGTTGCTTCTGAGAAGTTTAGTTTTCAAGTGACACCTAACAATCTGTTAGACGCAGTTCTATCTGTCAATCTTGATAGTATTGGTAAACCAACGCAGAATCAGTTGTTGCAGAACTATCCAAACCCGTTTAACCCAGAAACGTGGATTCCGTATCAACTTTCAGTTGCTGCACCAGTCTCCATTTCAATTTATGATGCAACAGGTGTGGTTATTCGAACACTTACTATCGGCTATCAATCTGAGGGATTCTATCATAACCGTGGTCGCTCTGCCTATTGGGATGGCAGAAATTCTTTAGGTGAAAGAGTGGCAAGTGGTATTTATTTCTATCAGTTGACAACACCTACTTTCCAGCAAACGCGTCGACTGATTATCATAAAATAGTGTACATATTAATATAACTATTTAGACAGATCAGTCCTCATCACCCTATTATACGTGACGGGTCTCTGAGTCCATCATTGTTATTAGTCGTAGTCGTTTTATCAGCTATTATTGTATTTTTCAGATTCGAACATCTGTAGAACGCAATATGGATGAGGAAAAGAGAAACCAAGTGGGAATATGTTAGCATTCAGTGCTATTATTCTATCGTGTTTGGTGATTCTGTTTTCGTTTTTCGTGGTGGTTGGATCAACGACCAGAACCCGAAACACCTGAGAATCTACCTGTAAGAGAGAATACAGGAAACCGGTAATGAGGAAATAGTGAGATTTTAGTAATAGTTAACTAGCTATTTGTTGCTATTGGTGCGTCTGTAGAAAGATGATGTGTCGGAACCGTAATAGGTTTATGAATTAACATAAAATAAGTTTAAAGCATATCATTGCATAGTTGTAAGAGTCATATTCAGTGGCTAGAGAATAAGAATAAGGATTTATGTGATTTCTCAACATGTTTGAGCATAGGATAACCATGAAGTAGTTTAGTATTTCTGTTGTCCATATAGTTTAAAATAGTGTGACTTAATATGCGATTCTATGTTAAAATAATTGAAATATGAAACATACTAATAGCAAACAAGAGTATTTATCAGAGAATGTAATAGCATCATATAAGATAGGAAAAGATGGTGAAAACTACTGGTGTAGGGACATCCAGTTTTCCTCAGATGGAACTCAATTGGCTGTTATCGCTAATTCTTGGTTTGATACTTCTAACATCAAAGAAATTAGAATCTATAATACGTCCGTGTCTGAAGAGATTAAAGCATGTATAAGACCTAATGATGAACAAACTTCAATTGCGTTTAGTCCAGATGGGAAAAAGCTTGTAAGTGGTGGTGACAATAAGGTTGTAAATCTTTGGGATGTTGACACTGGCAAATTGCTAAAAACTTTTATAGGACATACGCAAAAAATCAACGGTGTTGTATTCAGTCCTGATGGACATACTGTCGCCAGCGGTAGTCAGGACGGTACAGTTCGTTTTTGGGATATCTTTAATGCTTCACACAAATATCAACAACTTATAGCACCTATCACGAGCATTGAATTTAGTAATGATGGCACAATACTTGCGGCGGGAGTCGAATTCTCTCGTGAGTGGATGAGTGGCTATTCTATTTACTTGTGGGATGTTGTAAATTATAATTTCCTGGGTTCTCGGATGGTCCATGTAGGTCGTTCTTGGGGGGTGAATCGTGCGACAATTAGTCCAGATATAAAGACTCTGGCAACTCAGATGTATGGTCCTGTAGTATTCTTGTGGGATATAGAATCGGGTGGATTCAAAGACAGTATTGAAGGAGATCGGTACCAATATGGATGTTCTCCCACATGCGTTGCTTTCAGTCCTGATGGAAAGTTTCTTGCTACCGGCGGTGGAGCATATCCTTGTGATCGCAGTCCTCCCGATCAGAGCATTGACAATACGGTTTATCTATGGGATCTTAATAATTACGAGACCATAGCCAAACTGAAAGGACATACAAGAATTGTTGAATCCATTGCATTCAGTCCAGATGGAAGTATTTTAGCAAGTGTTGACAGAGGTGGAATTGTCCTATTGTGGGATATTTATAGTATAGAGAATAATAATACTGAAGAAAAACCCGAGAAGAAATCAATATAAAACTCAACCAAATAGCTGACGAAGAGGTATTAAATTATGAAGATACTCCGTCCCTTGATCCAGTCGCATCCCAAATACAAGAATTTTGCGATAAACAAGGAATAAAAACACTTGTTCATTTTACAGAAATTAAAAATCTCGACAGTATTTTGGAATATGGCTTATTAGGTCGAAGTATTCTGGATGGATGGGGGTTGAAGTATAAACACAATGACAAAAAACGTCTTGACCAATGTCTGGAGGCAATTTGTCTAAGTATCAGTTTCCCAAACTATGAATTGTTTTATAAGTTTCGACAATCTAAATCTGCTGATCAAGAATCTGAATGGGTTGTTTTACTAATTGATGTCAAAGTGTTATGGGAATTGGACTGCGCGTTTTGTCAGCAGAATGCCGCTTCTAATGCTGTTCGTGATATTAAATTAGATGAAAGGAAAAAACCTGAAGCATTAAAAGGTATGTTTGAAGATTTTCAAGACATAAAGCGTAGTGATTTACAAATACCTGAATATTTTCCAACCAATCCTCAGGCAGAGGTGCTTGTATTTAGAGAGATTCCAATTGAGTATATTAACAAAATTCATTTTTGGAATGAAACTGTTAAGGAAAATTGGCGTTCTAAGTTTACAGGTCCTTATTCGTCGGATAAGTATATAGTTAGTCAAGAATATTTTGAGTACAGACGAGATTCTGATGTATGGAAAAAAAAGAAATTTAACGACAATAACATTATTCCTTCATACTTTAGTTCTGATAATGATGACTATTTTCTCAATAGTGAATCTGAATCAGATGGAAGTCTTGATAATTCAGACAACGTTGAGGACGATATACCTTTTTAGGAGTTAATATTATGGCTAACCGCCCCATTTTTACCCCTGATTTCAATGGATATCCGTATGTTGTATCAATGGATATAGACTTCAAGTGGTATCCAGGTTTCGCAAAATCCCAGATGCAAAAAAGTATTGTTTCATTACATGAAGCAGCCGAACAACAGGGAATACAACCTATTTTGGAAATCTCTCGAAAATCTACATCTCGTTTGGGAGTTTCGTTAAGTGCTTTTAATTTATTGTTAGAGACACCGAGTGGTCAGGAAATGAGTGTAGAGTGTGCATATCAGGGGAGTAAGGTGTTTGAAGATGGAGGACCTTATCACGATTTATATCAGATGTCAAGCCGAGATGCTAAGACTGATGAACGGTTAAAGAATTCGGGGGAATTAATCGGTTTTAATTTTTGCGGAGAAGATTTTCCAATTGAACCCAAAACTGTTTTTTATGATTGGTTATATATAACTGGATTGTATCAAAACAAGAAAGACCTGATTCAAGAACTTGATTCGTTTCAAGGCTTTTCAGATATTGTTTTTAATCCAAATCGATCATTAAATTGCCAAGCACGTGCTGCTGCGCTATTTGTCTCTTTGAGTAAGAACGATTTGATTGATAAACAAATGTTCAGTGATATAGATTATTATCTTACAGTCCTAACTGGTAATACAGAACTGCCACCTATCGAAAGTACTCCACTGCAACTTAAGCTGCCTATCGATAACTTAGAGTAATCTCTATCACTTGAAAATTAATAAGTAATTAAAACATATAGGCGGGATCATTCAGTGATGATCCCGCCTATATATTTTATATTTAAAATAAGTCTATCTACCGGCTTTTAAAAGTCCCCATGTGGTTGAGACTTTGCCTTTTGGATTAACCGGTAAAGGACCGTCAGGTCCATATACTAACACATCGTCGTATCTTGCAGTTGTTGCCCATGTTGCAACACCGATTCTACCGACACCATCTCTGGTAGCATCATCAATCTCGGCAACCTGTTCATCATTCAGAAACAGTGTGTAACTGGAGGGGGTAATGACAATTTTTATGTTATACCAATCACCTGTATCAATAGTGTGATTACTATTAGCACCACCTTTTCCACCACCCCAAGCTTCCACTTGTGAACGGCTGTTTCCCCAACCCCCAAGGTTCCACCAGTATTCTAACCGTGCCTGTTTTTGCATACGGGGCGGATGATCTTTAAGTGCCTTTCCACGAGGTTCCATGGTTCCTTGACATCGGAACATGATAAGGAATCCTTCGGCACCACCTATTTTATTCCCGCTAACTTCATAGGTGTAATCATTCCATTCCTCATCCCAAAAGTCATCTGCAACGACACTCATACAATTAGAGTCATTTGAGAGTTGGTGGTATTCCTTGTCTTTGAATTCCCATTCACCCCATAACGGTACCCATTTATCTTCCGATTTATTTGCGTTATCAAAATTATCCTCAAAATAGATTTGCGACAATGCAGCTGTAGCTACACCAAAAGTGAAACATACTAAGAGGATGAATATTCCATAGTTTTTCATATAACAAAACTCCTTGATGAAGTGGTTACTAAGTGGTGAACCACCTAATTTTTCTAATGGTTATGTGCAAATTCTGCTGAATTTAGTAAAACCCAATAAAGATCTTCATAAGCCAAATCTTTACTTCTGTATAAGCTTCTTTCTAAGTAACGTTGGAAAAAATTCTGTTCTTGACCGGTTGGTTTCCTGGATAGTACAGTAAGATAGATAAACTGAACCCTGTCAATCGTCTCGCGCCAATTATCAAGAACATATCGGATAAAACTATCGCGTGCCTTGTAATTTGCACTATCGTTGACAAGAGTTCCGTTAATCATCATAAGTGCTTTTGGGACAGTTCCATTGAATGCTTCAATTTCCTCCATCTCACCATTGTCGAGTAAGAATAGATACTGATTTAGATATTGACGTTTCATTCGCTTTAGTTGTATAGTAGTTTTGCTTTTTTCGAGTCTACCCAACACAGTCGCTTGAAGCATAGAGGAAAAGAATTGTTCAGCGGTTAAAGGCTTCATATATGCGTGTGAGTAGTAGATTTCGTCATCCTTGTTACTCTCGTTTGTTTCAGAACTTCTCTGATATGCTTTTGAGTGTAAAATAATTCGCATGAGATGTTGTAAGTCGTACCCATGTATCACAAAATCCTCAGCTAACCAAGCTAAAAGCGTCGGATTGGTTGCTGGATACTCTTCTCCAAAACCATCAACAGGTTCAACAAAACCCCTACCCATAAAGTGTTTCCAAATTCGGTTTACAATAGCTTTACTAAAGTAAGGATTTGATTTCGCTGTCATCCATTCAGCTAAAGCTTCACGTTTTTTAGTTAGTTCCCCAATATATTCAGTGCCATCAAGGAAACGCGGAGGAACAGATTCCTCCATACTATCAACATAGATATTTCTATCTTGCTTTGGTGAATTGGTAATGAGGAAGTTATCCATTTCCTCTTCCTCATCAAACATGTTTGTTTCTTTAATCATCCCTTTCTGTTCACTATTAATACCCGTGAAGAACGCAGCAACACCGTAAAAATCTTTCTGTAGCCACGTTTCTGTTTTATGGTCGTGGCATTCGGCACATTGCATTGGGAGGCCAAGGAATAACCTTGAGCTGTGTGAAGTTAATAAGACTGGAGATCGTTCATAACGTAGGATATAATTCCCTGCTCCATTATCACGTAATTCCCCATTTGCAGTGACAAGCTCTTTGACAAATATATTGTAAGGCATGTTAGTTCTGAGAACTTTTTTTACCCAATTTTCTAATCCAACACGACGGTCATCACCGTCACCCCGTCTACCAATTAACCAATTTACCCAGATACCTGTCCAATACTCATTAGATTGTTTACTTTTAATTAGTTCATCAATTTTTCTTGATCGTTTGTTCGGAGTACTATCTTCAAGGAAATCAGAAACTTGTTCAGGAGTAGGAATGACACCAGTCATATCTAAATGGATACGTCTAAGAAATGCTGCATCACTTGTTTGTTTAGAAGGTTTTATCCCTTCACGTTTTAAGACAGCATCAATGTGTCTATCAAGATGTTTAGAACTTGATGGGATGTACACATTCTTAGTTCTCATGGTTGTCATAGTTGTTACAGAAGTACAACTTGCTACTAAGAATACTAAAGCAAGGCATATCGACCAATTTCGGTATATTGTCCAATGTGTTTTTTTCATGGGGTTCCTTAAAATGAAACTTAAGTTATTTATGAAAAATAAAATTTAAGTAATTTATGCCATATATTTTAAGTTTAACCAATTTTATCTCGGTTTTCAAGGTAATTGCTGTTCTAATCCCAACGGAGACCTGTAGGGATAATGCCTACATCTTCACCACGATTCATAGCTTCAGCAGCATCAAGTATACTTCCCAAATCATGTTGTGGTTCAAAACCTAACAAGGTCTTAATCTTCGTTAGGTCGAATTCGAAATAGTTTGCGTTGGAGAGTTTTATATCTACACACTCCTTCTGATAACGATCACATAGGTATGGGATAATCTTTTCTTGATTGAAAATAGCCTTTCCTCCAAGAGTGAATTCTTGTCCAACAGCAGCATCTTCTTCTAAACCTAAGATCAATCCTTGAACGATATCTCGTATATCAGCGAAGTGTTCCTTATATGCCCGTCCATCTGGATTTCGTTTTAGGATGAATTTTTCCTCACCATTCCAAGCATTCTTAACAATTTCGGCTATTTCTAATTCTGCAGGATCATTGCCTTTATAGTTATTGTAACGATTGTAGATAGTGCTAAAGACAAATAGTTTTGGCAATCCATCTTCATTTAGAAACTCACTCGGTTCGACTACGGTGCTAAATCGGAATACTGTTGAGGGGATGTTATATTGATGGTGATAAGTCATACAAAGTTCTTCGCCGATCCATTTCGTAAGGAAATAAGGCATATTATGGTATTTTGCGACCATATCTTCAGTGACTAATTCATCGAAAAGTCTACCCTTCTCAGTTAATTCCCAATAGATGGCTTCAGTGCATGCATATACAAGACGGTGTATGTTCGGATTGAATTCCCTGATACACTCTAATATATTAAGTGTACCCATTCCGTTTATTGCTAAGTATTCCCTGTTGTTAAATGGACCACCAAAGGCAGCAGCAATATGATATATAGCATCTACGTCCTCAACAGCGTTCTTAACATCATCATATTCTCTGAGATCGCCAAGAACAGTTTCAACCTTAGGATTATCATCCCACCTTCCAACTCGGTTTTTATCCTCCGGATATGTGAAACTTCTTATATCATGGCCTTTTTCGAGTAGTCTTTTAACAAGATTTGAACCGATTCGTCCAGTACCACCAGTAACTAAAATCTTCATGCCTTTTCCTTACTTGAATAAAACATTAAGAGTGATTCATTTAAAGTAGATGAATCACTCTTAGTTAAACTTTATGACTTGGTTGAGTTAAGTTGTAGGATAAAATAATAGAAGTTATTGTAATGATTTTATTTCTGCCCATTGTATTGCCAATTTATCTCTCGGTTCTACATCAAAAGAAGTGCTGACGAGTTTAATATTGTCAAAAGCCCACCACCAATCGTTTTTTGCATCAGTGAGACTGAAACTAATGATCATTTCTTTGACATCGGCAGGATTATTAATAGGTATTTCTAAGGATTCGTTCACTTGCTCTAAGTCATTTACCTTTTCCTTATTCATCTTAAGAGTAGGAATGGTAACAAGTGTCTGTTCACCTAAACTCGCGAAAAGTAAGACCTGTTTTTCGCTTCCACCGTCAAAACGAACTGTGATCTCAGCAGTTTGATCAGCATAAGGACGCCAACTTGAATCTAATGATAAAACGAGAGATCTTGCTCTTGCTCCATTTATATTGATGGTTGGTGTGATTATATGTCCATTCCAATCACTTTCTGCATCAGGGTCACCGTTGACTAACCAGTCATCCCATTCATCGGGGTCTGCCACTACTCCATTACCAATACCTTTACCGTCTTTCTGTTTAGAAGTGAACTGACTCCGCTCCTGGTCTTCAGCAGTTTGTGTCCACCATTCAAGACTAACTATAGCAAAAGTTCGCCATTCTGGCATACCGAGGTTTTTAGGATTTTCGTTTTTGATCTCCCAACCATCAGGTCCGGTCCCCGACCAAACTTTAACTCCCTTAACTCCTTCTTCTATGCTATCTTCAAGTTTTACATCCTCGAAATCTTCTTCAAAAAGTACAGTATCTCTACCCCAAATTGTTGGTATACATAGAAAAAGAGTTATCAAAATAATTGTATATTTAAAAAGCTTTATAGTACTGTTCATTAGATAGGTCCTCCGAAGGTTCTACCAATAAGGAATATGAAGCAGACTGGACTCTATACGAAATATGGAATTATTTCAAAGATTTCAGTTCTGCCCATTTCATTGCTAATTTATTTCTGGGTTCAACATCAAATGCAGTACTTACGAGTTGTATATTATCAATTGCCCACCACCAATCATTTTTTGCATCGATAACACCAAAACTAATAACTAATTCAGCGGCATCTGCAGGATTGTCTATGGGAATTTCTAACGTTACGTTCACCAGTTCTAAATCGTTAAATTTTTTCTCATTTTGGTTTAGAGTAGGAATTGTTGCAAGTGTTTGTACACCGGAACTCTCATACAATAGGATTCTTTCCTCTTTACCACCATCGAAACTCACAGTGATTTCAGCTGTTTGCGTATCTTCAGGTCGCCAACTGGAATCGTATTTCAGCACCAAGGATTCGGCAGCAGCACCCTTGATATTTATAGGAGGGGTAAGTAAGTGTCCATTCCAATCACTTTTTGCTTCAGGTTTACCATTAACTTCCCAATCATCCCACTCATCTGGGTCAGCCACTGCTCCGTTCCCTATACCTTTACCGTCTTTCTGTTTTGAAGTAAACTGAGTTCGTTCTTGGTCTCCAGCTGTTTGTGTCCACCATTCGAGACTTACTATTGCCCAAGTTCTCCATTCTGGCATGCCAAGGTCGTCAGGATTTTCTTTTGTAATTATCCATCCTTCAGGTCCTGCTCCGGACCAAACGTCTGCGGCTTTAACACCTTCCTCTATACTGTCTTCAAGTTTCACACCCTCAAAGTCTTCTTCAAAAAGAACTGTATCTGCTCCCCATATAGCAAAAGGGGTAAGACACAAAACTATCACAAGTATAGTGTTTATGCTTAATTTTATAATGACATTTTTCATATACTTCTCCGATTATTTTACACATATCTAAGATCAGATAAAACTATTTTACTGATTTTAGTTCAGCCCATTTTACGGTTAATTTATCTTTTAGTTGTACATCAGTTGCAACAAAGGCAGTACTAACGAGTTTGACATTATCAAATGCCCACCACCAATCATTTCCAGCGGTAAGAAGGCCAAAGCTAATTACCAATTCATCAGCACCATCAGGATTGTTAATTGGTATTTCTAACGACTCATTGACTTGTTCTAAATCGTTCAATACTTCTTCATTTTTGTTTAGTGTGGGTATAGTAACAAGGGTTTGTTCCCCAGAACTTGAGAATAGTAAAATTCTTTCCTCTTTACCACCGTCAAAACTCGTTGTTATTTCAGCAGTTTGATCAGCATAAGGACGCCAACTTGAATCTAAAGATAAGACAAGTGAATTCGGTCCTGCCCCTTGGATATTAATCGATGGGGTGTTGATGTGTCCATTCCAAGAACTGATAGAATCCGGGTCACCGTTTTCTGTCCAATCATCCCATTCATCTGGGTCAGAAACAACACCGTTCCCCATACCTTTACCGTTTTTCTCCTTAGAAGCGAACTGACTCCGTTCTTGATCTTCTGCTGTTTGTACCCACCACTCAAGCTTAACTATTGCCCATGTACGCCATTCTGGCATACCAAGATCTTCCGGATTTTCATTTATTATTTCCCATCCATTAGGTCCTGTACCAGACCAAACGTTTGTTCCTTTAACACCTTCTGCTATGCTATCTTCAAGTTTAACGTTTTCAAAGTCTTCTTCAAATAGCACTACATCAGCACCCCATATCAGATGTGGCGTAAGACATAGGCTTATTACAAGAATTGATAGTGATATACCTTTTACAATTTTATTAATCATCATTTTCTCCTAATGTGTAACCTAACTCATATTTCAGTGGTTGTGAACTATTTGTTTTTTGTCTACGTTAGTGAAATGTATCACGTTTTCCTAATAGAATTTAGGTTGTTTGATGAAGAAAGAGTCAATGTATATTTATACACTGTATTTATCCTTCAACGAAAGTCATTAGAAACTGACAGCGTAACCGTCTGTTCTTGGATCGGATCCAGCGATGAGTGCACCAGATTCAGGATGTACCTTGATGGCTTGTGCACTTCCGGGGCCACCCCAATCACCAACGGATTGAATTTCATGTCCTTTTTCGGCTAATTGTTCTTGGACATCAGAAGGGAAACGGTTTTCTAACTGAAGGTGATTAGAACAGGTATGCGGTATAGTTGATTCCATCGGATTCTGTAGACTACGCCATCTTGGGGCTGAGACTGCTTCTTGTGGTGTCATTCCAAAATCAAGGATGTGGGTGACTAACTGTAGATTTGTTTGAACTTGTGTATCCGCACCAGGAGTTCCACAGGTTAAGATAGGTTTTCCATCTTTTGTAACAATTACCGGATTCATTGTGTGACGTACTCGTTTTCCTGGGATTAAACAGTTTGGATGATCTTCCTCAAGATGCCAATAGGTCATCCTATTGTTTAGTAAGATACCTGTATCTCCAGCGACCAAGCCGGAACCGAAACCTGATTGGATACTCTGGAGAATGCAGACAAGGTTTCCTGCACTGTCGGCAGTGCAGAAGCAGGTTGTATCTTCGTGTGATTCTGGAAGTCCTGCTGGAACATCAATCGCAGCTTTTTCTAAATCAATTCGTTTAGCTTGGTCTGCTGCGTATGATTTAGATAACATGCCTTCTATAGGAACATCGATCCAATTAGGGTCTGCCATGTATTTTTCACGATCCGCAAAGGCGAGTTTTTTCGCTTCGACCATCAGATGGACACTTTCGGCAGTATTACATCCCAACGCTTGTAAATCAAACAGTTCTACGATGTTTAATTCTTGCAATAAGATATGGCCACTTGAATTTGGTGGCATCTCATAAACATCATAACCACGGTAGTTTATTTGTATGGGATCATCCCAATGTGCATGAAAGTTTGCCAAGTCATCAGCCGTTAGGAGTCCATCATGGACATGACTAAATTCACCAATGGTTTTTGCGATGTCCCCTTCGTAGAACCTCTCTCTTCCATCTTTAGCAATTTTCCGGAAGGTATTCCCGAGATTTGGATTTGAAAGGAGTTCACCAGATGGGATTGGTTCGCCATTTTTAGTGAAGATTTCACGACTGTCTGGTTCAGCTGCGAATCGTTCATTTTCACCACGTAAACCACCTGCCAATCTATGGCTAATGGGAAACCCGTCTTCGCATAACGAGATGGCAGGCGTGAATACCTCTTCTAATTTTAGATTGCCATACTTTTCATGTGCAAGTAACCAACCATCAACAAGTCCAGGCACAGAAACACTTCGCATACCTTTCATCGGTATGCCACCATTTTTTTGATATATTTCACGAGTTGCAGCACCTGGAGCAGGACCTGTTGCATTGACAGCTGCAACTTCTCCTGTTTCTGCCCAATAGATAAGAATAAAACCATCCCCACCTGGACCTGATCCAGCTGGTTCAACAACGCCGATTGCTGCAGCAGTAGCGATTGCAGCATCAACAGCATTACCACCAGCCATCATTGTTTGAATACCTGCTTGTGATGCGAGAACGTGTCCTGATGCCACCATACCGTTTTTTCCCATTATAGCTGGACGGAATGCTGAACCGTGAGGTGAGTGCATTGGTTTCCTCCGTATTATGCTAACATCTTTGCTGCAAATGCTTCTACATCAACACGTTCATGTGTTCGAGCAGATTCATTACATGCTTCCATCAATATCCATGTACCTAATGTGGTATCCTCTATCCACTCACGGTCTTTCCCTGTCGTAATAGCCTCAGCGAAAGCATCAAATTGGAGTCTGTCGTCTTCAATGAGACCTCCGTGTAGATCTTGTAATGTGGTGTTTTCAATTTCTTTTCCTTTACGAAAGAGTTGAAGGTGTCCGCCATCTCTGCGTAAGTCCCCTTCTTCACCGTGGAATGTCCAACTTCCGCTCCATCCAAATGGTCCCATGTGTCCTGCACGAGTGCCAGCATAAGTAAATGGAGCACCATTAGCATACTCCATTAATGCGTTCCCACCTGCCGTACCCCATGCTTCAATCTGTCCTAAATCAGGATCACGTCGGTTATGCACTTGTGCGGTAACATATTTTGGAAGACCTTTTGCCGCAACGAGTTGATCAAGTTGATGGCTACAACCTGCATGGAAATAGAGTCCATCGACATAAGCATCTGGCTGGCGTGAATCGGGACCGGTAAATAGGTTTTGCCGTATCCAGAATCGGCATTCTCCACCCAACATTTCCCCGATACCGTCATCTTCTCTGAGCCATTCCCGCATTTTTGCAGCAGCAGGATTCCATCGTTTGTTTTGTCCCTGAACCAGAATAGTTCCTGGGTTTGCTTTGTGTGCTTTAATAATGTCGTGAAATTCTGCTTGGGTTGTTGCGATCGGTTTAACACAGAGAGTGTGCATACCGAGGTTTAGACTTTCAACGATGAGTTGAGCGTGTACAGTCGTTGAAGCGTAAATTAGACATGCTTGTGCATCGTGTTTTTCTTTTGCTTCGGTTATGCTTATATAGATGTTATCTGATAAACCTTCAGGTGCACCATCTATTGATTCAACACCATTCTTTGCAGCCTCAAGATTGATGTCAACACATGCCACAGGTTCAAGACCATGTGTATTGACTTGTGCCTGTAAACGTCCATGTGCAAAATGTGTGCATCCAACATGAATAGTCGATATTGGCATAGATCGTTCTCCTTCTCAATGAACAATAGGTTGATCTGCTAAGTGGCAGGTTGGTTTATTCTTGAGAGAATTCTACAGTTGGAGGATTGATGAAATCGTGATATTTCTGTGCAACCTTTCCTTCAGATGCATCACCGGCATGAATCAGAACTCGGAACCGGAAGTGCATTTCTTCACCTTCTTTAAGAATGTAAGAACCATCTTTGGCTGGGTCGCGCTCAAATGTGCCACCACCAAAGATATTACTTCCCATTAATCCATAATTACGAACATGCCAATAGGTCGGATATCGCGGATTTACAATATGATCGAAAACTGCAATTCCAACGGGAGTCCCATCAACAACACCAGAATAATCACACCAATTAGAACGTTTACCCCAGGTTTCACCTTCGTTGATTCCCCCGAAAGCATTTTCAATTTTACCTCCATCAGAAGCATTCATTGAAGGATGAACCCGAATTGACATGATGCCACCCTCTTTTGTATCACCAAAGTGTACATCTCCTGCAGAGGCGATAAAGGTCAAATCAAGATCAACAAAAGATCCGTCATCAGGAAGGTTATAGATGCGAAAATTCTGTTTATCTGTCATTAATACTGCTCCATCTTTAGTTTCCCAATTGTTGTCTGTATAAATTCTACTGAGAACAGCACCTCCATGTTGCTGTGTGAAACCTTGATGTACAACTCTACCGGAATTGCTGCCTTCACCCCACAAATCAACATCATTTACTTCGCCATAAGCCACATAGAGAGATCTGTGATGGACATGGTCTTTTGAGATTTCGCTTGTTTCTCCTCTTGTTACCTCACAACCATTTGGTCCTAAAACTGGGAAGAAATAGGGACGGTATTGTGATTTGGCATAACGGAATGTTGTAAAATGTCTCTCGTTAAGAGTGATGTCAATTGTTTCTGATTCGTTTTTTAATTCAACGCCTGCTTCTTGTGGAACAGTCCCCGCAGAGAGCGAATAGGTTCGTGATTCTCCCGCGTCAAGATTATTAAGTATCCATACTAAAGAAGTAGATTCACCATCATCGCTTGTAAAGCACTGTGCTGCAATTACATCTCCTGTTTCTGAATCTGTTAATATGACATCTTGGTTAATAAGTTCACTTACACCGGGATGGTCAACATTTACGACAACAGGACACCCATCCCGGTTATGGAAATCTGCGTTAACAGTAAGTGTGAGGTCGTTCTGATTTGCCATGAATCTCCTTAAATATTGGTCATTCTATGTATAGATTTAATCTCTTAGTCTAATTCCAATTTGGATAGGAATGACAGGTGATAAGACAATTCTATTTGTCTGGATTGTCAGCACTGAGTTCAAGTATAGCTTCTTCTTCACTATCATAATTCTCAAACACGGTTGCTAATCTTCCGAGAACCAGCAAGTTTCGAATGTGCGCTCCTGCGTTAACAAGTGCTGTACGACCACCTCTGCGGGTGATAGTGACGTGAACAGAAACAAGCGTACCTAAACCACTACTGTCCATACGAGTGACTTCTTCAAGGTTAAATATAACATGTGGAGAATCGAAGTGTTCTTCAAGTTCTTCATGTATTTGTTGTCTAATCTCAACATTGGCTGGACCGATCATACGACCAGTTGGACGTATAACTATCACACCTTCTCGATGACGAATTTCAGCTAACATTTTCACTCCCTTGATGCTTATTCACATTCTGGTGTATCAATTGATAGACCTGTTATGTGTATTCCGCGTTGAATACATGAAATATACTTATCATTGATTCATTGCAGAAATTAGTTATAAATAGAAATATAAAACCACTATAAATGTGGAGATGAATTAATAGTCTTAGTATAACGAATCCTTGTAGTTAAGTCAAGGATGGAGTTCATATCCAGTATGTAGAGTTGCGTGAATTTGATAATAGATATTTCAACTACATTTATCAATCATTAATACTGATGTAGACCAAATACAAAAGTCTGAGTTAGCAAACTCACGTTAAAGTAAACTCCTAACGTCCAGTAGATGGGGATTGTGGCCAATGAATTCCACGTTGTCCTGATAAGTTGCGATTTGCTGATGGACGGTATTCACCATCAGGTAAACCGACAAGTTTACCATCTTCGATCCATTTTAGGTCATTACCATATAGTTCACCAATAAGAATTTCTGTCAATCGATCAAGTATAGCTGCATGTCCCGGTGAGTTGGATAAATCATTTAATTCTCTCGGATCTTCTTCTAAGTCAAAAAGTTGTCGATAGTTCCCGGTTCCATAGTAGATTAGTTTATACCGCCCTTCATGTATCATTCGAGTGGCAGTACCACCTTCGCCGACTTCCCCGTATAACCATTCACGTTTATTTTCTCCTACCATTGGGATACCTTCTACTGTATCAGGTATATCTATCCCCGCGAGATGGAGTAGTGTTGGCATTACGTCTTGCCATCCAACAAGTCTATTATCTACTCTATTGTTGCCAACTCGGTCGTCTTTTGCCTGCCCGACCAGGATCATTGGAACGTTAGTGGAATCTTCATAATAGAGTCGTTTTGCCCACATTTTGTGATTCCCTAACATATCACCATGATCGGAGGTAAAGAGTATAATAGTGTCGTTTAGGAGTCCTTCTTCACGGAGTGTTCCAATAACGAGACGTAATTGATGGTCAATGTGAGTGCAAAGTGCATAAAATGCTTGCCGTGCTGATCGGATAAGATCATCACTATAGAGTGTATCCTGCATCTGTCGTGATTTTAATGGCAATGGTAAATTGTCAAAATCTTTAGACCATTCACCGTGATAAGGCATTTCTATATCCACGTTTCGATACATGTCCATGTAGCATTGCAGCGGTGCTAATGGTGGATGTGGATGACAATAGGATAGATACCAAAAACTGGGACGAGTGGGGTCGCGTCGTTTTATATAACGTACCATCTGTTGTGTGCTCCAGTTGGTGACGTGGCAATCTTCGGGTAGGTGCCAAGGACGGTTGAGATAATCGTTATTGCACATACCGTGTGCGAATTGTTGTCCGGCATAACCTTTATCTCCAAGGAAGAGTTCATAGTCGTCAATTACTCCATATTGAGTTCTGCCTTCTTCACCCAACATCACATCGTCAAACCCAATACGGTCCCGTTGTGGGTAAACATGAAGCTTTCCAACTGCGTATGCCTGATATCCTGCATCCCGAAAGGTTTGAGCGACTGTTGGTAGTCCGTTTATTCCTTTTTTATCGTTGAATACTCTGTCTTTGTGTGTTCGCGTTGTGGTTCCAGTCATTAACGTCTTCCTTGCAGGAACACATACCGGGCATTCGCTATAACCACGTGTGAAACGAGTTCCTGCCCGAGCAAGTGAGTCGAGAGTAGGCGTTTGTATTGTTGGGTGTCCACTGACTCCAAGTAACGAATTTGGCCAATGATCGGTTGAAATGAGAAGGACATTTGGATTGTCAGACATAGGTGATCTTCCTTCCTGTCGAAGTTGTAATGTTATATTTTGCTATCCTATCAAAAGATATGACAATTGACAAGTGAAAATGTGTGTTAGGGTGTGTAAAGAAATTATCACTATAAGTGTTTCTTGTATCAGAATCGCGGATTGGATTAGTTTTCAGTTTATAGTTTTCAGTTTGAATTTCGTGAATGAGTTATTTTTCTGAACCGTTGTTTAGTGTTTTGTGTCAACGTTTTTTCTACACACCTTTCGCTCCTCTGGAGCTTGCCTCTATGTTAGTCTGGTATTTCTACACACCTTTCGTTCCTCTGGAGCTTGCGGAAATACAAGGAGTCAGGATTCGGAGGATTACCACCATTAGCTCCAAGATCAAACGTGATGGCACAAAAGATAAATAATAAAAATAGGTACAGAATAATTTGAAACGCATTACAAAACTCTTATCATTTAGAAAATGATATTATACAGACACCCGCACAGAAATACATCTGCTCGGGGACGATATTGGATTCACTGATCATTGGATTTTTGAAGACGCACGAGTGCTTTCTCGGCACCCAATTTATTTGAATGCGTATAAATCCTCTGGATTCTCAGGAGCAGCAATCACCTTTAACTTAGGTAATAATTCATTCTAAATTAGAATTGTTAACCATTCGGAGATCATAGATTGGTTTATCTTGAGAACTCATAGATATTAATAGCATTTAGAATGCACCTATTTTAGTGGAATCGACTATTAGTTTATTATTGTAGGAAGGCAGAAGTTAGGTGCAGAATTTGATATGTATTTGGTGAAAGTGATTTTTTGTTTTTACTCATGACATTGTTAATGTATAATATATAATATGAATATGCGGTAAATATCGCTTTATAATGAACTTAGATCTGTTTAGGAAGTAGTGAGAAGTTTGAATTTGGTGTTATTATTGACCGATTTTATGATATTTACCCGTAAATTACAACTTATATACCCTTGTATTCTACAAGGTCTTACGACAAATCTTTGAAAGAATTAGTTAGAATAATGTAGAACAAGAATGGAGGAATTATGAGTAACGGAAGTAAGTGTCCAGTTATGCATCAGTCACATGCTCAGGGCACAATAGCGAATATACAGTGGTGGCCAAATCAGTTGAATCTGAAGATGCTGCATCAGAACCCACCTACCTCTAATCCGATGGGTGAGGATTTCAACTATGCTGAAGCATTCAAAACGATTGACTTATCAGAACTGCAGGAAGACATTGAAAAGGTAATGACGACCTCACAGGATTGGTGGCCCGCTGACTATGGACACTATGGACCACTCTTCATCAGGATGGCTTGGCACAGTGCAGGTACATATCGTATCCATGATGGACGCGGAGGTGGTGCATCTGGTACGATGCGTTTTGCACCCCTCAACAGTTGGCCAGATAACGCAAGTCTTGATAAGGCAAGAAGGTTGCTCTGGCCCGTTAAACAGAAATACGGTCAAAGCCTCTCATGGGCGGACCTGATGATATTCACTGGAAACTGTGCTTTGGAATCTATGGGACTCAAGACATACGGTTTTGCTGGTGGACGTGAGGATGTCTGGGAACCCGAAGAAGATATCTATTGGGGTTCTGAAACCACTTGGCTTGGGGATGAACGTTACACAGGTGATAGAGATCTTGAAAGACCTCTCGGGGCTGTGCAGATGGGTTTAATTTATGTGAATCCTCAAGGACCAAATGGTAACCCAGATCCAGTTGCTTCAGCGATAGACATTAAAGAGACATTTCGCCGTATGGCAATGAACGACGAAGAAACTGTAGCACTCATTGCTGGCGGACACACCTTCGGTAAGACCCATGGTGCTGCTGATGCTGACGAGTATGTTGGTCCTGAACCTGAAGGGGCTTCTCTTGAGGAGCAAGGACTTGGGTGGAAGAACAGTTATGGCAGTGGTAAAGGCAGTGATACAATCACCAGTGGTTTGGAGGGTGCATGGACTGTTACACCGACTAAGTGGGACAACAACTTCTTTGAAAACTTGTTGGATTATGAATGGGAGTTGGAGAAAGGTCCTGGTGGTGCATGGCAGTGGACTCCAAAAGACGAATCTGCAAAGGATACCGTGCCAGATGCTCATGATCCTTCAAAGAAACACGCACCGATGATGCTTACAACGGACTTGTCTTTAAAAGCAGATCCTGACTATGAGAAAATATCCAGACGGTTCTATGAGAATCCGAATGAATTTGCAGATGCTTTTGCGAAAGCATGGTATAAACTGACACATCGTGATATGGGACCTCGTTCACGCTATCTTGGTTCGTTAGTCCCTGAGGGATCATTACTATGGCAGGATCCCGTTCCAGATGTTGATCATGATTTGATTGATGAGAATGACATTTCTGCTCTGAAGAGTCAAATTCTCGATTCAGGTCTATCAGTTTCTCAGTTGGTTTCAACTGCTTGGGCATCTGCATCGACATTCCGTGGTACCGATAAACGTGGTGGAGCTAACGGAGCGCGTATTCGTCTTGAACCTCAGAAAAATTGGGAAGCCAACAATCCATCCGATCTTGAAAAAGTACTTCAGAAACTTGAAGAAATTCAGGAGGCATTTAACGCATCCCAAACCGGTGGGACGAAAGTATCGTTAGCAGATCTGATTGTTCTCGCTGGATGTGCTGGTGTCGAAGCAGCTGCGAAGAAAGCTGGCGTTGATGTGGTGGTTCCATTTGTTGCTGGACGTATGGATGCAGTACAAGAGGAAACAGATGTTGAGTCATTTGCTGTACTTGAACCAACTGCAGACGGTTTCCGAAATTACCTTGCCGAAGGACAACAGAGGGTAGCAGAAGAACTACTGGTTGATCGAGCACACATGTTGACATTAACCGCACCTGAGATGACAGTGCTTGTCGGCGGTTTACGTGTTTTAAACGCGAATAGTGGTCAGTCTGATATAGGTGTCTTCACAAAACAGACTGAGTCATTAACTACCGATTTCTTTGTTAATCTCCTTGATATGGATATAGAATGGTTAGCGTCCGCGGCATCCGAAGATGAATTTGAGGGACGTGATCGTACTACTGGTGATCTCAAGTGGACAGGGAGTCGTGTTGACCTTGTATTCGGTTCAAACTCACAACTTCGAGCGATTGCAGAAGTCTATGCATGTGATGATGCCCAAGAAGCATTTGTAAATGACTTCGTGGCTGCTTGGAATAAGGTAATGAATCTCGATCGATTCGACCTTGACTAATCTAAAAAACAATAAGGGCAGTGAGAAGGATTTTCCTTCTTCTCACTGCCCTTTATATTTTACTTTAGTTTGGACAGTTTCAGTCGGTCTCATTGTCGTATTATCGAAGGTTTATCTTTTTTGCTAATGGTTTTGGTGTCGTTATTACTCACTAAAAACGCATTATATACAAGTAGACATCTTTACATAGCACTCCGCTGGAGTGCATCACTCTATACACATTGTTTCTATAGACATATCACACCTAAATCAACGGTATGAACCCCTTATGGCGTTCCCGGGTGTGAGGAAACATCGAAATATCAGTAACGTTAGTTCTGTATTGATTAGGTTAGATACACATATCAGTGTTGTTCCTTGCTCCAGAGGAGCAATATGTCTATAGTAGGAAAGCATAGCAACCCCGCACTCCTGCGGAGTGCTATGTGTAAAAAATTGTCCAAACTATAGTATTATTTTAACGTGAGTTTGATAAATCAATATTTACAATAGGGTCGGTGAATCAGAATCAGGAATCAACGGTATGAATGTCATTTAGACATTCCCGGGAAACCGCTCTTATCGGGTTAGGGGAAATTGGAATTATCGAAATATTTATTTAATCCTCTTATATTTCCATTACAGCAGTATTTGTTAGATATGGTGATTGAAACTGAGTCATCTCACCTGCCTTGAGTCCAGGAACTGGAAATAGACGGACAGATAACGGTTTTTTGAGTTGTATAGAAAGCGTTGCTACATCGGTTAGAATAGAGGTGATTTGAGGTATGGAAGCGTCACCTGGAATGGGTATTGTGTCAAGACCCGTCCCACAGACAGTTGAATACAGTAGAAGACTATCTAAATTGAAATAACCTTCCTCACTTCGTTTACCTAACCCAATATCTTCAAGTACAGGAAGCATTAATCCTGAATATCCACATAATGGAAGTGATAGATTACGTAGTATACGGGTAATACCTGCTGCAACGGTCAAAGTGCCGCGTTCACCAAAGTGTCCTGGAAGTTGTTCTTCCATAGCGTAAGCAATGCTATCTTCACCCATCGGGGCAGGTGATACGTCAATCCCTACAAACTTAATTCCCCATTCCTGTGCTAATTCTTCTGCAAAAGCAACTATCTTTTCTCCTTCCTTTTCCATTAGTATTTTTAAATTGTCCAATGCCTGTTCTAAATTAATAGCATCTTTGAAGGCTTGTTGTATCAGGTCTGATGCTTGCCACCCGATCCCAAAATTTGTTCTTGTATCTTGCCAGTATGCTGCTGGAAAGAAAGGTGTATTAGCTGGACAGTTCATTAATGCTGCAAAACGCAGGTTGCCATAACCGGCGTCAGTGCGGTGGGCAATCTGGTGAATGATATTCGCCGTGTTTTCTGCGATTTTTGTGCTAATATATCCGGCTTTGGTGGTAAGGGTAACAGTGGTAAAGAGTATTTCGCTCTGGACAATTACATCTACAACACGTGAAAGATTACTCTCTGTGGAATGTGTCTCAGGCAGGATTGTACCTAAATTGACGAAATCTATCCCTAATGCTTTTGCTTCAGTTTCTAATGCAAGAATGGTATCTAATTGTCGGACATCGTTCCAAGTTTGACTACTTACACGTGTAGTTTGTACTTCGTAACCGTTGTCTAATAAGCATTTTTTACATGCGTTGTTAAATTCAGCTGCCCGTTGAAGTTGGTATGGAGAATATGGGAACGGTATACCCGTAGTAATAGTACGGATTTTCATGTTTTTTTAGAATTTTTCCTATAGGATTTGTTAAGTTTTTCATTTTGTTTTTCTGAATAGTAAGTAAGGTGAACTTAATAAAATCACACTTCATCTTCCCCATAAATCCCAAGATTTCGATACCGTTCAGAACGTTGTTGGATAAGTTGTTCTTCGTTCATATTCATTAGTTCTGTAAGATGTTTCCGTATTGCCCTTTTGACATTCCTTGCAGCAATATCAGGATTTCGATGTGCCCCTCCGAGTGGCTCCCGTATGACTTGGTCAATGACACCGACTTTTAACAGGTCGGGGGCAGTAGGTTTATAGCCTTCAGTCGCTTCTGGTGCGTGTTCGCCTTTATCTTTCCATACAATTCCGCTACATGCTTCAGGTGGTGCCACACAGTAGATAGCATATTCCATCATTAACACTCGATTTCCAACCGCAATAGCTAAAGCACCACCGCTGCCACCTTCGCCAATAATTACGACAAGAATTGGAACCCGCATCTGTATCATTTCAGCAAGGTTTTCTGCGATCGCTGTTGCCTGTCCATACTCTTCGGATCTGAGATCAAAATGAGCTCCGGGTGTATCAACAAAACAGATTAATGGTCGGTTAAATTTATTTGCTAACTGCATCAGCCGTCGGGCTTTTCTATAACCTTCAGGGTGGGTATATCCAAAGTTCATTTCTTGGCGTTCAACAAGGTTTGTTCCTTTCTGCTGTGCAAGGTAGACGATAGGTTGTTTTTCAAACCAAGCGAATCCTCCAATAAGTGCTCGGTCATCTCCATATAACTTATCGCTACGTAATTCAACAGGTTCATCAAGGAGTGCATCAATATATAGAGAGGCTTGTGGACGTTGTGGATGCCGTGCTAATCGGACCTTATCCCATCGGCTCAATTTTTGGAATGTTTGTTTTGTCAGTGATTCGGCATTTTGTTTCAGGGCAGCAAAGCCTTCAGTCAGATCTAACTCAGGGTGTTCTTCTCTAAAAGTGTGCAATTGGTTAAGGTGTCGTTCTAATTCAATAAGTGGCTTTTCAAAATCTAATTCTGTAGAATTCACAAATTAGTTCCTCTTAAATATTCTTAGCAAACTGTTTCCCAGGCAATTGCTGGACAATGCCTTTGAGTTCCAACATTAATAGAACGCTGGACACTTGGTTAATCGGCAATTTCGTTGTTCTAACGATTGTATCAATATGTGAGGAGGGTACTTCAATTGCATAAAAAACAGTCTTCTCGTCATCGGTTAAATCTGGTGGTGTAACGGAAGGAGCAGAGACTTTCTTCTCAGTGTTTGTTTTTTCATTTTCCCGACTCTTTGTTATTATGGAGGGTTGTGGACTTTCTGGTTTATTCTCTGTGCCTAAGTTGGGTGAATTGGTAGAAATATGATTTATAAGATGTTGTGGAAGTGCATCTAATAAATCGTCTACAGTACTAATGAGTTTAGCACCATTATCAATTAATTTATGAGTTCCAGTTGATAGTTCCGAGAAAATTTCACCCGGTACAGCGAAGACTTCTCTTCCTTGTTCGGAAGCAAGACGTGCGGTAATTAAAGCACCACTCCGGCTTGAAGCTTCAACTACAACGGTTCCGAGTGTTAAACCACTAATAATACGGTTTCGTCTTGGAAAGTTTTCAGATCTCGGTTTCATCCCCATTGGGAATTCCGATATAAGGGCACCAGATTCTATAACCCTCTCTTCCATATCACTATTTCCTGAAGGATATGTTAGACTGAGTCCGTTTCCCATGACTGCTAATGTTCTCCCATTTGCCTCAAGGGCGCCTCTGTGAGCATATGTATCTATTCCTTGTGCAAAACCACTGGTAACGGTGATACCTCGTTGGGCAAGTTGATATGCTAATTGATAACTAACACGGCGTCCGTAGTCTTTTGCTTCTCGTGAACCGACGAGGGCAATACTAAATGCATCTTCTGGTATCAGTTTACCTCTGATATACAATAGCAAAGGAGGGGAGTCTACCTCCTTTAACAATGATGGATACTCCTTATCATAGATAGTGACAACTTGGCAGCCATATTCTTCAATCAACTGCAATTCCTGTTCTAATGGAGAACCGAGTTTTTTATCAGCTAAACTTTTTCTTATAGACGGTGTTAGCTCGTCGATTCCGTCCAATTCCTGTGCTGATGCGTTTATAACTGCTTCAGCACTTCCTAAAGTCTCGATTAAAAAGGGTACAGTTTTTGAACCGATACCTTGAATTAGGTTTAGATGGATAAGATTCGTTGTTTCTGGTGATAACATCGGTTAAAAATGAACCCTTTTACGAGATTTATTGCCTTGATTGGTTGCAATTACACTATAGATAAGTATATTACATAGTATTAGCATCAGCAGTAGGTGTTGGAAGTGCGTAGTAGAGTTCAATTTCCTGAATTTTTCTAAATTCAGCTGAAGTAGGGGCACCCGTCTCAGATCTCTTGTACCGACTTTGACCTCCTATACGGCGTGAATCCCATCTGCGTGGGACTTTTAAACGGAATTGTTTTGTTAAGATCGGTTTCTGAAGTGTTGTCTTATATTCTGTGCGAAGATTATCTTTTACCTCTTTAACAGTAATCCACTTGCCGTTATCGTCCATATATTGAATTTCGAAAAACTCTAACTGTCCTTCTTTTGCCTTAATGACAACGTGTTGTATTGTTTGAGGTAGATTCCAACTAAGGACTGCCTCAGTGTAATTATCTGATTCTTGCTGAGAAGCTACATCCCTTGCATCTTCACGTATAGTAGTTGTTTCACCTTCGGTATAAATATTGTCGTCATGAAATTTGGAGTCTGAACTTGCAGCAGAAACTGCGATGTTCTTGCTCCAGTTTTGTGCTGGGTTAGATGCAAGAATACAACCCGACAACCCTACTATCCAGCATAGGGTTACAATTAAGAAACCAAAACGCATTTATTACCTCCTAATGATTGTATAATATATCTGCTGTTATTCTAAATCCAAGAGATCATCCAGTTCTTGTTCACGATTTTCAGCAGCTGTACTTTCCTTTGTCTGCTCCGCTGTCTTATAGCCGAATAATTCAATTTCTCGAATTTTTGCTTGAGCGCGACGGTTTTGACCATACTGTCTGAAATTACCTGATCGAGCTCTTTGGGCTCGACTAAGGCCTGCATCGTCTGTAGTTGATAAAATACGTATGCGAATTTGTCTTGTTGGGAACGGTACTAATACAGGAATTTCTATTGGATTTGTTTTAACACTCTTTACGTCTTTAATCAATTTCCAGTCTGTATCATTGATAATACCACCTTTGTCAGCAAAAATGTCAAAGGTTTTAATGTTGTCTGAGTGAATAACAATCCGTCGTATAACTTTTTCTTCTGGTAGTGTAATGACAACTTCAGATGCGGGGTTTGAACCAAAATTAGTGTTTGCCCCTACAGGAAAAGTGGATTCCCCTATAGTGTTCATATTCCCATCAATTACTTGTGGACTTGAGGCGTTTGTCCCCTCAATAAGAGCGTAATTTTCACTCCATTCTTGTTCTGATAGCAAGACACTACATCCGACTATGAGAAATACAGAGATAGTAATCAAAGAAAATATTGTAATTGTTTTTAAGAACATTAGATTACTCCTTAGCATAATGTTAATTTACTATAGCCTGAACAATATATATTAGTTATGTTCAGGTTAAGAAATGAATTTCCAAGTGGATCCGTCTTTGGTGTCTTGGATTTCAATATTAAGTTCTATGAGTCGATCTCGAATCATGTCAGATGTATCCCAATCCTTCCGATTTCGAGCGTCTTGTCGAATATCTAAGAGCAGGTCAAGCACTGGTTCAAGATATTCGTTCGTTTGTGCATGGACATCTTCATTATTTGAATAGATACCGAGGACTTCACAAGTCTCAATTAATGCTTTGTAGGCACGTGTGTAAATATGATTGGACACTCCGTTAGTTGCAACAATTGATTTATTTATTGTACTGACAAGTGTGAAAATAGATCCGACTGCTTGTGCTGTATTAAAATCAGTATCCATAGCTTGTGTAAAATCGGTTTGCATTTTTTCAATTGCAGAGACAAGTGAAGCATCTTCAGTTGTCAATTCGTTCTTGATATCTTTCGACTCGTCTATATCAACAGAATACTTCTCCAATGTATCTATGCAATTGTTTAACCGTTTAAGTGCAGATTCAGATGTTTGTAAACTTTCTAAACTATAATCAAGTGGATGGCGATAATGAGCAGAGACAAGGAAATGGCGAATAACTGCAGGCGGATATTTGTCAAGGGCTTCTCTCAATAAGATAAAGTTCTTTTCGGATTTTCCCATACGTTTACCACCTATTTTTAAAAAAGCAACATGAACCCAATACCGTGCAAATGGAACACCTGTTGCTAATTCACTTTGCGCTATTTCATTTTCATGGTGAGGGAACAACAGGTCTTCACCACCAAGGTGTATATCAATAGTTTCGCCAAGATGCTTCATTGCCATAGAAGAACATTCAATGTGCCACCCGGGTCTGCCTTGTCCCCACGGGCTTTCCCAAAACGGTTCACCGGGTTTTGCAGCTTTCCACATATCGAAATCACGCGGATCTTCTTTCCGTTCATCCACTTCAACGCGCGCACCAGCCAGTAAATCTTCAGGTTTTCGACGAGAGAGTTTGCCATAATCACTAAATGAATTTACACGATAATACACACTTCCATCAACTACGTAAGCAGCACCTTTATCAATTAGTATTTGGATCAGGTCTATCATTTCAGTTATATGTTCTGTTGCTTTTGGGTGTACATCAGCAGGTTGAATCCCGAGTCGTTGTGTATCTTCAAAGTATGCTAAACCGTTTGCATGGGCAAGTTCACTTGCACTGATACCGAGCGTGTGTGCCCGGTTAATGATTTTATCGTCAATATCAGTAAGATTTTGTACTAATTTAACAGTATATCCCTTATATACCAAATACCTTCTGATTATATCTGTAACAAGAGCTGTCCGTGCGTTTCCAATGTGAATATAGTCGTAGACTGTAGGTCCACAACTGTATATTGAAACATTTCCATGGTTTTGCGGTGTGAATTCCTCAAGTTGTCTGCTCAGTGAATTATATACTTTTAAACCCATTCGCTGTTCCTTTACTAATATCCATGTGATAGGTTATTCAATAAGAAGTATAGTTATTGAGATTTAATATTTTTTGATTAATGCAATTGCTTGAGCCACTATTGCTTTTTCCTCACCAACGATTCCTAAACCTTCTGAGGTAGTAGCCTTTACACTCACTTGTGATTCAGAAATTTCTAAAGTTTTGGCAAGTACGGAACGTATTTGCTGAATATATGGAGATAATTTTGGACGTTGAGCAACAACTGTGCTGTCAATGTTTTCTATTACATATCCTTGTTCTTTAATTATTGCCTTGATTTTGTGTAGAAAAACTTGACTATCCATACCTTCATAATTTGGGTCTGTATCGGGAAAGTGTGTCCCAATATCTCCCAAAGCGACTGCGCCTAAGAGAGCATCACAGATTGCATGTGTTAATACATCGGCATCTGAATGGCCTAATAAACCTAAGTGAAAAGGGATTTCTACACCACCTAAAATTAATTTGCGATTTTTAATAAGTTGATGTACGTCGTAACCGATTCCTATCCTCATCTATTATATTTCACAATCATATTTTTACAATAGGTTTATTATATACTATATGCGATTGTTATGCCAGAGTTCAGCTATCTGCATATCTTCTGGTGTTGTTAGTTTTATATTTTTATAACTTCCCATTACTAACTTAACCGGGTATCCAAGTTTTTCAACTAAGCCTGCATCATCAGACGCAGTAATTCCTGTTTTTATTGCAGCTTCATACGCTTCAAGTAAAAGAGATTTACGAAAAACTTGTGGTGTTTGTACACGCCACAAGGTATTTCTATCAGGAGTGTGGTGTATGAATTTGTCTTCTCCTGCCACCTTAATTGTATCCTTCACCGGTACAGCTGAAACTGCTGCACCCCATTTTTCTGAGGCTGCAAGGCATTCAAAGATAATATTTTCATCCAGAAAAGGACGTACACCATCATGAACAATTACATAGTCAACATCATCTGTAAGCCTGCAAAGTCCATTAAATACAGATACTTGCCGAGAATCACCACCTTCCACCAGTTCTTGCACTTTCTTGTAGCGGTAAGGGGCGATGACGGTTTGATCACATATATCAATATCTAATTTGTTAACAATGACATATATATCGTCAATAGCACTGTTGTTTTCAAAAAGGTCTATTGTGTGGGATAGAATCGGTTTATCGTCTAATATTAGATAAGGCTTTTTTATAGATGACTCCATTCGATGACCTGCCCCTGCAGCGGGAATAAGAACGCTTATTTTGCTGTTCATTTGTTCCCATCTCATCCAACGTGGTCCTCTAAGTCAATTGAATCAGAGTTCCGTGCAAAGATCATTTGCCCGGTACTGGTTCGCAACATTTGTGTGACTACTACATCAAGTGTTTGCCCTATATTGTCTTTTCCATCTTCAACGATAACCATTGTTCCATCATCAAGATAACCTACACCCTGGTTTGGTTCTTTTCCAATTTTTTGAAGATGTACTTGAATAATTTCTCCTGCGACAACAATAGGTCGAATTGCATTGGCTAATTCATTAATGTTAAGAACTTTGACACCTTGAAGTTCTGCCACTTTATTGAGATTTAAGTCGTTAGTGAGAATTTTGGCAAAATGCTTCTGTGCGAAATGTACAAGTTTTGCGTCAACTTCTGTTAGGTGTGGTACATCTTCCTCAATGATTTCAACAGCGATATAAGGACTGTTTTGTAGAGAACGTAGAATATCAAATCCGCGCCGTCCCTTATTTTTTCGTAAGATATCTGCTGAATCTGCGATATGTTGTAACTCATTCAAAACAAAACGAGGAATTAGCAATGTACCATCAATAAATTGTGTTTCACAGATTTCAAGTATTCTTCCATCAATTATAACACTTGTGTCTAAGATCTTAAAGCCGTTTGCATCATTTGTAGCGAAGGGTGTACCTGTTTGAGTATATCGATAGGAGTTAAACATTCTAACAACGTTTGGACTCTCAGATATATAGTAAGCACATATCATGCCAACATAACCGATACCAATCACTATAAGAAATTTTGAAATGGTTTCCCATAATTCGTCTCTGGGATTAAAGAAAGGACCAGATAAAGGTAATAGTTGGTACACTCCAAGTGACACAATCAATCCTAATGCAAGTCCTATTATGCAAGCGACAATCTTGCGCAATTGAGTGACTTGAAGTGATATTTCACCTGCAACAAGGATACAGGCGATTGCGAATCCAACGAATCCTGTAGAAATACTTGTTTGTGGTAGATAACAGGCTACAGCACTTGCAATGATAAAAACGAAACGAACTCCCCATATTTGCATAATTTCATTCCAAATTATAGTGGTGATAGGTGCTTCACCAGTTTTAACCTTATTTTATAAATAACCAGTATATTTTCTACTATATGATATTGTTAGCTCAATCAGAACTTTGTATATTTTTTATATTTTTTATATTTTTATATAATACTGCTATTCAGAACCCTATAAAATACAAGAAGAATAAGTTAATTATAATAAGACTTCAAGACAATCATATATAGTATTCACGCCAATTAACTCAATATTTTCGTTTATTTCTAAACCTTTTTTATGGTATTCCGGATAAATCACTCGTGTGAACCCGAGTTTTTCTGCTTCTTTGATCCTTTTTTCGATGTGTGTCACAGGTCTAATTTCACCGCCTAACCCAACTTCTCCAATAACAACAGTACCAGAGTCCATAGTAATATTTCGTTGGCTTGAAATTATCGCCATTAATACTCCAAGATCAATACCGGGTTCATCAACACGTAATCCGCCAGTAATATTTACGAACACATCTGAATCACTAATGTCCATTGCGATTCTTTTATTTAAGACAGCAATAAGAAGTGCGACACGGTTACGGTCAAGTCCTGTTGCTGTATTCCGTGGTGTACTGTAGTGAGTTGAAACGACAAGAGCTTGAACTTCCAATAAGAGTGGCCGAGTACCCTCAATGCTTGATACAATCACTGAACCAGAGATTTCTTCTTTTCTATCACTTAGAAAGAGTTGAGAGGGATTTTGAACGTCTACAAGTCCACTGTTTTTCATTTCAAAAATACCGAGTTCGTTTGTTGATCCGAACCGGTTTTTAATTGATCTTAAGATACGATATATGTGGTGGCGTTCACCTTCAAAGTACAATACGGTGTCTACTATATGTTCCAAAACCCTTGGACCTGCTAATGTTCCTTCTTTTGTTACATGTCCAACAAGAAACATAGGTATATTCTGGTTTTTAGCACATATCAATAGATGTGCAGCACATTCTCGGATCTGGGTTATACTCCCTGGAGCAGATTGAAAATCAGTTAAATATACTGCCTGAATCGAGTCTATTACCACAATTTTTGGTTGTAGTTTTTCTATATGTCTTTCAATCTCTCCTAAATTGTTTTCACATAGTACATATAAGTTATCAGAAGATACACCCAGTCGGTTAGAACGTAATTTTGTTTGATTTACAGATTCTTCACCGGTAACATAGAGGACACTTCCATATTTGATGCTTAAGGCATTACTTGCTTGTAAAAGGAGAGTGGATTTTCCTATTCCAGGATCACCTCCGATTAGAATGACTGAACCTGGGACAATTCCACCACCGAGAACTCTGTCGAATTCGACCATTCCTGTTAAGTGACGTTCAACATTAGTTGAAGTTACTTCAGAAATTAATACAGGCTTGTTAGACGGTTCTCCAATATTTCGATGTAAAGGAGATGTAGGAACAATCTCTCTTTCTTCGGCAAAACTATTCCATGCCTGACATTCAGGACATTTACCCAGCGATCTTGGTGTTGTATAACCACATTCTTGGCAAACAAACTTGTTTTTATTTTGAGCCATATTTAATAATGATAATGTGATTACGCTAATTAGTCAACCTTATTGGTGTGACCATATTACCAATCGACAGTATTTAGTCTTATACCTGTAGTCCAACGTCTATCCGAATTCCACCAATTTTCAACACCTATAACAAGATGTCCTCCTCGGTAAAAGCGGTACCTTAGTTCTGCGTTTAACTCTGGTTGATCACTTGTTAATCCAATACTTTCAACTCCTAAACCTAAGCGGCGCGATAACAACCAAAAATCTATTCCTGCCCCAACCTTGGATCGCATGAATCCGAATCTACCATGGAGGTAATCTGTGACATTATATCCATATTGAAGTTCAATACCGATTTTTTCCTCACGTATACCAAGTCCGAAACGGTATTGGCTTTTTGAAGGAGGTGAAAGTGAAAACCCAAATTCAGTATGTAGGCTTTCTTCAAGACTTAAATATTGAAATTCAGAATCCCATGAAAAATCAGGAATTTTAATTTCTTTTAATTGTCTATCTGTTTGTTTGTAAAAATCCGTTAAACCGGTAATGAGTTCATTTAAATTATCGACTGTATTTTGTGCATCAGTAAAGGGTTCTGGATTATTGAGAAGTTGTGAGACAGTGCCTTCACCATGCTTAATCGTATTCAATAATTCGCTAAAATTGTTTTCTAAAGTAGTTACAGCAGCAGTAGCTGTTTGAAGGTTTTTAATGATCGGTTCAATATCTACGCTACTTTTTTCTATGAACGAACTACCTTGGTTAATAAGACCAGAGATTTGTGCTGTTATAGCACTGGAGTCCTGCTGTATTTGAGTTGCTATGGTACGAAATTCTGCAGTTCCTTTTTGTAAATCTGTCATCATAGAATTTACTTTCGGATAATTCTGGTCAATCAGTTTCATTATTGTTCGACTAACATCGGTGACTTGTGTACTTAGCATTAAGGAATCGTTTCCCAGTTGGTCTAACAAACTGTCAACTTTAGAAAGAGTTGTCTGGAACCGTTTATCGTAATCGTTGGTAAGACTCAGTAAAGTCTCAACAGTTGTATCCATATTTTCGCCAAATCTTACGAGAGTCTGACTTGTAAGAGAAACTAATTCTCGAGTTTCCTTAATTCCTTGCTGTATTTCTTCCTGGTTAGCTTGAAGAAGTTCATTTGCAGCAGAGGTTAATTCTATTGCCTTGCTAAGTCCAGAGCTTGTTTGCTCAAGTAATTCAAGAGGATTGACAGGATCAATACCAATAATAGGAAGATCGCTTGGTTGTAGAGGAGGATTTCCTATATCACCATTGTTTAATGCGATATAAGTTTCTCCAACAAATCCACTCATTGAAATACGAGCGTCACACCCTTGTCTCAACCATTCAAATGCGTTCTTTACCCGTGCTTTAATTTCTACAGAATTCGACTCTGGATTCAGATTAATGTTTGTTACCTTCCCAATAGAGACACCGGATAGGTAAACCCCAGATCCAACATAGAGACCGTTAACAGCTTGAAATTGGAACGTAATATCATTTCCGCTTGTTGCCCATGGCCAATTTCCTGCGTTGGTGAGAAGTATTGCGAGTAGAATTACTGCGATTATAACCATTAATCCTACTTTTACAGAGGGTGTCCAAAACTTCATTGACTATTCCTTTCTGGATTCTCTTCTACTGTTATAATGAGTGCTCAAGAAATGGTACTAACGGTTTTTTATGCCCCATTAGTACTCCTACCAGTAAATTCTTTTAATGTGGGGTTGTTGATGTTTAAGATCTGGTCAGGAGCGCCAAATAGGATAAACTGTTGTAAGATCGGATGATCTTCATTAATTATTTCCTCTGGAGTTCCGTAAGCGATCTGTTTCCCTTCATGAAGCATAACCATTAGAGTACCAACACTAAATGCACTATGCATATCATGTGTAACGACAATAGAAGTTACCTGTAATTGTTGATTTAAATCACGAATTAGTTCATTTATTTCGGTACATGTAACAGGGTCAAGTCCGGTAGTAGGTTCATCGTATAGAATGATTTCAGGATTGAAAGCGAGAGCCCGTGCAAGTCCGACTCGTTTTTTCATACCTCCGCTGAGGTGTGCGGGTCTTAGGTCTTGTACACCATCTAAATCAACTAACTTCAATTTTTCGTCTACAATTTTGCGCATATCTTGTTCCGATAAGTCTGTATGCTGATCAAGCATAAAAGCGATGTTTTCAGCGACACTCATAGAATCAAATAATGCTGCAGATTGGAAAAGCATTCCTATTTTGCGACGGATCTGATTCAAAGGTTTCTTTTTTAGTGTGGTAATCTCTGTTCCATCAATCCAAACTTCACCCGTGTCAACTTCGATAAGTCCTGCTATGACTTTGAGCAAAACACTTTTACCGCAACCACTTCTCCCCATAATTATAAGTGTTTCACCACGCGGAATCTCCAGATCTAATCCGTTCAAAACTTGGTTATCACCGAATTTTTTTCTGACGTCTTTTACTGAAATCATAAGTGTTGTTTTATACTCTTAGTATGAACTAAATCAATCCCAAAATATTAAACAGAATATGGTTCAAGATAAAGTCTAATACAAGAATTGTAATGAGAGATATTACTGCTGAACCAGTTGTTGCTGTGCCAACACCCTCTGCTCCACCAGCAGTAGAAATGCTGAACCCTTTGTAACATCCTACTGCAGCAATTGCCATGCCAAAAGAAGTTGCTTTAATAAGGCTAATTAGAACACTTCCAATGAATAGATGTTTTTGAACTTCTAATACATAAAAATAACCGTTGAAACCGAACAATGAGACAACTGCGACAAAACCGCCGAAGATTCCAGCAAATGTGGAAAATATTGTAAGGGTGGGAAGCATAATTGAACAGGCAAGAAACCGAGGTACAACAAGATATTTTACAGGATTTGTTCCCATGACTTTAAGAGCATCAATTTGTTCAGTAACCTTCATTGTTGAAAGTTCGGCTGTTATCGAAGCCCCGATACGTCCTGATAGGACAAAAGCAGTAATCATGGGACCGAGTTCTTTTACGACAGAAACACTTACAAATTGAGCAACAGACCCTTCAACAGCATAAGGTTTCAACTGAACATATCCTTGAACCCCTAATACCATACCTGTGAAGAAACCGGATACTAATACAACGGATAACGAGTTAAATCCGATCAGTAATAACTGTTTAAGGAGTAAGTCAAGTTGGAGAGGACGTTTGAAAATTTGATATATTGTTTCAGCGAGTAAACTGACCGCCTCCCCAATTTCAGAAAGCATGTAATGGAGACGAATTTTTAATATGTTTGTATTTTCTCCAGATGATGCGTTCTCAGTGGGAGGATTGCTCATATAAATGTACCGAACTTATCTCAAGATTTTTCTAACTTATAGTTGTTAACGAAGTAATTCAATGAATGGTATCCATTTATGAGATAATTTCTATAAGCTTGTGTTTTCAAAACGCATCCGTGCTTTGTGAAATTGCAAGGGAATTGAGCCGGTGGGACCGTTACGTTGTTTTCTAATTATGAGTGCAGCTTCGACCATTTCGCTATCATAATCACTTGGATCCTCGAAATTATCTTCGCGATGTATAAATGCAACAATATCAGCATCCTGTTCAATCGCACCAGATTCACGTAAGTCAGAGAGTTGGGGTAGTTTATTAGGACGGCGTTCAATTTCCCTGCTAAGTTGCGCACAGGCGATAACAGGTACCCCCAATTCCCATGCGAGGACTTTAAGAGAACGCGAAATATCAGAGATTTCTTGTTCACGGACGCTATATCGGTCACTTCCGCGTAATAGTTGTAGGTAGTCAACGATAATCAATCCAAGATCTTCGTAATTTGCTTTTAAGCGTCTTGCTTCAGCACGAAGGCTTTGAATTGTCATTGTTCGATTGTCATTTATGAGGATATTAGCTTCGCTAAGGCGAGATGCACTCTGAACAAGGGGTGTCCAAGATTCTTCGCTGAGTTTGCCAACCCGTAAATTACCAAAATCGATATGAGATTCGGCTGACAACATGCGTAATGCGATATCTTGTGCTGGCATTTCAAGACTAAATAAGGCAACAGGTTTTTCTTGGTCAATTGCGATGTTTTGCGCCATATTTAGGACTAAGGTAGTTTTTCCCATACCCGGTCGTGCTGCAATAACGATTAGATTACCTGGCTGTAATCCAGAGGTGAGTAAATCAAAGTCCATAAAACCGGTTGGTATACCTAAATAGCGTTCTTTCTTGTGGTATAGTTTTTCAACCGATTCGATACCTGTTTTTAATAAGGTACGGATATGTTCAAATCCACGTTTAGTGTCTGATTGACCTAATTCAAAAACTATTTCTTGGGATTGATTAAGGATTTCACCTATTTCTACGGTTTCATCTTGGGCGAGTTCATTAATCTTACCTGTTATTTGAATTAATCTACGTCGTGTTGCTTTCTCGCGTATAATTTCAGCGTAGAATTCAGCACTTTCAGTTTCTACTATCGGTGCTTGAAGTTGATACAGGTAATCTGTTCCACCTGCTCGGTTCAATTGCTGTTGCCGATTTAGTTCATTGGCAACAAGAATTGGATCAACCTCACTCACCTGATTATATACAGCAAGAATCGCGTTGTAGATCAGTTGGTGGTCGGTTGTAAAGAAAATATCAGATGTAGAACCTAATAACTCTTCAATACGAGGTATAATAGCCTTTTCAGTCATCATTGACCCAAGCACAGCTTGTTCTGCTTCCTTATCCATAAGGGAGTCTAATGCTTGAGTCTGCATAATGAATACCTTAGATTGACTGAAGGCAAGGATATGGTTCTATGTTGATGTAAATAGAATTCTATTCTTCTCTTTCTACAACAACCCGTAGTTCTGTAGATACATCAGCATGCAATTTAACATTAACAGTAAAAACACCAAGTTCACGAATAGGTTCAGAGAGATCAATAACGCGTCTGTCCAATTCAAGGTTTGCAGTTTCGCGTATAGATTCAACTATATCAGCTGCGGTTACAGACCCGAACAAACGGTCATTTTCACCTGCGCGGCGCGTTAGATGACATGTGACACCAACGATTTGTGCTGCAATCTCTCGTGCATATTCTCTGTCTTTAGTTTCTTGTTGATCAATAACTCGTTTTTGATGTTCAAAATGTCGTTGATTACGTTCTGTCGCGTGTACTGCAAAATCCATAGGGAGAAGATAATTTCTTGCATATCCATCTGCGACTCTTACGACATCCCCGGGTATTCCAAGTCCATCAATAGTTCTTTTTAATATGACTTCCATTTTTCCATCCCATTGGCGCGCAATTTTTTATGACAACTAACATTGCCATAAACCACATAATTGCATCGCTTATGATTTATTATATTTACCGTGTGAATGGTAGTAATGCCATGTTCCGTGCACGTTTTACTGCACGTGTTACCATTCGTTGTTGCTTAGCTGAGAGTCCTGAGACTCGCCGGCTTACTATTTTTCCACGTTCGTTGACAAATTTTCTTAGCGTCTCAACATCTTTGTAATTAACGGATTCCAGTTTACTGTATCGAGATCTGCGACGATATGACATGTATTTTCTCCTTCAGACATAATAATTTTTAATGTAATAGATCACATTGTCATTATTGATATTTAGGGTTAACTTCTTAGAATGGGATATCGTCATCAGTTGATGAATCATTTCCATTTTCAGAGGGTGAGGATGCTTGTTCTCCTGATGGTTCCATCGGTGTACTGGATGATGCCCCATCGGAATAACTTCCCCCTTCATCGCCATCACGTCTACCACCAATTAATTGAACGCGCAATGCTCTTACTTTGAGTCTATTCCGTTTAGTGCCGTCTTCAGCTTCCCAAGAATCAAACTTGAGAGCACCTTCTATAAGGATTGGACTTCCCTTACTTAGATATTCGTTTACAATTTCTGCTTGCCTATCCCATGCTTCAATATCGACGAAACATGCGGACTCTCTTTGTTCACCGGTTTGTCGGTCAGTGAACCGTTCGTTCATTGCGATTCCAAAGTTTGTAACGGCTGTTCCACTTGGTAGATACTTCATCTCAGGGTCTCGAGTAAGGTTCCCCATTAAAATAACTTTGTTAAAACTTGCCATGACTTGCTCCTTAATTTATAAATATACGAAAATTAGATATCCACTTTGAAAATCCTTATAAAACAAAGGAATAGGATATATCAGATTGATTCGCAGGTTGGGATGATATGTACTTATTCAGATTCGACAGCCTCTTCATCCGAGTCTTGCGTGTCTTCTTCCGGTTCGGTGGAATCTTCATCAGATTCAGATATTACCTCTTCAGGTGTTATATCTTCATCTGCTTGTTCTGAATCTACAGGTTCGGCGGTGGTTTCAACAGCATTAACATCTGGTACTTCAGTCGTTTCCGTCTCAGATGTGGATTCTTTTAATTTTTCTAAGTCTTCTTCAAAGAGCACAATCATGTGTCTTAGGATTGTTTCAATTACACGTAGGGCTTGGCTTATTTGTGCAATAAAAGCGGGGGCACATTCAAAAACGAAAACTACATAATAACCATCGGTACGTTTACGAATTGGATATGCGAGTCGTCTTTTACCCCAAAAGTCTGTGTGTATAAGTGTTGCTTCTTGTTCTATAATACCTTTGACATTTTCAATAAGTGCTTCTGCTTCATTTTCCTCTTGGTCAGGCGTAATGATAAGCATGAGTTCGTAATGATTCAATGTATATCCTCTCTTTGGACTCACGGCTCCATTATAGTAATTAGGGAGCAGAGAATGAAATTTATGATAATGTTCTATTTGTTATATTTAGGATGTATCCTAAACATTTTAACGTCGGGTAATTATAACACATTTCAAAGTGTATATCAAATTTTCTTATTACTGAGAATGTGTAAGTTCTTGGCATTAATTCAGGCTGTTTTTTGTGTTTGGATCCAAATCTGATTTCCTCTCTCAAGAAATTGTTGAGACCTAAATGTATTATTATCTATATCGTTCTTGAGAAAACTCTTCAATAACTGATATTTCTGTTAGTTATTGGTTGTTGGTTTTTAGTTTTCGGTTAGTCTTTTATTGAAATAACTTAGTAAGTCCTGAAGTTGTAATATGTATAGTTTTTAAATGATGGGACTTTCACGTAAACCTGCACGCAGCAAATTTATATTAATTTAAGTGTGTCTATATAAAGATTTTGGTTTGAATATCGGATTACGCGGAGAAGTGGGTTTGCTACATTTATTCTTTGATCCAGGAATCTGAATAGGGCTTTCACATTTCGTCCCTTGAATGAGGAATCAGAATCAACGGTATGAACACCATTAGGCGTTCCCCGGGGCTACCGTTTGGTGTATTCTCAGAGTTGGTTTGGCGTAAGAAACATTGCTAAGACAGAACATTTTGAAAATCGGTGGTATCTTCACTGAAATTTCCTAAACTATAGTAGGTGTAAAAAGCATTGTTGTAAAGTGACAAAAGTTTACACACTCTTGGTAAGCGTTTCGATTGATATAATCACTCACGTATGATATAATCCTAACATACATAATGTTCCATGGGATATTTTTTGAGAGGTTCTGTACAGAAGTACTAAAATGGATACAGATAGGTATCATCTGAATGTTATTTAGGACATTGAACGATATAAGAATTTAACAGTACATAATAAGCCCCTTTTGTAATGAGTTATCTCATTGACAACAAGCCTTGAAGAAGTATTTACAGAAGCGTCAAAACTCTCACCGAAGGAACAAGATGCATTGGCAAATTGGTTGCTGGCTGAAATTCGATCTGAAAAAAAATGGGATAGCTTATTTGCTAATTCTCAAGAGAAACTATCTAATCTGGCATCTGAAGCAATTGCCGAACATCGTAGTGATCAAACGCTGGAACTTAATCCATAGCAGTTACGAATTCAAGGACGACAGCAGATTAAAGAAGTGTACAGATTGTTTATGGGAATCCAAAATATCTCAACCTACGATTCAAGAAAGTACATCATACCTTATCAATATCAATTATTGAGAGTTGGTAATTAGATTTTTCAAATAGAAGTAAAGACACAGAGAATGATGACTAAATTTGGTTGATTTGGTACAGAAAACATATAGAGGAAATATGCCAACTATATTGGATGTTTATGAGAGGACATTTGCTAAAGATCTGAAATTGTCGCAGAAAGCCAGTCAATTATTTCCTGACGGTGTGACGCACGATGGCCGTCAGATGTCTCCATTTCCGATCTATATTACTCGGGCTGAAGGTGCATATAAATGGGGGGTTGATGATAATGTCTTTATCGATTATTGGGCAGGACACGGTGCATTGCTTCTTGGTCATAATCCTCCAGAAATCGTTAAGGCAACCACTGCTCAGATGCTTTTGGGTACACATTATGGTGCATGCCATCCGCTTGAGTTAGAATGGGGTGAGCTTATAACCGAACTTGTACCATCAGCAGAACGTGTCAGATTTGTTAGTTCTGGTACAGAAGCTACACTTATGGCAATTCGACTTGCACGAACATTTACCCAAAAAAATAAGGTATTGAAGTTTGAAGGACATTTTCATGGATGGCATGATAGTGTAATTATGGGTGCACATAAACCCTATGATGCCCCGATCCCCGGTGTCCCACAAGAGATATTAGATTATACGGTTCAATCCCCACCAAATGATATTGATGCTGTTGAGAAATTATTGAAGACAGATGAAGATATTGGGTGTGTTATTCTTGAACCTACAGGGGCATCTTTCGGTACAATCCCTACGAATGGTGAGTTTCTAAAGCAACTACGCGAGTTAACGCTGGATTATGGTGTTGTATTGATTTTTGATGAAGTTATTACCGGTTTTCGTGTCGCTCCTGGTGGTGCACAAGGGTACTACAATGTAACTCCTGATCTCACAACACTTGCAAAGATTGTCGCAGGAGGTCTTCCTGGTGGTGCACTTGTTGGGAAGAAAGAGATATTAGAACTGATTTCAGTGGATGCGGAGGAAGAGGGTTTAAAGATGCCACATCCGGGAACATTTAATGCTAATCCGGTTTCTGCTTCCGCTGGTATTGAAATGCTTAAGATTGTGAAAACCGGTAAACCGAATGAAATAGCAAACCTCATGGCACAAAAGCTACGAGATAAGCTTAATGAGGTAATTGATTCTTATAAATTGGATTGGGTTATATACGGAGAATTTTCAGGAATTAGATTTCTCGTTGGGCATGGAGAAAAAGATTTACGGACTAAGGACTTCGATCCGTATACATGGGATTATCGTAAACTTAAAGAGAATAACGATCCTGAATTACTTAAATCCCTCCGTTGTGGTCTGTTACTCAACGGTATTGACCTTGCGTCTAATGGTGGTATGACAACAGCTGCACATTCCGATGAGGATATTACAAGAACTGTGGATGCATTTGAACGTACTGTGGACATGATGAGAGTTGACGGGTTAATCTTGAATTCATAAACTGAATCTTGAGTTTAGGATACAAGCTTAATGCATTAGGTTTGTCAATATTCGATAATTGTTTGTGTTTATGGATTACTATATAAGTCAATTCGGTAAGGATTCAAATACAGGTATTTCTCTTCAACACCCGTGGCGTAGTATTGACAGGATTAATAACACACGATTAAATCCAGGAGATTCTGTTTGGTTTCAGGCAGGACAAACGTTCAAAGGCAATGTCACACTTTTTGATTTAGGTGTTGAATATTCAGCTGAACCGATAATATTTAGATCTTACGGTGAAGGTAAAGCAACGATAGATGCAGGAACCGGTTCAGGTTTTCTTTGTAGCAATACGAATGGTGTTCATGTAATTGATCTCAAAATTATTGGGGACGGAATAGATAATAATAATGGTTCGGGAATTTGCTTTTTCAATACGCTTCCGGGACATAAGAAGCTTTCAAATATTCTGGTTGATAAGGTTGAGGTTGCAGGATTTAAACAAACAGGTATCTGCATAGGTGCTGACCCTATTGATGGCACATGGAGCGGATTCAGAAATGTAAAGATAACTCATGCTATTATCCATGATAATGGAGATGCAGGTGTTAATTGCTATGGTGTATGGAACCCAGAAGATAAAGGATATTCCCATCAGGACATTTATATCGGTTACTGTAGGGTATACAGAAACGATGGACTCGTAGAAAAAGAAACACACACAGGAAACGGTATTGTACTTGGACAGGTAAACGTAGGAACAATTGAATATTGTCTTGCGTATGAAAATGGTAAGTTAAACTCATCTGAGGAAGGTGGTCCTGTAGGTATATGGACTTGGGATTCTAACCGTGTCCTTATCCAATGTAATGAATCCCACCATAATCGAACTGGAAGCGGTAAAGATGGCGGTGGTTTTGACCTTGATGGTGGTGTGCGTAACTCAATTGTACAAAACAATTACTCTCATGATAACGATGGTGCAGGATTTCTGTTAGCACAATTTGGCGGAGCAAGAGCGTATAACAGGAACGTAATTCGTTATAATTTGAGTGAGAATGATGGAAGAAAGAATGCTTACGGTGGTATCCATGTCTGGTCAACTGGTGCAAATGGTGGGATTCGTGACACGACAATCTATCAGAATATGGTAATTACAAGTGTAGCAGAAAATGGAGATCCTGTTGCTGTTGACTGTATAAGTGAAGGAATTCATAATATTCGTTTCTATAATAATACTTTTATAACAGAGGGGAAAGTTTCTCATATTCGCTGTAAAGCTAATTCTGCCGTGATCTTTGAAGATAATTCTTGTTTGATCAATTGACAATACCTTCGCGAAATATCTGAGTTTGGAATAGATTAGAATCGTTGTTTGGATCTAATGGACAGCCCAGAGAAAAATGATTGTATCAATGTCCCTGTCGCGATCAGGAGATTGTTCCTACAGAAGGAACATATCTGTAAAATTGCGTGGACAAATTACTAAGTGTAGGAAAATCAAAAACCTTATAGCAGATTGGACATTACTTGAAAGGAATCTACGAAATATGAAGACAATCACATATCGTGATGCGCTTAAAGAGGCTTTAGTTGAAGAGATGGAGCGTGATGAAGCAGTCTTTCTAATGGGGGAAGATATTGCGGAATATGGCGGAGCCTATAAGGTTACGGATGGTCTTTTTAAGCAATTTGGTAAAGACCGTATCCGTAACACGCCAATTTCTGAAGCTGCAATCATCGGCACAGCACTTGGGGCTGCAGTTACGGGCATGCGTCCAGTTGCAGAACTAATGTATATAGACTTCACAGCGGTTGGTATGGACCAAATCGTTAACCAAGTAGCCAAAATACGGTACATGGTTGGTGGTCAGTTAGATGTACCCCTTGTTATACGTACCCAAGGTGGTGCCGGTAGGTCATCCGCTGCTCAGCATGCACAAAGTCTTGAGGCTTGGTTTGTCCATATTCCCGGACTTCTTGTTGTGATGCCGTCAACTCCGTATGATGCGAAAGGGTTACTTAAAACTGCAATACGTAACGATAATCCGATCATGTTCATTGAACATAAACTATTATATACCGAAGAAGGAGAGATTCCTGATGAGGAATATACGATACCTTTAGGGGAAGCGGAAGTAAAACGTGAAGGTGAAGATATAACAATATTAGCGACATCGCGAATGGTATTAAAAGCACTTGAAGCAGCAGATGAACTTGCGGATGAAGGTATTTCTGCTGAGATTGTTGATCCCAGGACTTTGATGCCACTGGATAAAGAAACCATATTTGAGTCAGTTAAGAAAACCAATCGTCTGTTAATTGCACATGAAGCGGTTGGGAGAGCAGGATTTGGAGCAGAAATTGCTGCGCTTGTAGTGCGCGAAGTATTTGATTATCTTGACGCACCTATTGAACGTGTAGCTGCAGCACCTGTTCCTGTTCCATTTGCCCCGGTTATGGAAAACTTTGTGATTCCAGATGTGCCGCAGATTGTTGAAGCTGCTCGTAAGTTAGTTAGGTATGAAATATGAATAATTTTAATATTACAACATTGTTTGATAGTAATGGGAGAAATAATGTGGAACCACAAGATTTATTACGATTAATTACACCAAAAAGGATAATATCTGTAATTCTCGGTGTGCTTATATTAATATGTTTAGCCACAAGTTTTTATACAGTTGAAGCGGATGAGGTGGCAGTTGTTTTAATGTTCGGCAAAGCTGTGAGGCAGGCACAACCGGGACTGCATTTCAAATTACCGTTGGGTATTGAAAATGCAATCAATGTACAAGTTAGGAAGGTATTTAAAGAGGAATTTGGTTTTAGGACACTCAAAGCAGGTGTACGTACTCAATATGATACAAGAGATTTTAGCGAGGAATCTTTACTCTTGACGGGTGATCTAAACATTGCCGATGTTGAATGGGTTATTCAGTATAAGATTAATGATCCAAAAAAATATCTATTTTCTGTTAGGAATCCCAGACAAGCATTACGAGATCTAACAGAATCCGTTATGAGTCGCGTTATTGGTAATCGTACAGTAACAGAAGTGTTGACTATTGGCCGTATTGAAATTGCGGCTGAGGTAGAACAACATTTACAAACACTCCTTGATTTGTATGATACAGGATTGGATGTTGCCAATGTGACATTACAGGATGTGAATCCGCCAGAAAAAGTGAAATCTGCATTTAACGCAGTTAATGAGGCAAAGCAGGAAAAAGAACGCTTAATCAACGAGGCATGGCGTGATTATAATCAATCTGTACCGAAATCTAAAGGGATGGCGTTAAAACAGGTTTCTGAGGCACAAGGATATGCCTTGAAACGGGTTAATCAAGCACAAGGTGATGCAGATAGATTCAAAGCGATACGTGGAGAATATCAGAAAGCGAAAGAGGTAACACGACAACGTCTTTATCTCGAAACAATGCAGGATGTCTTACCTGAAGTCAAAGAGATCTATGTGATTGACGGTAAAGCAAATTCACCTATTCCTCTTCTACAACTAAAAGATTAACGTGAGTTTGAAAAATCATGATTTTGTAATTAGGTGCAGTTTGAAACCGTACCTACAGGCTATATGGTTATTGTATTGTTAAAAATAAAGTTTATATACCTAATATCAAACTCAGGTTAATAGAATAAATATCAATAAACCGTGTGCTGACAAGGAGTTTTCTGATGAAGTTAAAGATTCTTATTCCATTGATAATCGTTGTTTTTTTGGGAGTAGTACTTGCTTCCAGTATGTTTTATGTTGTTAATGAAGGTGAACAGGTAGTCATCACTGAATTTGGTCGTCCCGTAGGAAATCCTGCAGTAACTGCTGGGTTAAAAATAAAAACCCCATTTATCCAACAAGTACATCGTTTTGAAAAACGGATTCTTGAATGGGACGGTTCTCCAAACCAAATTCCTACAAAAGACAAGAAGTTTATATGGCTTGATACAACTGCACGGTGGCGTATCAAAGATCCTCTCAGGTTCTATGAAGCACTCGGTACAGAAATGCTTGCACAGTCGCGATTAGATGATATTATCGATTCGGCTGCACGCGATTTAGTTACCGGACAGTTGTTAATTGAAGTTGTCAGGAATTCAAACCGTATATTAGAACAAGATTTTGAAGTTCTTGAAGAAGAGGAAGGACAGACAAAAGAAGCCTTAGAGAGGATTGAGATTGGTAGAGAGCGGATTACCCAAATGATGCGTGAAAAGGCACAGAAGGTCGTACCGCAGTTCGGTATTGAACTTGTTGATGTACAAGTGAAAAGGATTAACTACGTTGATGAAGTTAGACAAAAAGTTTTTGATCGTATGATATCTGAACGACAACGTATTTCTGAAAAATATAAATCAGAAGGTGAAGGTGAAGCGGCTAATATCATGGGACAAAAACAAAAGGAATTAGAACGTATTCAATCTGAGGCGTATAAAGAGGCAGAACAGATTAAAGGGGATGCTGATGCTCAAGCGATCCAAATTTATGCTGAAGCACACGGTCAAGATCCAGAGTTTTTTGCTTTTCTACAGACCTTGGAAACCTATCGTAAAACGAGTGGTGCCAGTACAAAACTTATTTTAACGACTGATAGTGATCTTTATAAATATCTCAAAGATAGCCAATTAATTAGGCGTTGATTTGTCTCTTCATTTACCAACCCTTCTGCAGGAGAGGAAGTCTATCCGTAGTTTTCTCATCTGTAGGAGGGACTTCCAATTCCTTCCACCAACACAAAAATTTGGAAGTTAACGGTTTGTTTAGTCAACTACTTACCTATAGTTTTGGCAATTTTACAGAAAACACATTTCGCCCCTCTGCGACTTATTGATTGGGTTCACCTTTTTCTACACACATTTCACCCCTCTGGGGGTATCTTATTGTCCATTAAAGTGTATTTTAGCATTGTTGAATTGGCGTGAGAAATGTATTAAAAAACCAGAAAATCTTTGATAATACCCATCGTAATTGATCAGTATACATTATCAAGATAGTAAATAGTTAATTTGTGTCAAGGCTGTTTTTATAAACATTCCGTCCCTATGGGACTCGAGAAAGTGGAATACTGCATTTTTCTATAAACATTCCGTCTCTTCAAAATCAGAAATCAGAATCAACGGTATGAATGTCATTAAACATCCCCTGCCATTGGTTTGGGAAAATTAGAATTACCGATATATTACTTAATCTTCATTATGCGTTGCTCTGAGTTTTCGTTATTTGAAGTCGGACTTGCTACATACATTTCGCACCTCTGGGGCTGCCTTTAACGGCCTTTGAGTTTATTCTGAAATTTGTGTTTGTGTGAGAAACATGAAGAAAATAAGAATGCTTTGAATATTGATGATATCCTATCAGATATTGTCCAAACTATAACATTAGTCATTCATGACGAAGGGTTTGTGAAATATAACACTTTTTAATACACAATTTATCAATATATGCTATAATAATTCAATTAGTTTGAACGGTTTTTGAAATTGTGTTGTCTATACATATCAAATGCCGAAGGAGTCGTTTTCGTGGAAAGAACTGAAGCCTTGCTTATTGATCATCTCCGAGAAGGTGATGAAACAGCATTAGCTCCGTTGGTAGAGAAATACCAACGGATGGTACATCGGTTAGCATTGCAGATTACCCGAAACTATGAAGATGCTAACGATGTGATGCAAGAAACCTTTATTAAGGTATATCAGTCAATTCACACCTTTCGGCAGGAGGCAGCATTTGAAACTTGGGTATATAAAATAGCCGTCAATCAAGCACTTAATTATGTTAAGATGCGGAATCGACGTCGAGAATCTTCTCTTGAAATAGAGGATCAAACCGAATTACTGGCAGACGTGCGGAACGACCCTCATATTCTGGCTGAAAAAGCTGAATTACGTCACTGGGTAACCAAAGCTGTGAACAGTCTATCAATAAAACACCGTATCGTAGTTATTCTTCATGAATTAGAAGGATTGACACACCCAGAAATAGCATCGATACTAAATTGTTCAGAAGGGACAGTTAGATCACGGCTACACTACGCCCGTAAACAACTTCGAGTTTTATTAAAACCGTACGTTGATGCAAACTCTGAGACTTTGTGAAATAAAGGGTTTTCATTACTTATGTGTTACTTATATTTAAGGAGTGGTTCTAATTACAACATGAGTTTGAAAAGTCAGATTATATCTTAGGTTCTGTGAATCAACGGTATGAATGCCGTAAGGTATTCACCGGGAAATTGAACCTGCCGGATCTATAAGTGTAGAATACATTGTGAAATGAAGTTTGCATCATTCTTATCAAACTCACGTTAATTACAGTAATACCTAAGAACCAACACAAAATGAAACTGAAATGTAACACCATACAACAATCGCTTTCAGACTACATAGATGATACGTTATCAACAGAGGATACACGGACTGTTGAAGTACATTTAGAATCATGCCAAAAGTGTCAGCATGAAGTTGTATCACTCAAGAAGACCCGTGATCTTGTTGTAAGTTTCTATGTTGAACCAGAGGTATCAGACACCTATTTTCAACAGTTTGAAATGGAATTAAGACAACGGATTGATAAGAATGGTCCGACAAAGTTGAACCAGCGTGTCATGGCATCTGCGACGCAATATGCTTGGTATATACTGACACAATTCCGTCAATATTTTGATAGGTATAGTTTTATAAGAAGGAATGTTCTACCGATGGGTGTATTTCTGTCTATAATGATAGTAGGTCTTGTGAGTATCCATTTGGTGAATCATAACATGTTACCATTTATAGACTATCCACAGGAAGTTCAGAATGAAGCAGTTACAACAAATCCAACACCTATTGAAGAACAGACCGAATTTCTACAAAATATCCACAACGAACGTAGAACAAAACGAAATGCACGTGGTGAAGTGAGTTCACCAAGACTTACTGATAACACAGAGAAAGAGGGTTATTGGAAACTATCTGATCCGGTAACAACTGATACAGGTGGACATATAATAGTCATGCATATCAGTAATGATCGTTCTGTACCGAGTGATGCATCGGATTCAGAGCTCACTGTTTATCCAGAGCCAAATGTCTTGAGTAGAAAATCACCTTTGGAAGACGATAGTTATACAGCACGACCATTAGAAAGTGAGGTTGTTGCTTTTTCCGAAAATATACAACCTAAGAACCGTAAGTTGTCTGGGTTTGTTGCGAAGGTAATGCACGTGCCTTCTGAAATATTGACAATTCCAGGCCTTCATGTATTAAGTAATTTATAGTAGAATTAATTAACGATACATTTTATATATTTATTCAACAGTTTTGACGTGCTTCAGGATTGTTTGAATAGAGAAGTGAAGGATTTCTATTCTATCACGTAGACGAATCGGCGGGGTGACACAAGTCTTACTTATACCCGCATTGTTTTAAAAATTATCTAAAGGAGAATGTAATGAATCCAAGAATTTTGGGCATTATCGGTGGTATTGCCTTGGTCGTCGCACTCCTATCTCCATTTATGATGGGTAGTTCCAAGAAAGTGGAACAGCTCTATGTAACTGCCAAAGAGTTATATGATCAGGGGGATTATGAGGGGTCGATTGAAAAGTATACTGAGGCACTTGAAGAATCGAAAAAACGTGGTGTGAAGACTGAAGTAATTGATAAGGATTTCACCACGCTTGCTAATTTCCAAATTGCAGTCTGTTATTCACGACTTGCTGAACAAACAGGCGATGTCAACCACTTTGAGACTGCCCTTCAATATATAGAAGATGTAGCACCGACTGCTACCGTTGCCAAACACCAGGAAGGGTTAACTTATCTATGGGGACATATTCTATATCGTACTGAAAAATTTGAACTTGCCGAGGCAAAATTCGAACAATTGATAGCCAATTTTCCGAATAGTCTCCGAGTTGAGAATGCATGGTATGCTATAGGTCAATTGAATTATAAGTTGGGGAACTACGAAAATTCTCGAACAGCGTTCAATAGTATTCTGGTTGGCTTTCCAAACTCCGAATTCAAAGACGATGCCCAATTACTAATTGCGCAATCTTTCCTTGATGAAAATAACTATGAAGGTGCGTACCCAGAATTTGATAAATTTGCCACAGAAGAATTCAAGAACTTTACAGAATTGCAGGCTGAAGCGATGTATAAAGCTGCATACTGTTTGAATCAATTGGATAGACACGATGAAGCTATTAGTCGTTATACCAATTTTATTACGCAGTTCCCAGAGCATCATTTCGTAACCGCTGCCTATTTTGACCAAGGGGCGATTTATGCTAAGCAGAAAGACTATGATAATGCTCGGGTTAACTATGAATTGGCACTACAGAATACTGCTGATAGAGATCTGCAATCTGAAATTCAGTCTGCTATTGGACAAACTTACTTTGACCAAACGGACTATGAAAACGCTATCATTGCATACACTAAACTATTGGAAGAATATCCTGATAGTCCTTTCAGAGGAGATGCGAAACTTGGTATAGCGGACAGTCAATTCAAATTGGAGAATTGGAATGACGCTATTCCTGCCTATGAAGCAGTAATTGAACATGAGAAAGGTGAGAGTGATGGTGGAGTACTTGAACTCACACCGTATGCATCTTACCAAATTGCTGAAGCTTATTATAATCTCGGAACTAACCAACGTGATACCGGCATGATGGATGAATCCAATGCCACACTTGAAAACGCATTGACCTGGTATCAACAGACTGTTGACGACTTCCCTGAAAATCCTGTCGCTCCACATGCACTCTATGGTGCAATTTGGACACTAAACGACTTAGGTCGTAAAGATGATATGGAGAAGGTCGCACACGAATTTATTGAGAAGAATAAGAATGATAACGAATTTGATATTCTTGCAGCGGAAGTCCAACTTCGATTTGCTGATATGAAACGTGATGACTTTAAACAGTATCTTGAAGCTGCCGAAGAATACGCGAAACTCTGGGATTATAGACCGCTACCTAAGTTCCATCTCGTGAAGTTGATGGGTAAATTCTTTGAAGGTCGCTCCTATTTTGAAGCTGCGAAACCTGAAGGATATCAAGATGGCGATTCTACCGAGAATTTCAATACTGAATACCTTGGTAAATCTGTTGCTGCATACCAAGACGCAGTGAAGATGTTCTCTGATGACGCATTCTTAACTGGAATCAATGAAGGACGGTACCAAGATTTTCCAGAACGGATTCCCCAAGTTGAAGCATGTCTTATGAATGAGGCACTTTCACACGAAATGTTGGGAGATTGGGATATGGCGCGACAACGATACGCCATGATTCCTGAATCCAGTGATTATCATGAACGTGCCCTTCTTCTAACAGCTAATAGTTATGTACGGCAGGGTGATAAAGCTCAAGCTATATCCTACTACGATTCTATCTTGCCGCAACTTACCGATAGGGACAATCTCTCATTAGCCGAAATTAAACTCGCTGACTTACTCCGTGCAGAGAAACGTTTTGAAGAGGCTGCTGCACAATATCAAACTGTAGTTGATGGAAATCCAACAGGTGAATATGCGGATGATGCACTTTACCTTGTAGGTCTGTGCTACTACCACGCTTCTTCTGAGAAGGTTGAACTTGCCGAAAACGCAATTACTGCTTTTAATTCTGTGATTGCCGAGTATGGTGACAGTCCAAATGCTATTGAGGCTTATTATGGATTAGCATTGGTCTATCAAGATGCAGCACAAAAACATGGTGATACATCTAAATGGTCTTTGGTTCAGCAGACTGCCGATGCAGCCAGTGAAAAATTTGCAGATAGTAGCGATGAATTAGTCTTGAGAACACTCGGACAGATTGATTTAATTAAAGCTTCTGCGCTTGAAAACACTGATCCAGATAATGTCGAAGGTTTGATTGCTGGATTGCAAAGAATTATTGATAATCCCGGCGCTCCAGAAAATGCTCGTGTCCGTTCACAGTTAAAAATTGGACATACCTATTATAGTAAAGAACGTTTTCAGGAAGCTCTTACAGCATATCAACAGTTTGTTGAGAATTACCCTGACAGTGAAATTGCTCCAAGTGCTCAATATCAAGCTGCTGTCAGTTATTATCAAATAGCTCAGAAGGCGGAAGATGCTGAAGCTCAAAAACTCGCTTATACGAATGCTGCAACGGCAGCAGAAAAAGTTGCTGAGATGACTGACAATGTTGATAACCTAATCAGTGCAGGTTATACACTCGGCTTGGCGAAATTGGGATTGAAAGATTCAAAAGCAGCTATTAGCGCTTTCATGAAAGTCACTGCACTTGAAGGACAGACTGAAGATGAGAATCGAAAGAATCTGATTTCTCAAGCACATTCTCGTCTTGCTGAATTACATAGTAGCGTGGGTGACTACGCATCGGCTGTCAAGGAGTATCAATATATCATTGCGAATACGGATGACGAAGATCTACGAGGTCGTTCATATTTTGCAATGGGATTTGCCCAAGATGAACATCTTAAGTTGTATGATGATGCTTTGGTAAGTTATCAAAATGCTATACAACTTGCAGACGATGTTGTGAAAGCACAATCCTACTATAGGTCAGGTCTAATATATCAGGATAAACTTAATGAACTTGATAAAGCATTAGGAGTGTTCCAAAACCTGATCGCCAACCATGGTGCAGAAAAGAACACTGCTGTGGCTTCGATGGTAGCAGATGCCAGTATCCGTCGTTCTGACTTATATGTGAAATTAGGACGGTTGGACGAAGCTATTGCTGAAGCAGAAAGTTCAGTAGCGAACCTTAAGGCAAATCAAGATGCAACTGTATCTCAAAAAGTTGCAGCACAATATAATTTAGGTTTCCTTTATTCAGATAAAGCACGTTCTGTATTTTCTAATGAGGCTGGTTCTGATCTCAAACCTTATATAGATACGAGCGGAATGGCTGCCGGCGCATTCTTTGAAGTTAGCAAACTTGCTATGCCAATAGAGAACGCTGATAAACAGACTGTCATCCCGTACGTGCAAAATTCACTGTTCCAATCTGGACAAATATACTACTCAGTAGGGATTGGTATCAAACGTCCAGAGGAATTGATACTTGCTATCGATCCTTTGAAAGAGTTTGTAAAATATGCTGATGCTGGTGTATTTCCTGCTTCTGACGATCTTACCACCAATGTTGAAACATCACTGACATATTTAGCCTCGGCTAACTTTGACCTTGGTCGTATGCAGGTAGGAATTGATGAAGAGATGTCCACCCAGGCTGTTGCTTATTTTGATGCATCTGCTAAGGCGTTTTTAGATCTTGTTAGACGTTATCCGAAGGCTAAAGATGCTGCACTATGGCAATACCAGGCTGGAGAGTCTTATTACATTACTGAGCAGTATGTAAAAGCTATTGCGGAATATGAAAAGGTCAGAAAAGTTAACAAATTGCATGAAAAGGCACCAGAATCCTTATATGCAATTGCAACCTGTTATCAATCTCTTTCTGAGTCCGCAAAAGAGGCAGGAGATGCTGATGCTGAAACTTCATATCTTGACAAGTTATTTGAAGTAAATGAAACCCTTGTAGCTGAATATGCTGACAGTACATTTGCTGGTGAAGCCTTCATTAACATTGGCAATAAGCATTATAATGCTGCTTTAGAACCGGGAATACCAGCATCTGAACAGATCCGTCTATTCCGTGAAGCTATTACAAGCTATAAACGTGCATTAAGTGTTCCTGGACTCGATGCAGATTCAAAGAGTACTGCCGAAGGTTTTCTAAATGAAACTTCAGGTGTTCTTGCACTTAATGAGTATAAGCAAGCAATGGATTCATACGCTACGGCTCAAAAGTCAGGTAAGAAGGAAACTATTTTAGCCTCTGTTGAACAGTTCAAGGCTATTATTGATGAATATCCAACTACGAAGTATGGTGATCTATCTCATGGTAAGATTGGCGATGCATATACGATGCTCGCTGATAAGGAGGTTAACTATTACTACGATGCTTTGGAATATTTCAACTACTTACCTAAGAAGTATGCTACTTTAGTTCCAGCTGATAGTCAAGTGGAAGGAGCTATAAACTATTGTCTCCGTCAAATTCAGGTAATCCAAGATTACATGAAGTCTAAGAATATACCAATACGCCAAACTCAAGAGGGTGGTAACGAATAATCTTAGACCTAAGGAGATGACTTAATTTATAGGGACAGATACTATATCTGTCCCTATACTATTGCATCGTTCGTGTAACATACTATACCAATTCTAAATAACGGCGTACATTATTACAATTATTCTTTAATATCATATTCCTATAGAAACTTCGACACTGCATTAATATGTTACAATTCATTCCGTTCCTAAAGGACTGTGGTTTCTGTATGTAATTTGCCGTTAAGTTAATGATAATGTAGATACCAAAATCAGGAATGGTAGAATTTTGAAAAGGAAATATCAATATGTATAATGAATTAAAAGTACCACCACGGATATTACTTGGTCCAGGACCAACCATAGCGAATCCGCGTGTATTAAAAGCAATGACAACCCCTATGCTGGGTTATATGGATGTTGACTTTGTGGAAATAATGGATGATGTGGTAACGCTGCTACGAGAAGTTTATGGAACAAAAAATAAGCTTACTTTTCCAATTTCAGGAACTGGAACATCAGGTATGGAAGCAGCGCTTGCAAATATTGTAGAACCCGGAGATCGCGTTATTGTAGGAGTCAATGGTTATTTTGGAGGTAGGATAGCAGATATAGCAGAACGATGTGGGGCAGTTGTTACGCCGGTTAAGGCAGAATGGGGAGATATAATTCAACCAGAACAGATAATTGATGTATGTGATAAAGTGAGTCCTAAGTTAGTTGCGATCGTCCATGGGGAAACATCAACTGGTATCCTACAACCATTAGATGATATTATTGACATAACACGTAAATATGGTGCATTTTTCTTGGCTGATTGTGTGACAACCCTTGGTGGACAACCTGTAGATATAGATGAGCGTGGAATAGACATCGCCTACAGTTGTACACAGAAATGTCTTGCGGGTCCTCCAGGACTTTCCCCGGTTAGTTTTAGTGAAAGAGTTGTGGATGCAATTCGTAAACGTAAGACGAGAATTCAGAGTTTTTATCTGGATGTAGAACTACTTGAAGAATATTGGACTGGTGATACTCGTAAATATCACCATACTGTATCTATGTCCCTAATTTATGCCATAAGAGAAGCCCTCCGCATTATACAGGAGGAAGGACAATCAGCACGTTATATACGCCACGAACAGAATGCTGCTGCTTTGATAGCTGGGGCAGAAGCCATAGGTCTTAAACCGGTAGCAGCGGCAAGGTATCGGCTACCAATGCTTACTACGTTACGAATTCCAGAAGGAATTGACGATGCTACCATGCGTAACAGACTTCTACAAGACTATAACATTGAAATTGGTGGAGGATTAGGTGTTTTTGCAGGAAAAGCGTGGCGTATAGGTCTGATGGGGGATGCTGCAAACGAACAGAATGTACTTCTCGTACTGAATGCTATTGAGAAACTTCTTATTGAGTTTGGAGTTACAGTGGAACCAGGAACTGCTGTGAGTGCAGCTGCTGCTGTTTACCACAATTCAGAATAAATACAGATCACATCGGATTAGCAAACATATCAATTGCTGCTTGAATAGCCATCATGTGTGCTTTGATACGGCTGTTCCAATCTACCCAGGTAGGTGTTTCAAGGATCAGACACGAAGTGTCTTCGTATTCTGCTAAATACCTACCCCGTGTCCATCCTTTTGAAGTAATTTGATCCAGTAAAGTTATCACTCCATTTTGATTGTAGTGTCCTTCTATTTTGGAGGTACGATTTATACTACATACTGTATTAACCTTATTTACAATCACATCCCCTATCGGTGTATGATAAGATCTTCGTCGTTCCCATAAATAAAATCCATCACTATCCATATCCTCGTGTAGATCCAAGGCAACGGTAATAGCTAATCGTTTACTACCCTTTTCCCGACTAATATGTTTCGGTATTGAAATATGGTTTAAGGAATCAGCGATAAACTCTGTTTCTTTTGTGTGTTGAGGTGTTTCAAACATACGGTTTAGATCGAGTCCGTCTGCGTTTTCACGTATGTTTCGTTCATATCCATACGGATTATCACAAGGAGAGATCATCCAATTGAATCTGTCTAATAAGGAATCCCAGTACTTATATCGCTTTTTATCGGATAATTGTTCAATAAGACGAATAGCACATTCAACGCCGGCAGGTTCGTCCCCATGAATGCCAGCAGAGATATAGATTAATGAGGAATTGGGTTGTTTAGATGTGTATTGGATACAGTATAACGGATATGGTAAAGAACTGGAGGGTGTTGTCGTTGAATTGGAATGATGACAAATTGTTAAGTGTGGAGATTTTCCTATAGCAGTAAGGATTCTATCTAATACATCCTGATAGGATCGGACTTTCACCCGAATTACTCCCATTCAATTGTGCTTGGGGGTTTTGAACTTATGTCGTATACAACGCGATTAATACCTTTTACTTCGTTAATGATCCGTGTAGATATTCTTGCTAACACATCATCAGGTATTCTTGCCCAATCGGCAGTCATTGCATCACTACTTGTAACAGCGCGTAGTGCTACAGCATTTTCGTAAGTTCGTTCATCCCCCATCACACCTACACTTTTGACAGGTAGAAGAACAACTAATGCCTGCCAGATTTCATCGTATAAACCGGCATCTTTGATTTCTTGGATGAATATTGCATCGGCGTAACGTAAGATTTCTAATCTGTCTGGTGTTACCTCTCCCAGAATTCTCACAGCGAGTCCAGGTCCGGGAAACGGATGTCTTCCAAGAACGTGTTGAGGAACACCTAATTCAGCTCCGACTTTTCGCACTTCGTCCTTGAATAATTCGCGGAAGGGTTCAATAAGTTCAAACGGCATATCAGGAGGAAGGCCTCCGACATTGTGATGGGTTTTAATCGTTGCTGAAGGTCCCTTCGTAGAAACACTCTCTATTACATCAGGATATAGAGTTCCTTGTGCTAAAAATCTACAAGGACCGAGTTGTTTGACTTTTTCTCTAAAAGTATCAATAAATTGTGAACCAATCACATTACGTTTCTGTTCAGGATCTACTATCCCAGATAATTCTGTTAAGAAGGATTCAGAAGCATCAACAAATTCTATATTTATTCCGATTGTTTTACATGTAGATAAGACCTGTTCAGCCTCATTCTTACGTAGTAAACCGTTATCGACAAAAACTGACACTAATTGATCCCCAATTGCTTGATGGAGTAGTGTTGCCAACACCATAGAATCTATCCCTCCGCTGACGGCACACAATATTCTTTCACCCTTAACAGTATCTTGTATTTGTGATATGGCTTCAGAAATAAAGGATCCCATCGTCCATTTGGGTTCACATTCACAGATATGTCGTGCGAAATTAAATAGTATTTTGTCAGCATCAAGGGTATGTTCTACTTCCGGATGAAATTGCAATCCGTAAAGGACACCCTTAGAATCAACCATTGCAGCGACAGGAGAGTTTTGTGTTTGAGCAATTATCTGAAATCCAGTGGGAAGGGAGTCAATCTTATCACCGTGACTCATCCATGCAGTAATGTCTGAGGGTAAACCATTAAATAGCGGGTCAGAATTGGCGTTTACTTGGAGCTGTGCCTTTCCATACTCGCGTTCAGAAGCAGGATGAACCTTGCCATCTTCTAAGAGATATGCCATTAGTTGCATACCGTAGCAGATACCTAATATAGGAATGCCAAGGTTAAAAACGGAGGCATCTATTAGCGGTGCATTATCCTCATAGACACTTGCAGGTCCACCTGAAAGGATAATTCCCTTTGGTTCTATATCCTTTAATTCATTAAGTGGAAGGGTATATGGTTGGATCTCACAGTAAATTTGTTGTTCACGGATACGCCGTGCTATTAACTGTGTATATTGCGAGCCAAAGTCTAAAACGACGATAGTGTCTCGCCTCATATCATTTCTCCATTTTCGAGGGTTGCTGTCGTGGTAATTGATTGTATAAATTAGGACTGAATTACGGTTCACAGGCTATAATATCGCCTGTATCTGGTTTAAATATAGCACCATAATATCCAATAGGTGCAAATGTTTCATCGTTCCACATTGCTAATTTTGTGTTGGCGTCCTGAAGGTAGTAACATTTGTAGTGGGGATGGTCAGTTGCCTCAATAGTTTGTACATGATAACAATGGTTGTGGAACTGAATGGTATTCTCATAAATGATAATATATCGATCTCCGAACAAGTTTTGGGCAATTTGATGTACGATATAAGGTTCAATTTCAATCTTAGCCACTACTTGGTTACCTTCATAATTTCTGTTCAGAACATGAATGAGTTTTAACCTTGTGTGCCTTTAAGGTAGATATAGAGTACTATCGTTTACGGATATAAATGTCAATTCTGCGGTTTTTTGACATTGATTCTTTATCTATTAGTTGGGATTCCCCTAAACCGACAGAAGTTAACCGCTCAGGTGCAATCTGTGCTCTGTCAATAAGAAATTGTTTGATTGAATTTGCACGTTTTTCAGTTAACTGTTTGTTTGAATTAGCATCACCAAGATTATCGCTATGTCCTTCAATTCTTACCACATAGTCTTTGAGTTCATCTTGCTGTAGAACCGAAGCAAGTTTCATGAAGGTCTGATAATAAGATTCTTTAAGTTGTGTACTTGTAGAGGCGAACAAGCCACCACTAATCCGAACAAGCACTCCTTCTTCAAGATCAATAATTTTAGCCATTGGTATATTGGTGAAAGCCTCAACCAAATTTTCTTGTACCGATCCTTGATTTTCTGTTTTTTCAATTGCGCGTTTTAAGTAATCCTGACCTGCTTGAGAACTTTTAACAACTGTATCATATTCTTTTGCAGCAAGGGCAGTTTCAGCAGTTGTTAGAGCAGTATTGGCAAGTTCAAACAATTGTGGTGCGAATTGTTTTACTTTCGTTTCAGTCTGTTCAGCTAATGCAGTCTGAAGGTTAGAAAAAGCTTGTTCAGCTCTCCTTACTTTTGCTTCCTGTTCTTGTTGTGCCAGTTTGCGGTATTCAGATATTTCTGTATTTGTAATTACTTTATTCGCAATATCTTCGGCTGCAATTGCTATTTGCTGTGCTTTTTCATAGTCATTTTCTTCAAATAGTTTATAGGCATTCGCTAATTGGTTTTGCAATTCTTGGAATTGTTGGGGAGTATGTGTATCAGCATTCAGAACTTCGGCCCGTTTTGCTTTTACTTCTATTCGTATAATAGAAACGAGAGCGGTGAGTTTAGCACTGTTTTCTTCTGATTGCTTTAGAATTGCCATTTCAAAGAGAGTGTTAGCTTCTGTTTGAGCATCAATTGCAGTATTTTTTGCTTCGGAGAATTCTTCCCGTTCAAGATGAGATGTGGCAAGTTTTATATTGGATTGAACTTTTTCATACTCAGGGGTATTAATTACATCTGGAAATAATTGTGTAGCTATACTGACATAGATTTCAGTGGCTGAAATCGGAACCTGAATTTCAGTTTGTCGCAGGGTTTTTTTAGTTTCTGTCAATTCAGTTGTCAGTGAACCAGCATTTTTCTGTTCCTTTTCAATTCTTTCCAATGCTTGCTCAATTTCAATTGATTTAATCTGATTTCGAGTTTTCTCCATATCCAACTCAAGGTCTTTTTGTGTGAGTTGTTCTCCATATATTAGTTCTTTTGTAGAATTGAGTTGTTGGCGAAATTGTTGTTGCTTTGCCTGATATAGTGCGATATATCCTACAAGTTCTGCTTGATATGCGAACTCCATGCTTTGCGCGTAGTCCCCAGTTTCTTGTGCCTGCTGAGAAAACTTCAGAAGCTTAATTGCGCGACTATATTCGTCGGATGCCAACTGTTCAGCATCCAACTCTGCTGCTTTAGAGATGGAATCTTGGGCATTTTGTAATTGTGTGTCTAAGATAACACCATCAATTTTAACAGTCCAACAACCACAATAGAATATACATGTAAATAGAAATAACCATAGAATAACACGCATAAGTATATCCTTATTTCTTCATGTTTGAGAGTTCTGCTTTTAAGGTATCCAGTTTTTCCAGGACTTCTTCTGTTAATTTTTGTCCGTAATCTAATAGTGCTTGTGCTTCCGTGACATTTTCTTCATGTTGTGAGGCGATTGATTTCTCAGTAGCTATTCTTGCGTGAAGATAGGACCGTAGAGCTAACCTATATGCTCTTTCCACATCCCCAGTAGAATGAGCGGTTTCAGCATTCGTTAACATCTCTTCAGCGGCAGAGATCTCGTTAACAGCAACATCCCGTGCCCCGTGTTTTTCCGCTATTGTAATACTTGTGCGGGCATTGACCATTGTTTCTTCTGCTAATATCTCAATTTGCTTATTACCACATCCAAATATGATGGGTATAAAAAGGAATAGAATTAGCCTTTTCATGGTATATCCTTTGTATTATTTTATGGGTTAGATTATCTACAGATGAGTCGTTATTAGAAATGAATTTATTACAATGGAATAGAAATAAACAAAAAAGCCTCACATTGAGGTGAGGCTTTTTTGTAATGTTCTTTAGTAAGCAGGACGCTCAGTATAGACACTCACCTTACGGCGAAATTTATCTTTTCTCTCAAACGAGACGTAGCCATCAATCTTTGAGAAGAGCGTATAATCCCTACCAACACCGACGTTTGTGCCAGCGTGTAAATGAGTTCCACGTTGTCGTACAAGAATGCTTCCTGCAGTCACATAGTGTCCGGCAAATCTTTTGACGCCAAGTCGTTTGCCTATACTGTCACGACCATTACGTGTACTTCCGCCACCTTTCTTATGTGCCATCAGATTCTACCTCCTGGTCACCAATTCCGGTAATTTTGATTCGTGTGTAGGATTGACGGTGACCTAATTTGCGTTTATAACCTTTTCTACGTTTAGATTTAAAAACGATAACTTTTTTTGCTCGAGATTGTTGAACGACTTCACCCGTAACTGAAATGTTATCAATGTAAGGTGTACCGGTTTGTAATTGTCCATCATCACCGGCAATTAATAGAACGGAAGGAAACGTGACCGTTTCACCAACAGTATTGTCTAATTTTTCTACATCTATGAGACTTCCTACTTCAACTCGATGTTGTTTCCCACCACTTGCAAATACAGCGTACATTTTCTTTGACTCCTTTTAGGTGTAGAATCCCTTATTGTTCATGGGTGTTCTTTTTGTAATTTTTGCTCCATCTGGATATCTCTAATACTCTTCGGGAGCATGGACGCACCTATCCGTCCACATCGTATGCAATCAATTATATAATGCCATATTTTAGGTCAAATGTCAAATCTTTTTCAATGCTTTTCCCTATAAGAATATGGTAAAGAATAGTATTCTTGTAAGCCGTATTTCAAGGTATCGTGCCTATAATTATGAAACCTGACAATTGAACTATGCTCCAGTTCAGTACCAAATCAGTTATGATGCATTAATCAATTTTTGACGTTGATTAACCGTACCGGGAACTTAGTTTAAGAATAATTCTTCCCCATTCGCAGCGAATATACGGTAGTCTTCCAGATGCAAATCTGCATCAGGTTCAAGGGATAATTCCAGTTTCAATGATTTCTTAAGTTCACGGAATTTTGCTGACATCTGTGAATTGAGATGCGAAATAATATGGTCATTTGCGATAATCCGAAGTTTGGATTGACGGGTTTGCAGATGTGCTACCTTAATTGCCCGGAACAATCCAATTGCAACTGTTTCAATAGACAATATAGTACCGTGGCCATCACAATATGGACATTGTTCTGTGAGTAAAGTGGACAAACTTGGTCTTGTCCTTTGCCTGGTCATTTCAACCAAACCTAAATCAGAAAAATGAAGGATGTTCGTCCGTGCTTTGTCTTTACGTAGTGCCTCTTGTAGAAGTTTGAAAACCTGTTTTCTGTGTGAATGTTCGTCCATATCAATGAAGTCGACAACAATTATTCCACCTAAATCCCGTAGTTGGATTTGTCGGACGACCTCTTCAACGGCTTCAAGGTTTGCACTTAGAATTGTGTCATCAGGATCAGATTGTCCAACAAACCGTCCTGTATTAACATCAATAGAAACCATAGCTTCTGTTTGCTGTATGATGATATGCCCACCACATTTTAGCCATATTTTTTCACTGAGTGCTTTTTTCAATTCCTTTTCAACGCCGTATGCTTCAAAGAGAGTTGTATCCTCATTGTAGAGGGAAATCCGATCCTTTAGACTGGGCATTACAGAAGTTACATAGTCGATAGTCTCTTGATAACTTGATTGTGAATCAATTAGAAGAGATTTTACCTCTTTCGTAAACATATCGCGTACGATTCGGTTTGTAAAACTTACATCCCGACTCACTAAACTGGGTGCGGATTTTCGTTTTGCACGTTCGCGTGCTTGTTTCCATTGATTAATTAGGTATCGTATTTCAGCAGAGAATTCTTCCTCACTCAAGCCTTCAGCTGCAGTACGTATGATAAACCCGCCTTCAACATCAGCCTTTAAGGTTTGTGCCATATCTCGTAATCGATCTCGTTCAGTTGCAGATTCAATTCTACGTGAAACGCCTATAGTTGTAGAGTTTGGTAGATAAACGACATATCGTCCAGGAAGAGTGATATTAGTTGTGACGCGTGCTCCTTTACTTCCAATTGGCTCTTTTCCAACCTGTACAAGGAGTTCCTGATTCTTAGTAATCAGATCTGTGATAAGAAATGGAAATCCTCTACCACCACGGGGTTTAGTGGGGGTAGTAGATTGCATGTCTAATGTAGGTAATTCATCATCACTTTTCCCATTTTCATCTCCATTATTGTATTTAAGATCAGAAATATGTAGAAATGCGTGTCGTTCTAAACCGATATCAACAAATGCCACTTGCATTCCTGGTAGTACATTTTCAACCCGTCCTTTGTATAGGTTACCTAAAACAGGTTTTACAGCTTTCCTTTCAATATGAATTTCATTTAGTATGCCTTCTTCAAGTACAGCACACCGTGTTTCATATTCGTCATCAGATATAAGTATCTCCTTCTCCATTATTACCGTTTCCTCCTGTCATGTCTTTATTAAAGACATCTCGGTTAATGACATAAATCATTTTAAGAAGCGGCAGTTTTGTAAAAAGATGGTGGGTATAGACCAGATTAACCCATTAATGTAGGAACATTGTTCCCTATTCCGTAAACGAGAAATTGTAATATCCATAGTCTTACGTTACCGAATGTCAATTTTAGGTTGGAAGTGGTATGACTGATGACTAAGCGTTCTTTGGCGTTAAAGTCACTATTGGTGTAATGAGTTCTCCCATTGAAATACCACCGTGTTGGAACCCACCCTGAAACTGCCTCTTATATTTATGAAATTCGTTTGGGTAGACGAAATAATAATCGTCTTTTGCGAGTATATAATCTTTGCTTGCATTTTCTGCTGGGAGTTTATATTCCTTTGGATTTGAGATATAAACAGCTTGATTATCATCGCATGCTAAATTATTGCCAAATTTAAAGCGGAGACTGGTACTTGTGTCTCTATTGCCGTATGCGCTTGTAGCGCGATTACAAAATTCCGATCCGTGATCAGTGGTAAGTACCACCTGTATACCTTGCTGAGAAATGGAGCGTAAGATATCAAACAGGACGGAATGTGCGAACCATGAGCGAGCTACTTCTCTAAAAGCAGATTCATCAGGTGCAAGTTGTTGTAATACTTCGGATTGTGAACGCTGATGCGTTAATATATCTATGAAGTTTACAACTAATGCTGATAAACTGACAGGTGTAGCAGCTGCGACGCGTTTTTTGTACTCATTTCCTCCGCGTAAATCAAAAATCTTGAAATATTGGACACCGGGTTTTAGCCGGATACCATTCCTTTTTAAGTACTCTTCAAGGAGTTGTCGTTCAAACTGGTTTGTGCTGGTAGCGCCTTCTGATTTCTCTTGCCAATATTGTGGGTATTCCTTTGCTAATTCGGATGGGAACAATCCACTAAATAGTGCATTTCGTGCGTACATAGTTGCACTTGGCAGGATAGAAAATCCGTATTTTCTATCAATAGAGAAATAAGGGTATAACAGCGGTTCTATTGCCAACCAATGATCAAGTCTAAAGCAATCAACTACAATAAAGTATAGTGGTATGCGTTCTTGAATGATTGGCAGTACGTGTTGGTCTAAGACATCAACCGACAATGTAGGCTTGTCTTGGCTTCCATTTACCCAGTGTCGATAATTATATTCAACAAAATCAGAGAATTCGTTATTACACTCTTTCTTTTGTTCTAAATGGGTTTCTTCTAAGCCTTGTTCGGCTAATCTGTCGGAAAGTAGATCCCATTCAACTAATTTTAGATAGATGTCAATCCAGTCTTGCCAACTGGGATCTGATGCCTTTAGTGTGCTAATGGTATTAAAGTCATTAGTATAGCGACCCGGTATTTGGGTCTCAACGATCTGTTGTTGTTCAAGTACCCGTTTGAGAGTGGAGGCGATCTGTGCAACTCCAATAGGTTTGACCAAGAAATCTGTCACTTGTTTTCCGAGTGCCACATCAATAAATTGGTCATCGCTGCTCTGTGTAACAAGTATTACGGGGACTTGTGTATTAATTGTTCGAATAGAATCAAGTGTAGCCATCCCGTCTATTCCCGGCATGACTTGGTCAAGAAGGATAGCGTCATATCCTTTTTCATTCTGTTTTAGAAGTTCAATGCCATCTTCACCATTAGTCGCAGGTGTGACATCATACCCTCGTGTTTCAAGTAAACGTCTATGTGGAAGTAATGCTTCTATTTCATCATCGATCCATAAGATTGCATGAGCTTTGTGTGCCATTTTATATCCTTGAAACTGACTGAGGTAGAGATGACGGCAATCGTATTTCAAAAGTAGTTCCTTGAGGATTACTTTCAATTAGCCGTATACTTCCGTGGTGATACTCTTGAATAATTCGTCGTACGATAGTTAATCCCAACCCCCATCCATGTGCTTTTGTTGTCATCCCGGGTTCAAAGATGGAATGTTGATTTTCAGTAGGAATTCCAGCTCCATCGTCTGAATATCGGATAACGACCTGCTTTTGTCGTTCGTCATAGAGAGGTTCAATATTAATATGACCAACATCTTTTTGCATTGCGTCCAACGAATTACGTATTAGGTTTTCAAAGACCCATTGTATTAGATGTGCGTTGGCAGATATATCTGGAACATCATGAGGTATGACAGAAATATTAACACTTCGACTAATCTGAGGTAGTCGTTTCTCAAAATATGTTAGAACTTCCTCAAGTACATCTTTAAGGTTGACTTGTGTTTTGGTAGGTTCAGTCCCAATCATGCCAAACCTTGTAGTTGTTTTCTGTAGTCGTTCTAAGTCATTCTGCATATTTGTAGAGATTTCAGTCAAGACATTATCATTTGTATCCTGACTTCGTTCATCCAACAATTCAGTCCATGCAAGTAAAGCAGAAATTGGTGTACTTAGTTGATGTGCAGTCTCTTTAGCTAATCCTCCCCAAATAGCCGCGTGTTCATAAGCTTTTATTCTTCGATATATAAGAATAGAAACAAACGCAAAAAGTGGTAAAATGACGGACGTTAGAATAGGTGTAACTAATAATCCAAAGAATGACTTTATTTCATAGTAAAAGTACCCATCTTGCCATTCTGGTTGTGTTTGAATAGGCGCGAAAGCGTGTGTATTTTGTACAAATATATTCGCGCGTTCAATTTGTTGTGGTGTTGCGGTTTCTGCTGTGATGACATCATTCCACATCTGCCATTTCTGTGGTTTTTTTTCAGTGTCAGTAATTGCAAATGGTAATTGTGCCATCTCGCTTGGAGCGGCATCACCGTAATAAAAATATCCTGATATTTTCCTATCTTCTTTTAGGAAAGGAATCTTCCGTGGAGGATTCTTACTTTCCATACGTTGTAATGTTGAAGTGATAATTTCTTGTTCGTTTTGTGTTAACAAAACATCGTTGTCAGCGTTGACTTTTTCGTCTAATTTAGGGTCAATCCCTTGTGAAATCTCCACATTTCCGTTAGAATCAGTAATAATAAACGAAAACCTTCGAGACCTGCCTTCCGCAAATAACTCTTGTCTCATTACTCGTAAAAGGCGTTCTTGTAGTGCTCGGTCTTCAATGCTTGGCAATTCCACTGCGAGGTGAACAAATATCTCTATTTGTGCTTCAATCTCAGTATTTAGTCGAGATATTTGGCGTGCGTAATAAGTGAATACGAGAACTAAAATGATAACTCCTACACCAAAGTAAATGAGTATAAACTGTGTCGTTGGATAAGTAGATGTGATGCTGCGATTCCTTATCGCCATAAGGTTTCCTGGCTATATTGTCCTCTTCGCATATACCATCATATATTTATTATACCTTATTTATGTTGATATTTCAAGGTAGTTCACAGAACACTGTACTTTATTTTTTTCATATCTGAATCAGGATTATTGTAAAATTGTTACGTTCTTTGTTGCAATATGTGATAATTTTGGTTTATCGGAAAACTTTATCACAGTAAGAATTAATCTGTCGTGTTTTAAGTTATGATGTTAGAAGGTATATTTTCTTCACCATTTTTTCAATTAGATCAGGACTTACGCAGTATTAAATTTTTTTTAAAGGATTTGAGAGTAGATTTTTTAAGTAATCTTTAAATAAATCCTTTTTGAACTTGTAAATCGATTTTCCAACTTAGTACATTTTATTAGATGTGTGAGAAAATGTTACACTTTTCCTACAAAGTGTAGGATTTGTTCTTGTTATTACACTACCTTTCCTATTAGTCCCTGTCTGGGTTTGTAAGGAATTAAACCTCTAATTCTAAAATTTGAAAAAAGTTACAATTTTGTAGTTTTCCTTGATGAAAGATGATTCTGTTTTTACTATTAATATTCTCATAACATAATTTTTATCGGCAGATTCACTCCTGAAAAATCAGATTATTGGATTAGATTATATAACACCTTATTTTACTACTATGTAGTATAATAATTCTCTCTATGTTATTGTAACGTGTATTTGTTATTATGTCAATGTATGCCTTTCTTTATGATATTAGTTGCTTTGTCATTTATTTTCTTCAATTTATTTTTATGTATTATGCATGTTGTTATCTGAAACGCTGATAGTCGACTGCTATTGCTCCTTATGTCAGAAACACGGATTTCACGGAGAAGAAGGCTTTGGGTAGAGATGGTTTTCTTTTCTGAATCTCGGATCACTTAGATTGGATAGGTAAAGATATTAATACCATTTCTATAAATTATTCTCCCATGGTTACGTGATATTTATGTCTTGAAATACTGCACAAACTAACAGTTTGTGCTACATTAAAGAGATTTTAGTAATGGGATTTTAATTACCAGAAATGGTATAATTTAAAATAGAGTATCTATGTGGATAAGGTGGGTTACCGCATAGGATGTGTTTAGATATCGTATTTATCTTTGTGTCAACCATCTTTTATAATTTTTCGTTTATTGCGAATGACTTCACGGATACACCATTATGAATATGTAATTCGTGGGATCCAAACATATAATTAGAGATTATTTCCTAAAAGCTCTTATACTCTATGGTGATTTGTCGCTTGACAGGTTGGTAGGTACAGGATAGAATGAACAAAGGATTCTATTAGAATCTGACAACATTTTGTTCTTGCTTCCTCAACTAATTTTTCATACGTAGTTAAGTTTATCACTAAGATAGGAGAATTGATGTTTAAAGCAATCACATTTGATTTTTGGCAAACACTGTATGCGGATTCACTTGAGAATTGGCAGAAACGACAAGCAATTCGTGTGGGCGAATGTCATAAATACCTTATGAATAAAGGTTATACTTGTAAATTACAAGAAGTGGAGTCTGGGATGGAGGATGCCTATTCATTAGTGATGTCTCGGTGGCATGAACATATAGGGGTTTCAGTGGAAACTTGTATGCAGAAGTTTGCTGAAACGGTTGATCTACCACTTACTGATGAAGATATTGCTTCTATAATAGATTGTCTTGGTAATGCATTTTTAGCATCACCACCTATTCTTATTCCACATATAAAAAATGTGTTGGCGAGACTTAGTAAAACATATCCGATCGGAATAATCTCAGATTCTGCCCTAACACCAGGAACTTATGTGCGAAAGCAGATGGAACGAGATGGTATCTTAGAATATTTTTCAGCGTTGACATTTTCAGATGAATGTGATTTTACAAAACCGGAGGTAGTGCAATATCATAGCACATTAGAACAGTTAGGTGCTGAACCTGCTGAGGCTGTACATATTGGAGATATTGTGAGAACAGATATTGTTGGTGCGAAAAATGCAGGTATGAAGGCAATTCGGTTCGCGGGGATAAATAAATCAGAGGTGAATGATATACTTAGTGATGCAGTAATTGACGACTATAGGGAATTAGAGACAACTATTTCTGAAATTGCTAAAATGAGTGATTAGTTTTACTAAGTCCTTATATGGGTTTGATAATAATAAGTTTGTATATAGGAGCGGTGAATCAACGGTATGTACGCCTTATGGCGTTCTCCGGGAAACCGAAGCTACCATTCCTGGGTGGACACTAAATTGACGATAATGGAGTGGGCCGATGAAAAAAGTTTTAGTTACAGGGGCAACAGGGTTCATTGGAAACAGAGTATGTAATGCCCTTAAGGAAAAAGATTATATAGTTGATGTTGTTTCTCGAACGCCTGAAAAAGCAAGCAATAAATTAGGCTTTGTAGATGGAATACATGCATGGCAGCCGGAAACAGAACAACTACCGACAGAAGCAACATCTGGAATAAATGCTGTTATTCACCTTGCGGGTGAAACTATAGCAGGTAGATGGAATGCGAATAAGAAACGCCGTATTCGTGAGAGTCGCATACTTTCTACCCGTAACCTTGTTTCCTCCTTTACTCCTGAGACGAAACCGGATGTGTTGATAAATGCATCTGCAATCGGATTATACGGGGATAGTGGGGACGAGAGTTTTACAGAGGAATCTCCTGTAGGAAAAGATTATCTTGCTGAAGTTTGTCATGAATGGGAAACAGAAGCCGTGAAAGCGCGCGAGTATGGGACACGTGTTGTATTGATTCGTATTGGACTTGTTCTCGGTTTAGGTGGTGGACTGTTAGATCAGGTGCTTCCACCCTTTAAAATGGGGGTAGGTGGTAAACTTGGAAGTGGGAATCAGTGGATGTCTTGGATTCATGTGGATGATGTAATAGGTATTGTTATGCATGCCTTAGAGAATGAGGAAATCCAAGGAGCTCTGAATGCAACTGCTCCCAAACCTGTTAGAAACATAGAGTTTACGAAAACGCTCGGATCAGTACTTCGAAAACCAACCATCTTTCCTGTTCCGATATTTGGATTGAAGATAATGATGGGGGAGTTTGCGGATTTTGTAGTGCTCAGTCAAAATGTGCTACCTGAGAAAACTGAAGCGAGTGGCTATCAATTTCGTTTTGAGACTCTTGAATCTGCCCTAAAAGATCTATTATAAACGGAGTACTCCAGTCTCAAGAAATGAAGATTCAAGATATTCTGCTTTCCGAATACGGTAAAGCTTCAAGTGTTCCTTCTGCTGTCAACCGTATGATGACAGATTTTGCTATAGGTTTTCGAGATGGATACGATATCAATCTCGGGGTGGGTTATGTCAACGAAACAACAATCCCAACTCAACAGATACTGACTGCCTGTGAAGCGGTGCTTACCAACCCAGTGAAATATCGTGCATCTCTAAATTATGGGGGTTCACAAGGATCTTCTAATCTCATTGAATCTATTAAAAGATACCATATTGATAATAAAATTGGTGGTATAAGTCAAGATGTCTTTAACAGCAATGATATAGTAATCGGTGCGAATGGCGCAACCAGTCTGCTGGATAGTATTACGCACTTACTACCGTCTGGTAATGTCATTACTGCAGATCCAATGTATTACATATATTGTAATGATTTGGATAGAAAAGGTTTTAATATTATTGCTATTCCTGAAGATAACGATGGGATTCAAACGGATCAATTAAGAGACAAACTGAAAGAATTAGGTAGAGCAAAGGAAGAAATTCAGTTTTTCTATGTGGTGACAGTTAACAACCCAAGTTGTACAGTTCTCTCTAATAATCGTAAGAGAGAATTAGTTGAGATTGTCACCCAATTATCTCATGAATTGGGACGTAAAATTCCACTCTTTTTCGACAATGCCTATCGCGACCTTATACATGACAATACTGTTGAATCTATGGAATCTGCTTTATGTTATGATGATTTGGGAATAGTTTATGAGATTGGAAGCATGTCTAAGATTCTTGCACCAGGTTTACGCATAGGTTATATGATCGGACCTAAAGGAGATTTTCTAAATAGTGTTATCCAACGAACAAGCGATATTGGTTTTAGTGCACCCCTTATCAATCAAGAAATAACCAGTTATTTGCTTGATAACGGTATTGAGACTCAAATTGAGAAAGTGAATAATGGATATCAACGAAAAGCGAAACAGGTAAAAAAATGGATAGTAGAATTACTCGGTGATAACATCCAAGAGTATTGTGGAGGAAGCGCAGGTTTTTATTTTTATATTACACTAAAAGATGTTTGCACTGATACAACTTCTGATTTCTTTAAGTTTCTGACGCGAACAACAGGATGTGAGCAGAATGATGGTAGTAAGGATGATCCATATCCCAAAGTGATCTATATTCCAGGTGAACACTGTGTGCATCCAACTGGGGATATGGTTGAAATTGGAAAATACCAGTTTCGCATCTCTTACGGATTTGAGGAGTTGCCGCAGATTCATACTGCCTTGAAATACATGACATTTGCCATTACATATAGTCAAAAGTGTTTATAGAATTGACGGAATGATTCAATCTAACGCAATCTGATAAGTAAGTTGCGTGATACGGAGATAGTATAATAAATAATGTTGTGGATGGATACTAATTGGGAGGTGTTGAAGCGGTGTTCCATAGATACACGATGCCATCGTTTGCGGTGCTCACCACGGTTTTTCCATCTGACACAAACGCAACAAAATTCACCATACCTTTATGTCCCTCGAATGTTTGCTGAACCAGTCCAGTGTTAACATCATATAGAGTAACATTACCATTTGAACTACCAGTTACTATTGTTTTTCCGTCCGGTCTGTAAGCGAGGCTATTGATACGTCTTTCATGACCACTAATAATTTTTTTCTGCTCACCAGTTTCTACATCCCAGAAATAAATATTCGGTGTGTTATCAATAGTAGCAACTGTTTTCCCATCTGGACTGTATGCCACGCTTGAGACATTTCCATCATGTCCATTAAGAACTTGCAATTGATCGCCAGTCTCTGCATTCCAAAGACGTGCAGTTTTATCTGTACTTCCACTTACGACTGTTTTTCCATCTGGACTATACGCGATACTTGAGACACTTTCATCATGTCCAGTCAACACCCTAAAATTTTCACCAGTTTCTGCATACCAAATACGAATAGTCTTGTCTTTACTTCCGCTAACGATTGTCTTACCGTCTGCACTTATATCAACACATAATACATAGTCGTCATGACCTCTAATCACTTTCTTTTCTATACCTGTGTCAACATCCCAAAGACAGATTACATTTGCTGAATTTGCTGTGACGATAGTTTTTTCATCTGGTGTAATCGCGATATCAAAAACATAATTCATTCGGTTTTTTTTGAATTTATTTTGGATTGTACCAGTATCAGAATTCCAAAAACATATATTCCGATCATTACCTGCTGTGATGATCGTTTTCCCATCATCGCTACTGGTGAAACAGTGGAATTCACCAAAATAATCATCAAATGTATGTATCTGATTTCCAGAAAAGACTTCCCAGATACGGATAGTGTTGTCTCTTCCAGCACTTGCCCCTGTACGCATATCTGGACTTAAGGCGATATGGGTGACTCCATTCTGATGTATTGGGTAGATGTACCTAAGTTTTCGTAAGTGTGTGTCGTATAGAGAGATATTGCCTGTATAACTGCCACTACTTAATATTTTTCCATCTGGACTGAAACTCAGGGCAGTAACTGCCTCATTATTTAATATTAATGTATGATTTAGTTCTCCTATGTCTGTGTTCCATAAACGGATGGTGCTATCCATACCAGCACTTGCTAATAAATTGCTATTCGGACTGTAGGCGGCTAAATGGGGTAATTTACTGTGTCCTTGAAGGATACGGGTCTGTTTTTTAAGGTATGTATCAATTACAGAGATGGTATTATCAGCTTGTCCGAATGCTATTGTAAGGGAATTTCGATTGATTGCGATGCTCCAAATTGGAGTTGTTACTACTGCTTGATCTTGATGTATATCTTTATCCATACCTGAGTCTATATCCAATAAACGTACTTTTCCCGAATGATCTACAATTGCAAGGATATTACCATCCGTATTAAAAGTAATGTTAATGATTGGAGGTGATGGTCCATATTGTTGTATATGTTCTCCGGTTTTAGCATTCCATAAATGAACTGTATTATCTTTACCAGAACTTGCCAGAAGGTTTCCTTCTGAACTAAAACTTATGTGTTTAACAATATGATTGTGTTTTCTAAGCAAAGTAATTGGCTGATAGCTAATAGGATCAATAAGCCAAATACCTATTGAAGTTGCAGCAGCAAAACGTGTACCGTCAGCAGCAAATTCAATTTCTTTGACAATACCTTTACCAAGACGAGTAATCGCTCTATCTGGTAAGTTATAGGGTGTTATTTCCTTATGGGCGAAAATACAAGGACTATAAAGAACCGAAGCTAAGAATAATGTTAAAAAGTTGGTATAGAGAAGTCTTTTTATTTCAATGGGGTTATTCAAAAGATGTATCCAAAAATCTAAGGTATTATGATTATTTAAAATATGTGTAAATGATTAATATAGTATACCTATACTGACATTTAATAACAATAAGATAAGACATTATGTGCTGAATATTCGGGAATTATAAGTGTTGAAATGTGATTTATTTAGTTTCCTTCTAATATCTTATGAGTGTAAAAGAAATAAAGAAAATACTTCTAAGATATCTAATAAATCATTTAGGTATATAAGTAGTACAGTTCGGGTTTCCAACCATCCAGCAAATTTTACTCATCACAGATTTAGCTGATTATTATGAAGAAAGTATTTACAGTCATTTCTTATTTTCTTATTCAGTCTTTATAGGGATTATGTGGTATTATCTTGTGGTACCATTTCTATTTTATATCACACTTGGAGAATCAGACGTGAAGCATCGAATGCATGGAGACTTAATAGAGTTCTATGATATTGCTTGAGAAGCGTCTAAAGGAATTGAACTTGGGTATCATATTACTCAGGAGATAATTAGTATGAAAGTAGCAAAAGCAAGTGAATACGGATTCTGGATAATTCCTGTATTGGAGATTTATACGGTTTATGGCGTGTGCTACCGTATCGACAAAAGTTCAGAAGTACATAATTTTGTGTTTCAAGTATTTAAAACAGAAAAGATTATAGATCCTATAAAACTTCTCTATCTAAACCTAAGATCCGATTATATTAAATTTTTATAGGTTCCCTAAACGATTGTATGCGTCAACGAAGAATAATTAAAGGCAATACCAGTAACTATAAATCAGGTTTTTAGATGTATAATTGTCTATTGCCTTGTTGCTAATTTTGCTGCTCATGGCAATGTGTTTGATACTTTGAATTTCTGTGGTAATATTCGGAAAACACTGCTTAATTAATAACTGCCACTAAACTTGTTTGTGTACCAGTACCGTGTCACCGATTTTTTGACCTAAATAGGAAGATGCGTTTCCCATATTCACAGCAATTTCTAATAATCCGAAACTGCTGATGATGGCTAACAGGGTTCCCGCTTCTGATTCTGTGTAAGTACTATTTAATCTGTTTATGCTGGTATTTCCCACCGAAATTTCAAAGTCTACAACTTCTACATGTCTGTCAAGTTCTCTTATCCCTTCCGTTTCTGATGTAGATGATAACAGAAAGGATGTTAGTACGTTTTCAGTTATATTTGTTATCAAATTTCCGAAACTATCCACACTTATGACTTCTCCAGTAAGTGTGTTTTCTGTGATGGCAAGAGCCGGAATAGGTAGTCGTACGAGGTCTGTTGTAGTTTTTCCTATCTTATCAGGTGTGATTCCGAGTGATAGGTGTGCGGCAACCGGCGCGAATATATCTCGACCATGAAATGTATTACAGACTCGTGGTAATAGGTAATCGGGGTTTTGGATAACTACGGCTTCAGTGAGTGGTTTATTCTTACTTTCGTTATCTTGTAGAAGATAGCTTAGTACACCATTATTCGGACATACAAAGCATGCTGTTTCTGTATGAAAAACAATTGCTTCACGATCACTTCCAACACCTGGGTCTACTACGATTATATGGATTGTGTCTTTTGGGAAGAATCTGTATGCAGCGTTGATTGAAAATGCTGCTTCGCGAATATTCTGTGGTGTAATGGAATGTGTAATATCTACAATTTTTGCGTTGGGGTTTATGTTTAGGATTACACCTTTCATAACTCCGACATATACATCACTTGTGCCAAAATCGGTTGTTAGTGTAATAATGGGGGAAGAATTATGCATTCTGATGTGTTGTAAGATAATTAATAATATACGCCGAGACAGAATCTCAGCGTATATTATTCTTAATCTGGAAAGAGGTGTATTAGTTCATCACTATAGGTTTTCTTCCATCCATTTGTAACTCTTTCGTTGTCCAGTTCCGTCGTTTTCTCGTCCTTCATATTCACAACACCAGACACCATCGTAATCAGCATCTCTTAGACATTGTATTGCTTTAGTAAGATCAATTTCACCTTCGCCAAGTGCTTCACCTTTGTAATCTCCACGTGAACCTGTTCCATCTTTGAGATGTGTATGTAGTGTATATGGTGCAATGATTTCATAGAATCTACCAACTGTATCTAAATCGTGTCCTGCCCAACGGTAGTTCATTGTATCCATATTTGCCCCGACATGCTTTGACCCAACGGTTTCAAATAGTTCAACTTGTAAATCACCATCGTTAGTGACAAGACCGTGGTTATCAACAGCTAAATATACGTCATCCCTTTCGGCAAATTCCAAGCATCTTTTTAGACACCCAGCCATTGCTTCAACCCAACGGTTTTCTGGCACAGAATCCTTCATAGCCCCACCCTCAGTTCGTAATACCGAAGTGCCAATGAGTTTTGCCAATCCTGCGATCCGTTCCATCCGTTCAACTTGAGCCTTAATAGCATCTTCTTCTAATACAACAAAGTCGTTTCCTGCGGAGAGTGCAGAGGCTTGGAGTCCATAGGACTCTAATAATTTTCTAACCTCTTCCGCATTTTTTTCTGGGTCTGTATCTGCGTTCCATACATCCCCAAGTCCAAGTTCGACATAACCGAAACCTGTTTCGCTTGTGAATTTTAGAAATTCATCTAACGATTTCCCTGCATAATTATAGTGAATTAATCCGAGTTTAGACATGATTTGAGCTTATCCTCTTTGTAAGTTTTCTGGAATCTTCATAGTATTTATGCTATAATACTCATATTAAAGTTAACAGTCAAGCAGTTTTTAGATATAGATTTATAGGAAAAATAATGGAGAAATATAACCTATTTACGGATCAAAAATTAGCACCAATCTACGAAAAGGTTCAAGCCGAAGAACGGCTTTCTTTTGATGAAGGTGTAGCACTTTATGAAAGCTCCGATATCACCGGAGTAGGTTTCATAGCAAACTTTGTGCGCGAACGTCTTAACGGGAATGTAGCCTACTATAATATCAACCAACATATAGATTACTCAAATGTATGTATTTTACATGCCCGGTGTCATTTTTGTGCCTTCGCTCGTAAGAACATGGAAACAGAAGGGGCATGGGAAATGAGTGTGGATGAATTTTTAGATAAAGCCATGTATTCTATTGAACATGGATGTACAGAAATTCATAGTGTTGGAGGTTTACACCCGAAATTACCCTTTGACTACTATCTTGATATGATTCGTGGTTTAAAGGAACGAATGCCAGATGTACATCTGAAGTTTTTTACTGCCGTTGAAATACATCATTTTTCACGCATATTTAAAATGTCTATTGAAGAAGTATTGATACAACTGCGTGAGGCAGGTTTAGATTCGTTGCCGGGTGGTGGAGCGGAGATATTTGCTGAAGAGACTCGAGAGAAAATATGTCCGGGTAAACTGAGTGCAGAAGGATGGCTTGAAGTTCATGATATCGCACATCGTCAAGGAATTTCTACCAATGCTACTATGCTCTATGGACATCTTGAAACAAATGAGGATCGGGTTGATCATCTTATACGTTTAAGAGAACAACAAGATAAATCTGAAGGGTTCGTTACATTTATTCCTCTTGCCTTCCATCCAGCGAATACACGTATGGCGTATTTGCCTTCAACAACGGGTTTAACCGACCTTCGGAACATTGCTGTATCACGTCTTATGTTGGATAACTTTCCACATATAAAAGTTTATTGGATTATGACAGGGTTAAAAACTGCACAAGTTGCACTCCGATTTGGTGCAGATGATATTGATGGTACAGTCACAGAAGAAAAGATAACGCACATGGCAGGTGCGGATACACCTGAAGCAGTGTCTGTGGAATCACTTACACAACTTATTCAGGAAGCAGGATATGTACCTGTTGAACGTGATACACTATATAATGAAATTATTCGTGAGGGGGATAGGTGGTACAGAAAAGCCGCATAAGGGTCGGCGCAGTGTCTTTTTTGAATACCAAACCCCTAATCTATCCGCTCTTGAATGGAGAGATTACATCTGACGATATTCTTCTTAGTTTAGATGTACCGAGTCGTTTAGCTACACTCTTAAGTAATGGTGAATTAGAAGTTGGATTGATTCCGATAGTAGAGTATTTTAGAGCAAACAGTCTTGGAGCAGACTATAGGATTATACCTAATATTGGAATAGTTTCCAGAGGTAGTGTCTTTAGTATACAATTATACAGCCATGTTCCGATTTCAGATATAAAAAGCATAGCGTTAGATACGAGTTCTAAATCATCTATCGCCCTATTACAGATATTGTTTGCAGAAAAATATAATAGGTTGCCAACTTTTACTGCCTGCGAACCTATAGTTGACCCAAATGAGATTGATACTGATGCCATTTTGTTGATTGGGGATGCAGCATTAAAAAACCTTGATGCAACTGATTACAGTATTGATCTTGGTGCAGAGTGGCATGGGTTGACTGGTTTGCCTTTTGTATATGCTTGTTGGGTGGCAAGAGGAAATGTAGAACTTGGAAATGTGCCGAATTTACTCTTAGAAGCTAAAGATCTTGGTATTAAGCGTATACCTGAAATTGCCAGTCTTGAATCGAATAAACTACAATTATCTGAATCCCTTTGTAGAAAGTATTTGGACCAACATATTCATTACGAAACAGATGAATCAGCGATTGAAGGTTTGAAAAGATTCCATAGTTTAGCAGTTAAACATCAGATTCTAAAACCCGGCAGCAAATTGATTTTTTTGGATGTGCCTTCGTGATGGCATTACAATTTAATGTGTGTAAACTCATAGATATTTGAGTATATTGATAATGGAATTTACTGAAGAAACGACTCGTGATGGCGAGTTTGAACAGCAATTTGAAGATTTTCTTAAGAGTACTGGATTGCGTTTGACGCAAAAACGGATGGATATTTTGCGTGAGGTGTTTGCGTATCCGGGACATTTTCAAACAGAGGATCTTCTTGTTCAGATGCGTAGGAACGGTTATGATGTTTCACGTCCAACTATTTATCGTACATTGCCTCTGCTTGTAAAAAGTGGACTGCTCACCGAGTTTATAGATGCACATAAGAATACTCGGTACGAAAGCATCCATTCACTCAAAGAGCATGCCCACTTAATTTGTCTTCGTTGTGGTCAAATTGTAGAATTTAAAGAACCGGAAATTGATGCATTGCAAAAATCGGTATGTGATGCCCATAATTTTAAACCTGTCCGTTTTCGCAATGAGATTATTGGTCATTGTGCGGAATGTCAGGCAGAATTAGAATCTGCTACCTCTACCGATTCTTAATCGAACCCCATGTAGTGGTAAGTAGCCCTTTCGGATTCACAGGTAAAGAAGCTTCTTCAGCGTTATCATAGTCTTCATCTGTGGGTTCATACTCCAAATCACTTGACCAGCAAAACACATCATATTCGACAGGGAGAGCACTTTGCCGTGTCCAGATCATCATAACGTTTTCGCCATCTTGTAATTTGTTGATTGTGCCTGCATCTTTTCCAAAGTCCCCTGTTCTCATCCAAGTCCATTCAGGGACATTTTCTTCAAAGATGATGTCGTCTGGTCGGACAAAAGCTGGTTCTGCTTTTGGTATTGCATCGCCATCATCACCGAGAACCCATAACCAATCGGATTGATTGTTTGGATTGATGACACGTCCAATAAACCGCCAGTCTCCTGCTTTTCCATCTGCGAGGCTAATATCAAATCTATATAGAAGCCAACCCTTGCCACCAACGTTTGTTACTATGTCACCATAAGCACCATCAGTCGGATCCTTTGCTCCTTCTTCTTTGCCTAATTTGTAAACATTTTCTGAATCGCGTTCGTCGAAATGTTCCGCTTCAAACCAAACTTGCTTTCCTTTTCCGTATGCTGAAACCTTTGTCACTTCTACAGCGGATACATACATAGAAGTGGCGAATACTAAGGAAAGAATTAGACACAGAGTCAATATAACATGTTTTCTCATGGGATTCTCCCAACATATAGCATTTATTTTACTAATAAAGATGTTGTAACCTATAGATAATTTGACGCGTGTTTTATTATATGCTTTATTCAAAATTTATGTCAAGTATTGATGTTGGAGAGTAGAAATATCTAATTTTTTGGCATTACTTCTATAAACGTACTGTACTATCAGAACCTTTTTTGTAGGAGGGTGCTCCGATTCCCTACCATTCGTGTTATTTTCATTACAAATAGGATATCGTTCTTACATAAGAAGGCTATACCAGTATCTATCTAAATTCGACAATTGAAAACCTATGACTTGATACCATAATCAATTGACAGGTGTGTCTATCTATGGTATTTTATTAAGCAATAAATACGCAAAAAACCTATCACTTCACACCGATGTAGAGACAACTCCCATGTCCCGTTCAAAACAGTCAGATCTATCCATGATGGAGCTTTACAGACAAGTAAAGAAACAACATGAAGATTCAATTCTTTTATGTAGAGTGGGTGATTTTTATGAAGCATTCTATGAGGATGCAGAATTAATTTCCAAACTCCTTGAAATAGCACTGACAACAAGAAGTCATAAAAACCAAAAAACACCACCGCCACCAATGGCTGGTATTCCACATCATGCACTTGATTCCTACCTCTATAAATTAGTATCTGCTGGACATAAAGTAGCAATTTTGGATCAGACAGAGGATGCAAAAGTTGCACGAGATGAGAATCGTCTTGTTAAACGCGATGTTGTCCGAATTGTTACTCCCGGAACTGTTACTGACCCGAAAGTTCTTGAACATAAGACGAATAACTATATCCTGTCTGTTTACCAAGAAAAAGAGATATACGGAATTGCTGTGGCAGATCTGTCTACAGGTGAATTTCAGGTAACAGAACTGACAGATTTCTCACGTCTTTGGGCAGAGATAAATCGTTTTTCACCAAAAGAGTGTCTCTTAGCAGAATCCTTTCAGGAAGATCAATTGATTGAACAGTTAAGGATTGAACTGAAATCGGTTGTGAATTTCTTACCTGATTGGCGCTACGATTTTGATTCAGCACGGTCTGAACTCCTTGAGCATTTTAAAACCATATCACTTGACGGCTTTGGATGTGAACATCTCTCTGTTGCTATCTGTGCTGCAGGGGCATTGATTTACTACTTACATGAAACTCAGAAACAAGAAGTAGAGCACATTCTTTCACTTCAAACCTATACACTATCGGAATTTATGGTTTTGGATGCCGATACACAGCGTAATCTGGAATTGACTACCTCTATACGTGATGGGTCTACGAATGGTACGCTGCTTGAAGTGCTTGATCAAACGATGACTTCTATGGGGGGTAGGAAGTTACGGCAGTGTTTATTGCAGCCGCTGCTTGATGTGAACAATATTCATGAACGTTTGGATGCTGTAGATGAACTCAAGACACAGATTAACCTACAAGAGGAATTACGGGAAGCGTTAGCACAGATGAGTGATATGGAACGGCTTATTACACGTATTAGTTTGGGATCAGTTAACGGACGTGACCTACATTCCCTTAAGGATTCACTCCAGCTTGTTCCAGCTATTAAAGAGCAACTTCAAAATTGTGAATCATCACTTTTAACTTCTCTTAATGGTGAGTTGAATTCTATGACAGAGTTGGTTGAATTGATTGAACGAGGTATACATCCTAACCCACCGGCTACAATTCGCGAAGGTGATGTGATAAGTGATGGTTACAATGCAGAACTGGATGAATTACGTGAAATTGTGGGACAAGGTAGAGAATGGATGGCAGCACTACAGGAGGATGAACGAAAACGTAGCGGGATCACCTCCTTAAAGATTGGGTTTAACCAAGTCTTTGGTTATTATATTGAAGTGACAAAACCGAATCTTAATTTGGTGCCGGAGCATTATATCCGTAAGCAAACATTGCTTAACTCGGAGCGGTTTATCACACCTGAACTAAAGGAACAGGAAGCCAAAGTATTGAATGCCGAGGATAGGGTGCAAAATCTTGAATACGATCTCTTTTGTGAAATACGGGATGAGGTAGCAAAATCTACAGAGATTATACAGAAGATCTCTGGAATCATTGCAATGGTTGATGTAATTGCTAACTTCGCCTATTGTGCATCAAAATTTGACTATATAAAGCCTACCGTTAAGGATACAGACGAGATTATCATACGAGACGGACGACATCCAGTTGTAGAACAGATATTCGTACAAGAGGGATTTGTACCTAACGATACGTTGCTTAGTTGTGGTGAGGAACAACTTCATATTATCACCGGTCCAAATATGAGTGGAAAAAGCACGTATCTACGTCAGACAGCACTGATTGTTTTGATGTCTCAGGTAGGGTGTTTTGTTCCCGCATCCGCAGCGAAAATCGGTTTGGTAGATAGGATTTTCACTCGTGTTGGAGCCTCTGATAATCTTGTAATGGGTCAGAGTACGTTCCTTGTCGAAATGAACGAAACGGCGAATATCCTTAATAATGCGACGAGTAGGAGTCTTGTTATCTTAGATGAAGTTGGACGTGGTACAAGTACGTTTGATGGTCTGAGTATTGCTTGGGCAGTTTCTGAGTATTTATTAGATGAGAAGAAAATGGGGGCTAAGACGTTATTCGCTACACACTATCATGAGTTAGTTGAACTGGCAAGTAAGTATAAACGTGTGAAAAACTATAATGTTGCTGTTCACGAAGATGGAGAGAAGGTAACGTTTTTGAGGAAAGTTGTTCCTGGCGGTGCGGACCAAAGTTATGGTATTCATGTTGCACGTTTAGCGGGTTTACCTCAGGTAGTAATATCTCGTGCTCAGCAGATTCTTGAAGTTCTTGAACAACATAATATCAGTGTTGAAGCGGATGCTGAAACGTCTTCATCCAGTAAGGAAGATCCGACAATGCCTCGCTCTAAACGTAGAGTTACACAAAAAACAATCCAGTCTGATTCCCTCCAAATGGCATTATTTACTCCAAAAACCCATCCTCTCGTTGAAGAGATTCGTAAGTTAGAATTATCCCAACTGACACCTTTAGATGCTGTTAATATCCTTTATGATTTAAAGGCTAAAGCAGATGATAATTGATTTGGAATAAGTGTCCATCTGAATTTTGATAGGGTTGTCTGACTTACGGATTACATGGAAAAGAGATATCCTGAACAACAGTGAATGTAGGATTGGAAAAAGGTGGATTGCTGGTGTTTTTAGCCAACCTACAGGAAGAGTTTAAGGTATAGAAAATCCTAACGAACTGAGTTATAAAAAACTCTTATGGATCTATATGTGCTCAATCATTGTAGTTACATATAATCTATAATTGCAACAATTGCAGCGTTTATTTCATCCATGTCCGTTGGTTTGAGTTTACCACGTTTATTTTTGAACCGTGCTATACGGATTCCCTTCATTTGCATTGTATTCACTCTCAAGAAATGCTCCTTCCCATTCCTGCCATTCACTATCGTTTTCGTAGAAGTCTGACATCTCTTTTGCTTGTTTATTTAGAATACTTTGTCTTTCCTCCTTAGATTTACGAAAGAATTCGGATCGAATACTATTAGATTTTTCAAGTGAAGTTTCTCCAGTTTGATTGAGTAGATAAGTAGAATCCTTTTTCGTAATCAATTCTTCCGAGAGTGCGTAGCATATTTGTTGGTGGAAGCGGTGTGGTTTCTCTGGCTGCAGTTCAACCGGTTCATTCTTTTTCCAACCTAATTTATTTATCTTAATGCACCATCTTTCATAATAGGAATTAGTGATGATTTTCAAATCTTTAAGCCTAAATAGAATTGCTTGAATACTCATGCCATACTTTTGTTTGAGATAGCGAAGTTCATGTTTATGGATACTGTGTCGTTTTTTACCAACATCCTTATGAAGTTGTTCCTTTGGAGCCAGAAAAGCTGCACCAAAACGATATGCAGCCTTCTCATGGTCAATTCCATGCTTTATATCTAACATGAGATGTCCAAGCTCATGTGTAAGGGTTAGTCTCTGACGGTCCCCAGGTATCCCCAATCGAATTGCAATTGCACCAGTACTGTGATTCTTGTCGTTATAATGAACTATCGTAGAAAATCCATCAAAATTCTTACTGGCGTTAACTTCAATAATGAAAACACCTTGATCTTCAATAACGCTTGTAAGGTTACCTATTGGGTTAATTCCTAAGTTTAAGATTTCTCGTAGTTTGTAGGCTGCTTTTTCAGCATCAATTAATTTATTGATTTTGAGTCCACGAATTGGAAGATTAAAGGTGTTCTGTTCCGGGAATTGTTCAAATAGCCAAACCCGTTTTTCGACCTCTTCTGCTACAAAAGCTTTTATTTTTTCTCCTTCTCTTTTCCCTAACTTAGATTGTTTCCGAAATGCAATTGATTCTACATTACAAGTTGGTTCACTCCATAATTGTGCCGATTTAATTCCATAGGCAGCAGCAATACAGTTGAGTACTTTTGCTGAGGGTTGAGCAGCTCCCTTTTCATAGTTTGATAAACTCGTACTACTAACTAAATGATCTATTGCAGCACACAATTGCTTAATGGTCATTCCGCGTGCCAATCTAAATCTTTTTAGTCGTTCGCCTAACATATTAAAATCCTCTTGAAGTAGGAAAATCTATCGTTGCCAATTATTTCTATTAAGTGTATTACCAACATACTAAGTATAACAGAAATCATCTTTCTTTTTAAATAGAATGTGTTATATGATATCAACAGCTTGTATAAATGTATATCCTATTAACAGTTGTTAAGCATGTTTGAAATACTGCACAAACTGAAAGTTTATGCTACAAATAAGAGACCTTAATTCTCAGAAATGGTATAAGATCGTGGAACGGAATTCTACTCCTACCAAGAGTCCAATGCTAAAATTGACGACTATCGTGACAAATTATTTGTTCATCCAATACTTCTATATTATGTTGAATCCATATAATTTATCCTATACAAAGTCCATAAGAACGAATTAAATAACTACTCAGATTTATTAATTATTTTTCTCCAGGAAGAACACTCACACTCCATCCCGTGCTAAGTTTTTCACCAATTGTGTCTAATATTTCCTTTTTCCCATCTGCAGAATAAACTGTACGAATACTATAGTACCCCGTTGAATCAGAGGCACGGTTTCTTCCAGGATGATCATCTGTGTTCTTACGTTTTATAAGTGGATAGTCCTTACTTTGAAGTTCAAGGGTATACACTTTATCAATTCCTGCAATCTCTATAGCATCAATGAAAGTAAGAGTTTGGTTTCCTTTTTCAATTTCTCTTCCATCCTTAAGAGTTACTATTAGACGTTTTGATGGTTCTTTCTTTCTCGGAGGGGCTGGTGGTAATTCCTCAACGAAATCCTTCATATCAAGGGCATTACAGCCATCTGAAAGGTGTTTGTAAATTAGTCTAATAGCATCAATTATACTCTCAGATTCGAATGAATGTAGAGTATACCGTTCACCATTGTTACCAACTGCATATAGCACATTTTCTTTTTCATCAATATCAACTGAAATACAGTTCATAAGGTTTATAATTGATTGAGGGGTTGTGTTTGTCAATATATACATATATTCCTCTCGTACTTAAGATTAAATTCATCTACTGAGTAGGTATGTCTGAAACGGACTCAAGCCAGTCTATTGCGGTTTGTTCGTTTTGTTCAATTGCGATTTCGACTGCGCGTTTTGCATATTCTAATAGGTCTTTGCCGCGTTTGCGTAGATAGAAGGATTCGGTGACTCTTTGTTCTATTACAGTTTGTATCTTTTTGGGTAGGATAGGAATAATCGTTTCTGCAACTTGATCTGGTCGCCAATGGAGAATTACGGAACCACCAACATCCCTATTGATTTGTTCTTGTGTCAGGATGGAATTAAGTACTAACGTCAAGTATTCATTTCCTACTCTATCTGTTTCGCTTTTCAATCGGAGTATACCACCAGAAGGAATCATTTTATCTGGTGCTTCGCGTATGAAATAGGCTATGCCGGGAGTAGCGTCTTTACTGAGAAGGATCTCATTTTGTTTGGGTTGATGTTCAGCGAGTTCTGCGTATAATTCTTCTGAAATGTACTTTTCGTGGGTGATTTCAAAAGGACTGAGATTACTCACACGAATGAAAGGTATACCTTCCTCAAGGTATTCTTTACTACCTACCTCCACACATTTTTTGAGTGTAACCAGATTACCCAGTCTATCCCAACTGTTCCAATAAGTTTTAATTGCGTTGACGATTTCGTCATATTTTGGTTGAAAATAATCTGCGTCAATTCGTTGAGTATGTTCTGTGTCTGAATAGTTTTGGACAAAGGTTAATTCGTGCTGCGGTTGCCAGTCTGCGAGATTGAGTTCGGAAAGGAGAAGGGTTTCTGCTTCGGTATAGCGAGTCTTTGATCGTTCTGTTAATTCTTTCGATTGGAGATAGGTCTTTTCAATTACTGATGGTAAGAAATCCCAAACAGGTATTGGAATTTGATATAAATATGGTGGAGCAATGTGTGGTTGGGCGCTACCATATTTACCCCTTTCTATTAATGTTGTGCCATACTTAGTATTAAGAAAAATAGTGAGAAAAAATGGATTCAAGTATCCATCTTTGATGATAAGAGTATCCGACATTGAGAGAACATTATTATTTTCAAGATAGATAGCGCATTGGCCTATATTTGCTCCCGAACGCATTATCAAAATATCTTTATAATGTATGGTGTTTTCCTTCAAACGTTCTGCATCCTCTTCCGATATATAAACAGGGTTAGATGTTAGATCAATGGAAAGTGGACGAACGTTTTGTCCCCTTAAAAGTAGAATACCTTCATCTACATAATTTCGCTTTATCTCAATAGGATGTCTAATCTTTACCTGAAAATCGATTAACTTTTTTGAACCAATTTCTTCAAGTTGGTGTTGGATTTCAAGATAATCTGGATGGAAAAATTCGGCATCAAACCTTAGGGAATGAGAAGCATCTATTATAGATTGGTAATTAACGATTGAATATGGCACTAAATATCCTCCATCACCATTGAAAGCGTTATATAGAGTTGACGTACTACTCTTATATGTGTAATATCCTTAATATTTTTGTCCGAATCTCCATGAATAAGAATATTGCGAATTTGATAAACTATTTCGATATAGGCTTTAAAAATCCGTTCGGGATCGTTTTCAACAGATAAGTGATCATTTAATTCAATGTAGTTAATAGATGGAGTTTCATCGTCAATTTCTTCTAAAAATAGTATAGATTCAAACAGCGGTTCTCCATTGTTCCAGTCAATAATGCAACAGTTAAAATCTATTGTCTTGTTTATCCATTTATCCTTATTATATTGGATACGAGCACCTGCCAAAGCATCGTGTAATTCCCCTAATTCAGATCTAAAACGTTCTCCATCAACATTCGTCGCAATAATCAATCTGCTAAATGCCCCGTATAGATCCCCACCACTACTTTTTAGCATATCCAATCTATTTCGATCAGAATATTTTTTTGTTTTTTCAATCTCTTCAATCTCTTCAATCTCTTCATTCTCTATTTTAGGAAAGTGATTTTTCATCCAAACATTTAGCGCTAACCACAAGAATAAAAAAAGAGATTGATAATCAATTTGTGACTTTTCCTTCCAAAAAGAAAAATTTTCAAAAGCGAAATTATTGGGTTCAGACATTCTAACTCCAAAAACTCAATTCTATATTTTGTGCCCATTCAATGAATGCTTCAGCAATACCGTCAGGTAGTTCACCGTTGTGGTTATGTAGGTCCTGTTCAATTATCAGATGTCCGTTTTTGTCTAACTTGTATTGTCCATTTTCATTTTGTAGATAGATATAATCACCGGAGTTATCTTTACCACCTTTTTCTGAGACTGCAAAGAACATTGGGTAGTCGTCAACTTTCGGACATAGCGGTCCTTTTTCTGAATTCTCGTTCCATTTCTGTATGAATAGCACGCTGGTTTTGGTTCCAGTGTGTGGTTTGAAGGTGTTGGTATGTAATCCAATCACCGCCAAGATGCGTGCACGTACGGTAATAAATTCACGAATATATTTGTCGGATGTGTTGTTAAATCTTCCTTGTGGTAGAACAATCGCCATGCGTCCACCGGGTTTCAGGAAGTCAAGGTTACGCTCAATAAACAGGATGTCTCGTCCAACTTTACTTTGAGCATTTCCATTTCCTTTAAAACCGAGTTTATATTGATGAAGGATACGACGTTCCTTGATGTCTCCAGCGAAAGGGGGATTTGCCATGACAATATCAAAGTTAAATACTTTATTCTCTCCTTGTTCGACTCTTAGTGCTTTTAGTCGATCAAATCCTCTACCATAGGTCAGGTTCCAAATTCTATCTCTTTCGACTCTATCACTCCAGCGTTCGTAATCAAGTGTATTGAGATGTAAAACGTTTGTTTCACCGTCTCCTGCTATTAGGTTAAGTGTTCTGGCAATCCTAACTGTTTTTTCGTCAAAGTCGATTCCAAATACTTTAAGAACATGTTCTTTTTCTTCAGCGGGAATTTCAGCGTTGGTAAAAGTCTGTTCAGTAAGCTTGAAAACGGTGTGTACGGGGAATCCGCAACTTCCAGCGGCTGTGTCAATCATATACTCACCACGTTTAGGGTTGAGCATTTTCACGCACATGTCAATTACGTGCCGTGGAGTGAAGTATTGTCCTTTTTCACCTTTTGCAGATTTGCTTACAAGATATTCAAATGCCTCGTCAACGATCTGTAAATTGGAGTTGAATAACTTTATATCTTGCAGACTGGACACACAGACAGCGAGATGACTATCGGATAGTTTAAATGTTGAACCTTCAGAAAATACTCCTTTCCACTGGTTTTTAGCATCCTTGAAAAGTTGTTGAATTTTATTTTTGAGTTCTGAGTCAGTTTGTCCGGTGTTTCTAAATTCCATAATGCGAAAATCGTCATCTGAGATTGTTTCAACCGCTTTTTTGAGAATCTCATAATCTGGGTTCTCTACGTCGTAAGTGTTATCTGTCTCTTGTATGGCGGTGTTGATGCGTTGTCGTAAGAGACGGTTGATAAACATCTTATCCTCTTGACTTTTGAATTCATCATAGAGTTTGGTAAAGATGAGTTTGAATACCTCTTCAAAGACATCAACACCTGCATTTGCGAGGACTTCATCCTCTAATTCTAAAATGACATCCTTTAGAGATTTTCGTTCTGCTGCGAGTTTGTCCTTGATGATAAGGTCTTTGAGTGTGAAACGTTCGGTGAGGATATCAGCGAGTGTTTGATCTGCATTTGGGATATCAGTAATTTCTTCAAAGTAGTTTGGCTCTTTTCGGTGATAGTGTGAAATTTGCTGTCCGTTTGTCCATACAGCGATTGGTGCACCAGTCGCGTTACAGTAGGAACGGAGCTGTCCTTTCCCATCAAGATGTTTTGGTTGTTTTACCTCTACGATAATATATGGAGTATCCTGTCTGTCTTTGTCAAGGATAACAATATCGGAACGTTTCTTTTCTTTCCCGAAGTTAACAGTGTGTTCAAACCTGACGCGATTTTCTGGATAATGGTACTTATTCAGTAGTCGTTCTGCATAGAGTTGACGAACAACTTCCTCAGGTTTTAATTGAACGGACTTCTGTCGTATAGGACAGTAAATGGAAGGGTTATCAATTCCCTCCACCTTGCTGCGTAAAGTATTAATTTCAGTATTGTTAAATAGGTCAAGACGGTAATTGCTGTCCCTAAGTGTATTTTGAATGATATCAAGCTGTGGCATGATTTCTCCGTTTGTGTTCTTTTATTGACTTATTGTATTCTGATATAAGACTTTGTAATTTATTAAAATAATTGTCAAGAAGAATATGTAGTCTTTAGTGTTGGAAGAATGTATGAATGTTAGTAAAGTAAAGGTACGTCATTTTGGTACTAATTCGTTAATCAATCTGTTCATTGGCAAATCTGCTGAAAACTGGTAAAACCATCAGGTATTTTGAGTTCAGCAAGCATAATTGCTTGTTGTTACGGAAGCTGAGTTGGACAACCGAGGAATAATCCCGTGCTAAAAGTGCTTCAAGTTCACCAGAGGCGTATGTTGGAATCAGTGGACAACGGTTTTCCGATCAACCCTATTTTCAAGCGATATCCTTACGATTTAGTCTTTTCTCACTACAAAATAGGTGTAGGGCTATTAGTCTTTTCTTTTTATAACTGATTGATGTTTTTATTCTCATTTTTTCCAAATTGGAAACATTTTCTGTAATTTGTGAGGGTTTAATATACTTAATGTCAATTCCAATCAACTATAAATTTGGAATAAAATATACCAGAAAAGAAAAAATATTAAAAGAGAAAAATTAACTGGAGATGATATAACTTTCTTAATATCAATTCAATCAACTATAAATTTGGAATAAAATATATCAGAAAAGAAAAAATATTAAAAGAGAAAAATTAACTGGAGGTGGTATAACTTCTCAATGCGTTTTATTGACAAGTTTGGAGAGTTTGATGGATTTGATCCATTTTTGTGCTTTGGGGATGGAGGTATCAAAGGGTTCTTTCATTTCAAAACATTCGGTTTGTCCGGCATAGATGTGGTGCCAGTCAACGATACACGGCATTTTTTGCTTTTTTAGGTTTCGCATGATATATCCACGTACCCGTGCGCGTGTATTGGTTGGAGGTGTGGTAATTGCCTGACTAATCTGCTGGTCAGTGATGATACGTCGCATACAACCTTCGCTTTCAAGTGCGTAATAAATACCGACATCAGGATCAATGTTGTGGTACTCAAGATCAAGACTCTTTAGCCACGGGTCATCCCACTCAAGCTGTTCTTCTTCAACCAAGGCATCAAGAAACCATTTTTTCGCAGCCCAATCAAGCCGTGTTGTAAGTCGTGTCCAATCGATTTCGAGATCATTGAGAACAGATTCCCATTCATTCAATATCCACTCTTCTGATTCGTCAGGATCGGTAATCATATCTAAAACAAAATTGAGATAGACGCGTTGAATTTCTACTGCAGAAAGCGTTGTGCCGTTCTGTAGATCAACATCCCATTGATAAGTTGTATCCCTTGAAATGTGTCTAATTGCGGCAATGGGGTCGGCAAGTTCAAGATATGGTATAGCAAGTTTTACACCATACATATCATAATGTCTTTCAATAGCATCAAGCAGGAGCATGGTTGTACCGATTTTGAGAGCGTTGGCATACTCCGACATGTTAGAATCCCCAACCAATAAATGAAGTCTTCTGTATTTTGTATAGTCACTTAGGGGTTCATCACGTGTATTGATGATAGCTCGACTAAACTGTATCCATTCATATATCTCAGTAACAATGTGGTCAGCGCGTTGTGAAATCTGAAATCCGAGAAAATCGTCTACGCTATATTGTCCATCCCCGAATTCAAGGATGTCATCATATCCGCCAACACGACCTGCTCCTGCGTAAATCTGTCTTGTGACGAAGAACGGTAGTAAGGTAGGGATTACAACTTTATAGAACGGAACATCACGGCGTGCCTGATAGTTTTCGTGGCATCCGAAAGTAGCCCCTGTGAAATGGTCAATGTTATTTTTATAGAACCCGACATGTCCTATAAGTCCCGTATCCTTTAGTATAGCGGTAATGACATGTTCGATAGCTCTATCGTATGCGATGGCATCAAATAAATTTCCACATTCAGGCGTTGCATACTCCAGATGTCCCATATCAATATAGAGTCTACCGCCGTTGAATAGGAATCCACCGTTTCCCGGGGGTTCACCCCAATCCCTATAATGTAGATCGGGTATACCGAGTTCAAGATTTTTGAAGACATAGTCTCGAACGCGTGCAGCGACACCTTCAGGGGATACCTTGATCCGTTGTGTTTGTATCGCCTGTGATTGGATCATACATCCAAATTCGGTTTCTATTCCTACTATTCTATGTGCCACTGGTAGTCCTTAGTATTTAGTTGTCAGTTTGTCGTGTATCTTGTATTTCATCTTGCGTCATCAAGCGAAATTTCGTATCACCGGATATTGATTCGTCAAGGAGACCGACTTCAATTTCCCCTTCATCTAATGCTGTATTGATAATTTCGTCTATTTGTTCTTCGGAAACATCTGTATCTTCTTCTGCGTCTTCAAATCGTTGGCTTAACTCTTTACCAACAGCCCATGTCCTTAATGCTAACTGTAGGGTTGTCTTTAAATCCTGTTTTGTTCCATTTTGTTTAGAAGATAGATAGTCTTGCATCGCCGTTTCAATTGGTTCAGTGCCACCGATGACACTTGAATCCTCTTGAACTCTAACGTTTCCGTCATAGTTTATATGTGTAAATTGCGTTGTAGCATCTCCATTGCCAATTTCAACAAGTAGCATTTTGATAATGTATGCTTCACCGACAATTGCTTCAAAGGCTTGTTTGAAAGTATGGGCTAACACATAATGGGTTAACCGATGAAGGTTCACATCCTCAGTTGCACTTTGAAAGGCTTGTACACTTGCGGTGTCTGTGACAAGCATCCGTAGTCGTTCAATATCGGCGGGATGTCCGATAGCTGAAAGTGCAATTCTGTCATGGACTTCAAAAATTTTCTGTGCCCCTTTACTGACTGTTAGGAGGAGACTGCCATGTTCAAACTGAAGTCCTACAACAGGACTTCCAAGTCGAAGTTGGTCTTCAATATAGTCGCGTCGGTCCTGAATTGCCTCAATCCAACGATATGGGAGATCGCGCATTATGTAACCTCCGCATAACATTCAGATAGGAATTCATCCTCAAGAGATTCAATTCCGTCCTGAGTAATAGTCTTTACAGTGGGAAATATCTCTGCTTTTGCATTGTATCCGCTTGTGGCGGCATCGTATTCACTTGCCGTATCAAGAAGTCTTAAGATAGTAATGGTAGCTTTGCGTTGATCCATTTGTTCTAATTGCGTATCTCCCCATCTGTCAAGGTATCGTAAAACCCCTCGGATCCATATTGAACCTGAACCTGTGGTAGCAAAATCAACATTCTCAAAATGTGCGCCGAGTGCGTCATAAAAATATATTTTTCCGCCGTTTTCAGATTCGTCAGCCAAGGGTGAATATAATGCATAGATTGGGATTACAGCACCAATGCCCTGCATAGCCATGGGTAGATTATCACGAATGAGTCTTGAAAGCGTGCGTAATTTTCCCTCTACACTAAGTTCTTGTAGTTGGCTTCTCCTGAAATATTGGAATGAATGTTTAAGAACACGAGCAATTTCGAAAGCCATTGCTGGTGCCCCAGAAATAGCAAGGGCAGAATGTGAATCTATAGGAATGACTTTCTCAGCGCGATCATGTACAACAGCTGTACCGGCGGTTGCACGTCGGTCACCTGCGATGATAATGCCTTCTTTATAACGCATTGCAACAACAGTGGTTGCTTCAGGTATCTGTAATTCCGAACCACTATTTCTATTTTCAATGGATGGCAATAGAAAAGCATCAGGTCCGCTTTTGTTTTTGCCTTGTAGAGGTTCAATAGAATCGTTATCTAAATGTATATTTTCTGCGTTTTTTAGAAGGCTGAGAAAGTCGCCTTTATGGTTCATTATTCCCCCGTTCTTTGACGATATCTGCGTGATTGGTCTTTGTCCACCCGTCGCATCCGTTTGAGGAGTTCTTGCGTGTCCGGTCTGTTGACATCAGGTTTTTTGGGTGCGTTGTTATCGTCTCCGCCATCGCCGGGGTCAACCGGTTTTACCGGTCTCTGTTTGCGTTCAGGGAAATATACGATCTTATCTTTCATTGGAATAAGCTCCTTAATATGCTTTTGAAAGCAGTTTCTGGATTACAACCTAAATATACTGTATCAGCGTGTTGTGTTGATTCCTTCAACAAGTAAGATTATTGTAAACCGAGTTTTTCAACGAGGGTTTGCGGGTTAGGGGATAGGTCAAGAGCTTCATTATATTTTTTAGCAAGTTCTGGATTTGCAAGTGAGTTCATATTAACTGTAACAGGTTTACCATCAATTTCAAAAGTAATACTATCCCATTGTACGGTTTTAATTGCGTCTTCAAATTTGTTAAGAGATTTACCACGGAAATAAGCACGTGTATCCAATGGAGGAGTGTGCATAGCCGTAATAATCTGCTCTTCGGTGACTATCTGTTTCATCTGTAAACCGTAAAATAATCCTTCTTCAGGATTGATGTTGTGGTATTCTAAGTCAATACTTTGTAGCCAAGGGTCATCCCACTCGATATCTTCTGATTCAACGAAAGTTTCCAATAACCATTTTTTTGCTACCCAATCAATCCTATCTGTGAGTTGCATTGGATCATCTTCAAGATCGTTGAGTGTATTCTCCCATTCTGTCAATATCCAATCTGTATCACCATTTTGATTTGAAAGATGTTTTTGTGCAAGTGCTAAATATTCTCTTTGATGGTCAATTGCACTAATGATGTCACCATCAGCATTCTGAAGCAACCATCGATAGGTTTGGTCATGCGATATTGTTTTGATAGTGTCAATTGGGTTAACGATTGCTAAGGTTGTTGGTATAAGTTTTTTTTCAATAAGGTCTATAACCAGAGCGGTTGTTCCGATTTTTAGTGCTGTAGCGTATTCGGACATATTTGCATCACCGACAATACCATGTAATCTACGATATTTATCGGGATCAGCATGTGGTTCATCACGTGTATTAACAATGGGGCGTTTATGCATCGTATCCACGCTTGCTTCAACGTGGAAGAAGTCTGAACGTTGTGTTAGTTGGTAATGTCCTGGCGTTGCGAGTCCTGCCTCGGTTTCAATACCTATTTTGCCGGATCCAGCGAAGATTTGGCGTGTCACAAAAAATGGTAGGATGCACGTCTTTAGATAGTCGAATGGAACTTCTCGTGCCATTAGATAGTTGTCATGACATCCATAACTATGTCCATAAAAATCGGTATTGTTCTTATATAGGAGCACCCGTGAGTCAAGTTGTTCACTCCGTGTATCTGCACATTTTTGTATTATGCGTTCACCCGCCTTATCGTGGGCTACAAGGTCAAAAAGACTCTGACATTCCGGTGTAGAGTATTCCGGATGTGCGTGATCATTATAAAGACGTGCACCGTTGATAAGGATACGATCACTCTTGATTTCTCTGAATGAACGTTCAGGTTGATTTGCAAACCGCTCTCTATCCTTTTTCTCCTCTTCTATGTCATCTGGATGGTTGTTAAGCTGTTCGGCTCTGAAACCGCGTTCGTCTTGAAAAGGATCTTCTCCATCATAATCCCAGACAGGTAAAAACGGATCTTGCTGATAACTTTTTATTAGTTCAATAGACTCCTTGACGGGATCAATCTGTTCAGCATTTTCGAGAGTGATACCGTATTCGGTTTCGATTCCACAAAGTCTCTGCATTAGTAACGTCTTTCCATAGTTTCTCAAATATTCTGTGTGTATAAGACTCCAAAATATTGGATGGGAGTTAAATCACCGGACTTGATGATTTACGGGGTTCTCTTTTTTCTGGCTGAATTGGTGTGACTTTAACAACATTTAAAGGATCATAATCAAGTAGTTTTAACCAATCTTCAGTAGCCTCAGTGGGAGGGAAAATATCATTTTCACTAAATTCTGCGTTAAGTCCATCTAAAAGGTCATCAATAGAGATACCCGTTTCCGTTTCAGGATCAGCGATGGCTCGTTTTAGAGCGGATTCTTTTGCTCTTTGGACAACAGATTCAATTATTGCCCCGCTACAGAGATTACCACGATACAAGATATCTCGTCTACCACTGCGAAGTGCAACTTCAAGGAATCGGTTTTCAGCAGTTTCACCGAACATTTCATCAGTCACTTGTGTAATTAACTCGTCAATAAACTCTTTACTCACTGTTTCACCTTGGTTTGTAGCGATTGGGAGTTCTGGAGTAAGATAAATGCCAAAAATATCCTTAGCAGCATCTTTGTTTGGACGGGTGACTTTTATTTTTCTGTCAATTCGTCCGGGACGAAGTATCGCGGGATCAATTAAATCGGGACGATTAGTTGCGAGAATAATGACAACTTCTTGTAGTGGTTCAATACCGTCCATTTCAGCACAGAACATTGGTACCAGTGTGTTTGAAATACTATGTGATCGCATTGCACGACGTGTACCCAAGATAGATTCAGCTTCATCAATAAAGACGAATGCCAGTTTGCCTTCAGTGCGTTTTTCGCGTGCTGCTTGGAAAATTTCTCTGACTTTACGTTCAGATTCGCCAAGCCACATGTTAAGTATCTCTGGACCTTTAATGTGGAGGAATGTACCTTCTATCTCTTCACCCGTTTCTGTTTTGAGTTGTTCAGTAAGATTGTAAGCAGTTGCTTTACCGATGAGTGTTTTTCCACAACCTGGAGGACCGTGTAGTAAAAAACCTTTAGGAACTGTATATTGAAATCGCTCGAATAGTTCTGGATGGAGAATCGGTTGTTCAATTGTGTCTTTAATCTTCTGAATTGTGGTGTCAAGTCCACCGACTTTAGACCACGGTATTTCAGGAACAGCTTCAAGGGCATAATCTTTCTGTTCTTTTGAGGGAATATGTTCAATAGCGACTTTTAAACTTGGGTCAAGTCGTACTTCATCACCTGATTTTAGCTTGGTATTTTCGAGTTCTGTTGCTCGTTCGATAATAACGGATTGTAGACTTGGTTCAGAGCCTACACGGAGTCTACCATCCTCAAGAATATCAGAGACTTTTGCGATTGGACCTGATTCAGCATATCCAAGTTCACCCACAACGACGAAAGCATCATTAAGGAGTACACTCATACCTTTTTTCAGGTTTCCTACCTCTATTTGTGGATCTATATTGGCATAGTATTCGGACCCGCCAGCTGTAATACGTGCGGTATCGTCTTTTGCTATTGCGAGGAGTGTACCGATACGATTTGCAGGAGCAGTCAATTTATCAATTTGTTCAGTCATCTCTTCATGGATGCGTTGCGCTTCCTGCTCAATTGCCCGAACCCTATGTCGGAATTCGCCTTCATCGTTAATAATAGATCGACGTAGTTCAGTGAGCCACCGTCTTTTATTGTCTTCAACGGGAGTTTCCGAGATGATGTGTTGGATAAGCTGTAGTGAATAACCGGAACTCATACTTGGTTCATCTATATCTTCATCTTCATCGAATTCCAATTCATCTTCGTCTTCGATATAGAATTTGTGCTCTTCGGGACTAACGTCAACATTTTTAGGGTTCTTCTTATCGTACATTATGAACGTCTCCTCAGGCTAATGACTGACTTAACGATAGAGTTTACCACAATTCTTACTTAAATAGCGACTATTTTTGTGTCAATAGATTTGTTAGTGAAAACTTCAATTAGCATTTTATGGTTAATCTTGTCTAATTGTGGCAAGTGGCATTAGTTTACCACATATCTATGCTTAGGTGCAAGATAATTAGTTGATTAAAACCGATTTATCATTGTTGTAAAGTGATATAAGTTGGTTACGGTATTATAAAACAAAAGTGGATAACATAGATAAACATCTATGTTATCCACTTTTATTTTAATTCTTGATTTTTTATTCAACAACCCATGTGTCACCAGCATTGAGGATAGCGTTAAGGTCTCCTTCCCCTTTTTGCTGCTTCACCTGTGCGATCTGATTTGTCATCATATCCTCATAACATTCATGTTGAACACTTCTGAAGATACCTATGGGCCGTGGCATTTCCGACATATCGCTCATGCGTGCCAGGAAATTGGCTAAGGTCGTATCCTCAGTATATTGGTCATGAACAATAAGGTCATCTGTTCCATTGTCTACACTCGTAACTTCGGGTTGGAACCCATTCAAACGAATACCTTTTTCTCTGTTTTTTCCAAATACTAAAGGTTCATTATGTTCAAGGAACACAGTGTTATCCGCTTTTGTCTCTTTTTCGGTATATAGAAAAAATGCTTCATCATTGAAAACGTTACAATTCTGATAGATCTCGATAAAAGATGTGCCTTTATGTTCAAAAGCAGATTTTATGATAGTACGTAGGTGATCCGGATCTCGATCAAGTGAACGCGCTACATAAGTTGCACCTGCCGCTAAAGCCAGACTAATCGGATTAAAGGGTGTCTCAAGTGAACCGAATGGTGTAGATTTTGTACTCTTGCCTTGTTCGGAAGTTGGTGAATATTGTCCTTTAGTTAAACCATAAATCTGATTATTAAAGAGTAGGACGTTGATATCGAAATTACGTCGCATGAGATGAATAAAATGATTCCCGCCTATAGATAGTGCGTCTCCATCACCTGTGATAACCCAGACAGAGAGATCAGGATTTGCCATTTTTACACCAGATGCGATAGTAGGAGCGCGTCCATGAATTGTATGAAAACCGTAAGTATTCATATAGTATGGAAATCGGCTGGAACATCCAATACCAGATATAAATACGATATTCTCCTTTGGAATACCTAATTCAGGCATGATACGACGTGTTTGTGCGAGAATAGAATAATCCCCACAACCCGGACACCACCGCACGTCCTGGTCAGAGGTAAAGTCTTTTACCGTTAGTGTCGGCACACCACTTGGAATGCCAGGATCTTTTTCATTATTCATAAGGTATGTCTGCCTTTTCACTTAGTCGAGAGTTCTTGTGAAGATATGATGTATATTCTCAACAAATCCCAAGATTATAAGTATGTATCTATTTTTGAATCAAGTTCGTGAATGTAGAATGGTTGTCCTTGTATTTTGTTCAATCCTTCAGCATCAATAAGGAATTCACTTCGAATTAATTGGCGTAGATGTCCAGTATTCAATTCAGGTATCAGAATAGTCTTAAATCGTTTTAGTATTTCTTCTAAATCATTTGGAAACGGGTTAAGGAAACGTAGATGAACGTGCCCAATTGCATCTCCAGCTTCAAACCTATTTTCAACAACAGTTCTAATAGTACCGAAAGTGCCACCCCATCCTAAAACAAGTAGGTCACCTTCCTGTGCTCCGAATATCTCAATAGGTGGAATATCATTTGCAATTTGTTTAACTTTTTCAGCCCTGATAGTCACCATTTTTTCATGGTTTTCAGCGTCATAACTTACATTGCCAGTAATATCGGATTTTTCCAATCCACCGATTCTATGTTCAAGTCCAGGTGTACCGGGTATTGCCCAAGGTCTGGCGAGTGAATCTGGATCCCTTTGATAAGGTTCAAACCCGTTCGACTCAGTTTTAAAATCCGGTACAATTTTCGGTAGGTCAGCTATATCAGGAATAAGCCACGGTTCTGCTCCCAATGCGATATAAAGTTCTGAAAGAAAGATAACAGGCGTACGATATTTCACAGCAATGCGGCAAGCTTCATAAACAGTTTCGAAACAATCTAATGGACGACATGCTGCAAGAATTGGTAGAGGAGATTCACCGTTTCTACCATAAAACATCTGTAATAGGTCTGCCTGTTCCGTTTTTGTTGGCATACCTGTTGAGGGTCCAGCTCTTTGAATATTACAAACAACAAGGGGAAGTTCTGCAATCATAGCAAGGTTAATCGCTTCAGATTTTAAGGCAAGTCCCGGTCCACTGCTACCTGTTACCCCGAGTGCACCACTAAAAGATGCACCAATTGATACACCTACAGCCGCAATCTCATCCTCCATCTGCATTGTTATAATTCCGAAGTTACGATATCCTGCTAACCCATGTAGGATATCACTTGCGGGAGTTATAGGATAACTCCCATAGACTAACTGCAATCCAGATTGATGCGCTGCGGCAACAAGTCCGAGAACAGTAGACATATTTCCTTCTATGTTCCTGTATTTTCCGGGTTCAAATTTTGCCGGTTTGACTTCATAAGAGGTAGCAAATTGTTCTGTAGCTTCGCAATATGTATTTCCTGCACGTAGTGCTGTGATATTAGGCACAAGAAATTCAGAATTTCTTGTAGCAAACTTTGTTTTAACCCATCTAATAGTATAATCCATCGGACGGTTGTATAACCAAAGAATCATCCCAAGTGCAAAAAAGTTCTTACATCTGTCTTTCTGACCTTGATTAAGCTCGGTAGATTCAAGAGATCTACGAGTAAGTTGTGTCAATTCTACAGGAAATACCTGATATTTTGTAAGTGAATCATCCTCTAAAGGATTATCGGCATAACCAGCTAAACGTAGGTTTTTACGTGCGAAATTGTCAGCATTGACTATGAGTATACCGTTATCTTTTAATTTATGTAGGTTTACCTTTAGTGCGGCGGGATTCATTGCGACAAGCACATCACATGTATCACCTGGAGTGTGTATAGTTTCACTTGAAAAGTGTAGTTGAAATCCGGAGACTCCTGCAAGTGAACCTGCTGGAGCTTTAATTTCAGCCGGATAGTCGGGTAGTGTAGCGACGTCATTTCCTACAATAGCGGAGGTCTCAGTCATTTGTGTTCCAATTGTTTGGGAACCGTCGCCAGAATCCCCAGCGAATAGGACGGTTGCTGACTGAATTTGCTCTACTTGCTTACGCATCAATTACCAGCCTTATTCTATCCAATGATAATGTGTCTGTGGTGTAAGGGACACCAATGACTACTTCGTCCATTTAACTTATGCTCCTTCTCTCGCTTTTAATGCACCTCGTACCGGGTTCGGAGGCAGTGTTAATACCTCTTGTGGGAAATAATCTACAAGATAAGAGATAACGTCACGAATCGAGACCATACCAATAGGGTTATTCTGTTCATCAACTATCGGTATATGTCTGAAACCCCCTTTAGCCATATATAAGATAGCTGTATCTAACATGTCATCAGGTGATGCTGTCTGCGGATCTGCTTTCATAAATTGCGTGACCGGAATATTGTCAAGATCCGCTACATCTTTATTCATTATTTTACGTAGCACATCACGTTCACCAAAAATACCTTTAAGTGTAGAACCTTCAACAACTGATGCAGCACCAATGTGATGTTCAATTAACAGATCTATGGCTTGCTGTGTAGTGGCTGAAATGTCAATAGTGATACAATCCCGCATTAACTGTCTTAGAGGTACTTGAATTTGACTAACCTCTAACACCTTTTCTGATACTTCGGAATCTTTTTCCATTTGGGCTAATTCTTCATCAATCGCATTATCGTAGAGCATGCTATATGTCTCCTTCCTGATTCTCAATGAATATAGCGACATGGTCTAAAACATCGCGTGTAGAAATTATGCCTACAGGGAATTCCTGTTGTTGGTCGTCAGTGATACTAAGTGGAACATGTCTAAAATGTCCAAGATGCATTAGGTTTAAGGCGAAGGCGATCGGGTCACTTGCACGTAAGGTTTCCGGGTTAGGAGTCATGATATCTTCAACGTTTACTGCTGTTGGATCCAACCGTTTACCATTAATGTGAACAAGAAGATCACGGTCAGTGATTATACCAGAAAGGCGTTGTTCTTCATCAACAACAAGAACACAACCAGATCCACTGATTTGCATAATGTCAATAACATCGGAAACTGGAGCACCCACTTGTACTGTAGCAGGTTGTTTATAATCTAACGTGCTAATAGGGAGGGATAGCGTTCTCGCATCCATTGTATATGCTCCTTGAAGATAACGTCAAATAACGGGGAGGAATATGAATAATCCTTATATAAGATACTATATTTACCTTGAATTTGCAAGTATATTTTGGTATAAGGATTCTTGACTTTGACACTTGTATGAATGGATTTTAAATCCGAAAGAATTATGGACAAACGTTTGTAGGAAGATTTACCCTACTTGCGTTCATTTTACCCAAACATATACAACTATCTTCCAGATCTCACCTTATTAATTTTGTGACAGCACGTGAAGAAGGCGAACCCCATCCAGGAACAACCATACTCCATCTTCCCGCCGGTCCACCACCAACCATGAGGAGCAGATCTGATTCATTATATTTATCCGTATTCTCAGCAATATACTTGCGAATATCTGATTTGGTGTAGCCATCCTCCGATATTGTCTTAGCATGTTCAATACCTATCACTATGAGTGTTTCACCACCGCTATTGCCTGGGGAGGAGATGTTTTGGCATAGGGTATTGAGTATTCCTTCTGTTGTATTGCTCCCGTGATCATTAACGCTTTGTGGGCTACTGCCAGCAAAGACGGTCACTGTATTGTTTTCTTTCCTAAAACCGCGTTCCACATGGAGTGGATTCCAATCAAATGCTTCTTCCTTTTCTGCTATACAACACGTTATTTTACCGGGATGTCCAAAAGCAGATCGGTCCAATTCTCCAGGTAAACCTCCACCGATGTTTGTACAGACAAGTCTGATGGCTCTACCTATAGTTGCGTTTGCTCTCCATCCCTGTCCAAATAAATTAAAACCATCATTAATGTCTAACTCTTTGCGGATAGGACCGTTAATCACAAGAATTGGTGAGACATGTGATGTTGTAACTTGAACACCGTGAAGATTAAACTCTTCAGATGCGATTGCTTCAACGCCTGTAAGAACAACAGGTAAATACTCAGGTAGGCATCCAGCCATAACTGCATTAATTGCTATTTTTTCAACGGTTGCCCTACCCCATTTCGGTGGCAAGGATGCGATTAATTCATTTGGTGATTGATCTGTACCAGAGAGCATTCTTTCAACACGTTCTGGTGTTGGTGGAACAACGGGTAGACCATCTGTCCATCCTTCCTGATAGCATGCTTCAATAGGGTCGTCTACTTCGTTAATCAATACCTGTTTCGACTGAAAATGTTGACTCATATTCGTATTCTGAGTTCCTGTTGTATGTCATAATATTATATGATAGTATATTATCATACATATATCTATATAGCAAGATTCCAAGTATTAAAATATTCACTGGAGAAATAATGAAAACTGTTAGCTTTCACGGAATTGTTGCTGCGAGAGAGATTGTAAATCGGTATTTACAACGGACTCCGCTACGACATTATCAGGAATTATCAGAACAACTCGGATTTCAAGCGAATATAAAGCATGAAAATCATCTTATAACAGGATGCTTTAAGGTTAGAGGTGGTATTAATTTTATACATAATTTACCAAAGGATTTGAAAAGTCGAGGGGTTGTGACTGCAACTCGTGGAAATCATGGACAGTCTATTGCGTTTGCTGCAACGCAATTTGGTGTTAAAGCTACAGTTGTAGTGCCTTATGGTAATAATCCTGATAAGAATAGTGCAATGAAGGCATTCGGTGCAGAACTAATTGAACATGGTAAAGATTTTGACGAGGCACTGGAAATATGTGAGAAACTACAAATTGAACAGGGCTTATATTATATCCATCCGTGTTTAGAACCGGAACTATTTCATGGCGTTGGAACATATTCACTTGAGATATTTGAAGATCTTCCAGATGTAAACGTAATTGTTGTTCCTATTGGTGGTGGAAGTGGTGTTTGTGGTGCGATTACGGTTGCAAAAGCGATAAATCCGAATGTAAAGATTATTGGCGTTCAAGCAGAAAATGCACCAGCCATCTATCGATCCTGGAAAGAAGGTAGACATGTCGAGACTGACAGTTGCGACACAATTGCGGATGGCTTGGCAACCCGTGTGCCGTTTTCTCTTCCATTTTCTATTATCAATGAAGGTATTGATGAGATTATATTGGTTAGTGAGGATGAAATTAGAGAAGGTATACGAAATGCGTTACGCTATACACACAATTTGGCAGAGGGGGCTGCGGCTTCAACGATCGCAGGTGCATATAAATTAACAGAGAAACTTGCTGGACAGAAGGTTGTGATGATTATGTCTGGTGGAAATATTGATATGGAAACTTTGAAGATGGTTATGACGGAGAATTAATAATTCTGTGAATCTTATACTATGCTATAGTTTGGACAGTTTTAAGCGATACACCTTTCACCTCGCTGGGCTAAGTATTTGGGTTGCAAACGTTTCTACACACCTTTCGCCCCGCTGGGGCTTAGACCTTGGGAGGTATTCCATTTCTACACACCATTCGCCCGCGAATTAGGAATCAGAATCAACGGTATGAACGCCATTTAGGCGTTCCCCGGGTATGAATGTCATTTAGACATACCCGGGGCTACAGACACAAGGAACTGCGTATGTCCTATATATGTTCTTTTATTTGTAAAAACTGCGTAAGTCCTGACGTAAATGTTTACCAGTTATGGATAACGTATACAGGTGCAGAATTATCAGCTAATTTGATATCCACCCAATCGGCATCATTAAGAAATTCGTTACGAAGTGCGTTTGTATTATATGGATGAATGTGAAATGATGATAGAGACCATCTAAGATTGGTTGAGCTTTCAACGATTGCCTTCGATTCATTAGCGATGATAGAAACGCGCTGCAGATTCTTATTTTGTCGTTCAATTCGCAATTGTGATGTTAGATAGTAAATAGTCTGTTGTGGATCGCGCATCTCTGCTTTATATTGTTTGGTAAAACCGACATTGTAATATCCAAATGGCATGAGTTTCAGATTACCAAGAAAATGATCAGTCTCATACCCGTCCGGTTTAGGTAACCCTCCGTAGATGATAATACGCTTACAGTTATATTCTTCTAACGCATATTTTACAGCCAACTGACCATCGGTGTAATCTTTATCGGTCTGTCCTACCCACTGTTCAACAACCTGTTTAGCTTGAGTTCTTGTATTGTCAACAGAATCAAGATCGCCTATTAATATATCCGGTTTCATATTGATTTTATCAATCTCATTCAATTTATCAAATAGCTGTAATCCACCATCTGCACAAATAAGATATCTATCGTTTTCGATACCTTTCTCGATTTCTTTTCTATAAAAGGTGAGATGACTATAATCGTAGAAGCCATTAAGGAAAATTAGTGCGGTTTTCATTTATGTTTGGTGATGTTATAGGATGGAATTATCTGGGTGGGATGATATGACATTTTTACACGTTTGATATTTTCTAAACCTGAATCATCCATCGCATTAATCCACTTGTAGGTTATTAGCAGTTCTTTGCAGAATTCACGGTAAATATATTGAGCCAGACCCTTGATAGAAAGATTAGATATTTCGAACAGAATACAGAATGTATCACTATTCAACGCATAACCGAATGTATAGGCTTGTACTTCATTGTTAATCCGTACGATTCTCCCAATAAGACCTAATTTTTTAGAGTTAGATATCCCAATTGTATGTGCAGATTTTGAGTCCTCTAACATAGCTTGGTAAATTGAGTCATCATATTTTTTTGATCGGTCATTTTGCCAAGTTTCATATAGTTTTAGACATTCATCTAAGTGTATGTCTTCATAAGGTTCAAATTTTGCTGTGGGATTGTGTTTTATAAATGAATTATACACGTTCCTTTGTCCCTTAAAATCATCACCTTTCAAGTTTCCTATCCTCTTTGTCTCATAAAGATATTCTGATTCCTTTAAGAATACCTCAAAACCGACATCCTTAAAGATTGGTAAGAATTCTACAGGAACATTTTCGATCCGTGCGAATTGAGGATTTCGATTTGATTCAAGCATAAATTGAAATGAATCACGGACTATTTTTTGATAATGAGCTTCTTCAATTTCACAAGGAATCGGTAAGATCGGCATATAATAGTCTTTTCCTTGTTTGGCAAAAATACAAAGATATTCTTTTGGGTTTGTGTCTATTTTAGAGTAGCTTGATGATTTATTATCTGTTGATTTATTAATTAAATAGTGGAGACTATAGAATTCTTGCCAAATGTATATTGGTGCAAATGCGTAATGTGATAGTGTTAGGTGTGTCTGAGTATTGAATTGGTCAAAGGTTGATTTATCATCAATTGTCAGAGGGTGTAGCTGCATGAATGAATTTGTCATTGAATGTGTGAAATACTCTTACTGTATCCTGATAATCACCTATTAGACGCCAGTTAGATGATATCTGCACAGATATTTCATCAGACTCAACATAATTGATAATGTGTTGTAGATGTTGCTTGAAACCTTCTGTCTGCCAATGTTCCTCACTATACGGACAGAGCATATCAATACCTAAAACTATTTGACTCTTATCTTCAGTATACATGAGTGCGAATGGATACAGTTGACAATCAAGAGGACGGTTGTTGTATATTAAGCACTCGCTCGTTTCAGGTTTAAAAAAGGGACAGATATAATAATCTTTATACGGTTTTAGTGTTATCTGTGAACTATTTCCATCTTGCATAGGTTGAAACAGAGACGGATCGGCACCGAGGGTTATTGCTTTTTGCGTTTCCTGTTTAGTGAAAATGGGTGCGAGAGGACTATCTGACTCTAAAAAACGACAGCACACATCACAGGATAGGCAGACCTTATTTGGAATGATTTGGTAGAGTGTTGCGTTTGACATGATAGTGCCATGATGGTCGCTAAACTTGAAGATTAAGACATATCACTTTTTATTTTGAAATGACTTTTTTGATTGTCTCAAAAACTATATTTACATCCGATTCTGTCATTCCTGGGTGGAGAGGTAAACTTACTACACGTTCAAAAACTTCCTCAGCATAAGGAAAATCCCCTACCTTATATCCATACTGTTTCTGATAGAAGTCGAATAGGTGTAGAGGGATATAGTGGACACTACATTCAATGTTCTCTTCTCGCATAGATTCAACGAACTGGTCACGGTCAACTTGGTTGAGTTGGATGATATACAGATGCCATGCATGTTGGATAGTGTTATCTGGAACGAATGGGGTGGATATTTGCGGGATTTTTTCCAATTCTTGTTGGTATATTTGTGAGAAATTACTACGACGTTCATGTTGTTTCGTCAATTTCATTAATTGACATAACCCCATTGCAGCTTGTATATCCGTCATATTATATTTATACCCTTCAGTCGTGATATCGTAACGCCAAATACTACGACGGGACTGTCGTGACCAAGCATCTTTATCAATTCCATGTAGACGCATTGTTCTCAAGGGTTGTGCAAGTGAATCGTTGTTGGTGGTTATCATACCACCTTCACCCGTGGTAAGATTTTTATTTGCATAAAAACTGAAAGATGATAGGTCTCCTATACCACCAATATAATCTCCTTTATATATTGTTGGGATAGCATGTGCGGCATCATCAAGAAGTAAAAGGTCGTGTTTTGTACAGATATCCTTTAATGAATCCATATCACACGGAAGCCCTGCGATATGAACAGGCATTATCGCTTTTGTGTTCGGTGTGATTGCTTGTTCTATTTTACTAACATCTATGTTTAGAGTGTCTGGGTTAATGTCAACAAATACCGGTTTAGCCCCAACGTATCGGATTGCTTCGGCAGTCGCGGTAAAAGTATAAGGTGTGGTTATGACTTCGTCATTAATACCGATTTTACTCACAACAAGACTTAGATGTAATGCTGCTGTACACGAACTTACGGCTATTGCATGTTTTACACCGAGGTATTCAGCAAATGCACGTTCAAATTCACGAACTCGCGCGCCAGTACTAATCCATTTGGATTCAAGGACTTGGCTAACGGCTTCGATTTCTGTATCATCAATCCAAGGTCGACTGAATGGTATGAAAGGGTTTTCTGCCACAAGTAATTCCTTTAGTAGGGTTGATATTTCTTATTCGTTTTCTTTATTTATTGTAAGCGGTCCTAAAATATGTATCATTGCTTCCAATCCGAGGACATAACTATATGCTCCGAAACCGCCTATTACGCCAGCTGCTATACCAGAAATATAGGAGTGGTGTCGAAATTCCTCACGAGCAAAGATGTTGGAAAGATGAACTTCAACGACCGGCACACCGACAGTAGAGAGCGCGTCTCGAATTGCAATGCTTGTATGCGTGTATGCTGCAGGATTGATGAGAATACCATCTGCCCAGTCTATGTGGTCCCCAATGATTGTAACAAGTTCGCCTTCATGGTTAGATTGTTTGATTTTTAACACTACATCGTGAGAGGAAGCGTCGACAAACTGATCAAGAGTACGATTAATATCATTTAATGTTTGATGTCCGTAAATTTCTGGTTGACGTTTGCCTAATAGGTGTAAATTTGGTCCATGAAGGACAAGGATATTCATATCAATTTCTACCTTATATATTCTGTACTGACATACGATATTTTGTGATTTTATGATTACATTGTATTGTAAATGAGAATTGAAAGCAACCGAAATTGGGTATGTAAAGTTTGACATGAATTCCTATCTTGTGTATTGGTTCCGATTTATGTTAGATGTCTGGATGATGTGAATGTTAAAAAGTTGTTAATATTTATCGTTTTGAGATGATGGCACTTTCACGCAAACCTGCACGAAGCAATTTTACTAACCCTTACGGTATAAGGGTTTATGATTTTAAAAGCACCAATTCTTCGTGAATTACGTATGTTATATATTAGTTAACAGTATTCAGTTTTTGGTTATGCTTTTCTTTAAATAACCTAATGTAAAGTCAACTTAATTTTGATAGTTTATTCAAATAATTGTATACTTAGACTCAAGATAATTATTCATTTACCTTGGAGTCTATTATGGCTGCTAAACAATTTAAAGTCATACT